>NZ_JBSIOT010000056.1:0-2046 GCF_053613335.1 Bacillus sp. LR--39 | reverse complement strand
ATCGGTGCAGCACAGCGGCATTGAAGCGGGTTTGTCGCTTTCTCTGCCGGAACATACACAGGATGAGGCCGGCATGCTGAACCGCCATTTTACTGTCATGATGAAACGGATTAATGAGCTGATGGAAGAAAATGTGGAAAAACAGCTCATTATTAAAGAAACCGAATTGAAAGCACTGCAAGCCCAGATCAATCCGCATTTTTTATATAACACGCTCGAGTCCATCAATTGGCTGGCCAAGGCGAATCAGCAAAAGCAAATCTCAAAAATGGTGGAATCGCTCGGTTTTCTTCTGCGAAACAGCATACATATGAAAAAGGATATCGTGACCATTCAGGAGGAGGCGGACATTGTACGTCACTATATGACTATTCAGCGATTTCGATTTGAAGAGCGCCTGAATTTCACGTTGGATATTGACGATGATGTGAAGCATTGCCTCATTCCGAAACTGACGCTCCAGCCGCTTGCGGAAAATGCGATTCAATACGCGCTTGAACCCTTTACAAGGCCATGCGCCATCCGGATTCAGGCGAAAAAGACGAAGGGCTGTATCTGTATTACGGTCGAAGATAACGGCCCTGGCATGGATGGACGGATTCTTGAATCAACGGGCGGAAGAGGAATCGGACTGTGGAATATTCGCGAGCGCATCAGCCTGACATTCGGAGAGCCATACGGATTGCGGATTCAGAGTGAGCATGAAAAGGGAACGAGGATTGTGATCACAATACCGTGCCGAAATGAGGTGGTGTGATGTATAAAATACTGCTGGCTGATGATGAGAGGATTATCCTTGATGGAATGGCGGGAATCATTGAGTGGGAGTCGCTTGGCGCCTCATTGATCGGAAAAGCGCAGAACGGACATGAAGCATATGAAAAGATTGTACATAAGCAGCCGCATATCGTCATCACAGACGTCAAAATGCCTGGCATGGACGGGCTTGAGCTGATCAAAAAGGTGTCAGCCGCCAGCCCGTCGGTGCAATTTATCGTCCTGTCCGTGTTTGGAGAGTTTGAGTACGCAAAGGAAGCCATGAAATATGGGGTGAAGCATTATTTGCTGAAACCCTGCAATGAACAGCAGATTATCAGCTCGCTGGAGGAAATCATTGCTGAGCTGAAGCGGCAAGATGTGCACAAAAAGAAAACAGCCCATCTGAAACACGAGCTCGACCATATCCGTTCCTTTGCAGCCGATCAATACTTGGAAGGTTTGATCGCCGGTGTGGCCCAGCTGTCTCCGCCGCCTTCACTTGCCGGAAAAAAGATCCGCCTCTTGATCTTAAAAGGGGAACAATCTATTGATGCTGCAGCCAGAGAGGCACTCGGGTCGGCACTGACAGCGGTTTGCAGCAGCGGAGAATGGACCGTACTCGCCGTAGAGGAGAACGCCGCTGAAAAGGTGGCGGAGGTTTTTGCCCGCAAGATGGCCATCAGTCAGGCGGGAGAACTCCGGCACGCGGGGCAGCTGTTTCGTGACACAGCTGAAGCGTCTGGTGACCTGCATGGGAGCGCAGTGATTTCGAAAATGATCAGGCTTATTGCCGACGAGCTCGGAAATCCGAATCTGTCCTTAAAATGGGCGGCGAAGGATATGTTGTTTATGAATCCTGATTATCTCGGGAAATTATTTAAACAGGAAACAGGCGAGAAATTTTCCCAATATGTTACACGAGTGCGTCTTGAACATGCGATGAAGCAAATGAAAATGAGGCGGGACGCGAGTGTATCAGAAATTGCTGAAGAAATCGGGTTTGGCGATAATCCGAAGTATTTCAGTCTTGTTTTTAAAAAATATACCGGTCTGACACCGTCAGAATTCAGAAGAAAACAGGGAGGCGCTTCCGCAGGATAGCCATCTCTGTTTTTTTGACTTTCGCCACTGTTTTTTGAGTGTTTCGCCCTATCCGAACGCTTTAAAATAAAATGTAAGCACTTACACTAAAAGGGGGGATTGGTTTGAATAAGATTTGTTACGTGCTGTTATCCCTTGTCTGCGTCTTTTTGTTCAGCGGATGTTCAGCGGGTGAAGAGGCCTCGG
>NZ_JBSIOT010000055.1:0-2055 GCF_053613335.1 Bacillus sp. LR--39 | reverse complement strand
ATAAATTCAAATTCTTAGAACCAAGCTGTGTTCCGCACTTTTCCACCCTTTTAAGCATGGAAAGCCCGATCGCTGGGAAAACTAACAATGTTTGGAGTGATGCAAATGAAAAAAATAGTGGCAGCCATCGTGGTAATCGGTCTTGTGTTTATAGCATTTTTCTATCTTTACAGCCGATCAGGCGATGTGTATCAATCGGTAGACGCGGATTTGATCACACTGTCTTCAAGCGGCCAGGAAGATATCGAGATTGAAAAAAGACAGCACGTCAAAGATATGCTGGATATTATGAATCAGGGAAAACAGGTGAAGACAGAAAAAACATCAGCCCCTGATTACGAAGGGACAATCAAGTTTCATAAAGACCGGTATGACTCATTCAGACTATGGATTGACGACAGCCAGCAAGCCGTTTTTTCGAAGGATGGCACATACTACAAATTGAGCAAAAATGATACAAAGGCGCTGCTAAATATTATTAAAAAAGAAGCAAAGGATTGAAAATGAAAAAGCGAAGCTAACCGCTTCGCTTTTTCATTTTATTGGGGCAAAATATCTCTCAGTGCCCGTCTGAGCATTTTCCCCGTCGCATTTTTCGGAATATCGTCAAGAAACGTAATGGCGGCAGGCCGCTTGTATTTTGCCAGATGCTTTTCACAGTGCTGCATGATGTCCTCCTCTGTTACCCCAGAGCGTTTCGGCACCACATATCCCTTTACCGCTTCCCCGCTTTGGGGGTCCGGCACGCCGATGACAACCGCCTCCTTGACGTCCGGATGGCTGTACAGCACCTCCTCCACCTCCCGCGGATACACATTGTATCCTCCTACAATGATCATGTCTTTTTTCCGGTCAACAATGTAAAAATAGCCGTCCTCATCCCGTCTTGCCAAGTCCCCCGTATAAAGCCACCCGTCTTTTAATGCATGCTCTGTTTCCATCGGCATTTTATAATAGCCCTTCATCACATTGGGGCCTTTCACGATCAATTCGCCGACCTGGTGAGCGGGCAGCTCGCGTCCGAGCGGATCTACGACCTTGTTTTCGACATGTAAGATACTTGTCCCGATGGAGCCCGGCTTCCTGCCCCTGTCAAACGGGTTAAAGCACGTGACGGGTGATGCTTCCGAGAGCCCGTAGCCTTCCAAAATGGTAACACCGAATTTTTCTTCAAACGCCGTCAGCAACGCGACTGGCATGGCCGCGCCTCCCGAAATGCACAGCCGGATCGAAGAAAAATCATCTTTCTTTCCGTTTTCATGCTGAAACAAGTAGTTATACATTGTAGGCACACCGGCAAAAATGGTCGCCTGCTGCTGCCTAACAAGCTTAAAAACAGATGCCGGACTGAATTGAGGCTCAATCAAGACAGTTGCGCCGCTCATCAGCGGTGCATTCATACAGACGGTTAAACAAAACACGTGAAACATGGGAAGAGCGCAGACCACATTGTCCCTCTCATCCATTCCCAAATAGCCTGCGACATCGTTGGCATTGCTGTACAAATTCTGATGAGTCAGCATTGCGCCTTTCGGTTTTCCAGTCGTTCCTGACGTATATAAAATAACCGCGGTATCATCAGGGACAAGTTCTTGGTTTTGTTTAGCAGCAGATGTCGGCCGCAATATTTTTGCAAACGTTGTCATTTTCATCCTGACCTCTGGGTCCGCAGCTTCCGGCTCTGCCTCCCCCGTCTGGCATAAAATGACGAGCTCAACCTTTGGCAGCGATTCATGCATGCTCTCATAAAGCGGCAAAAGCTGGCTAACGCCCACGATCGCCTTTACATCGCCATTTGTCAGCATATAACCAATTTCTGTCGGCGTGTACAACGGATTGATGGGAACAACCACGATCCCAGCTTTTAAAGCGCCAAAAAACGCGATGATAAAATCAGGCGAATTGCCAAGCAGCAAAGCTAGATGGTCCCCTTTCTCCATACCGGCCTCCTGAAGGCCGTCCGCAAATCGCTGAATATATTCATTCAGCTCTTGATACGTCATCATGTGATCTTTAAACCTGCATGCGATGCTGTCGGGCTTCTCAGATGCTGTT
>NZ_JBSIOT010000054.1:0-2076 GCF_053613335.1 Bacillus sp. LR--39 | reverse complement strand
AGAGGCAGCCTCCGAAGGTTCGCCGACAGATTAATGGTAAAGCTGAATCATATCCGCATCAAATAAAGCTTCTGTACACGACAAAAGCCCGCTCCGAGAGCGGGCTTTTTTCAACTTATTTCCACCAGTCATCAAACATAGACGCCGGAACCTGGCGTTTATGTTCAGTCATGCTGTAGCGTTTTTCCAGCGCTTCTGATACTTTCGCTGATACTTCTTTTCCTTCGAGGTAATCGTCAATCTCGTCGTAGGAAATGCCAAGCTCTGTTTCATCCGACTGCTGCGGTTTTTCGTCGAGCAGATCGGCAGTCGGTTCTTTTAAGTATAAGCGTTCCGGTGCACCCAGCTCTTTCAGCAGGGTTCTTCCCTGGCGCTTCGTCAAGCCTGTCAGCGGCAGGAGGTCTGCTCCGCCGTCACCGTACTTCGTAAAGAAACCAGTCACTGCTTCAGCAGCATGGTCTGTTCCTAACACAAGAAGACCTTCCTGGCCGCCGATCGCGTATTGCGCGATCATTCTTGTTCTTGCTTTTACGTTTCCTTTATTAAAGTCCGTCAGCTGATCGCCTGTTTCCTGCTGATACTGTTCAGAAAAAGCGCTGACTGTCGATTTAATATCAAACTTCCATGATTTATCCGGCTTAATAAACTTCAAAGCAAGCTGGGCATCGTCTTCATCCTGCTGTGTGCCATGCGGAAGACGGACCGCGATAAATTGAGCGTCTCCGCCCTCCTCGCGAATGCTCTCCACCGCAAGCTGAGCGAGTCTTCCCGCAAGTGTTGAATCCTGGCCCCCGCTGATTCCCAATACAAAGCCTTTAGCACCGGTTTTCTTTACATATTGTTTTAAAAAATTGACTCGGTCCTCAATTTCTTGCTTTGGATCAATTGAGGGCTTCACATGTAACTCACGCATAATCTTTTCCTGCATGCTCATCCCAATCATTCCTCCTGTACATTTTCACTTATTACTGATCATTTCCCCAAATCAATGAAAATGAATCATGACTGTTATGTATCCCTATTAAATATAGCACAGGTCTTCATTCACAGTGAACAAGAGAGATCAGCTGACTTCAACCCGTATGGATGTCACACTGTCGCCATTGCATTTCCCTTTTTCAATCGGGCAGGAAGAAAACGCGACAATTAAATCCATCTCCGCCCTGAGCCTTACATAATCTCCGGCATTCGAAAGCGGTGTTTCCACAGACAGATTCCCTTTCTCATCAAGGACAGTATTCATAAAAATCGCAAATGGGTAATGCATGTGGGGCTTCGGTACGCCAAACTGCTCAAGCGCACGGTTCATATTGTCATAGCACGTATCCTGAAACTCATCCTTTTGCTTCCCATATAAGAGCCTGTTCATATCAGGACGGCAGGCGGGCAGCAGCAGATCATGCTTGCCGACCGTATCTTCAATCAGGGTTAACATCGGCTTATACAGGTTGGAGTAGAGATGGTCGTTGACCTTCACATGAATGGAGTGATTGGCGTCTATCGTCGCTCCCTGATCAAGGTGTTCATAAAAATCCTTGGCATGGTATACGACAAAATCAGCCACCTGCTGCCCTTCTACATCAACCACCTTTAAAATCTGACCCTTTTTCAGCTTCAGCCCAAGCCTTTTTTCGGCTCCACAATATATTGCTGTGTCATTGGTTTGCTCCTTTTTTCATTAGTATGAGCGTCCGCTTCCTTCTCCATGTAAAAAGAGGCAAAAATCCGATGTATATAAGCTTCGGACAGATCACAATCTAACCTTAGATAAAAGGGGTTGAATAAATAATGAGCCAAACAAAAAAAGACCAGCCAAAAGGGAATCTGGCTTGGTGGCAGCAGTCACTGATCGGAGTCGGCTGCACGATTTGAACAGGCTTCTTTCTCGGTTCCAGCATCGCAATTGTAAAAAGCGGTTTTTCCGTTCTCCTTTCATTTCTGATCGCAGGGATCGGTACGTATTTTGTCTTTGAACAGCTCGCCAAGCTATCGGCGAAGCAGCCGGAAAAGGGCTCGTTTTGTGCGTATGCCCGAAAAGCATTCGGCAAATGGGCAGGCTTCAGCAACGGCTGGGTG
>NZ_JBSIOT010000053.1:0-2091 GCF_053613335.1 Bacillus sp. LR--39 | reverse complement strand
TTTATCCTTCGATTCCGACAGCGGTTATTAAAAGACGCACCTTTGGCATGCTGTCCAGAAATCAGATGAAGGCCTTCCGCTCTTTTGCAAACTATGTCAATATAAAATACACACGGCTCAACCGTCTGATGATCGGCTCCGTCCATAAAAATGGCTTAAACATATTTGCATGGACTGTCAACAATCAAAAGACAGCGGCAAAATTACAAGCCATGGGCGTGGACGGCATCGTTACAGATTACCCGGATTTCATCATAAAGGATGGCAAACATGAAAATATATAGCGCGGTTTTTATCGGAGGCGCGCTTGGCGCCTGCCTCCGATACGGATTAAACTTATGGATACACACCGGTCAGTTCCCGGCGGCAACCTGGCTGGAAATTGCGGCAGGCAGCCTTCTATTAGGCATTTTGACCGGATTTTTTATGATCGGGGCAAAACGGCCTCTGCTGTCGGCTTTTTTAGGCACCGGCTTTTGCGGAGGCTTCACAACAATGTCCACGTTTTCTAAGGAAACAGTGATGCTTTTGCAAGGACAACCCTCATTGGCTCTTTTATATGTGGCAGCCTCATTGATATCAGGGATCATATTTGCACTGATTGGTGTTTTTGCGGGACGGCGCATAGCAGGCATTCAGCAAAGAAAGGGGCTGCAGGAAAGATGACACTAGCGGGTATTTTCATAGGGGGCGGACTTGGCGCAATGCTTCGGTTCTGGCTTGGCAATGTCATAACCGCCAAAACCAAAGGTCTCAGCCTGCCCATTGGCATACTGACAGTCAATATTCTCGGAGCTCTCGGGCTCGGAATATTTACAGGACTTCACGTTGCAAATGCTTCGGTCTCGCTTATCATCGGCACAGGGTTTTTTGGCGCCTTTACGACCTTTTCCACTTTCAGCGTTGAAAGCATTCAACTCCTTATGGCCAAACGTGTAATAGAAAGCATCTTGTACATCGCCTTGACACTTTGCGGATCGCTTTTGGCATTTTGGTGCGGCTGGACAATCACAATGTAAAAAAACCTTGAGCTTATTTCTCGCTCAAGGTTGCACTGTTCAGCATCACAGTCTCAGGCAGCGGCAGCTTGTGGTGCGCCGTAATCCCGGTTGTGTTGCCGGCTTCTTCTTTTATATCGATTTGCTTGATTAATCGGCCGTCCATCTTCAGCACCTTTATCGTATATGAACCGCTGCGAATGGATTCACCAGCCTCAATATCGATGTTTTCTTTTAATATCAGCCCGCCGATCGTATCGACGTGTTCTTGAATCCATGCGCCAAGAAGGCTGTTCACCTGATCGATCCGAACCTTTCCATCCATCACATAATGGCCGTCGCCAAGCTTTTGGATCAGCGGCTGTTCATCTTCATCAAATTCATCTCTGATCTCTCCGACAATTTCCTCAAGAATATCCTCTGTCGTCACAAGTCCCGAGGTTCCTCCGTATTCATCCGACAATATAGCCATATGAATGCGCTCGCGCTGCATTTTAATCAGCAAGTCATGAACCGGGATCGTTTCAATCACTTCGATGACCGGCCTCACATACGAATGGATCGTCATCTTCATTCGTTCTTCTTCTGTCATAAACAGCAAATCAGAAAACAAATGCTTCGTATTGACCAAACCGATCACACTGTCTTTGTCTCCATCTGTGACTGGCCAGCGCGTGTATTTTTCCTTCAGCATGACTTCAAGCATCTCGGCCATCGTCATCTCAGTTGACACAGCAGCCATTTCCTTCCGCGGTATCATAATTTCTTTGGCGATCCGATTATCAAATTCAAAAATCTTATTCACATATTTATATTCAGACGGATTAATCTCTCCGTTTTTTAAACTCTCAGATAACAGCATCCTGAGTTCTTCCTCAGAATGGGAACCATCATGTTCTGACGCAGGCTTCAAACCGAACATCCCGCATAAAAGCCGCGCCGATCCATTAAGGATCCAAATAAACGGAAACAGGAGCAAATAGAATAAACGCAAAGGGCCCGCTATCAGTAAAGTCAGCTGTTCTGCCTTTTGAATCGCGACCGTTTTCGGGGCCAGTTCACCTACAACAACGTGCAGGAACGTGATCAAGCC
>NZ_JBSIOT010000052.1:0-2093 GCF_053613335.1 Bacillus sp. LR--39 | reverse complement strand
GTATGAACGCCACCGCCACCGCTACGAATTCAACAATGAGTTCAGACAGCAGATGGAAGAAGCCGGTTTTGTATTTTCCGGGACAAGCCCTGACGGCCGTCTCGTAGAAATTATCGAGCTTAAAGACCATCCATGGTTTGTCGCGTCTCAGTTCCATCCTGAATTTACGTCAAGACCGACAAGACCTCAGGCTCTGTTCAGAGACTTCGTACATGCTTCGCTAAAGACTTCGGAAAAGCTGTAAAAAAGAAAAAGCCTGCCGGCAAATCACTGGAGAGACCCAAATAAATGAGACAAGGAAAAAACACCCCCTGAATCGTATTAATACAATATGATTCTTAGGAGGGTGTTTTTCTATGGGCACAAGAGTACATTACGCAGAAGAAGTAAAATGGGAAGTAATTAAAATGAAACAAGCTGGAATGACAAACAAAGAAATAATGGAACAACTGGGGATAAAAAATAAGACTCAAATTAAAACATGGATGCGATGGTACAAAACAGGCCAAACCTATCGATTTTCGCAACAAGTTGGAAAACAATATTCCTACGGTAAAGAATCGGAGGAAATGAGTGAGCTAGAAGAATTAAAACTAAAGAATAAACAGCTAGAGGCTCAATTGGCAATTATAAAAAAGTACCAGGAGATCGAAAGGAGTTGGAGCCACGAGTCATTGTCCAAGTTGTAGAAGAACTCTCAGCCACTTTTAAAATAATTGATATTCTTGGAGTATTAGGCATACCTAAGTCAACATATTACCGTTGGAAAAAGAAGTATAAAAAAGTTGAGCTAACTTCATTAGAAGAGCTAGTAATCAAGCTGTGTAAGAAAAACTTCTATCACTATGGTCATCGTAAAATTAAATCCATCTTAAACAGAAAGTATGGGATAAATGTAAACCGCAAAACTGTACAAAAAATTATGCAAAAGTTTGAGATTCAGTGTCAAGTTAAGAAGAAGCGACAAAAGTACATTTGTGGTGAGAGTAATATTATTGTGCCGAACACTCTCAATCGTAATTTTAAAGCAAGCCGATTAAATGAAAAATGGGTAACCGACATTACCTACTTACCTTATGGCTCGACTATGTTATATTTATCAACGATTATGGACTTATATAACAACGAAATAGTGGCTTACAAAATAGGTACGAGCCAAGATATTAACCTAGTATTAGACACATTGAGGGAAGCTGTAGAATTACGTAAACCAGTAGGGTTACTTCTTCATAGCGACCAGGGATCTGTCTATACTTCACATGCATATCAGAATTTGGCCAAAGAAAAAGGCATTACCACAAGCATGTCTCGAAAAGGAAACTGCCATGATAATGCCGTCATTGAATCCTTTCACTCCTCGCTAAAGTCGGAAGGATTTAACGCTCAAAGTAGAGCATCTATATCCAATTCTAAAGTAGTACAAATTGTAAATCAATACATGTATCGATATAATCATGTACGAATTCAGGCAAAATTAAACTACCTGTCCCCACTGGAATACAGGGGACAGGCAGCATAGGTGTTTTTTCTAAGTCTCATTTTAACGGGTCAGTTCAACGAGACAGATCGCGGGCTTTTCTTGATGATTGTCCCTATTCCTGGTAAATGAAAGCATCAAATCCGGCGTTTTTGGCTTGCTGAACAAGCGCTTCTGCATTCTCTTTCGAAGAAAAGGCGCCAATTTGCACTTTGTAAAGGCTGTCCCTGTCAATTACAATGGCATCAAACCCTTTTGCTTTCGCTTGAGCGGCAAGTGAATCGGCGTTGGCTTTGTCCCTGAAAGCGCCGATTTGCACTTTAAAAAGGGCTGTGGATTTTTTTGAAAGGTTAAATGCCCTTGCCAGTCCGTTGGCGTGGCCTCTCGCAATGGATTGAATAAACGCGGATGACTTCAGTTTCTCGGCGTCGCTTGTATTGTCTACAAAGCCATTTTCCGTAAGCAGTGCTGGCATTGCTGTTTCCCTTAGCACGTGAAAATTGGCTGTTTTCTTGCCGCGATCCCTGAAATCAACCACTTTTAAAATCTCTTCATGCATGATATCCCGATAGGTGGTGGTAGGTGCGCCGACGCCGGGATAAATGTAATCCTCGAA
>NZ_JBSIOT010000051.1:0-2129 GCF_053613335.1 Bacillus sp. LR--39 | reverse complement strand
CTCATATTCCTTGGAATAGTAGTCAAACGGCATGTTTTCAGGGATGAATAGAATCGCGTTGTAGCGAACGGCTCCATCCACACTGATATGAACGTGTGTGAGCGGTTTATCAAACCCGTAATGCTTTTCAGCATAGAATTTTTCATAATCCTCATCTGTCAGCTCGCTTTTGTTTTTTCTCCAGATCGGCACCATGCTGTTGACCGTCTGCTCTTCCTGCACCTCTTCAAATTCATTTTCGCTGCCTTCCTTCGGCTTATTAATGGTGGTATCCATTTTGATCGGGTAGCGAATGAAGTCGGAGTACTTCTTGATGATCGCTTTTAAACGATATTCCTCTAAAAACTCGTCATAGCTGTCATCTTCTGTGTTCTCTTTGATTTTCAGGATAATGTCTGTACCGACAGACTCCTTTTCACACGGCTCAATCGTATAGCCGTCTGCACCCGCAGACTCCCATTTATAAGCCTCTTCGCTGCCAAGCGCTTTACTGATGACTGTCACGACATCGGCAACCATAAATGCCGCGTAAAAACCGACACCGAACTGCCCGATAATGTCATGTCCGTCTTTCAGCTCGTTTTCCTTTTTAAACGCGAGGGAACCGCTTTTTGCAATTGTTCCAAGATGCTGTTCAAGCTCATCCTTTGTCATTCCGATCCCCGTATCAGAGATGGTTAATGTTCTCGCATCTTTGTCAGCTGCGACCTTTATGTAGTAACTGTCTTTATCAAACGTAAGCGCATCGTCCGTAAGCGCTTTGTAATAGATTTTGTCAATCGCATCACTCGAATTGGAGATTAACTCGCGCAGGAAAATTTCTTTTTGGGTATAAATGGAGTTAATCATCATATCCAGCAAGCGTTTAGACTCTGCTTTAAACTCTTTTTTCGCCACTCTTGATCGCTCCTTTACCATTATGTAAACCCTTTTCAGCATCTATTTATCACATAAGATGACAATTGTCAATCAGGTTGATAGATGCATATATATGTAAATTTAACATTAGTTGGATTTGTTTTCACTCTTTTTCTCACTCATTCTCATAAAAAAGAGAGGCTTCATCATCCTCTCTTTTTTTCTGTGTCATTCCAGCGGCCAAACTCCCGCTTCATCCATATATGCACCGGGTAGAAAAACAAACCGAACGGTATCAAAAACAAAAGATTATGCCATGAAGCATTCAGAAATGCGCTTGCAGTCACCGGGAACGTAATCTCTTGCAATAAAAAAGAGATGACAGTCAGCACAACAAATGCAGATGGAATGGTAATGAAGCAATAAAACTTGAGCTCCTTCTTATGCTGTACCTTCAAACATACAAACCTCCCAACAATTTCTAATTCATCTTAACATATGCCAGCCTTTCTTTTCTCGCATGTTTATCACTGCACATAGCGGGAAGACAAATAGAAAAAGGAGGTCTCGTATCATGGGAAGACTTGAAAACAAAACAGCAGTGATCACAGGCGCCGCGACAGGCATTGGGCAAGCAACGGCAGAGGTTTTTGCCAATGAAGGCGCGCGTGTGATAATCGGAGATATCAATAAAGATCAAATGGAAGAAACAGTTGACGCAATCAGAAAAAACGGAGGACAGGCAGAATCCTTTCACCTCGATGTGTCAGATGAAAACAGTGTGAAAGCATTTGCTGATCAAATCAAGGATGCATGCGGAACGATTGATATTCTGTTTAATAATGCCGGCGTTGATCAGGAAGGCGGAAAGGTACACGAATATCCGGTTGACCTGTTTGACCGCATTATCGCCGTCGACCTGCGCGGCACGTTCCTTTGCAGCAAATATTTGATTCCGCTCATGCTCGAAAATGGAGGCTCCATCATCAACACCTCCTCCATGTCAGGCCGTGCCGCGGACCTTGACCGCTCCGGCTACAACGCCGCAAAAGGCGGTATCACCAACCTGACAAAGGCAATGGCAATCGACTACGCACGAAACGGCATCCGCGTCAATTCCATTTCACCGGGTACGATCGAAACCCCGCTGATTGACAAATTAGCAGGCACCAAAGAACAAGAAATGGGTGAAAAATTCCGCGAAGCCAACAAATGGGTCACGCCGCTCGGCCGCCTCGGCCAGCCGAAGGAAATGGCGACAGTGGCCCTGT
>NZ_JBSIOT010000050.1:0-2145 GCF_053613335.1 Bacillus sp. LR--39 | reverse complement strand
CATCTTTATAAAATGTGCCATTCCGGAAGCCACGAGATTTATATTTATTCAAAGAAAACGATGTGCAAAATCAAAAGCTTAATTGAGCTTGAAACATTCCGCATGGCTCATAATGAAAAGGAATATTTGATCGTAGTTGAAGGAACAAAAGCATCGCAGCTCATTGAAAAATTCCAAAATCTCATCGAGCCTGCTGAGAGAGAAGCGCTCTAACTTACATACAAAAAAGGATAGACATCTGTCTATCCTCAGCTTGTAGAGAAAACGACGTTTTTTCTACAAGCTTTTTTGTTTTATACAGTTTCTTTAGATATTCATCAGGTTTCAGATGCAGAAAAAGCGCTCCCACATGCCTAGCCCTGCTTGGCTAGGTATGTGGCAATTTTCTTCATGTTCTGGCATGCGGCTGTGAGGAGAACTTGTTCACTCACATTTCGTTTTCCCCTCAACCTGCAATAGCGAAGCCCATGCAGCTGTTTTGAATCTGCAAAGCTTCGCTCTATTTTTTCTTTTCTTTTTTTGTAGAGGTTTTTTCCTGAAACAGACAAGCGATTTTGTCTGACCTTTTCTTTATGTTCTTCCCATACATGTCGAGTAATCACTTTCTGCCGATTCTTTGATTTTGTACAGTTTTCAAGCAGTGGGCATGAGGAACATATTTCAGGATTTGATTTATATGACCGGTAGCCTTTTCGGTCAGTTGTTGAGTATGTAAGTGTTTGGTGATTTGGACAAATGTATCTGTCTTGTTCACTGTCATAATGAAATTTCCATTTTGGAAACAAGCCTCGGATAGGGTGATAACGTCTATGTGCGATGACACCAAAGATTTGGCGGTCAGATAATCCTTTACAGATCGGAGTCGTTAAATATCCGGAATCAAGGGCGACGGCTTCTACTTGAAAACCAAATCGTGCGATTTGGTGGTCTAATCGGTCAAGATAAGGCACAGAATCATGGACATTTCCAGGTGTGACGTAGGCATCGGTGATAATGTTGTATTTCATATCTGTTGTGCGGTGATCTAAATAGAAAAAACCTTCTGGTTTGTTTTCACGATACAGATAGCCACTTTCCGGATCGGTTGTACTGTGGCGGATCTCTTTTTCAGCTTTCACCTCCTCTTTGGCTGTTAATGGCTTTTTTCCGTGTTCCTCCCGATCCTCTTGAATGGCTTCATTTAAATCCTTGATATAGTTTTGGGTATCCTGCGCAATTGTTTTTCTTGTGTATTTATGCTTGTTGGCATTGGCTTTAAGGTGTGTGGAGTCGGTGAATAGGACTCGTCCGCCCACCATGTCATGATTGATGGCCTGAAGAACGATCTCATCAAAAATGTCTTGGAAGATGGTTGTATCTTTAAAGCGTGTGCGTCTGTTCCAGCTGATGGTGGAGTGGTGTGGAACCGGGTCGTTTATGTTCAATCCGAGAAACCATCTGTACGCCATATTGTAGTAAATTTCTTTTTCAAGCTGTCTTTCTGAACGGATACCATAGAGGTATCCGATAAACATCATTTTAAATAAAATAAGCGGATCAAGTGAGGGGCGGCCTTTGTTTTCACTGTAGTAAGGTTTCACCTTTTCAATGATGAAAGAGAAGTCTATGTGTTTATCAATTTTCCGAAGCAGGTGATCCTCTTCAACGAGTTGGTCAAGCAGAACAAATTCGGCTGTGTTTTGAGAAGAGTTTCTTGTGTGGAACATGAGAAAGACACCGTCCTTTTAAGTCTTTCTTTTATTTTATTACAGAAGAATGGATATTTTAAGGAAAAATAAAGGCTGTCGAGATTTTCTCGACAGCCTGAAGCCCTTTTAGAAAAGGGCTTTATACAATCCGTTAGACAGCGCTGCGAACTCCTCAATAGACAGGGATTCACCTCGGCGCATACCGTCAATATTTGTTTCTTCGAGCACTTGGTCAATCGTTGATTTTTGCGCCTTTCCTTCAGGCAGATTGTTAACTAAGTTATTGAGCAGCGTTTTACGGCGCTGTGCAAAGCTTGCCTTGATGAGCTGAAAGAAAAAGGATTCATTTTCCACCTCCACTGCCGGGCCGTCTCCGAGAATCAGACGGATGACTGCGGAATCGACATTAGGCTGAGGAACAAATACGGTTTTCGGAACGATCATCACCGTTTTGGCT
>NZ_JBSIOT010000049.1:0-2155 GCF_053613335.1 Bacillus sp. LR--39 | reverse complement strand
TTGTATGTCTTCAAAGACGTGCCGATATCCCTAGCCGTTTGCGCGTAGTCGCTGCGGCCCCATTTTGCGGCGGCTTGGTCAAGAGACAGCATAATTCTCATATCATCTATCAGCGCATTCGTCCCGCTCGCTTGGCCATTTTGAATCTTCCACGTCACCAAGTGATTGCTCATCAGAAATGAATCAGTCAGATGCTGATATTGATCCTGGAAATGCGGTGCGTCATTTTTGCTGAGCAGAAACTCCATCCACAGTCCGAGAGATTCCGACAAGTAAGAAGGCTGGTCTGAAAAATCGGTTTTGATCAGCCCTTTGTCATTCATTAAATTGTGATAGATGAAATATTCCGCCGGCTGGAGCGGGCTGGCATTCACTTCTGTCGCCGACTGATTTTGGGTCTTGTTTCCAGCTTCAGCACACCCTGCGGAAAGTCCGATAGATAAGAAGAATAAGATGACAGCAATTAGTACATGCCTCACAGGCAAATCCCCCTTTGTCGCCTGAAGCAAATCAGACGCTCACAAATAGTTATAGACGAAAATATGACTGCCATGTTACAAAGTACATTTACTATAAAAGAAAAAAATGCAGATTGCTAGCTTTTTTTTCCCTTTTTGAACATTAAGAAAACAGGACCTAAGTCCACTAAAAAAACCTGTGCGATAGGCACAGGTTTTTTTATTATTTATCCAAACCGAGTTTTTTCAGCTGTTCTGCCAGCGCGTTGTTAATCGGCTCATCTTTATTTTGTTTTTTCATATAAGAGGATACGTCCCGTTTGGTAGCACGCGCTTTGTCTTTGTTTTTTCGTTTTTCAAATACAGAGAGCTTTTCACGGTGACCGCACACACACGCAAAGGTTTGGCCCTCGCCTTGGCCGCGAAGCTCCATTCTTTTATGGCAATTTGGGCAGCGTGCGTTTGTTTTTCGGGCAATCGTTTTTCTGCTTCCGCATTCACGATCTTGGCACACGAGCATCGTCCCGCGTTTGCCGTTTACTTTCAGCATCATTTTGCCGCATTCCGGACATGCCGTTCCCGTAATGTTGTCATGTCGGAAGGTTTGGCTGCTGTTTTTGATTTCTTTTACCGTTTGGTGAGCGTAAGCCTTCATATTTTTAATAAAAACAGCCGATTTCAATTTGCCGGCCGCGATCGCAGACAGCTTTTGCTCCCATTCTGCTGTTAAGGCCGGTGATTTCAGATCCTCCGGAACAAGCTGCAGGAGCTGTTTTCCTTTAGAAGTGATAAAAATATCTTGGTTTTTTTTCTCGATTAAAAAGCTGTTGAACAGTTTTTCAATAATGTCGGCACGCGTTGCCACCGTGCCGAGGCCGCCTGTTTCTCCAAGCGTTTTGACGAGGCCTTTTTCTTCTCCCTGCATAAATGCGCTTGGGTTTTCCATCGCTGACAGCAAGGTCCCTTCATTAAAGCGGGCAGGCGGCTTCGTTTGGCCGCTTGTTTCCGTTAACGTGCGGACGGCAAGTGTGTCGCCTTTTTGAAGCGCAGGAAGTGTCTGGTCTCTGTCATCCTCCTGCTCATCATCCTCATCCGCCATATCATAAACGGCTTTCCACCCTTGCGATTGCACGGTTTTGCCTTTCGCCGTAAAGGTTTCTCCGCCGATTTCTGCGATGACCTTTGTTTCCTCATATTCGAATGCAGGCATTAATACAGCAAGGAAACGTTTCGCAATCAGGTCATACAGCTTTCGTTCTTTATCACTCAGACTGCTGAGAACGAGCGGCTCTTCGGTCGGGATAATCGCGTGGTGGTCTGACACCTTCGCGTCATTGACATATCCTTTATGAGATTTAATGCCGCGTTTTTTAATTTGGCTGACATATTGGGCATACGGTTTTACTTCCATGCCTTCCAGACGGTCTTTTAACGTCGGGACGATGTCACTGGATAAAAATCTAGAGTCCGTCCGCGGATATGTGACGAGCTTATGCTGCTCATATAGCTTCTGCAGTACAGAAAGCGTTTCTTTGGCAGAAAAACCGAAGCGCTTGTGGGCGTCACGCTGGAGCTCCGTTAAATCATAAAGCGCAGGCGCAAAGCTTTTTTTCGCTGTTTTTTTCAGCTCAGCTACGACCGCTTGCTTTCCTTGGAGATTTTTTAGCAAACGGCTTGTTACATCTTGATTGAACGTT
>NZ_JBSIOT010000048.1:0-2175 GCF_053613335.1 Bacillus sp. LR--39 | reverse complement strand
CGCTTTACTTTGTTTTTATATGATTGTACTATACAAGTATAATAATTGATTTAGTCATATAACGACTTGTATTTATTCAGTTAATGTACATTTGTATTATACAAGTATATATGATGTTGTCAATGCCGGAGATTGGAATAGGGAGCGAGAGCGATTGCAAAATCAAAATCCAGTTGAATTAATTGAATATGAGCTGACGACTTTTATCAGGAGAGCTGTTTATCTGGATCAATCAGAGAAAAGAACAGGGAATTTGGAGAGATCTTCGTACTTATTACTGAGACAATTGGATGAGTTTGGGCCTGCTCGTGTTAAGGAATTGGCAGAATCGTTTAAGCTTGATATTTCTACTCTTTCAAGACAAGCAGCTGCATTAGAGGCAAAGGAGCTCATCTATCGTTTCTCAGACCCATCTGATGGGAGAGTCAGCCTGTTTACTATTACAAAACTCGGCAAACAACTATTAAAAGCCGATCAGCAAAAGCGCCTTGAACGTTATGAACAGATGCTGAAAGAATGGTCAACACAGGAAAAAGAGATGTTCGGCGAGCTGCTGCAGCGTATGAACAAGGCTTTTATCGATTAACAGCTAAAAAACCCATGGTTCCGCTGGAACAGCATGGGTTTTTCTTATAGTCAGAGATTACCTGCATCGTTTGGCGGCAGCCCAAGCCACTAGTCCGGCAACAACAGCCGCCGATACAATGGGGCGCTTCGTCGCTTTTGTGTAGTAGCTTCTTGACCTCATCCATCCTTTATTTGTGCCTCTGTCATGCATACCGCAGCCCGCATCATAAAGAGCGCTTTCTTCTCTCGGTTTGGACGGTCTTTCGGCATGCTGGCTGTGATACATGATTTTTTCCATCAGTCTGTCGGTCAGACGAGGAAAAAGCGCGCCCAGCATGGCGATGGCTTTGGCCTGTGAGCCGATGTACATGTCGCGCTTAGGGTGTTCGGCGGCAAACAGGATCGCTTCGGCGACCGCTTCCGGCGGATAGATCATGGAGCGGTAATGAGCCGGCTGTTTGTCGAGGTAGCTGTGCGCATGCTCGTTATATGGTGTGTCAATTCTGCCCGGGTGGATGAGCGTTACCGAGACGGGCGCCTGTTCCTTTTCAAGCTCCATTCGGATGCTTTCCGTCCAGCCGTGAAGCGCAAATTTGGCAGACGCATATGTGGATTGAATGACTGTTCCCCTGTCTCCGAACAGGCTTCCTACATTAATGAGTGCGCCCGGCACACCTCTGCCGGTGTAGTGTTTGACAGCCGCTCTTGTTCCGTAAACAGGTCCCCAGAAATTTGTGTCGAACATGCGCTTCATGTCTTCGACGGTGACGTCCATGGCGTGTCCGAAAGTCGAGACGGCCGCATTGTTGACCCATGTGTCAAAGCGGCCGAATGTGCTGATCGCGGTTTCTGCGATGCGGTTGACGTCCTCTTCTTTTCCGACATCCGCCTTTACCCATATGGCGTCGTGCCCTTTTTCCTTAAGTTCATCAGTGAGCTCCTTCAGCGCGTCTTCATTTCGCGCTGCTAACACGACCTTTGCGCCTTTTTCAGCTGCCATTCGTGCCGTGACAAGTCCGATTCCGCTTGAAGCGCCGGTAATGACGATCACCTGATCCTTGAGTTTTTTCAGTTTGATCTTTGTTTTTATGGCGGGGTTTTGTCGTTCAAGCTGTTCTGTATTCGTGACTGAATGATCGATTGTCATTGAGAGATCCCTCCTAGACGCTGTTTTTGTACATTTACCCCATCCGGAAGGGTCTTACCCCTTTTGACAATCACAGGGTTCTTTTTTATATTATATAAGTCGCTCTACCATACCTAGGAGGGAATGTTTTAATGACTAGCAGAGGAGATTCACGTGAAAAAATCCTTCACACGGCGTCACGTCTGTTCCAGCTGCAAGGATATCACGCGACAGGTTTGAACCAGATTGTAAAAGAAAGCGGTGCTCCTAAGGGATCGCTTTATCACTTTTTTCCGAATGGCAAAGAAGAATTAGCAATTGAAGCGGTTACATATACAGGTAAGATCGTTGAACATCTGATACAGCAAAGCATGGATGAATCCTCTGATCCTGTTGAAGCGATTCAGCTTTTTATCAAAAAAACAGCCAGCCAATTTGATAACACAGAAAGCATTAAAGGTATTCCAGTCGGTTTGCTGGCG
>NZ_JBSIOT010000047.1:0-2188 GCF_053613335.1 Bacillus sp. LR--39 | reverse complement strand
GAATTTCTTTTGATTGATTAGTTATTATGTATTCTAAAATCTCTATAAATTCTTGGCTATCATCGTTTTTCTTAATATCATCGAATGTACGTTTTTTACGGCCTATTTTAAGGCTTAAACTCCAACTATTTTTATCTTTTCCATTAGTCCTTACTTCAATATCATTAATTTGTGAATATTCATAAGTCATCTGTTCGTGCTTAGAAACAAAGAAAATGGATTGTGTAGTAAGTGCTAATATCCCTTTTAATTCTCTACCACTTTTTTTATCACATTCAGCTTCGATAATCTTTAGAACGCTTTCCTGCGACGATAAGGTTGCGATTTCTGCTTCTTGTAATAATCTTCCATACTTTGTTACTAAGGTTTTTTGACCTATTGTAGGGCGTTTACCTATCCACTTTTCCATAATGTCCCCCTATTTTACATAATGATATTCTAACAGAAACTTATATTTTTTGACTTAATTTTACCAAATACCGGATGATTTTACATCATTTATTGTTATCAATTTCTAGATAATTTAGTTAAACACTTGTGTCTTTCTAAACAAAAAAGTCCAGAAATCACTTTCTGGACTTTTCCTATTTAATATCCTTCCCTCAACACCGCATAGCATTCCCCAATCAGTTCTTCCGCTCCCGGCTCTCCTTTCAGCCCACGGCGGACGATTTCCGATGATAGGTTCTGGACTTTGAGCGCTCGTGGGGCTCTTCTTTTATAGTACGCCTGTAATGCTGTTTCGTGGTCGGCGTGGTTTTGGAGTTCTTCGGCGAGGACGATGGCATCCTCGATCGCCATTGCCACTCCTTGTGCCAGGGTTGGCGCACCGGCGTGGGCGGCGTCTCCTCCGATGATGACGGGTCTTCGTACCATGGCTCCAGCACTGTGACCTGCTCCAGCGTATTTAAAATGATAGGATACTCATAAACACTCCATCTGCCCTTTTTATGTATGGAAAAAAAGCGCCTATCCAAAGACAGGCGCTTTTTCATTAATCATCACTGCTCAAAATGCCGAAGAAGCGGAGCAGGTTGATGAACAAGTTGATAAAGTCTAGGTACAGCGATAACGCCATAACCGGAATCAAGTCTTCCGTAATGTGGCGGTGTTTGATTTGATTCAAATCATACAAAATGTAAAGGGAAAAGACGATGGTTCCGATCACGGAATACGCCATCATCGCCGCTGAGTTTAACGGGCTGAAAATGTTGAAAATCCCTACCACTGCGAGGGCGAGCACCGCTACCAGCAGAAATGACCACAGGAAGGATAAATCCTTCTTCATTTTTGCGCCGATTGTGCCTAAGACGGCAAAAATGACAAATGTAGAGCCAAAGGCTTCAAGCACGACATAGGCGCCGACGATGGAAGCGTAATGGCTGACGATCGGAAATAAGGTAATGCCGGAAACGAACGCGAATGTATATACAAACGCATACCCGACCGCTTTTCTTCTGCGCATCCAGAAGGCCAGAATAATCATCGCCACTTCAAGAATAGAAAGCGGCAGCATCAAAGCGGCAGGAACAAATTGGCCGATAAAAAGGCCTACAGTCGCGATCAGCAAAGTGAAGACAAAGACTGTCAAAATGCGTTGCATGATCGATTGCTTACTCTCGTGAACCGTAGCTTGCATGTCAAAAATCCTCCTAAAAAATGATCTTAAAGGTCTATTATATAAAAATTGGATGAAATATGTATATGTTTTAAGGAGAATTTAATGAAACAAACGCCCTTTACATTATCATTTTGATTCTTTCCTTTTCAGCGAAAAACGGTGCTTTTCTATTTTCTCAATTTGGGTAATCTGAGAATCATGAACCGTAATCTGAACGGTGCCGAAATCGAGTGTTTCCAGCGAGCTGATTATTTTTTCAATCACTTCCGGATCAATCGTTGATTTTGAAACCAAAAGACCTTCCCCCCTGATGAACAGGTTTTAATTCACAGTATTCTTATAAGAATTATAATATTATGTTTTTTTTGATAAATCAATGGTGATTTCTGTTCAAATCAAAAAGGCATATGATCACCCGGTGACGGACAATCATATGCCTGGAAACTTTCTATTTGTTTTCTTCCAATTCCTCAACAATACAGCGGACACCCATGTTTTCTAATGCCTGCTTCAGCGTGCCGTACGTTTCATATTCACTAAAATCAAGCCCCAATTGAATCGATGTTT
>NZ_JBSIOT010000046.1:0-2220 GCF_053613335.1 Bacillus sp. LR--39 | reverse complement strand
AAGAGGCCGATGATGAAACCAATATAGAATATCTGCTTCTTTCTAAGTTTGACCATGCCCATTCCAAGGCCTACAGAAAAAGCATCCATCCCTAAAGCAAACGCCATGATGCTTAATGTAATCAGTTCGCCTATAAACAAATCCGACATACATAAATAACCCCCTTGGACACGCCCCGCTTTTTTAGCCTATGCGTGTCCAAAAAGGGTTAGAACATCTGACTGCTTTCAGCGAATCACTCTTCCTCCGGCGGCTTTCATCAGCCTGTTCATAATGGCGAGACCGACACCTGTGTCCGGAAAGGATTCCGAGATAATCAAATCCACCTTATTCTCATCAAAGCTGCGCAAAGCATCATACAGCCCTGCCGCAACAGTCTCAAGCTGAGCCCGTCTTCCGCAGCTCTTCACATAATCAGCGGAATAAACGCCTGCGTTTTCTTCTGTCGTCAGGACACCGACCCGTCTTCCGCCCTGTTGATATTCTTGAATGAGGTGCTGAATGCGCTCTGGGCTGCCTTCGCAAATGGCAAGAGGCGCTGTCGGCGCATAATGTGTATATTTCATCCCTGGAGAAATCGGCTTCTCGTTTTGATCGCTGAGCCCTTTATCCACATGAATCGGCCCGATCACCGCTTCAATTTGTTCCTTCGTAATACCGCCAGGACGCAGGAGAACAGGGATGTCGTCCGCACATGAAAGCACGGTTGATTCAACCCCGATTCCGGTAGGGCCTCCATCCATAATACCGGCTATGCGGCCATCCAAGTCGTGTGCCACATGCTCTGCTTTTGTGGGACTTGGCTTGCCTGATAGATTGGCGCTCGGTGCTGCAATCGGCAGTCCCGATTCGCGAATCAATGCAAGGGCAAGCGGATGATCCGGCATTCTAATGGCAACCGTATCAAGACCTGCCGTTACACGAGGTGAAAGCGCATCAGGTTTGCAAGGCAAAATGAGCGTAAGTGCTCCCGGCCAAAACCGTTTCATCAATGTTTTCGCCTTTTCCGGCGCTGGGCCCGTTAAATCCTCAAGCTGGCTTATATCCGCAATGTGGACAATCAGGGGATTATCGCTCGGCCGTCCTTTCGCCTCATATATTTTTTTGACGGCATCCGTATTTTTTGCGTTTGCGCCTAGGCCATATACTGTTTCTGTCGGAAAGGCAACGACCTCATTTTCTCGGAGCAAAGCGGCTGCTTGTGCAATTTGTGGATCATTTGTGGATAACTCGTCAGTTACATCCACAAACCATCTTTTCGTTTTCATTTCTGACCAAACTCCTTATTCACAACAATAAAACGTTTGTTTTACGCGTGTAATCCTTTTGAAAGTATAAAAGATGTCCTGTAATAAAACAAGCGTTATCCACAAATTGTGGACAACGCTAATAAAGAAGTGGATAAGTATGTGTATAAACTGCACTTATCCAGACGCTTTTTTCATCAAAACGGCTCCTTCTGTTTGCCGCGAATCACAGAAGTGATCAGAAGAAAACAGCTCCTCCGGTACACTCTCAGCTCTTTCAAAACCCATGGCCGTCAGAAAGTCCGCAGAGGAATGCTGATTTGCTACTAGGTACACGGTTTTGATCTGATGCTTTTCGCACAGCACCTCCATGCTTTGAAAAAGCGTGACGATATGGCCTTGGTGAAGCTTGTCCGATATGACAAGTGATCGCAGCAGCCCCTGGTCACAGCTTATTTTTTCAATACCGAGGCATCCGGCAATGTTTTTCTCACTGTCCTCCAGCATAAGAAATTGAGTGAAGCCTTCTTTCACACCTTCATAGCTGGTTTTCGCCTGTTTTAAAAATGCCTCGAGCACATCTCCGTCTTTTTCCCTTGCCACCCGCAGTTGATAAAACATCCGTTCACCCCGTTTTTGCGTTCTTTCTTCCAATCTATGAGGCAAATCTATTTTTAGACCAGATGATTAGGAAAAAAGGTCGGAAATCCATTCGACTAAAAAGAATTTCACTTCTGTGCCATCTTCTTTTTCTTCGTTCTCTTCTTTTTTGGCTTTTTCCGCTTTAGCGGTTACGTCCTCAAGCACTTTTTCAGTCTGCTTTTTTGAGGCTTCTTTATCTTCTTGTTCTTTGACGGCTTCCCCGTTAGAAAAATCGAGAAAGCAGAGGGGCGGGAACAGCACACACCACCAGTTGGCGCCGTCTCCGTTTCCAAGCGTAATCAAAATCGCTTCATACTCACCGGCAGGATAT
>NZ_JBSIOT010000045.1:0-2278 GCF_053613335.1 Bacillus sp. LR--39 | reverse complement strand
GTGAGTGATGGATACGTCGGAAATGCTGTATGCCTCAATGATGTTGGCGATGGTTCTTAGCTGCTCCGCGTTTGTCCGCCCGCCGTACATTTGCGGAATCAGGATGCATGTCTCTTCAGTGGCTGGCTCAGGCTGGACAAACCCGGGGTACAGCATTTCCAGATAGTATTGAATCGCAGGAACACAAGTACTGCATCCGTTTTTTGTTTTCCAGTCAAGCTGGTTCATCACTTCTGCCGGATTAGTGAATGGCCTGCGCTGAAGCTCAGCGATGATGTCGTCTTCTGTAAAATCAGTACAGCTGCAAAACGAAGGTGTGCCGGCGGGCTTCGTATATTCGCTGTTGGTCATGTACCTCAAAAGGTCCTCAACGAGCGGTTTGCATCCTCCGCAGGACCCAGTGGCTTTGGTGCAGTGCTTGACTTCCTCAACAGTTGTTAAGCTATTCGTGTGCACCGCGTCTTCAATCGCGCCTTTCGTCACTGTGTTGCATTGGCAAATCGTTTCACTGGAAGGCATGGATTCAAATAAAGGGCCGCTTGTCTCCGGTTCGATGATCTGCTTTTTGACAATGGAGATGTCTCGTTGTTTAAGCAGGCTGTCGAGAAGCCGCTGCTTGTCACGGGTGTTTCCGAATAAAATAACGCCGGCCAGTTTGTCATCTGCAAAAAGTGCTTTTTTATAAACGCCTGCTTGTTCGTCGTAGATTTTGATGCTCGTTGTGTGTTCATCCTCTTGGATCTTTCCTGCTGACCACACATCGATTCCAGCTATTTTTAACGCCGCAGATGGTGCTGAGCCTTGATATTCCTCACATGGAACGCCGCAAATATGACTGGCGAGCGCTTTTCCCTGCTCATAAAGCGGTGCCACCAATCCGTACACCGTTCCGTTATGCTCGGCGCATTCACCAACGGCGTAGATATTCGGTTCGCTTGTCTGCATGAAGTCATTCACGATGATCCCGCGGTTCACTTTGATTCCAGCGGATACAGCCAATTCAATATTCGGTCTGACGCCGGCCGCCATCACAATCAAGTCTGCTTTTAATGAAGAGCCATCTTTAAAATGGATTCGGTCTGCTTTCGTGGTGCCGGAAATGGAGACGGTGTCTTTCTCCAAAAGAAAGGTTAGGCCTTTTTGTTCCAGCTCTGTTTGCAGCAGCCGCGCCGCTGTTTGATCGAGCTGTTTTTGCATAATGCCGGCGGAGTGGTGAATGACACTGACATCCATACCGAGATGCTGTAAACCGACTGCAGCTTCCAGTCCTAATAAGCCGGCTCCGATTACCGCAGCCTTTTGAAAGTGCTGGGCCATGTTTATCAGCGCTTGGCAGTCTTCTATTGTCCGAAATCCATAGACACCTTTTTTGTCTGCCCCGGGGATAGGGAGAATATGAGGGGAGGAACCTGTTGCCACAATGAATTTGTCATAAGACAGGATGCGCTTGCGATCCGTTATGACCTGCTGCTGATCTGTATCAATTTGAATAACCGTTTCGCCTGTGTAAAGCGTGATCCCGTGCTTGTCGTACCAATCCTTGCTGTTCAGTGTAATATCATCGAGTGACGCTTCACCCTGCAATACAGAGGATAAGAGAATGCGATTGTAATTGGGATGAGGTTCGCTTCCGAAAATGACAATCTCAAACATGTGGCGATTCAGCTTTAATACTTCTTCAATACAGTGGATTCCGACCATGCCGTTTCCCGCTAACACCAATCTTTGTTTCTTCATGTATCAGACCTCCTTTGGCGAAGCTCGTAAGTTTTCTCCTATTAAAAATTATGTCACAATGCACTGTTAACGCATTAAACGTGTCACAAAAACTTACACATGTCTTTTCCAGAAAATAATGGTCCTATATCCTTGATTCAGAAAATGTAAAATAATGAGGGTCTAGAAAGGGGAATCTTATGAAGCTGTCGGAACTGAAAACTAGCGGTCATCCACTCACGTTGCTCTGTTCCTTTTTATACTTTGATGTCAGTTTTATGATATGGGTTATGCTAGGGGCGCTGGGTGTTTATATTTCTCAGGATTTTGGCCTGTCTCCTTTTGAGAAAGGGCTTGTCGTAGCTGTGCCGATTTTATCTGGATCAGTGTTTCGTATCATTCTTGGTATTTTAACGGACAGAATCGGACCGAAAAAAACGGCAGTGATCGGGATGCTGGTGACGATGATTCCGCTCCTTTGGGGGACATTCGGCGGCCGTTCCCTGACTGAGCTGTATGCCATCGGGATTCTGCTTGGCGTGGCGGGGGCAAGCTTTGCCGT
>NZ_JBSIOT010000044.1:0-2281 GCF_053613335.1 Bacillus sp. LR--39 | reverse complement strand
ACGAAGGACATCAGCCGATTGATGAAGAGATTTCTCCAGATGGGCCCGCCGCTTACTGGACAGGGCTTCCCGTGAAACGAATAACTGCTAAGATGAAGGAACACGGCATTCCAGCTGCGGTTTCCTACACAGCGGGGACCTTTGTATGCAACTATTTGTTCTACGGGTTAATGGATCACATTAGCCGGACATCCCCGCACATTCGCGGCGGTTTTATTCATATTCCTTACATTCCGCAGCAAACAATCGACAAAACAGCGCCGAGCCTCAGCCTGGACACGATTGTCCGGGCATTGAGAATCGCCGCTGTTACGGCCGCACAATATGATGAGGATGTGAAGTCACCGGGCGGTACGCTGCACTAAGCGGCCGCCGCTGTTTCTTCCCTCAGCCTCTTTTTGTAGACAAACGCCGATAGGGTCACACTCACTTCAAACAGGACAAGAAGCGGGATCATCACGAGAAAATCAGAAATAAAATCAGGCGGTGTAATCAATATAGATACGACAATCAGCAGAAAATAGGACAGCTTTCTCGCTTTGGCCAGTCTGTAAGGATTTAAGATGCCCAGCCTTGTTAAAAACATCACCACCAAGGGCATCTCAAACAAGAAGCCGAACGGCAGGCTCAAATTCACCATAAACCGAAAGTAGCGGTCAGCCGTAAACATCGTTTCAAAGTGGCCGGAGGATAAATGAGTCAAAAAGCTGAGCACGATCGGAAACAAGACAAAGTATCCGAAGGAGATGCCCGCCAAAAACAACGCAAATAAACCTGGTATGTACATGAGCGTCACCTTGCGCTCCGTTTTCGTCAGCGCCGGTGCAACGAAACGCCACAGCTGGTACGCGGCAACAGGGATAGAAGCCGCAATGGCACAAATGCCGGAAAGCATCATATACACCCAGAGGATTTCACTCGGCCCAAGCACAGCCAGCTTTCCATCCAAATCCCTGATCAGCCAGTCATAAATGTCCTGTACGAACAAAAAAGCCGTGATGAGAAATAGAAAAAATGCCGCAAGGGTTACGATAATCCGGCGGCGAAGCTCTTCTAAATGCCCGATCAAATGGGTTTCTTTTTTATCCATTCAAAAAAGCCCTCCCTTTCATAAAAAAAGAGGCAGACCCGGTGTCTGCCTCATCAGCATTCAGCCCGCGTTTTTGTCCTGCTTTACCGCTGTCAGCTCAGCTGATTTCTCTTCTTTTTCATCACCAGACACAAGTGATTTTGTGGCGCTTTTAAATTCCAGCAGTGTCCGTCCGGCGGCACGCCCGATTTCCGGCAGCTTGGAAGGGCCAAAAATAATGAGGGCGATGACGAAGATCAGAATCAAGCCCGGTATTCCAATGTTTGAAAACATAATTTCCACTCCTTAATTCGTGATTTTTGCCCGCTTCTTAATCATTTGTTTTTCGTGGGCTTTGTTGTGCGCAAAGAAACGATCCTCTTCGACCTCATCGGATTGCTTCACCCCGCCTTGGATTGTTGTGGATGATACCTTTCTCAACCCAGTTTGGTCTTTCTGGTAAACGAATGAAGCCCGCGTGGAAATGGCTGCGCCCGGCTCGGTCACAAACGGCATGACCCGATAATCGGCTTTCCACTGGTGAGGCGTCACTGTACAGCGGACATATCCGCGATAGTCGTTAAAGAACTTGATGTGCGGATTTTCTTTTAAAATTTGGTCCGTATCCGCCCGCTTATCCGCTCCGTTTCCTCCGGATGTGATCGAGGTTCCGACAAATTCGGCTCCGAATATTTTTGAACTTGTTTTCTCGAAATCGACATGCAAATTCGATGCCCAGCTTGCGTGTACATCACCTGTCAGTACGACAACATTATTCAGATTTTTGCTTTTAATGAAATTGATAACCCGTTCGCGCTGAGCCGGGTAGCCGTCCCACGAATCCATACTGTAGATCGGGCTTGCGCTTGTCCCGAAATTCCACTTGGCAAAGAAAATCTGCTGTGCCAGCACATTCCAGTGGGCAGTCGAACTGCCCAAATTGTTGAAGAGCCACTGCTCCTGTTCTTTTCCAAGCAGAGTCCGATTCGGATTGCGCGATTCATCAGAAGGCGGCTTATTGCCGTCGTTATTGGCTTGATCGTCCCTGTACTGGCGGGTATCAAGCACATTGAAGGACGCCAGGTTTCCGTACGTAAAGTGCCGGTACAGCTGCATATCCGGGCCATTCGGCAAAGAGGAAATGCGGAGCGGCATATGTTCATAGTATGCCTGGTATGCTGCCGTGCGGCGGAGCACGAAGGCTTCAACCGA
>NZ_JBSIOT010000043.1:0-2295 GCF_053613335.1 Bacillus sp. LR--39 | reverse complement strand
TCGTACCGCTTTTCATCTGCGAGGTTTCTCGCTCCGATCTCCGTGCCCATATACCAGCCGTTAAATGGCGCGGCATTATAATGAATGCCCCCGACCTCAAGCTTCATATCAGAGATGATAGGCACGCCGTACCACTTCAGCTCCAAATCAGAAAACGCCTCGATGTCCGGATGTATGATTGGAACCTCGATCACAAGTGAACGCGGCAGCTCATACCAGACAGGCTGTTTGTCGCCTTTCATGCGAAAAATGAGCGGCAGCAGGTCAAAATCCGTTCGCTCTCCGCGCCAGCCGAGCTCTTCGCAGGCTGCTGTCAGTGAACAGGAAGCCGGGTCGCCGATTCTTTCTCCGTCTGACTCATATCCAGCGTACCGGATCAGCTGATGATTCCAGATCTCGACTTGCTTTTCACCCTTCTCTTCCGGAGGGAGAATCGTAATGGTCGGTCTGATTTTCCCGTTATTGGTGGCGGTTTCAATATGGTGAAAGAGGGCGTCACGCACTTCCTCCTTCGTCCGGACGTCTCGTCTGTCAATAACATTCAGCGAATTCCAGAACAATCTGCCGATGCAGCGGTTACTGTTTCTCCAAGCCATTTTCGCTCCGTGCTCCAGCTCTTCCTTCGTATGTACATAGCTTCCGGTCAGGTCAATTTCGCTTTTAATGTCCTCGAGACGGTCTTTCACTTCCTCCTCCTTTCCCAATTCCTGATAGCATGCGGCAATAAACGCTTTCGCTTCGTTCCAGAGTATTTCTTTTTCTTCCAACAAACTCTCCCCTTCACATCACTTCATGCTTTTCATTGTATCGTTTTTAAGCGGCAAGACAAATGATTTTTCTGCAACTTCCTGGAAAACAATAAAAAACACCCGCGTGGTGCGGGTGTCAAATAGACGATAACCGATTTGCCAATTCAGTTAATTCACTTCGAAAGTTTTTGCCGGTCATCGGTATGCCGTGCCCTGTCAATAACGCTTCCGGTTCAAGACCGGCCATCTTTAGAATGGACTCCGCGGCCGTCTCTGTGTCAGGCGTGAAATAAGCCGGCGGCCCGTGAAGCTCCTGTTTTTGTATCAAGACGTCAGCCATTTTCTCCTGTTCCACTGTAATAACAGCATCACCTGCCACAAGCACGCGGCCGTCATCGCGGAATAACGAAATATGGCCCGGCGTGTGTCCTGGTGTCGCAATCCACATCCACTCGTCAAGAAAAGGGACTGAACCGTCTTCCGGCAGTGCCTGAACATGTGAGGAAATATCGATAGAGTGCCGCGGAAACAGCGGCGACAGCTTGGCGACCAGCCCGCTCTTGCTGTCAGGACGAGCCGGAGGATAATCCTCTTTACCTGTTACATAAGGCATTTCCCGAGAATGGACATAAACAGGCACATCCCAATGCTCAAGGATCTCTTCGATTGCCCCAATATGGTCAAAGTGCCCGTGTGTGAGGATAATCGCCTTCAGCTGAAACCCTTCACCGAATCTTTGTTTGGCTTCATTGACAATCATGCCGGCTGCTTGAGGCATGCCGGCATCAATTAAAACAAATGAGTGAGGTTCAGAAGGCAGCTGAATAAAATAGACATTCGCAATTTGCACAGTCAGGCCGTGCACCCCTTTTGCCGCTTCGAACCCCGTTCCGCTTCTGACTGAAGTCAGCGGCATATAAGGATCACTCATAATGACACCTCCGGAATGTTATATGCCGTTAGTGTGTGTCATTACGCCTGAATTATCATACGGAAATAGAGATCGCACCGATCAATAGAGCGATAGCCGTCATGACGATCACTGCGAGAACCGCCCATTTCAATGCGAATTTTTGATGGTCGTCAATAGAAACTCCGACGAGTCCGACAAGCAAATGAGTGGATGGCACAAGCGGACTCAGCATATGAATCGGCTGGCCGATAATAGAGGCTCTGGCAATTTCCACTTTATCCACACCGTATGCGACAGCTGTTTCTGATAAAATCGGCAGCACCCCGTAGAAATACGCGTCATTCGGCATCAAGAATGTGAAAATGCCGCTTGTTAAGGCAACAATCGCCGGGATCAATCCGCCCATTTGTTCCGGTATCATGGACACGAGCGAGATCGCCATTTCATCAACCATTTTCGTGCCTGTCAAAATCCCCGTGAACACCCCCGCGGCAAAAATCATTGAACCGATAGCCAGCACGTTGCTGGAATGCGCCGCGATGCGCTGTCTCTGATGCTCGAGATTGGGATAATTCACAATCAGCGCAATACAAAACGCAATGACAAACAGTACTGTTAAACTGACTTTACCCG
>NZ_JBSIOT010000042.1:0-2296 GCF_053613335.1 Bacillus sp. LR--39 | reverse complement strand
GGCGGGTTTTATTAAATTGTATTTCCCAGTGTTTTTGCTCGGTGCCATTTTTGGAAAGGTCGTTGAAATGGCCGGGCTTGCGGCATCAATCGCGAAAACAATTGTCCGGCTTGTCGGGGCAAAAAGAGCGATACTTGCCATTGTGCTGATGGGCGCTGTCTTGACGTACAGCGGCGTCAGCCTGTTTGTTGTCGTATTTGCCGTATATCCTTTTGCGAAAAACATGTTCCAAGAAGCAAACATACCAAAACGCCTCATCCCGGGAACGATTGCTTTAGGGGCTTTTACGTTTACGATGGACGCACTTCCGGGAACGCCGCAAATCCAAAATGTCATCCCGACGTCGTTTTTCAAAACAGACATTTATGCCGCCTCTTGGCTGGGCTTGATGGGCGCAGTGATTGTGCTGGCAGCTGGGATGCTCTATTTGGAATCAAGGCGGAAGAAAGCGCAGGCATCTGGCGAAGGCTATGGCGGTTTTGATTCGCAGAATGCTCCTGCTCCTGAATCGATTGAGTCCGCGGCTGAACCGGACAAAAGCCCGATTCGGCACGCGCTTGCCTTTGTCCCGCTTATTCTCGTCGGTGCAGTGAATAAATATTTCACCATTTACTTGCCAAAGTGGTATCCGAATGGATTTGATTTTTCTTCCATAGGATTAAAGGAGTTCGGCAGGCTTGATATTTCTTCAGCAGCTGCTATTTGGTCGGTGGAGATTGCTTTAGTGATTGGCATCATCACAACGATTTTATTTGATTGGAGAAGTGTGTTTGCCCAAATGAAGGAAGGGCTGAATGAAGGGATCGGCGGCGCCTTGCTGGCATCTATGAATACGGGTGCCGAGTACGGGTTCGGCGGCATTATTGCCGCGCTGCCGGGGTTTCATAAGCTGAGCAGCGGAATTTCACATACTTTTACCGATCCGCTTGTAAATGGCGCCGTTACAATAACTGCGCTGGCGGGAATCACCGGCTCGGCTTCAGGAGGAATAGGCATTGCGTTAAGCGCGATGTCAGAACAATACTTACAGGCGATTCAGGCTTACAATATTCCGCCAGAGGTGATGCATCGGGTCATTTCAATGGCATCAGGCGGGATGGACACACTGCCGCATAATGGCGCCGTTATCACGCTTCTGGCCGTGACGGGTTTGACCCATCGGCAATCCTATCGCGATATTTTTGCGATCACGCTCATTAAAACGGCTGCCGTATTTGCTGTGATCGCGATTTACAGCCTGACTGGTCTAGTGTAGAAGAAAACGAAAGGTGCATCAATATGGGAAAAGTGCTGTCATCAAGCAAGGAAGCTGCGAAACTGATTCATGATGGGGATACGCTGATCGCGGGAGGGTTTGGGCTGTGCGGCATCCCTGAACAGCTCATTTTGTCTATAAGAGATCAGGGAGTAAAGGATTTAACCGTTGTCAGCAATAACTGCGGAGTCGATGACTGGGGGCCTGGTTTGCTTCTGGCTAACAAGCAAATCAAGAAAATGATTGCTTCCTATGTCGGTGAAAATAAAATTTTTGAGCGGCAGTTTTTAAGCGGAGAGCTTGAGGTCGAGCTTGTTCCCCAAGGAACGCTCGCTGAGAGAATTCGTGCAGGCGGTGCAGGCATACCGGGATTTTATACGGCGACAGGCGTCGGCACCTCCATAGCCGAGGGAAAGGAACATAAAACATTCGGCGGCCGGACTTATGTGCTGGAGCGAGGCATTACCGGCGATGTGGCGATCGTCAAAGCGTGGAAAGCGGACACCATGGGCAATTTGGTTTTTAGGAAAACGGCGAGAAATTTCAATCCCATTGCCGCCATGGCAGGCAAGATCACGATTGCCGAGGCGGAAGAAATCGTGGAAGCAGGAGAGCTCGATCCAGATCACATCCATACGCCGGGAATATACGTACAGCATGTCGTGCTTGGCGCGAGCCAAGAAAAACGGATTGAAAAACGAACAGTTCAGCAAGCATCGGGAAAGGGTGAGGCCAAGTGAAGGAAGCGAGAAAACGAATGGTCAAACGGGCTGTACAAGAAATCAAGGACGGCATGAATGTGAATCTCGGGATTGGAATGCCGACGCTTGTCGCAAATGAGATACCCGATGGCGTTCACGTCATGCTTCAGTCGGAAAACGGCTTGCTCGGAATTGGCCCCTATCCTCTGGAAGGAATGGAAGACGCGGATTTGATCAATGCGGGAAAGGAAACGATCACTGAAGTGACCGGCGCCTCTTATTTTGACAGCGCTGAGTCATTTGCGATGATAAGAGGCGGGCATATCGATTTGGCTATTCT
>NZ_JBSIOT010000041.1:0-2300 GCF_053613335.1 Bacillus sp. LR--39 | reverse complement strand
CAATGATTACCCACCCTGTCTTAGAAACACATGCGGACATCCCTGAGGAAGCGAGACTTCGATTAGGTATTACTAATGGGTTATTAAGAGTATCTGTAGGATGTGAAAATCCTGATGACATCATTAAAGATTTTAAAGCTCAGTTAGATCGAGCATCGAACACCACATTAAAACCAGTCTAGTCATAAGAGGGAAGGTTGTTTAAACAATTATATAGCCTTCCCTTTTAATATTTGTGAATAAGCACAATATAAATAGCTTATTAAAACTAACCGAAAAATAATTGTAAGTATTACAGAAAGGTTTATGAAAAAAATGTAGATCCTAAGTAAACAGCGGTCCCCCACATTACAATAGCGGAAACTTTATTTAAAATAAATAAGAGACGACCTGATTTATCAAGTTCTCTTGTCACTTTTCCACCAATCCCTAAACCGGCAAACCATATCCATGAAATTAGTATACAAGTTAAAGTGAAAGAAAGTTTTTCAGTTCCCACATATTTTAGCGAACTTGTTCCAATCACCCCAATTGTATCAAGAACAGCATGTGGATTTAGCAGCGATACTGAAATTGCAAAAGTAATTTGTTTTTTAGGGGTCAATGAGACTGCGCTTTTATGATCAGCATTAACATGTGTTTTACTTCTCCAAGTTATAAAACCCATATAAATTAGAAAGCTAATACCTGCAATCAATAGGACTGTCTTTAACCAATTATATTCAAGAACTACTACGGATACCCCTAACGGGTTAACCCCCTAATTTTGGACACATACTACTCTTAGCTCATTATTTCATAGAATTGCTCTTTATTTTAGGTGAGGCAAGAAAATCATCCTGCCTCATACTCTCACTTCTTTAATCGTTAGCTCTTCTGTTTGGTTTCGTTGATAAAATTCATTTGGTGCTAAATCTAAAATACTCGAATGGATTCTTCGATTATTGTAGAAATCCATGTATTCAGCCACCTCATGATACGCATCTGCGTAGGAATGAAAAGCGAACCGCCTCAAACATTCATACTCTAGTAATCGGTGAAACGACTCGATATGGGCATTCATATTCGGTGTTCTCGGCGGAATGCGTTCATGTTCGATGTGGAACGTTTCACATGCTTTCTGAAACGCTAGAGAAATAAATTGTGGACCATTATCCGTTCGAATGACTGGCTTTGTTTCTCTTTCAAATTGCTGACGCTTAAACAAGGCACGCTGCACGAGTTGGCCAGCGTCGTGTCCGGTACAATGTAAACCAATATGATAATCAATGATGGAACGGTCATATACATCAATGAGCGATAGAATAAAGAAGAAACGCTCTTCACCTTCGATGTAGCCGTATTTAATATCTGCTTCCCACAGCTGATTCGATTCAGTGATGATCCGGTTCCTCGCTAATTTTCTTGGATAGTGGAACTTCACTTCTCGCTGTGGCTGTAGGATATCGAGTTCCTTACATAATCGGTACACTTTCTTTTTGTTAATCTGTAGCGCATACTCGCTTCGAAGGCGGAGGCACAACTTTCGATAGCCATAGACACCGGCTTCACCTGAGATGAGTTCCATCAGCCATTCCTGTATTTGTTCATCCGGTATTTTTTTGCCGTTCTTAGTGAGTGAATAGCCCGGAATGGGTCTGCCCTCACTTACTGACTTTTCTTCTTTCTTGTATTGATAATAGTACGTAGAAGGAGAAATCTCTAAAATCTTCAGGACTTTACGGACGGCATAACCTTTCGCAATCCACTCATTCGCTATTTCAAGCGTTTCAGTAAGTGAGGGTTCTTCTTTTTTAGTACGTCACGGAGAATGGAAATTTCTAAATCTTTTTCGCCTAACAGCTTTTTAAGCTGGTCATTCTCCTCCTCCAACTGTTTGATCCCTGAGGGAGAAACAATATCTTGAATGCCGGAATGATCTAGATTGCCTTTTTCCTGAAAAGCTTTTACCCATTTGCTTACGAGATTTGGACTGAGCTCGTGACGTCTCGCCACCAAAGCTTTATTGCCTGTTTCAATTGCTTCTTGTACCACCTGTTGTTTAAATTCAGCAGAATGTTTTCGTCTTTGCATCACAAAAGCCCCCTTATTTGGCAACCTTAAGTATAAAACCACTCTTAGTAGGTGTCCAAATTCATTAGGGGGCTAAATAGAAAGCACCAGAAAAATTGTTTCTTTGACATCTTTAGGTTCTTTATCGACTTTAGTTATTACTATTTCACTTTTTCAAAACTTCCCTTTTTAAAATTTCTTTTTAATTAAATCCTTCGTATTAAAATATTCATTTTATACATAATATT
>NZ_JBSIOT010000040.1:0-2384 GCF_053613335.1 Bacillus sp. LR--39 | reverse complement strand
TCGGCGCGGTTCTGTCCTATTTAGTGGGCGGATTTATCATGTTTTTGACCATGCTCTGCTTAGGAGAGCTGGCAGTCGCCTTTCCCGTGTCGGGGTCCTTCCAGACCTATGCCACGAAATTTATCAGCCCGGCCTTCGGGTTTGCGTTCGGCTGGCTGTACTGGCTCGGCTGGGCGGTTACATGCGCCATTGAATTCTTATCAGCGGGGCAGCTGATGCAACGCTGGTTTCCGCATATAGACGTATGGATTTGGTGTCTGGTCTTTGCGGCACTGATGTTTATTCTAAATGCGATCACCACAAAACCCTTTGCGGAATCTGAATTCTGGTTCTCGGGCATTAAAATTTTGATTATCCTTTTATTTATTATTCTCGGCGGAGCTGCCATGTTTGGCCTGATTGATCTGAAGGGCGGAGAGCAGGCGCCGTTTTTGACACATTTTTATGAAGACGGGTTATTTCCGAACGGCATAAAGGCAATGCTGATTACGATGATTACTGTGAATTTTGCGTTTCAGGGGACTGAGCTGAACGGGGTTGCAGCCGGAGAAAGTGAAGACCCTGAAAAAACGATTCCACGGTCGATCAAACAGACAGTATGGAGAACGCTTGTCTTCTTTGTGCTTTCAATCATTGTCATTGCCGGCATGATTCCGTGGAAACAGGCTGGAGTCGTGGAAAGTCCGTTTGTTGCCGTATTTGAGCAAATCGGAATCCCATATGCAGCTGATATCATGAACTTTGTTATTTTAATCGCACTGTTATCTGTTGCGAACTCAGGTTTATACGCATCGACACGTATTCTGTACGCGATGGCGAATGAAGGACAGGCCTTCAAAGCGCTCGGAAAAACAAATCAGCGCGGTGTGCCGATGTACTCGTTAATCGTAACGATGGCTGTGGCCTGCCTATCACTTCTGACAAAGTTTGCGCAGGCTGAAACCGTATATATGGTGCTGTTATCATTGGCGGGCATGAGCGCGCAGGTCGGCTGGATTACGATTTCGCTTTCCCAAATCATGTTCAGACGCAAATATATCCGCGAAGGCGGCAAGACAGAAGATCTGAAATTCAAAACACCGCTGTATCCGGTGCTTCCGCTGATCGGCCTGACGTTAAATACGGTCGTGCTTATCAGCCTTGCATTTGATCCGGAGCAGCGTATCGCGCTGTATTGCGGCGTACCGTTTATGATCATTTGCTACATCATTTATCATGTCGTCATTAAAAAACGCCAGCAGACAAATCGTCAGCTAGAGCTTTAAAAACGTTGTCCGCAAGTCATCTTTGTTATAACCCGCATAGGACATTATCTTAAATGTTGAGGTGGAATCACAGATGGATAAAATGATTTCGGTTATTGGAATGCCAATGGATTTAGGACAAGCACGACGCGGAGTGGATATGGGCCCGAGTGCCATCCGGTACGCTCATCTGATCGAGCGGCTGTCAGACATGGGGTATACGGTTGAAGATCTCGGTGACATTCCGATCAACCGCGAAAAAATCAAAAATGACGAGGAACTGAAAAACCTGAATTCCGTTTTGGCGGGAAATGAAAAACTCGCGCAAAAGGTCAACAAAGTCATCGAAGAGAAAAAATTCCCGCTTGTCCTGGGCGGTGACCACAGTATTGCAATCGGCACGCTTGCAGGCACAGCGAAGCATTACGATAATCTCGGCGTCATCTGGTATGACGCGCACGGCGATTTGAATACACTTGAAACTTCACCATCGGGCAATATTCACGGCATGCCGCTCGCGGTCAGCCTCGGCATTAGCCATGAGTCACTGGTTAACCTTGAAGGGTACGCGCCTAAAATCAAACCGGAAAACGTCGTTATCATTGGCGCCCGGTCACTTGATGAAGGGGAGCGCAAGTACATTAAGGAAAGCGGCATGAAGGTGTACACAATGCACGAAATCGACCGTCTTGGCATGACAAAGGTCATTGAAGAAACCCTTGATTATTTATCAGCATGTGATGGCGTCCATCTGAGCCTTGATCTGGACGGACTTGATCCGAACGACGCACCGGGTGTCGGAACCCCTGTCGTCGGCGGCATCAGCTACCGGGAGAGCCATTTGGCTATGGAAATGCTGTATGACGCAGGCATCATTACCTCAGCCGAATTCGTTGAGGTTAACCCGATCCTTGATCACAAAAACAAAACGGGTAAAACAGCAGTAGAGCTGGTAGAATCCCTGCTAGGGAAGAAGCTGCTGTAATAAGAAAACCCCCGCACCCGCGGGGGTTTCAGCGTGTCGACAAACCCTCGCATTCGTTTTCAGGCCTGCGCTTCGGTGCTCACGAATTCCAAACATTCGCTGCGCTCCAATGCTCGTTCTTCCTAGACTTCAAGGGTTTTCAATCACGCTGAAAA
>NZ_JBSIOT010000039.1:0-2387 GCF_053613335.1 Bacillus sp. LR--39 | reverse complement strand
CAGGCTTCTCTATGAAGCTTCCAGCTAATGAGATTCCAAAACTTCTCGCGGTAAAAGACGTTAAGGCGGTGTACCCGAACGTCACATATAAAACAGACAATATGAAGGATAAAGACGTCACAATCTCCGAAGACGCCGTATCTCCGCAAATGGATGACAGTGCGCCTTATATCGGAGCAAACGATGCATGGGATTTAGGCTACACAGGAAAAGGCATCAAGGTGGCGATTATTGACACTGGGGTTGAATACAATCACCCAGATCTGAAGAAAAACTTTGGACAATATAAAGGATACGATTTTGTGGACAATGATTACGATCCAAAAGAAACACCAACAGGCGATCCGAGGGGCGGAGCGACTGACCACGGCACACACGTAGCCGGAACTGTGGCTGCAAACGGAACAATTAAAGGCGTAGCGCCTGATGCCACACTTCTTGCTTATCGTGTGTTAGGACCTGGCGGAAGCGGCACAACGGAAAACGTCATCGCCGGTGTGGAACGTGCAGTGCAGGACGGAGCAGATGTGATGAACCTGTCTCTCGGAAACTCTTTAAACAACCCGGACTGGGCGACAAGCACAGCGCTTGACTGGGCCATGTCAGAAGGCGTTGTCGCTGTTACCTCAAACGGCAACAGCGGACCGAACGGCTGGACAGTCGGATCGCCGGGCACATCAAGAGAAGCGATTTCTGTCGGTGCGACTCAGCTGCCGCTCAATGAATACGCCGTCACTTTCGGCTCCTATTCTTCAGCAAAAGTGATGGGCTATAACAAAGAGAACGACGTCAAAGCGCTCAATAACAAAGAAATTGATCTTGTCGAAGCGGGAATCGGCGAAGAAAAGGATTTTGAAGGGAAAGACCTGACAGGCAAAGTCGCCGTTGTCAAACGAGGCAGCATTGCATTTGTGGATAAAGCGGATAACGCTAAAAAAGCCGGTGCCATCGGCATGGTTGTGTATAACAACCTCTCTGGAGAAATTGAAGCCAATGTGCCAGGCATGTCTGTCCCAACGATTAAGCTTTCATTAGAAGACGGCGAAAAACTCGTCAGCGCCCTGAAAGCTGGTGAGACAAAAACAACATTCAAGTTGACGGTCTCAAAAGCGCTCGGTGAACAAGTGGCTGATTTCTCATCACGCGGCCCTGTTATGGATACGTGGATGATTAAGCCTGATATTTCCGCGCCAGGGGTCAATATCGTGAGCACGATCCCAACACACGATCCTGACCATCCATACGGATACGGATCAAAACAAGGAACAAGCATGGCATCGCCTCATATTGCCGGAGCGGTTGCCGTTATTAAACAAGCCAAGCCAAAGTGGAGCGTTGAACAGATTAAAGCCGCCATCATGAATACCGCTGTCACTTTAAAGGATAGCGATGGGGAAGTATATCCGCATAACGCTCAAGGCGCAGGCAGCGCAAGAATCATGAACGCAATCAAAGCAGATTCGCTCGTCTCACCTGGAAGCTATTCATACGGCACGTTCTTGAAGGAAAACGGAAACGAAACGAAAAAAGAAACGTTTACGATTGAAAATCAATCTTCCATTAGAAAATCATACACACTGGAATACTCATTTAATGGCAGCGGCATCTCCACATCCGGCACAAGCCGTGTTGTGATTCCGGCACATCAAACCGGGAAAGCCACTGCAAAAGTAAAGGTCAATACGAAGAAAACAAAAGCTGGCACCTATGAAGGAACGGTTATCGTCAGAGAAGGCGGAAAAACGGTCGCTAAGGTACCTACATTGCTGATTGTGAAAGAGCCCGATTATCCGAGAGTCACATCTGTCTCTGTCAGCGAAGGGTCTGTACAAGGTACCTATCAAATTGAAACCTACCTTCCTGCGGGAGCGGAAGAGTTGGCGTTCCTCGTCTATGACAGCAACCTTGATTTCGCAGGCCAAGCCGGCATTTATAAAAACCAAGATAAAGGTTACCAGTACTTTGACTGGGACGGCACGATTAATGGCGGAACCAAACTTCCGGCCGGAGAGTATTACTTGCTCGCATATGCCGCGAACAAAGGCAAGTCAAGCCAGGTTTTGACCGAAGAACCTTTCACTGTTGAATAAGAAAAAGCCCTGCCGATTCGGCAGGGCTTTTTAAAGATCAGTCAGCAAACGCCTCCTGCAATAATCGATACGATCGGAGCTTATCTTCAAAATGATGCGTGATGGTCACCACCATGATTTCCTCTGTTTCATACGCTTTACTCAAAGCTAGCAGCCGCTCCTTAACCTGTTCTTTCGTACCGACAATCATTCGATTTCGATTATCAGCAATTCGTCTCTGTTCATAAAGAGAATACGTATTTTTCCGAACAGCTTCATACGAAGGAACTCCCTCTAAAAGAATACCCTGCTCTCCCG
>NZ_JBSIOT010000038.1:0-2388 GCF_053613335.1 Bacillus sp. LR--39 | reverse complement strand
GCCATTGATCCCGGTGTAATCAATAAGGAGCTGCCCAGTTCAAAAATGATAATCATGACAAACAGCTGCCTTATGCTTATTCTGGCTTTTTCCATCTGTCACTTCCCCTTTCTTCAGACCTAATCATCTTTAAACTGGTGTTTGATCGGATCGTTTCGCAATCCCGTCCTTCTGATATACGTCTCGGCCTTCACATCGATGGGCAGTTCGGGCAAATATTCTTTGTCCCATGTGTCCTTCATTTTCTCCCACTGCTCCGGATACTTTCTATATATCGTGTCACCAAAACCGATAAAATCTATTTTATTCTTCTTAATCTTTTTCACAGTATGGCTAATTTCCTTTTCAAGCTCTTTGTTGAGCGCTTTTTCAATAGCGGCCAGCACCTTGGGATCAGACAATTGGAAAGGGTATTTGACAGCATCAATAATACCTTCAACCGACACTTTCACATGGATGTACGGACGTCCGTTCCGCATTTTCGGTACCAGCTTTGTATCTTGATGGATAACCTGCAAGCTGACCGCATCCTTCGTCTTGCCCCAGTCAGCATTAATCAACGTATGCTGGATCTTATTCATAAGCCAGACTGCCCCCACGCTTTCATCATCTTCCAGCCAATACTTTAAATATCCTGCCTTATCAAAAACCGCCAGACCATCTGCCTGAAGAATGGCTTTCGGGTCAGTCGCCTGCGTGTTTTCCATGCTGACTCCTTTTTTATCGTCACCAATCATCATAAATCCGGGGATGACCGGTGCCATAGTGTTGGCGGCAAGTGTTTTCAAAACGTCCTGAATATTGGTTTTGACCACCCGCCCGTATTGCGCCTCCGTGAAATCCAAGATTTTATTGACTTTATTTGATGGAATTTTATCAATTGGCGTCAAGATTTTCACAATATTTTCTGCTTTTGTTTTATGGGCAACGACGAATGTTGCTGTTGACCTAAATTCTGTGTCCCGGTCAAGATTATCTAATACAAAATCCAAACCTTCTTCTTTTGCCAGCTTTTCATTGATCACGACTAGATTGGTATGGGCAAAATAAAGCCGCCGTGATACCTTTATGGAGGCTTTTCTGAGTGCTTCCGTTAAATTGTTACCTTCAATCGAATAGACAGATACAGGCGGCCTGTCTCCATCACCTCCTCCCTGAAGGCCGCCGGCAACATTCCCTGGATTGATAATTTGAAGATGCAGCACGTAGTTGCTGTCGTTTGTCCGATCGATGCCAATCGCCGAGATAATCGCAAGATCCGTCAGCTCCCTCTTATCCCAGCAGCCGGGCAGCACAATGGCGCTCAAAAGCATGAGAACGACTAATAGACATTTACGTACCATTCTTATCCCCTTCTTCCAAATCTTTGTTCACCATTCCTCGTGAAGCGGCCGGCTCTGGGCGTTGATCTTGCCCCTGCCGCACCTTATCTTCCTTGCTGACCGATTCCGGCCTTTTTTCATCGGCCCACCACGGAACCCGGAAAAGCGCGTCCTTTACGCCTTGTGAAGAAAAGGGTGCAAGCGGCGACATATATGGAACGCCGTATGAACGAAGACTGCATAAGTGGACAAACATCATAATGATCCCTAAAATCAGCCCGTAAAAACCCATAACAGCTGAGGCAATAAGAAAAATAAACCGAATAAGCCGGGCTGAAATCGCCATTGCAAACGCCGGTGTTGCGAAGCTCGCAATCGCGGTGAGTGCCACGATAATCACCATTGCCGGAGAGACGATACCAGCCTGTACGGCAGCCTGGCCGATTACGAGCGCGCCTACGATTGACACTGCCGAGCCAACAACCCGGGGCAGCCTGAATCCCGCTTCCCTCAGAATCTCAAAAGCAACCTCCATCGTCAGCGCCTCCACAACAGCCGGAAACGGGACACTTTCCCGCTGGGCCGCAATGACCACTAACAGCTCAGTCGGTATCATTTCTTGATGAAACGTCGTGGCTGCCACGTATACAGCCGGAGCCACAAGCGAAATGAAAAAGACTAAAACACGAAGAATTCTTATACTTGTCGCAATGTCAAAACGCGAATAATAATCCTCAACAGACTGAAAAAACTGGACAAATAAGGCCGGGGCAATAAGCACAAACGGTGTTCCGTCCACAATAATCGCGAATCTTCCTTCTAACAGATTACCCGCTACTACATCAGGGCGTTCTGTATGATACATAGTCGGAAACGTCGTAAAGGTTTCATCTTCAATCAGCTGCTCAATATATCCAGATTCCAAAATACTGTCAATATCTATTTTTTCCAGGCGCTGCTTCACTTCCTTCAGCACCTTTTCATCGCATATTCCTTGAATGTACATGAGAGCGATATCCGTATTCGTAACAGAACCTTTTTTCATTTTTTCAACCCATAAATTCGG
>NZ_JBSIOT010000037.1:0-2415 GCF_053613335.1 Bacillus sp. LR--39 | reverse complement strand
TATATTCCGCTGTATTGTAGATTGGATTGTCCGGATCAAGCTGCTGAGCAAACCATATGCCAGTTTGCGCCCCGGTCAAAGAATATTGAAGATCTTTTGTATCAGGCATCCGTTTGTTTACCCTCCTTTTATAAATAATCCGCGTTTGGCAGCACTTGCTGGCTGCGGGTTGTGAGCAATTTCTGCCATTCTTCGATCGTTGGGCGTTCAGCCAATTCCACGAAAGTCACCTCTGCCCCTTCACGGCGCCATTGTTCCACCAATGTCATGATCCTTACCGAATCAAGACCACGATCGAGCAAATCCTCTTGATCTGTGATGTCTTCCGGTGTTTCTTGTAGAAGCTCAGCAATTTGTTTACGGATATTCTCACATGTAAACACGTTCTTTTTGCCAGTGTTTGCTGACGTTTTTTGAACGTCTGCCGGCGCATTCTGCAGCTGATCAAGAAGACTGTCAGTCATCACGGTAAACGCACAGCGTCCAGCCGCATATTCCAGCGCCATTTGATGTTTTTCTAATGAAAAATCAGCAACTGCATCTCCCACAAAAAAGGCTTTAATATCCTCCATAAATGCTTCACATGCTGTAACAAGACAGCCGATATGGGCGTAAATTCCTGTAATGATCAGCTGATCGCGTCCCTCTTTGCGCATCATTTCAAGCAGATTCGTTCTCTTAAACGCGCTGTATCTCCATTTTGTCAGCACAAGATCATCATCCTCTGGTGCCAGCTCGGTTATAATTTTCTCCTCATAAGGACCGCTGTTTAATCCCGGGCCCCAAAAGTCTGTCAGCAGCGCACGGTCATCCGGATTTTGGCTTCCCGGCTGTGCGGTATAGACAACAGGAATCCCAAGCTGAACACATTGATTCTTCAGCTTTCGTATATTCGCTGAAAGCTCTGTTACCGGAGACGCTCCCGCTGTGAAAGCATCGACAAAATAGTTTTGCATATCGTGTATTAACAAGACAGCCCGATTCGGATCAGGCCCCCATGATACTTTGTTTTGCGGCATATCAGATGCTGTCGGCATTTGATACGGCTGAATGGCAGGTATAGCCATATGAACACTTCCTCTCAAATTGTTGATTTATTTTCTTGACCCTGCAAGAAGTTTCTCGGAAATGGCTTCACGAAGAGCCTTTTTGCTTACCTTTCCTACCCCTGTCTGCGGAAAGGATTCGACAAATTCAACTCGGTCAGGGATTTTATATGCCGCCAGTCCGCGCTCTCTCAAAAACGCTTTAAGCTCTGCGGCTTTTGGGGCTTCATCCCTGGGAATAATGAACACACAAGATCTTTCGCCAAGAAATTGATCAGGCATGGAGACCATTGCCGCATCATGGACAGCCGGATGCGCCAGCAGATGATTTTCTACCTCTTCAGCCGCAACCTTTTCTCCTCCACGGTTAATTTGATCCTTCGCCCGGCCTTCAACGACAATATAGCCGTCTCGTGTCAGCCTGACGATATCACCCGTACGGTAAAAACCGTCCTCAGTAAATGAAGCGGCGTTATGCTCTTCTGCCTTATAGTAACCTCGAATTGTATACGGTCCCCGCGTCAGCAGATGGCCTGTTTCACCAGGTTTTACGTCGCGATCCTGATCATCCCAAACACGCACTTCATCATATGGAGACATCGGTTTTCCTTGGGTGTTGACAATGATCTCCTCAGGATCATCCAATCTCGTATAATTGACGAGACCCTCTGCCATTCCGAACACCTGCTGCAGCGTGCAGCCGAAAACAGCTTTTACCCTGCGCGCGGCTTCAGCACTAAACTTGGCACCGCCGACCTGCAGCACTTGAAGGCTGGATAAATCATCACGGCGTGAGGATGCCGCATCCATCCATACCATCGCAAGAGGCGGAACAAGAGCGGTTATCGTGACCTTTTCCCGTTCAATTAAAGGAAATGCGTCATCTGGACTTGGAGAAGGAGATAATACCACTCTTCCTCCAGCGTATAATACGCCGAGAACGCCGGGTGAGCTCAGCGGATAATTGTGTGCCATCGGCAGCGCGGCCAAGTACACCGTGCTGTGGTCGAGCCAGCAGACCTCCACACTCCGCTTCAGGCTGTATATGTAGTCATCGTGGGTCCTCGGAATCAGTTTCGATAGCCCGGTGCTCCCGCCAGAAAGCTGGAGGAACGCCACATCCGAAGATTTGACTTCAGGCAGTTTTACAGGTTCTGTATGCAAATCCTCGAGCGGCAAAAATTCCTCTGCCTCACCTGCGACAATGATGTTTTTCAAAGTCGGCAACTTGCTTTGAACCTGTCTGGCAAGCGTACGATAGTCAAAACCGGAATAAGCGTCGGGAATGATATATGCAGCCGCTTCAGCAAACTCGCAAAAATATGTAATTTCACTGCTTCGATGAGAAGGCAGTGCGAAGACTGGAAGC
>NZ_JBSIOT010000036.1:0-2434 GCF_053613335.1 Bacillus sp. LR--39 | reverse complement strand
ATTTTGTGTAAGATCATTCGTTCCCCACTATATATACTGCGGGGTCCCCACATAATTCACAGGCTGTGGATAAACTGTTAGTATGTTCGATTTTTCTGATTTCGGGCGGCAGCTCGTGGTCGTCAATGTACATATCCAGCACGGTTTCAATGTGTTCTTCACAGGAATAATACGTTTGTTTCATGTTCAAATCCTCCAATGATTTCTTCCATTTTTACAAATGTTCTCTTCTCAATATAACCTATTTATTCACATGTTAGTAGTGATTCGGGCTGAGTTTTATCCACAATTCGACAAACAAGTTGTTGATGACTCTATTTCGCTCGTGTGTTAGTTTGGATGTAACCGATGTGTGGGGAGGTTTGCATTTGCGCTTTAGATGGGTTTGGCTTTTTGTGATCATGCTGTTGCTTGTTGGGTGTCAGCCGTCTTATTGGATGTTGGAGAAGGATCGAATCGGTGAAGGCAGTCCAGACTTAGAAATATACGCTAATTACCTTCAAATACATGATGTAAAAGGATATCAAGTCTTCACCATATCAGAAGGCAAAAAAATGGTCGTCGTGTCTCTCGGAAGCAGCGAGAACGAAAAACAGCTTGAGGTGTCAGACGTCAATTTCTCACCTAAAGAAACGATTGTAACTGTGAAACGAAAACCAGCTCCTACGGCAAATGAGAAAAACCCTTATATTTTGATTGGACTGGACAAAATCGAAGGGGAATTCATTGTACAGGATGAAAAGGGAAACCGCTTTGAAGAAACGGATTCCCAGCAATAAAGCCGGCGTTCTGAGAACGTCCGGCTTTATCTTTTACTTCAGTGTTCCATGCGGGTCGATGACGAATTTTTTGGCTGCGCCTTTGTCGAAGTCGCTGTAGCCTTTTGGCGCGTCGTCCAGAGAAATGACAGTGGCGTTGACGGCCTTTGCGATTTGCGCTCTGCCGCTCAGGATCGCTTTCATCAAATTGCGGTTGTATGTCATGGCGGGTGTTTGTCCGGTGACGAAGGTGTGGGCTTTGGCCCAGCCGAGTCCGAAGCGGATTTTTAGTGAGCCTGTTTTAGCGTCGGCATCCTTTGCACCGGGATCTTCGGTCACGTATAAGCCTGGAATGCCAAGGCTGCCTCCGACCTGGGTGACGTCCATGATTGAGTTCAGCACGGCGGCTGGCGCTTCTCCTTGATTGCCGTGCCCAGATGCTTCAAAGCCGACACAGTCCACTGCGGCATCAACGGTTGGTTCACCTAGTATTTGTTCAATTTGCTCGCCGAGGCGGTCGTGTTTTCGCACGTTGACCGTTTCACAGCCGAAGCTTCTCGCCTGTGCCAGTCTGTCTTCGTTCAGATCGCCGACAATCACGGTGGAGGCGCCTAGGAGCTGAGCGGAGTGCGCAGCTGCCAAGCCAACAGGCCCCGCTCCCGCGATATAGACGGTTGAACCTGTTTGCACGCCCGCTGTATAAGCTCCATGGAAGCCGGTCGGGAAAATGTCGGACAGCATGGTCAAATCGAGAATCTTTTCTAACGCCTGCTCTTTATCAGGGAACACCAAAAGCTGAAAGTCAGCGTACGGCACCATGACGTATTCAGACTGGCCGCCGACCCAGCCGCCCATATCGACGTAGCCGTAAGCCGATCCCGGCCGGTCCGGATTGACATTCAGGCACACATGCGTTTTCTGCGTTTTGCACATCTCACAGCGTCCGCAGGCAATATTGAAAGGAACGGATACGATATCGCCCTTTTTGATAAATTCGACGTCTCGCCCCGTTTCAATGACTTCTCCCGTAATTTCATGCCCGAGCACCAAGCCTTCTGGCGCCGTTGTGCGGCCTCTGACCATATGCTGGTCGCTTCCGCAAATGTTGGTTGTAATGACTTTGAGAATGACCCCATGCTCACATTTTCGATTCACATTCGCCTTTGGAACGCCGGGCCCGTCCCTCAAGATTAACTCCGGATAACCGATATCCTCCACCGCTACAGTCACTTTGCCTTTGTACACAACCGCTTTGTTTCCTGTCAACGCCATTCCTCCCATTCATGTGTTTGGACTCTCCTCCCTTGAACATGACTTCGGTTCGGCATGACCCTTTCCCTTTTTCACGACTGTTTTTTCTGTATTCTTATAACAACAAATATGCCAAGAAAACAGCCGATAATGGTTCCGCCGATGTCTAAGAAGTCGACTTTACATCCATTTAACAGGAACACAGTAATGGCCGAAACCAGGCTGATCATAACTGCCAGAAGAATAACTCGTTTGGTGCGCATGTAATTCCTCCTTTAGATTCGTTTCTAAAACATACCCAAAATCTCTGCAAACTTCGGGTCAACAAAAAAAGAGACTTCATACCAGTCTCTTCATAAACAGAGATCACTCAAAAAATTTCCTGAGAAATAATGTGGCAACACTCGTTACTAACGCAATCGCCG
>NZ_JBSIOT010000035.1:0-2472 GCF_053613335.1 Bacillus sp. LR--39 | reverse complement strand
ATCTTCCGCATGTGCCGCAAAACCGAAAACCATCAACAAGCTGAATAGAATAAGTGCCAGCCCCCGAGCCATCATGTTCCTCCTATAATTGAAAATGATTATCATTGTATAACATAATCATAGCCAGTTCCTGTCCTTTGTCAATTAAAATTTGAAGGTCTGAAAACCTTGATGGAAAGCAAAAAAGCTGTCCTTTTACAGAACAGCTTTTTGAAGGAAGATGAACGATTATCTTTCTGTTTTATATGTTTGAATTTCCTCACGAAACTTGCGTGCAGCACTCTCAGGATCCTCCGCCTGACTTATGGCGCTGATCATACTGACACCATCGGCCCCCGCTTGGATAACAGGTGCGGCATTATCTATTGTGATGCCGCCGATGCCGACAATTGGAATGCTGATGCCTTGGCGGCGAACTGCTTCAATAAGAGATACCCCTTGTACCGCTCTCGTATCTTTTTTCGTTTCAGTCGGATAGATCGGCCCAAGCCCGACATAATCCGCTCCGTCTTCTTCGGCTTGCTTTACCTCAGACATCGTATGAGCGGAAACGCCGAGAATCATATCACCTATGGCAGCTCTTACCTCTTTCGCATTTGCGTCTTCCTGGCCGATGTGGATACCGTCAGCTTTCAGCTTCAGAGCCAATTCCACATCATCATTGACAATGAACGGAACACCAGCTTCACGGCAGGCTGCCTGCGCTTTTTCAGCAAATTCAATCCGAGCCTCTCCTGTCAGCGCATCCCCGCCTTTTTCACGGAACTGGTACAGGGTGGCACCGCCTTTTAACGCTTTTTGTACAACTGCAACAGGATCGGCTTTCGTATTGTTTGACCCCATAATGAAGTAAACAGATAAAAACTCTTTCATCATTTCCCGAGAAATACGAGTCATGAGACAGTCACCCTTTCTATAGCCGCCCATTCTTGGACGTCTTGTTCAGTAACAGTTGAAAGCTTGTTCAGCAATTCAATCTGAAAGCTTCCAGGGCCTTTGTCAGCCGTCTGCTGTGCGGCAAGCTGAGCTGCGACTCCATACGAGGAAATGGCCGCGATAGCAGCAAACAATGGATTTTCTTCCACAGCGCAAAACGCACCGACGACGGAAGTCAACAGGCAACCAGCGCCTGTCACTTTTGTCAGCAGCTTGTGGCCGTTATGAAGGGTATATACATTTGATGTATCGGCAATGACATCGACTTCACCAGTAATCGCAATGACCGTGTTTAGCTTTTGTGCCGCTTGCTGAGCCAGCCGGATGATGTCGCCTCCGCCTTCACCCGCATCAACACCTTTGATCCGCCAATCCGTCACACCGACGGTATGGGCAATTTCCGCCGCATTTCCTCTGATTGCAGCAAGGCGAACCTCACGAATGATGTCACGTGCCGATTCAGTTCGGAACGGTGTTGCTCCGGCACCGACAGGATCAAGAATGACGGGAACGCCATGTTCATTAGCTGATTTCCCCGCGATGATCATCGCTTCGACTGACTCCTTGCTCAGTGTTCCGATATTTAAAACGAGTGCACCCGCAATTTTCGCCATATCGGCGACCTCTTCTTTTGCGTACGCCATAACGGGCGATGCGCCGAGGGCGAGCAGGCCGTTTGCTGTGAAATTCGTTACGACATTGTTGGTTATGCTATGCACCAGTGGGCTGTGCCGGCGGACAGCCGTAAGACATTTTGCTGCTGATTGTGCATCCATGTTTGCATCATCCTTTACTATCTTTTTTCGGGTCCCATAAATACGATTTCGTATGTTCGAGCCAAGCTCTGGCGGCAAACGACAAGTACCGGTCCTTTCTCCAAATAATGGCGAGGTGCCAAGGGATGACCGGATCAACAAGCGGAATGACTTTCACTTTTTCCGGGTCAAGGCCGCGGCAGATCCGTTCCGGCAAAAGCCCGATCCCAAGGTTTGCTGATACCATCTCACTGATAAAATCCCATTGTGATGTTTCATAAATGATATGGGGCCGGAACCCAGCCTTGATACATTCCGTCATAATTCGGTTGTGCAGGACAAAATCCTCCCTGAAGAAAATAAAAGGCTCGTCCTTCAACTCACGCAGCTGACATTCTTTCTCATCAGCCAGCCGGTGGGAAGGGTGAACGACAAGCATTAAGGTTTCTTTTACGATTGTAAACGAATGAAAGATATCTTCGTTTGCAGGAAGGACCACAACGCCGATATCAAGAGAGCCGTCCCCGACACCTTCTTGGACTTTTATAGAACCGTCTTCGACTAGCTGAAAGGTGACATTCGGATAGTTTTCACGGAAATCGCCGAGCACTCTGGGGAAAAACCCCGATCCAATCATCGGCGGCAGTCCAATCCGTACGTGCCCTTTCTTGACTTCCATAATATCATTTAATTCTGACGTCAGGTTTTGAAATGATTTAATGATTTCCTGCGCCTGCACATACATGCTATGACCGGCATCAGTCAGTTCCACCTGCCTGCC
>NZ_JBSIOT010000034.1:0-2513 GCF_053613335.1 Bacillus sp. LR--39 | reverse complement strand
CAACAATTAGAATGACAATTTTACTATATAAGGGTTTTTCCTTTACCTCATTTAGAATACATGTTACATTTAGTTCGATGAAATTCGAACAATAAATTCGCATAACAACGGAGGAGATTTCAATGATCGTATTACAAGCTTACATCAAAGTAAAACCAGAAAAACGCGAGGAATTTTTGAGCGAGGCTCAATCGCTTGTTCAGCATTCAAGAGCTGAGGAAGGCAACGCGCAATACGACCTATTCGAAAAAGTAGGCGAAGAAAATACATTTGTCATGCTTGAAAAATGGAAAGATGAAGCGGCAATGAAATTCCATAACGAAACTGCGCATTTCCAAGGGTTTGTCGCAAAAGGAAAAGAACTGCTGAGCGCCCCTCTTGATGTTGTCCGCACAGAGCTTAGCGAGTAAAGAAAGGGTGTCCCATATGAATGAAGTGATTAAATCTTTAAAAGACCACCGCTCGATTCGCAGCTACACAGATGAGCCTGTAGCTCAGGAGCAATTGGACCAAATCATTGAAGCGGTGCAATCAGCCCCTTCTTCTATCAACGGACAGCAAGTGACTGTGATCACAGTCCAGGATAAAGAGCGCAAAAAGAAAATCTCCGAACTGGCAGGCGGCCAGCCATGGATCGATCAAGCTCCTGTTTTCCTGCTGTTCTGCGCAGATTTCAACCGGGCCAAAATTGCGCTTGAAGATCTGCATGATTTCAAAATGGAAATCACAAATGGATTGGAATCTGTTCTTGTCGGCGCAGTAGACGCTGGTATTGCCCTCGGCACAGCAACAGCAGCGGCTGAGTCACTCGGACTTGGCACAGTTCCGATCGGTGCGGTTCGCGGAAACCCTCAAGAGCTGATCGAACTGCTTGAGCTTCCAAGATACGTGTTCCCTTTATCCGGCCTTGTCATTGGGCATCCTGCCGACCGTTCAGCGAAAACATCGCTCTTGCCGCAGGAAGCTGTCGATCATCAGGAAACTTATTTGAATCAGGATGAGCTGACGTCTCACATTCAGGCATACGACGAACAGATGTCTGAATACATGAATAAACGGACAAACGGAAAAGAAACAAGAAATTGGTCACAGAGCATCGCTTCCTACTATGAGCGCCTGTACTATCCGCACATCCGTGAAATGCTTGAAAAACAAGGATTTAAAGTTGAAAAATAAGCTCTTATTCGGCCTGTCGGATTTTCCGGCAGGCCTTTCATTTACCCGGTTAAAATCCATTGACTTTTATTTTGTTTATTTGGTAAAATTTTTTCATAGTTACTCATTGGTTTTCTGTGAACCAATGGGTTTTCTAATGTTCAAGAAAGAAGGAAGCCATGAGATGCTTGATAAAAAAACAGATATCTTGTTAGCCGCGCGAAAGCTTTTTTCGGAAAAGGATTTTACGTCGGTTTCCATGCAGGCGATCGCAGAAGAATGTAAGATGTCAAAAGCTTCGATATATAAGCTGTTCCAATCTAAAGAAGATCTGCTTTTGGAGCTGCTGTCATTTAACCAGAAGCAAATGGTGGCCGCGGCCTCAAGACTTCAGGAAAATACCGCACTTACACCGGAGGAGCGTTTGACGCAAAAGGTCAAAATGGAACTGGAGGGCTTCAGGCGGAATCAGCAGTTTTTCAATATGCTGACCTACGGAAACCCCAAGCTGCATAATGAACGGGTCAAACAGCATATCCATCAGACCAGATCGACGATTATCTGCTGGCACCGCGATTCGCTGATCCAGGCGTATGGAGAAACCATTCTCCCGTTTGTGTGGGATTTGGTTATCATTCTTCACGGCATGATGCGTGAGTTTTTAATGCTGATCAAAATCGAGGAAAAACCGCTTGAGCTTGACCCGATCGCAGAGTTTATCATCAGCACCCTCAATCAGATTATCAAAAACAGGGAAACCCGCCAGTCTCTTCTTCCGCCCGAAGCCATCGAGCTTTATATTCATTCAGCATCCTCCTACAAGCCAAAGGATAAATCAGTCCTATTATCGGAAAGCCTGAAGGAATTACATAAAGGCATCTCTTCCCTGTCCGCCGCGGACTATGACGTAGATGAACTGACATCCGCAGCCGCCATGCTGGAGGAAGAAGCGAAGAAGGAAGAACCCCGCGCTTTTTTACTCAAATCACTGATTGGCTATCTGGAACAAACCAGTGTTTTAACACAGCCCGTTTCCATGTTAAAAACACTGTTAATTACTTAGAGAAAAGAAGGGATATGTATTGAACACAAGTATTGAACAAAAACCTTTTAACCGTTCTGTCATTGTCGGCATTTTGTTAGCCGGAGCGTTTGTGGCGATTTTGAACCAGACATTGTTGATTACCGCACTTCCCCATATCATGAGGGATTTCAATGTCGATGCCAACCAAGCACAATGGCTGACCACATCATTTATGTTAACCAATGGGATTTTAATTCCGATTACCGCGTTTTTAATTGAGAAATTCACAAGCCGGGCGCTGCTCATCACAGCAATGAGCATTTTCACTGCCGGA
>NZ_JBSIOT010000033.1:0-2555 GCF_053613335.1 Bacillus sp. LR--39 | reverse complement strand
ACCCGAAATACACCGTTCCCTTCGCGTCAATCAGCGGCGCCGTTCTGACAGGACCGTCTGTATAGAATGACCAGTTCATATCCCCGTTTTTGCTGATGGAAAACAGCTCGCCGCTTCCTGAGCCGATGTAGATATTGCCATTATGATCAATCGCAGGAGATGAGCTGGAGAACCCGTTTAACGGGAATGTCCATTTCAAACTGCCTGTTGATGTATAGGCATACAGCTGTCCATCTTGGTTGCCGGCATAAATGTTTCCGTCCTTATCAATCACCGGATATCCTTTAAACGCATTTGACGTCGTTCTGGACCATTTCACCTGTCCGGTTCCGGAGTTGATCGCATAAAACACGTAATTATATGTGCCGACATACACGGTGCCGTTTTTGGCAAGCACCGGCACAGAGCTGACGACACCATTTGTTTTCAACTTCCAGCGCTCTGTCCAGGTTGATTTTGACGTCGGTTTGATCGCGTGAACATAATTATCAAGTGTTGAGAAATACAACGTCCCGTCTGAACCGATCACCGTTTCAGAGCTTGGCCCGCCGCTTAACGGAACCGTTGTTAAAATTTCTCCCGTTTCTTTGTCAATAAAATAAATCTTTTTGTCATAGGATGCCAAATAGATAACGCCGTTGGTCCCAAGTACAGGAGATTGCGTATATGTTTTTCCAAGATTGCCAGTCACCCATTTGACTGAGCCGTCTGGATTAAAGGCTTTCATTTCCCCGTCTCTGGAATGAAGATATACTGTGCCGTCTCCGTCAATCACAGCCCCCGCTCCATTTTGCGGAGTCGTTCTGATGTCGTTTTGCCATTTCAGCGTCCCGTCTGTATTTCCGGCGAACCGGCTTTCGCGTGACCAGTTAAACATGGCAGGCGCCATCGCTTGTACATCATATCTTCCTGGCAAAAAGCCAGATGCTCCATTATTTTGAGAAAACACCGTTTCCGCCGCATAAGCAGCTGTCGACTGAAGCACTTTGGCAGCGGGCACATCAGAAACAGCGCCGGCCGAAACAGCCGCCGCCACCGCAGCTCCCGCAATCAAAGCTTTCATACGAAATGACTTGACCATCATTGAGACCCCCATTATATGTAACTTCTAATTTGCGACCATCATAACATATTCATCCATTTTATAAATCTATTTCACAAAAACATCACAAACTAGAAAACTATGTAAGAGTATTCACGGACGTTTTTTCAGCACCCGATCGAAATGCAGCCACAAACCAAATGACGTTGACAGCAGCCGCAGCGAGACTAATTCCGAAAACAAAGATCACCTCAGAAAGCAGATGGTCACTAAAGAAACTAAACATCAAGATAAAACCGGCCGAAGACAAATGAATCAAAAGCCCGAAGCCGCAAAGCACCGCCATGACATACCTCATTGCATCGACTCCGAGCATATAAACGAGAAATGGAATGAAATACAAGACAAGGATCATACCGACAGCTGACCACATGCCAGCTGAATTAAACTGATTGGCCGCCGCTCCCGTTCCGGCCAGCGGCGAAAGTGAAGCCGCCACAATCACGGCGCAAAAAAGAAACGCAGAAATGGTTGTCATGATCGCCACGCTATTTTTTTTGACATCAAACTCCTCCTTTAATAGAAATATTAACCTTTTTTATTATAAGTAAGTTGAATGTTATATTCATTATATTTTTAAAAAATTCCAGAACACATACACAAATGCTATGCTTCTTTCTAGTATATTTATATAGTAAAAAACAAAGGATAAAAGACTCATTTTTCTGTAATGTCAGGATTTTATCACCATACCATATTGCATGTACTTGTTTTTCAAAGTATACTATTCCAGATTAATTCAGAGGAGAGAGAAAAATACATGGAAAAACCAGCAGGATTTTGGATTCGTTTTTTAGCTTATTTTATTGATGGCATTATTGTATCTGTTCCTAGTTATATTATTCTATTTGTGATCAATTCTGTTTTTGTAGCTGGGGCTGTGGCAACAAACCCTTACATGACGGAAGAAGAGTATTTAGTGAAATACATGACGCTTGCATTTTTGCCTACTATGCTGATCATGATCGTCATCAGTGTGTTATATTACGGGCTGCTCACAGCTTCTAAAATGCAAGGCACACTTGGCAAAAAAATTCTTGGCCTGAAAGTGGTCAATGAACAAGGTGAACGGGTTTCTGTCGGACAGGGAATTGGCCGTTACTTTGCCTATATCTTATCTGGAATCATCTTTTATATCGGGTTTATCATGATCGCCTTTGGAGAGAAAAAGGCCTGCATGACATCATTTGCAAAACACGTGTCGTGTATAAATAATAGAAAAAAGTCTAGACGCCAATAGGCATCTAGACTTTTGTTTTCTTTACAATAGGCTGCCACGACAGATACGTAGCGCTTCTCCACAGCCACTCAAACGGCCCCATCCGAAAGACACGAAGCCAAAGGTGGCTGAAGGCCATTTGAACGGCACAAACCGTAATTGTAATGAGCACACCGGCAGCAGGGTACACTTTTCCATACAGGCCCAAGCCGTAATGATAAAAAATCCAAGTAC
>NZ_JBSIOT010000032.1:0-2570 GCF_053613335.1 Bacillus sp. LR--39 | reverse complement strand
GCAGCCAGCTTGAAAACAGAAGCCGCCGGGTTGCTTTCATCGATGTGCAGGCCTTTCGATACAACGCCTAGAACCGCAAGAAAAAGAGCGATACGCATGACAGATGTAATTAAAATGCCGACAACCGAGCTTTTTGTCACCTGCGGAATGGATTCCTTCCCTTTAATTCCGGCATCAAGCAAACGGTGTCCCCCGGCAAATGTGATATAACCGCCGACGGTTCCGCCCACTAGGGTGACAATGGCAAATATGCTGATGTGTTCCGGGACGAATGTATTTGCGACTGCCTGTCCGACTGGAGGAGCTGTCGTCGCCGCAACGTAGACCGTTAAAATAATCATCACGAACCCCGCGATTTGCGTAAAACGGTCCATCGCTTTTCCTGCTTCCTTGATGACAAAAATCAAAATGGCGATAACGGCGCTGATTAAAGCGCCTGTTTCAGGGGTAATGCCGAACAGCACCTGAAGCCCCAGCCCGGCCCCTCCGATATTCCCAATATTAAAAGCTAGTCCGCCAAGCACGACGAGAATGGCGATGAAATACCCCAGTCCGGGAAGCACCATATTCGCAATTTCCTGACCTCGTTTTCCAGAAACTGCGATGATGCGCCACACATTGGTTTGGGCGAAAATATCTAAAATAATAGAGATTAAGATGACAAAACCGAAGCTTGCTGCGAGTGTGTTTGTGAATGTTGCGGTTTGGGTGAGGAAACCCGGTCCGATTGCTGATGTCGCCATTAAAAAGGCGGCGCCCATCAGCAATGACCAGCTGCCCGCTTTTTTTCCTGCTGTCTTTTTCTGCTGCTCCATCTATTGTTCCTCCTTTATGTTGACCTCTGTTCTGAAATAGCTGTCACTTCAATTCCGGCCGCTTTGAGCTGTTTTCTGATTTTTTGCGCAAATGTCAGCGCATGGGCTCCATCTCCATGAATGCAGACTGTATCTGCTTTTAATGACACATCATGTCCTTGCTGAGATTTGACCGCCCCTTCTTTCACCATTTTGATGACCTGGGTGACGGCGGCATCATCACTTTCAATGAGTGCGTCCGGCTGGGAGCGCGGTGTCAGCGTGCCGTCCGATTGGTATGTTCTGTCGGCGAACACTTCATTTGCGGTCTGAAGTCCGATCCGTTCTCCCGCTTTTACAAGCTCGCTCTCAGCAAGACCGAAAAGAATCAGGCCGGGATCAACCTTATAGACAGCTTTCGCGATAGCATCCGACAGTTTTTGATCGACTGCCGCCATATTGTATAAAGCGCCATGCGGCTTGACGTGCTGCATGTGAAGTCCCTCTGCTTTTAGAAAGCCAGAGAGCGCGCCAATTTGATAAACGACAAGATCATACGCTTCCTCAGGAGAAATCGCCATATTGCGGCGCCCAAAACCAAGTAAATCCGGCAAGCCCGGATGCGCGCCGATTTTTACGCCTCTTTCTGCTGCAAGCGCGACGGTTTTTCGCATAACACTAGGATCTCCTGCATGAAATCCGCATGCGATATTCGCTGATGTCACATACTCTAAAATATCTTGGTCAAGGCCTATCTTGTAGGCTCCGAAGCTTTCTCCTAAATCACAGTTTAAATCAATCTGAAACACAGAATCCCTCCTGCCAAAGCAAACGATATGCTTTATGTCATTTATTGTCCCGAAATTCGGAACGACTATTCCGAATTTTTGAACTTTATTTCATTATAAGTGAATCATATCAGTTTGTGAAATACTTTTGTCAGAAAACCTACCATGGTCCCAGAAGAAAACCTGCCAAACTAAAAAAGAGAGTCCATCTTATGACTCTCTTTTTTTATAGTACCCAATGGCGAATCGCTTTAGCGACACCATCCTCAATATTTGTATCCGTGATATAATCAGCCGTTTCTTTTACGATGTCTTGCGCATTGCCCATTGCGACGCCAAGACCCGCTTCTTTGATCATCGCAATGTCATTAAGGCTGTCGCCCATCGCCATCACATTCTCCATTGTAAAGCCGAGTTTTTCCGTAACCTTGGCAAGGGCTGCAGCTTTGTTGATGCCAAGCGCGTTGACTTCAATGTTTGTCGGACTTGAATTTGTGATTTCGAGCTCTTTGTTTTTTCTCAGCTCCTCAAGCACTTCGTTTCGGATATCGTCATCCTCGATGTCAAAGCCGAATTTGAGCCATTCATGATCCGTAATGTTTTCCGGAAACTCGCCTCTCCATACTTTATTCACCGTAGAAGCCCAGAAATTAGTGTTGTGCTTATTCCGCAAATCCCACATCATTTGAATATGGTCCGTATGAAGCAGCTTCCGTTCCACCAAATTAAAATTCGAATCCCAAATTTCACTGCCGTTTGCCGTGATTAGAAAGGATGACAGCTTTAGCGATTCCGCCAGCTCCCGGCACGTCATCAGCGTCCGGCCCGTGCTGATCACCACATACACACCTTTATCCTCCGCTTCACGAATGGCTTTGCGGTTTTCATCCGAGATCAGCTGCTCGTCGTTCAGCAGTGTACCATCCATATCAATTGCGATCAGCTTGATATCTACATCTTCTCTTTGAACAGACATATATGTACCTCT
>NZ_JBSIOT010000031.1:0-2624 GCF_053613335.1 Bacillus sp. LR--39 | reverse complement strand
GGCTTTCATCCACCTGATTTCTAAGAAACTGAAAAACGCTCTGGGCGCGGACCTGCCCAGAGCTTACTTCTCCCAGGTCATATGCTGATAAATGCCTTTCATAATGGCGTACATTCCATATAGGATCAGGCCTAATGCCAATATAGACAGAATCAATTTGCCATGCGGCTGCTGCGCGAGTTCGGCGAGCGCGCCGTCAAAGCCTCTTGTGTCGTCAGGATCAGCGGTCATGGCTGTCTTGATGAGAAAATAGCCGATGGCTGAGAAAATAATGGCGCGGGCGATATTGCCTGCGCGCCCGGTGTTTTTCGTGATGCATATCATCTGTTTGTTCATTTTTGATGTATCGAATTCTTTCATAAAAGCAGCCCGAACGCCTTTCATAAATTGAACAATCGCAAATACGATAAAACCCGCACCCGTAAGCCCTGTGAGCCATCGGCCGAATGGCTGCGCCAATACATAAGCGGACCACGTCTGTTCTGAAGTGCCGCCGTCCCCTTGGCCAAACACAAATCGCAAGGCATTCCAAGCGATGGATGTGTAAACGGCGGCACTGAAAAAGTTTCCTATTCTCCGTGACAGGCCTCGCCTGCTATTTCCGTGTCCCTCCGTGTCCTTGATCGCGCTTAACACCATCCAGATCACATAGCCGATAAGGCCAATACCTATTTAAAAAAGCAATAGTGACCCATACGGCATGCGTGATAGCGTTTGGAGCGCTCCGCTCGAATCTTTCGCGCGGCCTGCCCCGGCAGCCGTCATAAAGGCCAAAACCCCAAGCAGAATAAAAACGCCGCCGAATGTAAAATAACCAAGCCTCCCGAATCGCTTGATCCAAGGCTTGGTTTCCTGTTTTATTTTTGACATGTACCGGTCTTTCACCGCCATGTGTCCAACCCTCTTTCACAGAAGTCTTTACTGTAACATTCCCGATTGGACAAAGTTGAAACAGCTTCTGCCTCAGCTATGGCTGGCTGAGATACGTTTTTGCTGTTTAGCTGATTGTGCAGGTGTCATCCAAGCAGCCGCTGCGGCAGCTGTGACTCCGCCTGCTAATTTCCCAATGATCATGGCCGCCGCCATTTCTTTTTTCATTCCAGCCACAAAACCGAGGTGGCTGCCGAGTACAAAAGCGCCGCTGACTGCAAACGCGACATTGATGACCTTTCCTCTCGGCGTCATATCCTTTAATGAAGCCAGCATTGGGATATGGTGCGCCAAAGAGGTCACCAAGCCTGCAGTTGCTGTCTCATCTAAATGAAGGCATTTCCCCAGAGCCTGTAGCGGTTTTTTAAAGGTTTTTGTAATAAAAGCCGTCATTGGAAACGCCCCTGCCAAGGCAATGGCGATGGTCCCTGTTGTTTGTATCCCTGTCTCGACATTCTCCATTCCCGGAATCAGCACAATACCGGTCATCGTTTCAACGGAGACAGCTGCAAGCCCGATAATCGCAACCACACTGACCGCTTTCCCGAAGAGATGAAACAACTGAATCATACTGTCGGTGTATCGCCATAACCCAAAAGCGATCACAGCAGATAACAGACTCGGGATCAGAAGATTTTTACCTATCATGCCGATGTCAAAGCTTGCGCATAATCCGCCGATTAAGCAACCGATCGGCACTGTGCACAGCCCGATTAATATGCCTTTCGCAAAATACGGATGATCCTCTTTTTCGATGATGCCAAGAGCGACGGGAATCGTGAAGACGATTGCCGGTCCCATCATTGTTCCTAAAAACACCCATGAAAACAGCCCGGCCTGCGGATCTTTCGCCATTTCTCCAGCCAGCGCATATCCTCCCATATCAATCGCCAAAATGGTGTTCGCAAAGGAAGAAGGGTCCGCGCCAATCGCTGTGTAAAACGGAGCAACAATGGGAATCAGGATTGCTGCCAGCACGGGCGCCAGCGACACAATTCCGATCATGGACAGCGCCAGCGGCCCCATAGCCTTAAAGCCGTCCGCAAACCGCTCGCCTAGCCCCCATCTGTTTCCCAAACAATAATCCGCCGCTCCCCATAGTAAAAAGGCAGCCAAAATGAATACAACCGCGTCATTCACCGTCATGATTTTCTCCTTTTTCAAACGTATGATTGGTTTTATCATATCATCTGAAATCGTTGAATAGAGCTGAATCTTATTCAATATGAGCTAAAAATTCTTTTATATCGGCTTTTTCAACGGATGTTATAATGCGTCGCGCTTTTCTTGCGGAACCGTTAATATCAATTTTTCTATTATGTCTTCTTCAGACAGCTCATTTCCTGGCGCCCCTTTTGGGCAGTCCACACGCGCTTCGCAAATCCGGCCGTCTGATAAATAGGCCCGGACAATCGTGAAACGGCCTTTTGGAACGGCATGGGGAGCCGGCTGAGTAGCATTGTCATATACGCGCTGAATATGCCCTATTGTCGTTTGAATGCCGTTTGGGATCGGCTGGCTGTTAAAATGTTCAATGGTCAGGTCGTGTCCATGCAAAGCAAGAGCAATCACATATTCAACGCTGAAACGGCCTTCCTCTCCAGTTTTTGGAGATCTTTCCGTCAATGCAGCATCTCCGCCTGGCGGAAAAATCACTTCAATACGTTCGGTATTGGCAGCAGAAATGGTTTCTT
>NZ_JBSIOT010000030.1:0-2632 GCF_053613335.1 Bacillus sp. LR--39 | reverse complement strand
CATGACGCTGCATTAACTGCTGCATGACGCTGTTAAGCCTTTCAACATCAAGCTCACCTGTCAGGCGCAGAACCGCCGGCATGTTATAGCTCGTTTGCGCTCCTTCAAGCTGCTGGAGCACGTACATCCGTTTTTGCGGTGAAGAAACAGGATACGTATCTTGTATCTCTGCCGGGCTGATGCTTGCGGCTGTCCCTTTTTCAGCAGAAGCAATCACTTGTGCCAAGCTCTCAACCGTCGGTGACTGGAAGAGATCCTTGAGTGACAGCTCAACGCCCAGTTCCTGATGAACCAAGGCAAGCATCTTCATGCCTGCTAATGAGTGTCCGCCAATGTCAAAGAAGTGGTCATAGACGCCGATTCGTTCAGCCTGAAGCACCTGCGCCCAAATGTCCGCGACTTTTTGTTCCGTTCCATTGCGTGGCGCAACATATGAAAGACCTCTTGAAACGTTGGCAACAGGAATCGGCAGCACTCTCCGGTCAATTTTTCCGTTACCTGTCAGCGGCAGATCGTCCATTTGGATAAACACCGCAGGAACCATATATGCCGGCAAGTCCTTCGCAGCATGCTCTCTCATCTCCTGTGATGAGATGTCTCCTTCTACGACATAGTAAGCACACAACAGTTTATCTCCCGCTCCTTGATCAACGGCAAGCACAACACTTTCCTGAACACGATCATGGGTTTGCAGCTGATGTTCGATTTCTCCAAGCTCGATGCGCTGTCCGCGAATCTTCACCTGATGGTCGATTCGCCCGATAAATTCGATGTCGCCATTCGGCAGCCATCTCGCAAGGTCTCCCGTTTTATACATGCGTTCGCCGGATGTAAACGGATGGGGAACAAATTTCTCCTCAGTCAGTTCTGGACGGTTGTAATAGCCTTTCACGAGTCCTTCGCCGCTGACGCAAAGCTCTCCGGCAATCCCGGCAGGCTGCACGTGTCCCGTACGGTCAAGAATGTATACTTCCGTATTGCTGACCGGTTTTCCAATCGGAACAGACAGCGTGTGCTCCTCCAATTCATCAACCGGATGATACGTCGCGAAAACCGTGCTTTCAGACGGTCCATACATGTGAAGAAGCTTGCCCTTTCCAACCGTTTGCAAAGCTTTTCTGACATGCTCAACCGAAGCCCGTTCCCCGCCAAACATAATCTTGCGAAGCGTTGACAAGCATGCCGGATTCAAGTCCACAAGCAAGTGGAACAAAGCGGTTGTAATCATGAGAATGCTGATGTTCTCCCGTTCAATGACGCGGGACAGGCGAGCCATGTCCAAAACGGTTTCCTTCGGTATCAGCACCAGCTTGGCTCCGTTTAACAAAGAGCCGAACATATCGAACATAAACGCGTCAAACACGTAATTGGAAAGACCGAGAATCGTATCCTGTTCTGTAATGCTGAGATAATTCGTTTCCTTCACCGTGCGGAGAATATTGGCATGTGTCACGATATTCCCCTTAGGTGTTCCAGTCGTTCCGGAAGTATACGTCAGGTTGGCCATTGCTTCAGAATCAAGAGGCAGTGCGAGATTGCGCGCATCGGCATGATAGCTTTCTTCCTCATCGGCTAGCACGATAACGCCCTTAAATTCCGCTTCTTCCGCCAAAGCCTTTAATTTTCTCTGAGTGAGAAGCACCTTTGCTCCGCTGTCACGGAAGAAATGCTGCATCCGCTGAATCGGATGTTCCGGATCAATCGGAACATAAGCCGAACCTGATTTTAATACTGCCAAGATCGACACAATCATATCCATTGACCGCTCGCATAAGACAGCCGCAGTTCTTCCTTCGCCAGCTCCAAGAGAAAGAATGCCGCGGGCTAAACGATTGGCCCGTTCATTCAGTTCACGATAAGTAAGTGATTCGCCTTCATATTGAAGCGCAGTGTGGTCTGGCGTATTCGCCGCTTGCTCCTCAAACAGCTGAACAATTGTTTTATCTTTAGGATAAGGTGTTCTGCCCGGGTTAAACTGCTGAATTTGCGAAGCAGCCTCCTCTTCAGAAAGAAGCTTATACTCGGAAATCCGCTTCTCCGAATCAACCGCAGCCTCTTCAAGCAAACGCGCAAAATGCGTAAGCAGCCTGTCTGCCGTGCTTTGTTTAAACAGCTTCGTGCTGTAATCCAAATCAAGCTCAATGCCTTCATCGGTTTCTCTCGCCTGCACCGTCAAATCAAATTTGGCAATCTTGAAATTGGTCTCATGAACAGACAAGGACAGATCGTCGACAGCCGGAATGCCCTCTGTCGCGTTTTGAAGGCTGAACATCGTGTCAAACAGCGGATGCCTGCTAACATCACGCGGGATGTTCAATTCTTCAACAAGCCACTCAAACGGATAGTCCTGATGAGAAAAGGCATTCAGCACCCGTTTGCGGACACGCGAGATCAATTGGATAAACGTCTCATCCTGCTTCACCTCACTGCGAATCGCAAGCGTATTGACGAACATCCCGATAATGCCCTCTGTATCGGAGTGATTTCTGCCCGCTGACGGTGTCCCGACAATGATGTCATCCTGCCCCGTATACTTTGACAAAAGCGTATAGTAAGCGGAAAGCATCACCATATATAAAGTGGCGCTGTTTTGTTCAGCCAAACGATTGAGGCGATCCTTTACCCCCGCATC
>NZ_JBSIOT010000029.1:0-2728 GCF_053613335.1 Bacillus sp. LR--39 | reverse complement strand
AGCGTAAAGGGGCTAACAAGATCGGCACAACGAAAAAAGGAATCGGCCCTGCTTACATGGATAAAGCAGCCCGCATCGGAATTCGCATCGCGGATCTGTTAGACCGTGACGCGTTTGCGGAAAAGCTTGAGCGCAATCTTGAAGAAAAAAACCGTCTTCTCGAGAAAATGTACGAGACAGAAGGGTTTAAACTTGAGGATATCTTAGACGAATATTATGAGTACGGCCAGCAGATTAAAAAATATGTTTGCGATACATCTGTTGTCTTAAACGATGCTCTTGATGAAGGGCGCCGTGTATTATTTGAAGGCGCACAAGGGGTTATGCTCGATATCGACCAAGGAACATACCCGTTTGTTACGTCATCTAACCCGGTTGCCGGCGGTGTCACGATCGGTTCTGGTGTCGGCCCGACCAAAATCAAGCACGTTGTCGGTGTATCAAAAGCATATACGACTCGTGTCGGCGACGGTCCTTTCCCGACTGAGCTGAAAGATGAAATCGGCGATCAAATCCGTGAAGTCGGACGCGAATATGGAACAACAACAGGCCGCCCGCGCCGTGTCGGCTGGTTTGACAGCGTTGTTGTCCGCCACGCCCGCCGTGTGAGCGGAATTACAGATCTTTCTCTGAACTCAATTGACGTCCTAACAGGAATTGAAACGTTGAAAATCTGTGTGGCGTACCGCTACAAAGGCGAAATCATTGAAGAATTTCCAGCAAGTCTTAAGGCACTTGCTGAATGTGAGCCGGTATATGAAGAAATGCCAGGCTGGACTGAGGATATTACAGATGCGAAGAGCTTGAGCGAGCTTCCGGAGAATGCGCGCCATTATCTTGAGCGTGTGTCTCAGCTGACAGGCATTCCGCTTTCTATTTTCTCTGTCGGTCCAGACCGCTCACAAACAAATGTCCTTCGCAGTGTGTACCGTGCGAACTAAATAGAATATGCCAACAAGCCCCTATATCAGGGGCTTGTTTTTTGTTTGAAAGCCGCATATAAGTTGGTCTGAGAAAAAAATATGAAAAAAACCAAAAAAGTTATTGCCACTTCTATTTGTTCGTGATATTATAAATCTCGTTGTTACGGAAACTGCTTCAATAGAGTACAAGATGAGAACTAGATCTAAGTCGTTTGCTCTATAGAAATTCCGACATCTTTAAGAGCCATTAGCTCAGTTGGTAGAGCATCTGACTTTTAATCAGAGGGTCGAAGGTTCGAGTCCTTCATGGCTCACCATTTCGTGAAGGCCCGTTGGTCAAGCGGTTAAGACACCGCCCTTTCACGGCGGTAACACGGGTTCGAATCCCGTACGGGTCATTGATTTACTTTAGCGTTATTGCTAAATTCCTTATTTGTCTGTGAGAGCTGACACGACAGCTCTCCGGGCAATTACTGTAAGGTCCGGTAGTTCAGTTGGTTAGAATGCCTGCCTGTCACGCAGGAGGTCGCGGGTTCGAGTCCCGTCCGGACCGCCATTTTACTTTACTTAGTAGAGAAAAATAAAACATTTGGCTCGGTAGCTCAGTTGGTAGAGCAACGGACTGAAAATCCGTGTGTCGGCGGTTCGATTCCGTCCCGAGCCACTTACCAAACGCATCTGCAATCGTAGGTGCGTTTTTTCTTTTAGGAAAAAGGCAAACATGAGGAGTGTTATAATAGAAGAAAAAGGGAGAACCGGCCCTGCGGCCGGTTCAAAGAAGAAGACGTCATTGATAAAGACGCACTCCGGTGAGGGGAGGTTTCAATAAAGTTATCTTTTTTTAAAAAAGTTGTCCAGCATGACAATAGATAAACAACTGGCGATAAAGGTGAAACATGTGTTTTTTTTCTAAACCTTTATTTTTTTTATCTTTTGACCTTAAACCGTTATAATAGACAAGGACCCATTCTTTACATGGGCCATAAGTGATGAAACGAATGTTATATAGATGAAATGAAGTCATTCGGCAGGAGGAAAATCAAAATGATGGATAAAAAGATCCTTGTAGTAGATGATGAAAAACCGATTGCAGATATATTGGAATTTAACTTAAGAAAAGAAGGCTATGAAGTGCACTGTGCCCACGACGGAAACGAAGCCGTTGAAAAGGTAGAAGAGCTTCAGCCTGATTTAATTCTTTTAGATATTATGCTCCCGAATAAAGACGGCGTTGAGGTATGCCGTGAAGTCAGAAAGAAATACGATATGCCAATCATTATGCTGACGGCTAAGGATTCAGAAATTGACAAGGTTATCGGGCTCGAAATCGGTGCTGATGACTATGTCACAAAACCATTCAGCACACGCGAGCTCTTGGCGCGTGTAAAAGCGAACCTGCGCCGCCAGCTGACAACAGCGCCTGCGGAGGAAGAGCCTTCCTCTAACGAGATTCATATCGGCTCTCTCGTCATCTTCCCTGACGCGTACGTTGTATCAAAACGAGATGAAACAATCGAATTGACTCATCGTGAGTTCGAATTGCTTCATTATTTAGCAAAACATATCGGACAAGTGATGACCCGTGAACATTTGCTTCAAACCGTTTGGGGCTATGATTACTTCGGCGATGTCAGAACGGTTGACGTAACAGTCCGCCGGCTTCGTGAAAAAATCGAGGACAACCCGAGCCATCCAAATTGGATCGTCACACGCCGCGGTGTAGGTTATTACTTGAGAAACCCAGAACAGGACTAATGCCCATATGAATAAGGTTGGTTTTTTTCGGTCGATCCAATTTAAGATTA
>NZ_JBSIOT010000028.1:0-2747 GCF_053613335.1 Bacillus sp. LR--39 | reverse complement strand
GAAACTGTTGAGTGACAATAAAGTTCTTTCCTTACCAATAAAGTTGTTTACTAATCGGTTTGTTTTATTACAATAAAGTCGTTTGCTTTTACCATAAGGTTGATAAATCAACTGTTTGAACGCATAAAAGTAAACAACTATTTTTATGCATTTGGCGAAAATCTAAAAAATGGGGTTGCCAGCAAGATTTCTTCAGGAGGCTCTCTTGTGCTAAACAGCCAGGCCAAGTACCTTATTTCACGATAACGGTTGATCAATTCCAGCACTTCTCCGACTTTGTTTTCCTTCATCAATCTCTCGCTGAACAAAATGGCAGAGATTTGTCCCAAGTTTAAGCGTTGTTGTGATGTACTGTACAAATCATTTGCCGCCTCCGTAAACGAGGAACCTTCGCCTTTGCCCACCCAAACCGGGGGCTGCTCCGCTTTTTGCTGTCCCTCCAGCTTGGCCACTGTCGAGAAATCAAGCAATTGCACATACAAGGTGTATTGGCCATCGACATAGTCTATTCCAACAGCCGTAGCATAGTTCATGTTTTGCACTTCATATCTACTCCAGCAACCGGTAAGGGTGAGAAGAAGGAAAAGTGCAACCATACTTTTATATCTCCTCATTTATGCCTGTCCCCTTGCCTTGTAGAATCTCGTGTCTTCAACATGTCCGGTCGAGTGTTTCGCCATGGCCAAGGTAATCGAAACAAAGCGTTGGCCAAGTCTTTAAATGGAGGTGATATTGGGGCCAAGTAAGGCAAGCCGCATGAACGCAATGAGGCTAAATGGCTGAGCACAATAAATAATCCAAGAAAGAAGCCATAAATGCCAAGCGTGGCAGACAGAATAAAAAGAAAAAAGCGTAAGGTACTAATCGTTCCAGCCAATGATAGGCTCGATAAAGTTGAACCAAAGATTTGTGTAATTGCTCCGATGACAACGATACCTGGGGATAAGAATCCAGCACGAATGGCCGCATCCCCCAGGATAAGTCCTCCTACAACCGTTACCGTGGAGCCGACCGCAGAAGGCAATCGGATACCAGCTTCCCGCAGGATTTCTAAGAAGAGAAGTGCAATAAACATTTCAACTGCCACATCAAAAGGGATTCCCAACCGGTTAATCCCCAAAGTGGCAAGTAGATAATAGGGCAGCTGATCTTGATGATAGGAAAGAATGGCAACAAAAAATGCAGGAAGCAGTAGCGATACGGACAAGCCAAGTAAACGAAGCGTTTGACCAAATGTAGCTGCCAAAGCAGTAAAGTGGATATCTTCGGGTGCTTTCACAAGCAAAAATAAATTGGCAGGCGCAATCAACGCAGCTAATATAATTTAAACATTTTACACCACCTCGTACAAATAAAATATGATCGAAGAGTAACGGAGGTATAGGAATTCGTCTGAGATACATATAAAAATAGGTGATGATAGGCATTACATTTCATTGAATCAGATGATTTATTTTAAAGCTAAGAAATTTTCCAAATGCGAGACCATATGTATGAGCAGCAATTAATGTTCCATATTTTTCGTGGGTCAGGCAAACTCTTGTTCATCTAGACAGTAGGCTGATTGATTATTGATGCTTCTTTCTTAACAAAACACCTAAGTGATTCTCTGTGCATATACTGTATCATTACTACAGGATTATGATTAAATACAACTCAATCCATACATAAAATAATCAAGGAGAGGTTAATTTTGAAAATTCCAAAGACAGCCAAAGTTAGTATCCCCTTTCCATCCGTATGGGGGATTGATGCTTCTATTGCGGGGAGATCCATTATTAGAGGTATACTTACCATTGATTCCATTGTAGACAACAAAGTAGTAGGTACAGTTAATTTTCGTGGTATACCTATTCCGATTAATGGGTATTGGGACGAAAGCGCTAAACAAATAAGTTTCGATTCACCATATGCCTCCTTTTTTGGCAACTTGACAATAATTGATGAGACCGCTATAAGCATTCGGCATTTCATTTTAAGTGGACGGTTTATAATGAAACCTCCCTCTTTGTTGGCTGGTGAATACGGAAATTGGATTGCTACAACCTTTACAACCCGTTTGGGACCTCCCATATATACTAATGTTTTACCACCTGTTGGTGCCTTTTCAGTCTCAAGTATGCTCTTGGGACAGACACGGCTGGTTACACAGACCAAATATTCGGACTGACCCATTTATTAGGATTTAAATTTGCTCCAAGAATACGAGATTTATCAGACTCGAAATTATTTACAATAGATAAGGCAAGTGAGTATCCAAAATTAGAAGTCATTTTACGTGGACAAATAAATACAAAGGTCATTAAAGAGAATTATGAGGATGTTTTGCGATTAGCTCATTCTATAAGGGAAGGAACAGTTTCAGCATCCCTTATTATGGGGAAATTAGGTTCTTATTCAAGACAAAACAGCTTGGCTACAGCCTTACGTGAGATGGGCCGAATAGAAAAAACGATCTTTATTTTGAATTATATTTCGGATGAATCATGAAGAAGAAAAATACAAAAAGGATTGAATAAAGGAGAAGCCATGAATGGACTGGCAAGAGCTATTTTCTTCGGAAAACAAGGAGAGCTTAGGGAACGAACCATACAGCATCAATTGCAAAGAGCCAGTGCCTTAAACATCATTATCAATGCCATCAGTATCTGGAATACTTTACATCTAACAAAGGCAGTTGAATATCAAAAACGGTCAGGTAGTTTTAATGAAGAATTATTGCACCATATGTCACCTCTAGGTTGGGA
>NZ_JBSIOT010000027.1:0-2757 GCF_053613335.1 Bacillus sp. LR--39 | reverse complement strand
TGATAACCGGCGTAACGGATTTTTTGGAAATTCGGCGTGACGGCTATGAACGGAAAAAAGCTGGCTCTTTCAGAGCCAGCTTTTTTAGTCATGATTATTGCGCTGTTGCGCTTAATGTAAACAGTTCTTCAAGCTCCTGTGTGGAAAGCTCGGTAATCCAGTTTTCACTTTGGATAATTTGATCGTTCAGGGTTTGCTTGGATTCAAGCATGACATCAATTTTTTCCTCGATTGTTCCCGTCGTAATCATTTTATGAACGTGGACAAAGCGCTCCTGGCCTATGCGGTATGCACGGTCAGTCGCTTGATTTTCAACCGCCGGGTTCCACCATCTGTCATAATGGATGACGTGATTGGCGGCGGTCAAATTAAGTCCGGTGCCTCCAGCTTTGAGTGAAAGAATCAGTGTCGGATATTCTTTCCTTTGAAATTTCTCAACGAGTGTATCCCGCTCTTGCTTGGAGAGACTCCCATTTAAAAATTGCACAGGTTCCCCGAACGTTTTTTCAAGCAGCCGCTTCATCATGTTCCCCATCTGAATGTATTGCGTGAAAATCAGGCAGCTTTCGTTTTGGGAGCGGATCGCTGTCATCAGTTCCAGCAATTTTTCGAGCTTGACTGATCTGCCGGCCAGCAGCTCGGTTTGCTCTTCCTTTAAATAAAGCGCGGGATGATCGCATATTTGCTTGAGCCGTCCAAGCATGCTGAGGATCAGCGCTTTTCGCTGCATGCCGGTCAGGGATGTCATATGGTCAAAAGTGTCTTTGACGAGCTGCTCATAAAGGGATGCCTGCTCGGCTGACAGAGGGATAAATTCTTTTTCTTCCAGCTTCTCAGGAAGATTAAGCGCGACCTCTTCATCCCGTTTCGTCCGGCGGAGAAGGAATGGCCGGATTAATTGCTGAAGCTGTCCGATTCTCTTTTCGTCCCGGTCTTTTTCGATCGGCAGCACATAGCGTTTATGGAAGCCGGTCAAACTGCCGAGGTAGCCTTTATTCATGAAGTCAAAAATAGACCACAGCTCAGTCAGTCGGTTTTCCATCGGCGTGCCGCTCAGCGCGATATGGTGAAGCCCCTTCAGCTTCCTGATTGCGCGTGATTGCTTCGTATGCGCGTTTTTAATATTTTGCGCTTCATCAAGGCAGATCGTGTTCCATGTCACAGAAGTAAGCTCTTCAGTATCGGCATGTGACAGACCGTATGAAGTGAGCACCACGTCTGCGTTTTCATAATGCGCGGCGAAATCATCACCCTTTGGCCGGCGCGGCCCATAATGGAGCGCGACAGACAGATCAGGGGCAAAGGTTTGAAGCTCCCGCTGCCAGTTGCCAAGTACGGATGTCGGCGCAATAATCAAATGAGGCGTTTTTTGCCGGCCGCTTTCCTTCACGTGAAGGAAATAGGCGATCATTTGAATCGTTTTCCCAAGCCCCATATCGTCAGCCAGACAGGCGCCAAAACCGCTTTCCCGCAGAAACAGCAGCCAGTTCATGCCGTATTTCTGATAAGGGCGGAGCGTTCCTTTGAAAGAAGGACTGACTTCGTGCTCCGGCAGGTTTTCCGCGGCAGTGAGCTTTCGAATCAGTGACCTGAGCTGTTTAGACAGATCAAACTGAATGCCTGCGAAAGCGGATGTATCAATCAGATCCGAATCCTCAAGTCCGCCATCCTGCTGATCCATTAGCTCACGCGCCAGAATATCAGACATGTGGAGTCCCTCTGATTCTGCTTTTTCCATCAGGCGTTTCATCTGTTTGATAAACTGCGGATCGATTTTAACCCATTGCCCGCGGATATTAACAAGGCGCCTGTTGCTGGCGACAAGCTCATTAAATTCAGCCTCAGTCAGTTCAATTCCATTTGTCGCAAACCGCCAGTTGAAATCAAGCAGTGCATTCATGCCGACAAATGACTCGCCGCGCGGGGAGGACGACACCTTTGCTTTCAGCATCATGTTGCTGTCTCTGACAATCTGCCACCAGGACGGCAGGAGGATTTCTACCCCCATATCGACAAGCGTCTCACTTGCTTCTGACAGGAAGATCCAGGCTTCTTCCTCCGAGATCAGCGTTGTCCCGGAATCAAACGACAGCCACGGAACCGTTCTGTGAAAGCGGTCCTGCTCACGCGCGATTTTATCGCTGTACGCCTGCCACGATTTTTTGAGGCTTTTCAGTCCGTCAAAGAATTCTACAGCGCCGCTCTTTTTATCGCGTAAAAACATCTCGATCTTCCATTCGTCTCCGTCAAAGTCCGGTTCATTTAAGCGCAAGCCGACAGTAAATGGAGATTGGTCGTCAATCCAGCCAATGCCTTCCAGAAAATCCTCTTCATCAAGAAAATGGCCGCGGAATGTCGTAACCGCAGGCGATTTCTCCTTGATATGTTCCCATTTCTCCCGCAGGTCATCGTCGTACTGGATGTAATCCTGTACGGCAGAGGAAAACCATTCCGCAGTAAAGCCTTCCAGTATATTATCGCGGTCTTTCCAGCGAAAAACACCGTTTGTCCATGCGTCATAGTCAGGCAGAAAATCGCCGTCCGCGATAAATTCATAGATGGTCGATGCCGCCTCGATCAGCGGCTCCGTTTCTTCTGTAAGCTGCACGGAGCTGAATGAGTTGAACGAGTTTTTGCCGAGAAGCTCTACAGTCATCCATGGCGATAGCAGGACAGCAGTCGTCCCGATGAAGCTGACATCCTCTAGAAAGGTTCCGTAAAATGAGGATTCATGCCATTGGAACAAATGCTTTTTCA
>NZ_JBSIOT010000026.1:0-2772 GCF_053613335.1 Bacillus sp. LR--39 | reverse complement strand
CAGGCTGACCATTCCAGATGCGAAATGGGTATATGAAAATATCCCTGAACATACAAAAGTGGTGATCAGCTGAATTGAAAACCGTTGACAAAAAGGAAAAAAGACCATACAATTTAAAGCGTAACAATTACGTTTTATGATAAATGGCTTATCATTGTCTGTATCTGTGAAAAGCGGAAAGGCTAAGGATCTTGCTGTCATTGATCCCCATGAAGCGTCTCTTGAAAACTGGAGACGATACACAAGCCGCATTCTGATGAGATATTTGCGCTCTCCATCGGTTCAGCAACGCAAGTGGAGCAATTGCTTTATGCAAGCTGCGGTTTTCCGAATGTCGGCAAGGGCAGGGATTTGCGATGGGGAAAAGGATTAAACGCGGTTGGAGCCTTTACTGATTTAGAAATCGGGCAGCAGCGAGAAATGAGCGCGAAAAGCTGCTCTACACCATTGTACATATGGCGAAGTATACAATTTAAATCGTAATCATTCTATTTTAATGGAGGCACTATTATGAAAAAGATTCCGGTTACCGTACTGAGCGGATATCTAGGTGCGGGAAAAACAACATTGCTGAACAGCATTCTGCAAAATCGCGAAGGCTTGAAAATAGCGGTTATCGTAAACGATATGAGCGAGGTGAACATTGACGCGGGCTTGGTTAAGCAGGAAGGGGGCCTTTCCAGAACAGATGAAAAGCTTGTGGAAATGTCAAACGGCTGCATTTGCTGCACGCTTCGCGAAGACTTATTAATTGAAGTTGAGAAGCTGGCAAAAGACGGACGGTTTGATTATATCGTCATCGAATCGACAGGAATCAGCGAACCGATCCCGGTGGCCCAGACTTTCTCTTATATCGATGAAGAGATGGGAATCGATCTTACAAAATTCTGTCAGCTGGATACGATGGTGACAGTGGTTGATGCCAACCGTTTTTGGCATGATTATCAGTCAGGCGAAAGCCTTCTGGACCGCAAAGAAGCATTGGGGGAAGAGGATGAAAGAGAAATCGCCGACCTCTTGATCGATCAAATTGAGTTTTGCGATGTACTGATCTTAAATAAATGTGATTTGGTCAGCGAGCAAGAGCTCGAACAGCTTGAAAACGTTCTTCGTAAACTGCAGCCAAGAGCCAAGTTCATTCGCTGTCAAAGGAAATGTAAAACCGCAGGAGATTTTGCATACAGGGTTATTTAACTTCGAGGAAGCGAGCGGATCGGCCGGCTGGATTCAAGAGCTGACGGCAGGCCATGCGGAACACACCCCGGAAACAGAAGAATACGGTATCTCTTCATTTGTATATAAGAGACGTTTGCCGTTTCATTCTACACGGTTTTATCAATGGATAGATCAAATGCCAAAGAACGTGGTTCGTGCCAAAGGAATCGTCTGGTGCGCATCTCATAACAACCTCGCTTTGCTGATGTCGCAAGCAGGTCCGTCGGTTACGATTGAGCCTGTATCTTATTGGGTGGCGGCGCTGCCGAAGCTTGAGCAGGAGCAAGTCAAACAACAGGAGCCGGAAATCCTGGAGGAGTGGGACCCGGAGTTCGGCGACCGCCTAACGCAGCTAGTTTTTATCGGAACTGACCTGGATGAAGAAACGATCACGAAAGAGCTTGATCAATGCCTGTTGACTGAGTATGAATTTGATTCCGACTGGTCGCTGTTTGAGGACCCGTTTAAATGGAAGCTGAATCAATAGAAAAAAAGCCGTCCCCTGGAGAACGGCTTTTTTTAATGAAACGTTTGTTTAAACATAATGAGCGTATTTTTTCTCAAGGATATTCTGAAAGACCGCGGCAATGGAGCAGATGGCCCAATAAATGAGAGCGGTCAGAATATACATGGTCATATAATCAAACTCTCTGCCCCCGATGATTTTCGCATGCTGGAGCAATTCCGGCACTGTAATCATCGCAGCGAGAGAGGACGCCTTGATTAAGTCGAGCAATACATTGGCAAGCGGAGGCAGCGCAATATGTATCGATTGCGGCAAAATGATGCCCCTCATCGTCTGCCAATAGGAAAGACCCAGCGAGGATGCGGCTTCCCACTGTCCTTTTTCGACGGATGAAATGGCTGAACGGTTAATTTCCGCAATGTAGGCGGCGCTGTTAAGGCTAAAACCGATTAAAGCAGCCGTGACAGCGGAAAATTCAATGCCGATATAAGGAAACCCAAAATAAAGGATAAACAAAATCACCAAAATCGGAACGCCCCGCATAAATGAGATATAGAGCTTCGCCGGCCATCTTAACAAAGCAAGCTTAGACATTCTGGCGAGTGATATGAACAGGCCGATCACAGTTCCCGCAAACATGCTTACAAAAGAGATGAGCAGTGTATACCCAATGCCTTTTATGACATAAGGGAACGATTCAATAGCCAGCTTCGTGTTGAAAATATATTCCCATTGAATGCTATTGATCATGGCGTCCGATTACAAATCAACGTCCTGAACGTCGGCATCAATTTTTTTTGATACATCTGCTTTATTGAAGAATTGTTTCGACAGTTTAGTCAAAGAGCCATCCTTGCTCATCTCTTTCAATGCTTCGTTCATCTTTTTCTGAAGTGCCGTATTGCTTTTTTTCATGACAAGGGCCTGTTTGTTCGGCATGTACTTGATGTCAGGATGAATTGTAATGTTGAGATCCGGGAATGCCGCGAGCGCAAGTGTCTGCAGGTAATAGTCGTTTAAAATGACGTCAGTGCGTCCGTTGGCAACATCTTTTAAATATTGCTCATTCGTCGCATTATCATAAATCACTT
>NZ_JBSIOT010000025.1:0-2822 GCF_053613335.1 Bacillus sp. LR--39 | reverse complement strand
GGGAACCGTAAACATGCCTTTTAAAAATGATTGCCGGAACGATTGTCCTTCGAGCCTGCATTGTTCCATGACATTCAGGCGGGCATCTTTAAAGTGCACATGCTTAATGCGGCCGATATGCTTCTCAAGCATCCCCATGTAATCGCCGTCAGAAATATACGCATGGCCTGTATCATAGAGGAGGTGTACATGCGCAGGGTCAGTTCCTGCCATCAGGCGGTCCACTTCTTCCGCTGTTTGGACACCAGTGCCGAGATGATGGTGATAGACAAGCTTCAATCCATGCTGAGCGGCAATTTCGCCAAGGTGATTCAGCCCTTCGCAAAGCCGCTCCCATTCATCATCCGTAAAGTGCGGCTTCTCTGTGAACACGTTTTTCTCCAAGCTTTGCACGCTGTACGTTTGTTCAGAGACAACTGCGACATCCGCGTTTACTTGCTGCAAATACTCACAATGCAGGGTAAATGCCTTTGCCGCTTCACCAAGTCCGTCACGCAAAATAAAACTGCTGAACCATTTTCCTGCAATGCGTAAGTTCCGAAGCTTCAGCTCTTTGTTCAGGATGGCAGGTTCGGGGAAGAAGCCCCCGACCTCCGTGCCTTGAAAACGTGCGACAACGATATCACTTAACAAATGCTGAAGTGTATTTCCCGCTCCAATTTCAGGCATGTCATCATTCCGCCACCCAATGGGAGCGATTCCCCACAGGATTTCATTTTTGCCCATCTTGGTGCCTCCCCTCTAATACTGCTTCGCAGATTCCAGCTTTTTCTCTTTTGCTTCGTATGCCTTCTGAACGCTTTCTTGTTCAGATACCTCTGCCACCCCGACATGCCACCAGCTGTCATAGCCGTCCGTCATTGTTTTAGGCAGCAGCTTCATTTCAATTAATGTTGATACATCCTGTTTCTTCGCATCCTCTAACGCAGCTTTTAATTCTTCTACTGTGTTTGCACGGTAGGTTTTCGCGCCGTATCCCTCAGCGACTTTCGCGTAATCGACATTCAGGATTTGGTTGTCATCTGTGCGGAACTCGCAATAGTAGCTGCCGCTGCCGTGATCCATTTGCAGGTTGTTGATGCATCCGAATCCTGAGTTGTCAAAGAGCAGCACATTGATTTTCTTGTTGTACTGAATCGCCGTGATCAGTTCAGAATGAAGCATCAGGAAGCTGCCGTCTCCGACGATTGAATACACTTCTCTGTCAGGGTGGGCCAGTTTAAGACCGAGTGTCCCGGACACTTCATAGCCCATGCAAGAATATCCATACTCCAGGTGATACGTATTCGGAACATTAGAATGCCACAGACGCTGCAAATCTCCTGGGAGTGAGCCTGCTGAACAGATGATGACGCTGTCTTCAGGAATCGTCTCGTTGATTGTCAGCAATGCCGTTGTTTGCGGAAGCTCCGTATTCAACGCGTCAGCATATTCATTCAGGACCTCTTGAGAAAAGTGATTTTTGATTTCCGGATCAAACGCTTCCCGCTTAAACGTCACTTTGCTGAGACGCTCGCGTTCAGCTAGCCATTCGTCCTTCAGCTCCCGGATCGTTGTGCCGAACTCGCTCTCATAGCCTTCAAGCAAGACGTGCAGTTTGCCAAGCGTCACTTTCGCATCCGCTACCACTTGGAATGCATCAAGTTTATACGCCTGCATTCGGCTGACGTTAATGTTCAAAAACTTCGCCTTATCAAAATCAAAAGCGGTCTTAGAGGATGTCGCAAAATCTGTATACCTTGTGCCGATGCCAATAATCAAATCAGCTTGGCGGGCCGCTTTGTTTGCCGCAAGTGTACCTGTGATGCCCATTCCGCCAAGGTTGTTCGCAAAATCAGCCTCAACAGTAGACTTTCCTGCCTGCGTTTCAACTAACGGAATGTTATAGGCTTCAGAAATGGCGACCAATTCATCGCGCGCACCGGAATATTTTGCGCCTCCGCCGACGAGAATCACAGGTTTTTTGCTGGATTTAATCAGCTCCGCCGCTCCTTGAAGCTCGCGCTCGCTCGGCTGCATGCGATCAATATAGTGAACCCGTTTGACGAAGAAACTTTCATCAAAATCGTATGCTTCCCCTTCAACATCCTGAGAAATACAAATCGTTGCCGGACCTGCTTTTGCCGGATCAGTCATGACTTCAAACGCGCGCAGCAAACTGCTCATCAGCTGCTCAGGGCGCGTAATGCGGTCCCAGTATCTCGATACAGGCTTCAATGCATCGTTTGTCGTAATCGCCGCACTGTATTCTTGCTCCATTTGCTGCAGTACAGGGTCTGGCTGTCTTGTCGCAAATGTGTCTGCCGGAATCAAGAGAACTGGGATATTGTTTGCCAATGCAGTGCCGGCTGCCGCCACCAAGTTAGCCGCTCCAGGTCCGACGGATGTAGACACCGCATATATTTTTCTTCTCAGCATTTGCTTGCTGTACGCCATGGCCGCATGCGCCATTCCTTGTTCATTTTTCCCTTGATAGACTTTCAAATGGCCTGCATCCTGCTCAAGCGCCTGCCCGATCCCTAATACGTTTCCATGACCGAAAATCGTGAAGATCCCTTCGACAAAAGGCTCTTCCTTTCCATCTACATGGATGTACTGCTGGTTTAAGAATTTAATCAGCGCCTGTGCTGTTGTTAAGCGAATTTTCTTGCCCACAAACGATCCCACCTTTACTCGATCTTTTTCAATTATGACTGTGCTTCAATAAGCTGTACGATTTCATCAGCAGTCGGCATCGCTTCTGACGAACTGTGCTTGCTCACCACAATGGAAGCTGAAGCACTGCCGTATTTCAATGCCGTTTCGATGTCTTTTCCGGTGAC
>NZ_JBSIOT010000024.1:0-2826 GCF_053613335.1 Bacillus sp. LR--39 | reverse complement strand
CGAATTGGACTTCTACGCGGTCCACATCTACATCAAGCGCTTTGGCTACGCCCATTTTGATGCCGATTGGAACATTACAGAGACCGACGACTTTCTTCAGGTTGGAGTAGCGAAGCAAGGCTTCTGTTACCATGCCGGCAGGGTTTGTGAAGTTAACAAGCCAAGCGTTCGGGCAAAGCTCTTCTATGTCCTTTGCGATCTCAAGGATGACCGGAATTGTGCGCAATCCTTTAAACAGACCTCGCGGGCCGTTTGTTTCCTGGCCTATCACTCCGTATTTTAGCGGAATGCGCTCATCCTTTGCTCTTGCCTGCAAAAGTCCGACGCGGAATTGGGTCGTAACAAAGTCTGCGTCTTTCAGCGCCTTTCTCCGGTCGAGCGTAAGATGAATGTCAATCGGGACGCCAGCTTTTTCAACCATCCGTTTGGCGAGTGTGCCGACAATATTCAGCTTTTCTTCGCCCTCGGGGATATCGACAAGCCATAATTCACGGACAGGCAGCTCATCATACCGTTTAATGAACCCCTCCACTAGCTCGGGCGTATAGCTTGAACCTCCGCCAATCGTTACAATCTTCAATCCTTTTGTCATATGCTTGCTCCCCTTTGCTCGGTGATTTTTTCATATAACTCAATGATCTCTGCAGCCATATCCTTCACTGTCATTGCATTCATTAAATGATCCTGTGCATGAACCATCAGAAGCGTCATTTCCGTCTTTTCTCCGCCCGCTTCATTTTGGATCAGCTCTGTCTGATAATGATGGGCTTTTGACAATTCTTCAGCAGCGTCTTGAAGCTTTTTCCGCGCTTCTTCTGCGTCACCGCTTTTCGCAGCGGCAATGGCCTCCATTGCGGAGCTCCTACCGTTTCCTCCGTGAAGGATGATTTGAAAAATGATTTGTTCCATTTCCTCATTCACACGATTCACTTCCTTTCTCTACAGAGCCGCTTCTTTGTCATCTGATGCTGCAGGCGTTTGGACCAGCTCCAGATCGTTTTCTTCTTTCAGCTTCTGCTTATCCCACATTCTGAAGAATGGATAGTAGACAACAAAGGATACGACGATATTAATGGCTTGCATGACCGCGCCTGAGACTTTTCCTCCTGTCGCCAAGTAGCCTGAAAAGATCGGCGGCATGGTCCACGGCACTGCGATACCCGCCGGTTTTGCGACAAGGCCGGTGCTCATTCCGATGTACGTAAGTGTCACTGTGACAAGCGGTGTGATGATAAACGGAAGTAAGAGCATTGGGTTCATGACGATCGGCATTCCGAATATAATCGGTTCGTTAATATTGAAGATGGCCGGGCCGACCGCAAGCTTCCCGAGCTGCTTCATTTGTTTGCTTCGGGCGCGCAGGAACATCGTGACAACCAGTGCCAATGTGGCGCCGCTTCCGCCGATATTGACCCAGATATCGAAAAATTGCTGGGTGAAAATCTTAGGAAGCTCCTCACCGGCTTGGAATGCGATCCGATTGGCATCCATTGCGCCGTACCAAATCGGTGCCATGACGCCGCCGACAATGTTTGCACCGTGAAGGCCGCAGGCCCATAAAAGCATTTTGACGGCTTCGGCGACAAGGCTTCCTCCAAGGCTTCCTCCCAGAATGGAAAGCGGAGTCCCCAATAAAACGCTTACAATATTATGAAGGCTTTCAAACGGTGTCGCTTCAACAATCAGCCGGGCTGCCCAAATCAGGAAGATGACGGCAAAGCCAGGGATTAACGCGACAAATGACTTGCTTACCGCCCGCGGAACACCGTCCGGCATTTTGAAGACTAAATTGCGCTGGATAATGAGGCGGTAAATCTCTGTGGACACCATTGCGATAATCATGGCGACAAACAGGCCTTTGCTTCCCATGAGCGAAAGCGGAATCCCGCCGCCAACCATGATTTCTTTCGTCGCGCCATCCGGCATAAACGGCACTTGATAAGGTGTTGCTAATAAAAATGCCGCAAGGGAAATGGCTCCGGCCGACAAGGCATCAACGCCGTATTTCTCGGCGAGCCGGTAGGCGATGCCGAACGCGGCGACAAGACCCATAATTTCAAAGGTCGCGTCGACTGGGTAGGCCAGTTTTTCAGACCAGGAGCTGCCAAACGTTTTTGCCATAAACTCAGTGTATCCCGGGATCGGGAGGTTGCCAATGATGAGGAAAAAGGAACCGATGATTATCAGGGGCATCGTGAGGATGATACCATCACGCAGCGCCTGCAAATGACGCTGTCCCGCAATTCTTCCCGCTATAGGCATGACCTTTTCTTCTAAGATCTGATTGACTTTATTCACATAGCCCGCCCCTCTCTATGACACATGTCCAAGCTGTTCAGCTGATTTCAGCACTTCCGCCCCGTTGCACGTGCCATAATGGACGGTATTAATGACGTCTACCGGAACCCCCTTTGACTCTCCTAATTTTTTGAGCTGCGGAAGCATGTAACGGACTTGCGGACCGAGAAGCAATACATCCGCTTTATCGATATGATTTTGTACAGAATCGCCTGAAACTGCCCAAATGGTATAGTCTTTTCCCTGTTCCTGCGCACTCTTTTCCATCTTGCTCACCAGTAAACTAGTAGACATGCCTGCTGCACAAACGAGTAATATATTCATGTAAAAGACCCCCTAGAGTTTGATCAATTTTGTAATGTCCTGCTGTTGCTATCATCATATTATGAAATCGCTTTCATAAACACTCAGGGTTTTTCCGCAGGCAACGGAAAAAAGGTATATACAGTCTGTCAGCTCAGCATTTTTTGGTCAAACACATCCGAAAGCTCTTGATATGAACGGCATTTGATCAGCTGGTTCACCGCC
>NZ_JBSIOT010000023.1:0-2833 GCF_053613335.1 Bacillus sp. LR--39 | reverse complement strand
TGTTTTCATCTGTCTCCACCACCATATTTAAATTGAAAATGGGAAAAGGGAACGTTCAACACGTCCCGCTCCCCATTTGTTATTTATGTTTGAATCTCGCATACGCGTATGTTCCGGCAAACGGCACGATCAATACAATAGCCATCCCGATTGCAAACGCGCCCCAGTACTGGCTCATGATTGAGAAAATCCCCGGCACGCCGCCGACACCAACGGAGCTTGCCAGCAGACCTTGAGAAGAAATATACATTCCGGCCAGGCCAGAGCTGACCATTGCAATGATAAACGGGAATCTGTATCGCAGATTCACCCCAAAGATGGCAGGCTCTGTAATGCCAAGATAAGCAGAAATCCCTGATGTGAGGGAGAGGCCTTTTTGTTTCTCATCCTTCACGATAAACATCATGGCCAGAGCCGCCGAACCTTGTGCGATATTAGAAAGCGCCAGCATCGGCCATAAAAAGGTGCCGCCGTGCTTTGAACCGATGAGCTGCAGGTCGACTGCAAGAAACGTGTGATGCATACCGGTAATCACGAGTGCTGAGTAGAAACCGCCATATAACAGGCCGCCCAGTGCGGCAAAAGAACCAAACACCGAGATAAGCCCTGAAGTCAGTACATTACCGATCGCAAATGTAATCGGGCCGATAATGATAAAAGAGGCAAATCCCGTTAAGAGAAGCGTAATTGGTGCGACAACGAGCAGCTGTATGCCCTCAGGTGTGCGTTTTGTTAAAAATACCTCAATCTTCGCCAGCATATAAGAAGCAAGCAAAATTGGGAGCACCTGGCCCTGATAGCCGACTTTCTGCACCTCTAGGCCGAATAGATTCCATACCGGGATCTCTCCGCTTTGTTCTGCCGCGCCATATCCCCACGCATTCAGCAAATCAGGATGCACGAGCATAACCCCGAGCACAATGCCGAGAAGCGGATTGCCGCCGAACCGCTTGACTGCAGACCATCCGATTAACGCAGGCAAAAACGTAAAGGCCGTGCCTGCAATCAGGTTAATCATATTAGCAAGATCCGCCCACTGCGGATAAACCTGCACAATCGATTTTGTGCTGAAGAAAATGCCTTCCGCCGTTAAAATGTTATTGATCCCCATTAAAAGACCCGCCGTGACAATCGCAGGCAATATTGGAATAAAAATATCTGCAAGCGTTTTCACAGCACGCTGCAAAGGATTCATATTTTTTTCTGAGGCCTTCTTCACTTCATCCTTTGTTGACTTGCCAATTCCCGTTTCCTTGACCAGTTCAGCATATACTTTGTTGACAGTTCCCTGGCCGATTACAACCTGAAACTGTCCGTTTGTCGAGAATGATCCCTTTACCACATCAATTTGATCAAGCATCTCTTGGTCAACCTTGCTTTCATCTATTAAAGCAAAACGCAAACGTGTAACACAATGAGTTGCCGCTGCAATATTTTCAGCACCGCCGACTGCTTCGACAATCTGACGTGCCGATTTGTTCAGTTCCCCCATGCCAACCCCTCCGTATCCGTTTTTATAACTTGTATATACAACTTATAATCATATTGTATTCCTGTATATACATGTAGTCAACACTTTTTTTATAGCGCTTTCATCCTAGTCTGGATTATATGAAACAGACAAGGTTACCCTAAAAGTCACAAGCACTTATTGAATATGACATTAAAAAGCAGGGTGAGCCTCTATCAATAAATGCGACAAAGCGCTTCAGCGCATCAAAGAGCTAGAAGACAATCAGGACAGACCGATCTCTCCCAATTTGAAGTAAAACCTCGATAATCTGACCCAGCTTACAGAAGGTTGCTCAAACATCGTATTTAGACAATTTGACTTTGGAAACGGACTGTGCGGATTTATTGTTTATATCGAAGGAATTGTAAAATCTGAACATATTCAGGATCACGCCCTCCGCCCTTTCTTAATGCATTTGACGGAACAAATAAATGAACATGAAGAGGCGCTGCAAAATACTCTATCCATTTCAAGTGTTGCAACAGAAACGAGGATGAGCAAAGTGGCTGCATCCATCATTGAGGGGAACGCGGTTTTATTTGCCGACGGGCACTCAAAAGGCCTGATCTTAAATATAAAAGGCGGACAAAGAAGAAGCATTGAAGAGCCGATAACAGAATCGACCATCAGAGGGTCAAGAGAGGGCTTCACTGAAAGCCTCAGGGTCAATACCGCTCTTGTGCGCTTTCGCGTCAAAACGTTTCAGCTTAAAATGATCTCGTTTAAAATCGGCACGAAAACCAAAACCGATGTTGTCTTGGCCTATATTGACGGGCTTGCCGATCCAAAGGTCATTGACAAAGCAAAAAAAAGAATCAAAAAGATAAAGATTGATGCTGTTTTAGAAAGCGGATATATTGAAGAGTTTATCGAAGACGACACGTACTCGCCATTCCCCCAGCTGCAAAGCGGTGTGACTGTGCCTTCTCCCTTCGGCTTTTTTCCCTGTTTGAAAATGTATAAAGGATAGCGAAATTGAAAACCTTTCAGCAAAATAGTGAAATACAACCCCGTCCCCGTCAGCAGGATGATTAGCGGCGGGCCCCACAGCCAATCAGATATATGCTCTATCCATACTAATAGTCGTTCCATCCCATCACCCTTATTTCGTTTATGGGTCATTTCCCATAGATGGAAAAACATAAACCTTTTGACATAGAACTTGGAACATAAAAAGGATGGCTTTTATCAATCGCCATCCTGCAGATCAGACCAATCAGCTGGAAGAAGGTCTGTTTCGTCCAAGCCGGTCATATACTTTATTCTTATAAAAAGCGGATGCTGGCTTTGAAAACATGCCTTTTTTGTCGACAAGCTTAT
>NZ_JBSIOT010000022.1:0-2838 GCF_053613335.1 Bacillus sp. LR--39 | reverse complement strand
TCTTTATGGCATGGACATGGGAAAGGAGCGAATAAGATGGCCCAAAACGAAGAAAAAACACCGAAGTCCCAAAAGATTCAGGACCGCATTATTATGGCAATGATCTGGGTAGTCGCAGCCCTTGTGATTGCGCTGGTTGTAGGCACTGCATTGAATTATATAAATATCTTCAAATAAAAAAGGAGCTGTGTCGCAGACACAAGCTCCTTTTTTATTATTTATTTTCAAAAAGACTTGTTGAGTGAAGAGGCTGTACGCGGGCTTTCGGGTCCATGTAAGCCTTGGCGTTGTTCACTGCTGTTGGTGCCTCACCGAAGCCGCTGGCAATCAGGTTGACTTTTCCTTCGTATGTACAAATGTCACCTGCTGCAAAGAAGCCTTCGATATTTGTTTCCATTGTTGATTTCACGACAATGGAATTTTTCTCGATGTCCAGGCCCCAGTTTTTGATCGGTCCAAGAGATGAAACGAAACCGTAGTTGACGATTAAGTCATCAATTTCTAAAATCTCTTTGCGGTCGCCTTTCACTTCTTCAAGCACTAGCTGTTCGATTTTGCCTTCGCCGATCAGCTCCGCAGGGACGAATGGTGTCAGGACATTAACCTTCGACGCATGAAGGTTTTCCACACTGTGCTCGTGCGCACGGAACTTGTCGCGGCGGTGAATGATCGATACTTCTTTTGCGATTGGCTCAAGCATAAGCGCCCAGTCAACCGCGGAATCTCCACCGCCAAGGATCGCAACGCGTCTGCCGGCGAATTTTTGCAGATCATCAACGAAGTAATGGAGGTTTTTGCCTTCATACTGCTCGGCATTTTCAAGTTCCAGCTTTCTCGGTTTGAATGCGCCATTTCCTGCAGTGATGATGACCGTTTTAGAGTAGTGGGTTTCTTCATTTGTTACAAGCTTAAACACGCCGTCTGCTTGTTTCTCAACAGATTCAACCGCTTGCTCCACACAAATGGTTTGGTCGAATTTCGCCATTTGCTCTTTTAGGTTATTGATAAGCTCTTGCGCGCGGATTTTCGGGAATCCCGCTACATCATATATATACTTCTCAGGGTATAGGGCGCTAAGCTGTCCGCCGAGCTGAGGCAGGCTTTCGATAATTTTGACGCTTGCCTGTCTCATCCCGCCGTAAAAAGCGGTGAATAAGCCGACCGGTCCCCCGCCTATAATTGTAATATCATAAACCTTTGTATCCTCTCGCATACGAAAATTGCCTCCTAAATGAAAATTGTTATTAATTATACCATATTGCCGTTGAAATTGACGAGTCAGCAGAAAAAATCGCAAGGATCTAACATGCCCATCCGTTCTTGAAAATATTTCCGCAGGCCGCTACGATAATAACCAAATGAAATGATCTTTTTCTGAATGTTTCTTGGGCCAGCCGGATAAACATGATAATAGTGCTACGGGTAAGGACTTCACAAAAAACTTTTCAATATATTTCATAAAATCCCGCCAATAAGCTGAAGCTAACACAAATGATGATTTTATTATGGGTCTAACAAAAGCAAAAAAAGAGAAGGTGGATGTGATGGCATTGAATAAGCCCAAAATCGTGATTTTAGGTGCAGGATATGGCGGATTGATGACGGTGACAAGGCTGACGAAGTATGTCGGGCCGAATGATGCTGACATTACGCTTGTAAATAAACACAATTATCATTATGAAACGACATGGATGCATGAAGCGAGCGCGGGTACGCTCCATCATGACCGCTGCCGTTATCAGATAAAAGATGTAATCAACCAGTCACGGGTGAATTTTGTACAGGATACTGTAAAGGCAATCAAAATTGATGAGAAAAAAGTTGTGCTTGCGAATGGAGAATTGCAGTACGATTATTTAGTCATCGGGCTCGGCGCCGTGCCTGAAACGTTCGGCATTAAAGGCTTAAAAGAATATGCGTTTCCGATTGCCAACATCAACACGTCGCGCCTGCTGCGGGAACATATTGAGCTGCAGTTTGCGACTTACAATACGGAAGCGGAAAAACGGCCGGACAGGTTAACGATCGTTGTTGGCGGTGCCGGATTTACGGGAATTGAATTTCTTGGCGAACTGGCTGCTCGCGTGCCGGAGCTCTGTAAGGAATATGACGTTGACAGAAGCCTTGTCCGCATCATTTGTGTGGAAGCAGCGCCGACCGTTTTGCCGGGCTTTGATCCGGAACTTGTTGATTACGCCGTACATTATCTTGAGGAAAACGGAGTTGAGTTCAAGATCGGAACGGCTGTACAAGAATGTACACCAGAAGGAGTCAGAGTCGGCAAAAAAGATGAAGAACCAGAGCAGATCAAATCGCAAACCGTTGTATGGGCAGCAGGTGTCCGCGGCCATCCGATTGTAGAGGAGGCCGGTTTTGAAAATATGCGCGGCCGGGTGAAAGTCAACCCTGATCTTCGCGCCCCAGGACATGACAATGTCTTTATTCTCGGCGACAGCTCGCTGTTTATGAATGAAGATACAGAGCGCCCGTATCCGCCGACTGCGCAAATTGCAATGCAGCAGGGCATAACGGTCGCTATAAACCTTGGCAGGCTTATTAAAGGCGGAGAGCTTGAGGAATTCAAGCCGGACATTAAGGGAACAGTGGCTTCTCTTGGCGAGCATAACGCGGTTGGGGTTGTTTATGGCAGAAAGCTGAAAGGCACGCCCGCTTCGTTTATGAAAAAAGTCATTGATAACCGCTCGCTGTTTATGATTGGCGGACTCGGACTGACACTGAAAAAAGGCAAGTTCAAGTTTTTCTAAAAACCCGCGGAAGCGGGTTTTCTTTATTAAAAAACGCCAAAATAAAAAGAGAATGAGAGGAAAATAAGTATGT
>NZ_JBSIOT010000021.1:0-2961 GCF_053613335.1 Bacillus sp. LR--39 | reverse complement strand
CGCCTCTGCCTTTTTATTGAACTGTGATTTATGGAGAAATCTGAAACAGGGGCGCCCGTTTTGGATTTTGGAAACGAGTCCGTCGTATGCCGCCTCGCTTGAAAGCTCCGCTTACCCGCACGCAGACGGGTATTTGCAGGCCGAAGCCGTATCGTCCTACGCCTTAGGAAGCCAGGGGTTTTGCTGCTGGCTATGGCGACAGCAGCGTTCAGGCAGCGAGATTTCCCACGGTTCGGTTCTCAGTGCCTGGGGCGAACCACCATCGGCTACCAAAATGTGCTGGCGGTTGAGCGGGCAAGAAAGGAATCGAGCCTATTATTCTATCGACTGAACCCGTTCAAGCCGAGGCGGCGATGACTTACTATGACAGAGCAAAAGCATTTATTAAAACTGAGCCTCACCGGGGACTCCGGCATCGTTCGCTTGTGACGCATTTTTATGAACGTATTCTCAACACGGGGATTCACCGTGACCTTATTCCGGAAGGCGCTCCACTGGACGGCTATCGCTTGCTGTTTACGCCATTTGTGCCGTATTTGTCTTCTGAATTTATCAAAAAAGCTTCGGCATTCGCTGAAGCGGGCGGCATCTGGATCACCGGGCCGCTGACAGGAGGACGCACATGCGAGCATACCATTCATACCGATTGCGGACTTGGCGAACTTGAGAAAACGTCAGGGATCAAAACACTTTTTACCTTTCCGATGAATGAGAACGTGAATACAGGAAAAGCGTTTGGCATCACGGCGCCGCTCGGACTGTGGAGCGCGGTGTTTGACACAGAGAGCGGAAACACCCTTGGCACGGTTGAAGCAGGACCGGGGGCGGGCCATGCTTTTCTGACGGAACGGAATTACGGCGAGGGGAAAATTGTCATGCTGGGCTCGCTTCCATCCGGAAAAGAAGGGGATGCGATGCTGGAAGCGCTCGTCAGGCATTATGCGGAGGAAGATGTTATTTCCAGCCGGTCGGATGTGACACCCGGCACGATCGTTGCCCCGCGTATAGGCGAAAACGGCCTTGTGTGGATCGTTGTGAATATGGATGGAAAAGGCGGGAGCGTGACATTGCCGGAAGCGGGAATGGATTTGTTGACGAACTGTTTGACCAAAGCGGGGAGACTGGCAGTCGGACCGCATGAATACCGTGTGATTCAATTTGACAATCACAGCTGATTCTTTGCATCGAATCAGCTTTTTTCTATGGAGGGAGAGGCCGATGAAAAAGATCAAATGGTTATCAGAACAGCCAAAGTTGACAAGCGGCGTGACGTGGGGCGTGCCATGGAAAAAAGGAGAATTAAAAAAAGGAGACCGTCTGGCGCTTATGAATGAAAACGCGGAAACGCGATATGTGCAAAGCGAACCGTCGGCCTATTGGCCGGATGGGAGCATCAAGTGGACGAAGCACGCGGCGGTGTTTGGCGGTCAGGAAAACCAAAGCTTTACAGTTCGCAAAAGAGAAGTGCCGCAGCCAACTGAATCGCTCAGCATTCATGAGACAGAGCATGATATCCAAGTGGATACAGGAGCACTCGTTTGTACCATTCATAAAACAGGATCTGATTTCATTCAATCATTGCGGATCAATGGAAAGCCGATCGCCGCAGGCGGGAGGCTCGTTGCCATAAGAGAAACGAGAAAAGAGTCGGCGGCGGAAACGGTTCTTTTGCATGAAAGGTCTGTCAGCTTTATCAAACGGGCGGCGATTGAGCAGAGTGGTCCTGTCAAAGCAGTAGTCAAAATCGAGGGAGTGCATGTGCTACATAAAACGAATGAAGAATGGCTGCCGTTTGTCATCCGATTGACGTTTTATGCCGGGCTGTCTGAGATCGGCCTTGTGCACACGCAGCTGATTGACAGTAGCGGTAAACAAGAATTCATTAAGGGGCTCGGCATCGAATTTGCCCTTTTTTTGGAGGGAGAGCCGTACAACCGCCATTTCCGCTTTGCGGGAGAGAAAGGGATGTATAAAGAACCTTCCCAGCTGTTTGGCACACGTAAATTCAATGAACGATATCCGCTTTATGAAAAACAAATCAATGGCGAAATGCTGTCTCCAGATGAAGAGCATAAGGAATGGTTTGCACATGGCACACAGAATGCGGTTTGGGACGATGTCAAGCTCGTGCAAGATTCCAGCGATCATTACAGCCTGTCAAAACGGACCGGAAAAGATTATGCGTGGGTTGGAATGCTGCATGGCAGCCGGGCGAAGGGGCTTTGCTATGCGGGCGGAAAAAATGGCGGTGTGGCTCTCGGCCTGCGGTATTTCATTGAGAAATATCCGTCAGCACTGGAAATCACAGGTCTTGCCGGCAGCCGCCCCAAAATGACTATCTGGCTTTGGCCTCCGGACGGCGAAGCGATGGATTTGCGGCATTATACAGGAAACACCCACGTGGCCAGCGCGTATGAAGGCTTTGATGAAATGCGCTCTGATCCGACAGGCATTGCGAACACAAATGAAATCAGCCTGGCGTGCTTTTCGCACATGCCGTCTGACGAAGTCCTCAATGCACTGGCTGACAAATGGCAGGCGCCGCCGCTCATTGTATGCGAGCCGGACGTCTATTACGAATCAAAAGCACTCGGGGTATGGAGCATCATTGACACATCCCATCCGCTCAAAAAAGAGCTGGAAGAACAGCTCGATGCGGCCTTTCTGTTTTATAAAAAGGAAGTAGAGCAACGCAGATGGTACGGTTTTTGGCATTATGGCGATGTCATGCATACGTATGACCCGATCTGGCATATGTGGCGGTACGATCTCGGCGGATACGCATGGCAAAACAATGAGCTCGTTCCGACCCTATGGCTGTGGCAGGCGTTTTTCCGCTCAGGCAGAGAGGATATCTTTCGCATGGCAGAAGCCATGACCCGCCATACGAGCGAAACGGACAGCTTTCACCTCGGTGAATACGCAGGACTTGGTTCACGGCATAACGTTGTGCACTGGGGA
>NZ_JBSIOT010000020.1:0-3047 GCF_053613335.1 Bacillus sp. LR--39 | reverse complement strand
TTCTCTCAAAACTAGATAACAGTAAGCATACATTCAAATTGGTTAAGTCCTCGATCGATTAGTATCTGTCAGCTCCATGTGTCGCCACACTTCCACCTCAGACCTATCAACCTGATCATCTTTCAGGGATCTTACTTCCTTGCGGAATGGGAAATCTCATCTTGAGGGGGGCTTCATGCTTAGATGCTTTCAGCACTTATCCCGTCCGCACATAGCTACCCAGCGATGCCCTTGGCAGAACAACTGGTACACCAGCGGTGCGTCCATCCCGGTCCTCTCGTACTAAGGACAGCTCCTCTCAAATTTCCTGCGCCCGCGACGGATAGGGACCGAACTGTCTCACGACGTTCTGAACCCAGCTCGCGTACCGCTTTAATGGGCGAACAGCCCAACCCTTGGGACCGACTACAGCCCCAGGATGCGATGAGCCGACATCGAGGTGCCAAACCTCCCCGTCGATGTGGACTCTTGGGGGAGATAAGCCTGTTATCCCCGGGGTAGCTTTTATCCGTTGAGCGATGGCCCTTCCATGCGGAACCACCGGATCACTAAGCCCGACTTTCGTCCCTGCTCGACTTGTAGGTCTCGCAGTCAAGCTCCCTTGTGCCTTTACACTCTGCGAATGATTTCCAACCATTCTGAGGGAACCTTTGGGCGCCTCCGTTACCTTTTAGGAGGCGACCGCCCCAGTCAAACTGCCCACCTGACACTGTCTCCCCGCCCGATAAGGGCGGCGGGTTAGAAGGTCAATACAGCCAGGGTAGTATCCCACCGATGCCTCCACCGAAGCTGGCGCTCCGGTTTCCAAGGCTCCTACCTATCCTGTACAAGCTGTACCAACATTCAATATCAGGCTGCAGTAAAGCTCCACGGGGTCTTTCCGTCCTGTCGCGGGTAACCTGCATCTTCACAGGTACTATAATTTCACCGAGTCTCTCGTTGAGACAGTGCCCAGATCGTTGCGCCTTTCGTGCGGGTCGGAACTTACCCGACAAGGAATTTCGCTACCTTAGGACCGTTATAGTTACGGCCGCCGTTTACTGGGGCTTCAATTCGCACCTTCGCTTACGCTAAGCGCTCCTCTTAACCTTCCAGCACCGGGCAGGCGTCAGCCCCTATACTTCGCCTTACGGCTTCGCAGAGACCTGTGTTTTTGCTAAACAGTCGCCTGGGCCTATTCACTGCGGCTCTCTCGGGCTTGCACCCTAACAGAGCACCCCTTCTCCCGAAGTTACGGGGTCATTTTGCCGAGTTCCTTAACGAGAGTTCTCTCGATCACCTTAGGATTCTCTCCTCGCCTACCTGTGTCGGTTTGCGGTACGGGCACCTCTCACCTCGCTAGAGGCTTTTCTTGGCAGTGTGGAATCAGGAACTTCGCTACTATAATTCGCTCGCCATCACAGCTCAGCCTTCACGGGAAACGGATTTGCCTATTTCCCAGCCTAACTGCTTGGACGCGGATATCCAATACCGCGCTTACCCTATCCTCCTGCGTCCCCCCATTGCTCAAATGGTGAGGAGGTGGTACAGGAATATCAACCTGTTATCCATCGCCTACGCCTTTCGGCCTCGGCTTAGGTCCCGACTAACCCTGAGCGGACGAGCCTTCCTCAGGAAACCTTAGGCATTCGGTGGAGGGGATTCTCACCCCTCTTTCGCTACTCATACCGGCATTCTCACTTCTAAGCGCTCCACAAGTCCTTCCGGTCTTGCTTCACAGCCCTTAGAACGCTCTCCTACCACTGTTCGAAGAACAGTCCGCAGCTTCGGTGATACGTTTAGCCCCGGTACATTTTCGGCGCAGAGTCACTCGACCAGTGAGCTATTACGCACTCTTTAAATGGTGGCTGCTTCTAAGCCAACATCCTGGTTGTCTAAGCAACTCCACATCCTTTTCCACTTAACGTATACTTTGGGACCTTAGCTGGCGGTCTGGGCTGTTTCCCTTTCGACTACGGATCTTATCACTCGCAGTCTGACTCCCAAGGATAAGTCATCGGCATTCGGAGTTTGACTGAATTCGGTAACCCGGTAGGGGCCCCTAGTCCAATCAGTGCTCTACCTCCGAGACTCTTACCTTGAGGCTAGCCCTAAAGCTATTTCGGAGAGAACCAGCTATCTCCAGGTTCGATTGGCATTTCACCCCTACCCACACCTCATCCCCGCACTTTTCAACGTGCGTGGGTTCGGGCCTCCATTCAGTGTTACCTGAACTTCACCCTGGACATGGGTAGATCACCTGGTTTCGGGTCTACGACCACGTACTCAATTCGCCCTATTCAGACTCGCTTTCGCTGCGGCTCCGCATCTTCTGCTTAACCTTGCACGGGATCGTAACTCGCCGGTTCATTCTACAAAAGGCACGCCATCACCCGTTAACGGGCTCTGACTACTTGTAGGCACACGGTTTCAGGATCTCTTTCACTCCCCTTCCGGGGTGCTTTTCACCTTTCCCTCACGGTACTGGTTCACTATCGGTCACTAGGGAGTATTTAGCCTTGGGAGATGGTCCTCCCGGATTCCGACGGAATTTCACGTGTTCCGCCGTACTCAGGATCCACTCAGGAGAGAACGAAGTTTTGACTACAGGGCTGTTACCTTCTATGGCGGGCCTTTCCAGACCTCTTCATCTACCTCGTTCCTTTGTAACTCCGTACAGAGTGTCCTACAACCCCAAGAGGCAAGCCTCTTGGTTTGGGCTGGTCCCGTTTCGCTCGCCGCTACTCAGGGAATCGCATTTGCTTTCTCTTCCTCCGGGTACTTAGATGTTTCAGTTCCCCGGGTCTGCCTTCTCATATCCTATGTATTCAGATATGGATACCACTCCATTACGAGTGGTGGGTTTCCCCATTCGGAAATCTCCGGATCAAAGCTTGCTTACAGCTCCCCGAAGCATATCGGTGTTCGTCCCGTCCTTCATCGGCTCCTAGTGCCAAGGCATCCACCGTGCGCCCTTTCTAACTTAACCGTTAAAAAGAATCACTACGTGATATCTTGCATTACTAATTGAATGTGAATTACTTCTGTTATCTAGTTTTCAAAGAACA
>NZ_JBSIOT010000019.1:0-3195 GCF_053613335.1 Bacillus sp. LR--39 | reverse complement strand
AAATTCTCCAAAATTACTTGGGCGGAATTGATTTGTCGGCATATCCGCTTGATGGGCCGCTGCCGAAGCTTGACGCCGAAGCTTCCAATGCGGTGAAGAGCCGCTTCAAGCTTGTTCAGGAGATGGCTGAACGTGACAATATGACGATACGAGAGCTTTACAAATACGTTGCAGGCTCCAGAGGCCACCATATCTTCGTCGGCACGCCGGAGCAGCTCGCCGACAAAATGCAGGAATGGGTGGATACGAAAGCGTGTGACGGGTTTAACATCATGCCTCCGCTTCTTCCAGAAGGAATTGAAGTGTTTGTTGATCAAGTGGTTCCGATTTTACAGGAGCGCGGCGTGTTCAGAAAAGAATATGAAGGCACAACATTACGAGAGCACTTCGGTTTGGAAAAGCCGGTAAACCGCTATGCAAAGTAAGGAGGAACGCTAGATGAAGCCACAATATCGCCTTGCAGTTGAACGTGATGCCGAACAGCTTCTCGCGCTGACATTGCGGGCTTATGAACCGATTCGAAAGCTCGGCATTCGTTTTGCCGCCGCTCATGCGGATTTAGATTTGGTGCTGCAAAATATTCGAAAAAACGCTTGCTACGTCATGGAAGAAGACGGGCGGATCATCGCGACCATCACCTTGAGAATGCCTTGGGGAAAACAGCCGGGACCGTATGGCGTTCCGCATATCTGGTGGTTTGCTGTGGACCCCGACACCGGAAAAAAAGGAATCGGAACAAAGCTGCTTCAATGGCTGGAGGAAACAATCCTTCGCGATACGTTAAAGGTTCCGTTTGTCTCACTCGGAACAGCGGATAAGCATCCGTGGCTGATTGAGATGTACGAACGAAAAGGATATGTCCGCTCAGGTGAACAAGACCTTGGAAAAGGGCATATCACAGTCTATATGAAAAAACAATTGCGACATGATCTATAAAAATAGAAAAGGCGGGAAAATCAAATGAAGATGAAAAAATGGACAGTGCTGGTCGTTGCTGCATTATTAGCGGTGCTCTCAGCTTGCGGCAATGGAAATAGCAGCAGTAAAGAGGATGACAATGTGCTTCATGTCGGTGCGACAGGACAAAGTTACCCATTTGCTTATAAAGAAAACGGAAAGCTGACAGGCTTTGACGTTGAAGTGATGGAAGCGGTCGCTAAGAAAATTGACATGAAACTGGACTGGAAGCTGCTTGAATTCAGCGGGCTGATGGGAGAGCTTCAAACAGGCAAGCTTGACACCATTTCCAACCAGGTAGCTGTGACAGACGAACGTAAGGAAACGTATAACTTTACGAAACCATACGCTTATGCGGGAACACAGATTGTCGTCAAAAAAGACAATACAGACATCAAATCAGTAGACGATTTAAAAGGCAAGACAGTAGCAGCCGTTCTCGGTTCAAACCACGCGAAAAACCTTGAAAGCAAAGATCCTGATAAAAAAATCAATATCAAAACGTACGAAACACAAGAGGGTACGCTGAAGGATGTTGCGTACGGCCGGGTAGACGCTTATGTCAACAGCCGAACTGTATTGATCGCGCAAATCAAGAAGACCGGTTTGCCATTAAAGCTTGCGGGAGATCCGATTGTTTACGAACAGGTTGCATTCCCATTTGCCAAGGACGATGCGCACGACAAGCTCCGCAAAAAAGTCAATAAGGCGCTAGATGAATTGCGTAAAGACGGAACACTGAAAAAACTCTCTGAAAAATACTTTAATGAAGATATCACAGTAGAACAGAAGCATTAAGAAACGGCGGTGACTCACCAGAATGAACACGATTGATTGGGAATTCATGATATCAGCGTTCCCGACTTTAATTCAGGCCCTTCCGATCACGTTGTTTATGGCCATAGCGGCTATGATTTTTGCCATTATCGGAGGACTTATTCTCGCACTCATTACAAAGAACAAAATTCCAGTGCTTCATCAGCTGTCAAAGCTGTATATATCCTTTTTTCGAGGCGTGCCGACACTGGTGCAGCTATTCTTAATCTATTACGGGCTGCCGCAGCTGTTTCCAGAGATGAGCAAAATGACAGCTCTCACAGCTGCCATCATCGGGTTAAGCTTAAAAAATGCAGCATATTTGGCAGAAATCTTCCGGGCCGCCCTCAATTCTGTTGATGACGGGCAGCTGGAGGCGTGCCTGTCTGTCGGTATGACAAAATTTCAGGCATACAGACGGATTATTTTGCCGCAAGCGATTCGAAATGCGATTCCGGCAACGGGTAATACATTTATCGGGCTCCTGAAAGAAACGTCACTGGCCTTTACATTAGGGGTCATGGAGATGTTCGCCCAAGGGAAGATGTACGCTTCAGGAAACCTCAAATATTTTGAGACGTACTTGGCGGTTGCGATCGTCTATTGGGTTCTTACCATGATCTACAGCATGTTGCAGGACTTGTTTGAACGTGCCATGAGCAAGCCATACCGGACTTAGAGGTGAAATCAGTTGATAACAGTAAAAAATATTCGCAAAGCGTTTAAAGATCTCGTCGTGCTCGACGGAATCGATCTAGAAGTGAAACGCGGAGAAGTGGTGGCAATCATCGGTCCGTCCGGTTCCGGAAAATCAACGCTTCTCCGGTGCTTAAATCTATTAGAGCGTCCGGATCAAGGCCTTATTGAAATCGGAGAAGCCAAACTGAACGCGGAAAAGTTTACACGCAAGGAAGCACATCGGCTTCGCCAGCAAACGGCCATGGTCTTTCAAAACTACAATCTGTTTAAAAATAAAACGGCTCTGCAAAACATTACAGAAGCTTTAATCGTGGCTCAACATAAACCACGCGACGAAGCGAAACGTATTGGAATGGAGATTCTGAAACAAGTCGGTCTGGAGCATAAGGCTGACAGCTATCCGATCACAATGTCCGGCGGCCAGCAGCAGCGAATCGGCATCGCGCGGGCGCTTGCGGTCAATCCGCACGCGATTTTGCTGGATGAACCAACGTCAGCGCTTGACCCTGAGCTCGTCACAGGGGTGCTTCAGGTCATCAAGTCCATTGCGGAAAAGCAAACAACGATGATCATTGTTACACACGAAATGGCGTTTGCAAAAGAGGTCGCTGATAAAGTGATTTTTATGGCAGACGGCCATATTATCGAGCAGGGAACGCCAAAAGAACTGTTTGACCATCCGAAAAACGAACGGACGAAACGATTTATCAAGCAGGTGGGAGA
>NZ_JBSIOT010000018.1:0-3226 GCF_053613335.1 Bacillus sp. LR--39 | reverse complement strand
AACAAGAGGCTTATCTAAAAACTATAATGGTGGTTAAGCACCTTAAAAAAAACTCGTCAACGCTTTTTTCAACTTTTTTAGTTAAATGTATTACTAATCATCTCTCAAACCTATGCAAAAAAAAATCTGTTCATCAATATTTAGTATCTTCCGATGATTTTTTCGATCAAATAATGTCTTATGCTGATAAAGACAAATTTGAAAAAGTTGAAATTAGCGATATAAACCTATTTAATGCATTTTCTAATTTGTCAAGAAGAGAACAATTTATTTTAGAACAAACCTATTTTCAAGACCTAAGTGATAAAGAAATATCGGAAATTTCAAATATATCAGAACGAAATATAAAAGTTATTAGATGGAGAGCATTGAAAAAATTAAAGAAAATTTTATGTGTATAATGTATTTAATTACCCCACAACAGAATAGAGTGTGGGGTAATCTTTTTAAAACTCTTATAGAGATACTGATGAAGACTGTTGTTCTAAGTAAAAAGGTCCTGAAACAGTTATTGTTTGATCTAAAGCTTTTATAAGGTTAATTAAATCGAATAATGCACTAAGAGATCTACCTTTTTTCTTATGAATTTCAGGGAGTGTAATATTAACTGTGTAAGTAAGGAATGCGTACGGTTCCTTACTCACACAGTTTTTTATTTGATAGAATAATAAGTATAAAGCTAAAGGAGTGGTTTCAGTGGGGAAATTGAAAAGAGATCCGAACTCCGTAGAATTAGCTAACAAGATTATCGAACAGTATCAGCCTAAATCAGTAGAAGATATGCAAGAAGCATTAAAAGACATATTTGGTCCCATGTTTGAGTCAATGCTAAAAGGTGAAATGAATCACCATTTGGGCTATGAATCCAATGACAAGGGAGAAAAAGAAACAAGAAATAGAAGAAATGGATATGGCAAAAAGATCGTGAAAACAACGGCAGGAGAAGTTGAAATTGCAGTCCCCCGTGATCGTGATGGTTCATTTGAACCGCAGTTGATTCCAAAGCGTAAAAGAGATGTATCCTCTATAGAGGATAAGGTCATTTCGATGTATGCCAGAGGAATGTCACAACGAGACATTTCTTCCACGATAGAAGACATCTATGGCTTTTCTGTATCTCATGAAATGGTATCCGACATTACGGATACTGTACTTCCTAATTTAGAAGAGTGGCAAAATCGTCCCTTAAGTAACTGTTACCCTTTTGTGTTTGTCGATTGTCTTTACACAACCATTCGTAATGACTATGAAACGAAGAAGTATGCCGTTTACACAATACTAGGATATACCATAGAAGGTAAAAAGGACATTCTAGGTTTGTGGTTGAATGAAACGGAAAGTAAACATAAATGGATGCAAATTTTTGATGAAATCAAATCTCGTGGTGTAGAAGATATCTTCTTTCTCTCAATGGATGGCGTTAGTGGTCTGGAAGAAGGAGCACGTGCGATTTTTCCTGATGTGACCGTACAGAGATGTATTGTTCATTTAATTCGAAATTCGATTAAGTATATACCAAGTAAAGACTACAAGCCTTTTACTGCTGCCTTAAAGAAAGTGTATGGAGCTCCAAGCCTTAAGGCTTGTCACAGTGCATTTGAATCTTTTGAAAAGCAGTGGTCTACGTACCCTGGAGCTGTAGACGTATGGAAACGAAACTTTTCTCATGTGGAACAACTTTTCGATTATGGTGGTAATATTCGTAAAATCATGTACACTACAAATGCCGTTGAAAGTATCCACTCTAGCTTTCGAAAAGTCACGAAAAAAGGAGCATTCCCCCATGAGAATGCCCTATTAAAAATATTGTTTTTACGAACAAAAGAATTAGAAAAGAAATGGGATGGTGGACGCATCCAGCAATGGGCTATGGTCATGAATCAACTATTAGTTCATGACCACCTAAAGGAACGTGTGAAGAAATATCTAGAATAACTTACACACTTTTCTTGACAAGCCCCAAGAAGAATGGGCAGCCATATGCCGTGGTCGACAATATATTAGATCGGAACTTTCAGTCTGATCATCCTCTTGAAAAACTAGTAACAGACATCACGTATTTGCCTTATGGACAGAAACAATTGTACCTTTCCAGTATATTGGATGTATATAATGGAGAAGTGATTGCTTTTACGATTGGAGATAAGCAGGACACAGACTTTGTCTTACACACACTTGATCAACTGCCAACACTGCCTGAGAACTGCGTGTTACATAGTGACCAAGGATCTGTGTATACATCTTACGAGTATCAGAAAGCTGTTAAAACAAAAGGCATTACCATGAGCATGTCCCGCAAAGGGACACCCGCTGATAATGCCTCCATCGAATCGTTTCATTCCTCACTAAAGTCTGAAACGTTCTATCTTAACAGCATTGATCGAACCACGACCGCCATCGTAGAACGCACTGTCATAGAATACATTCATTATTATAACAATATTCGTATTCAAACGAAACTAAACAACCAATCACCGATAAATTATCGGCAATTGGCTGTTTAAAAGGTGTTTTGATCCCTGTCTCAAAAACGGGGGTCAGTCCCATCGCACTCGGGTTTTCTTTTTTTATTTTGCCGCCTCTTCAATAATGGCAACAACCATTTCTGCCGTTTTAACGAGCTCTTCGATCGGCATTTTTTCATTTTTTGTATGGATTTGCTCATAACCGACAGCAAGATTGACCGTCGGGATGCCATGACCAGCGATTACGTTCGCGTCGCTTCCGCCGCCGCTCGTTTGCAGCTCGCTTGGACGTCCGATTTTAGCAGCCGCTTTTTTCGCGATTTCAACAACTTGGTCGCCGTCTTGATATTTAAAGCCCGGATACATAACCTCAATTTCGACTTCTGCGCGTCCGCCCATATCAGCAGCTGCCTCTTCAAAAGCAGCTTTCATTTTTTGAACCTGAGCTTCCATTTTCTCAGGAACTAAAGAGCGCGCTTCAGCAAGAATATGAACTTCGTCGCACACAATGTTTGTTTGTGTGCCGCCTTCAAACCGGCCGATATTAGCTGTTGTTTCTTCATCGATACGGCCCAATGGCATTTTTGAAATGGCTTTGCTAGCGATTGTAATCGCTGAAATGCCTTTTTCAGGTTCAACCCCGGCGTGCGCGGTTTTCCCGAAAATTGCCGCTCTTACCTTCGCCTGTGTCGGCGCGGCCACAATAATATTTCCGACTTTTCCGTCTGAATCAAGAGCATAGCCGTAGGATGCAGTGATCA
>NZ_JBSIOT010000017.1:0-3325 GCF_053613335.1 Bacillus sp. LR--39 | reverse complement strand
CAAAGCTTTTGCATGAGACGATGAAACAAAGAAGGATATAAACCAAACAGCCGGCTGACCAGGCTGTTTTTTTGCTGCGCAGAATCCCGGCCGGACAGTGATTTACCGCTTTTTTATAAACTATCAGAAAATAAAAATATTGACTTATTGTTTATTTGTCTTACAATTAAACAAAAGGATATATGGGAAGGAGCGGATGTGAAAGAAAAATTAATAATAGCGCTTACAGATAGAGGCTGTATACACAAATAACAGGAGGTTATGTTGATGAGCCGTATCAGAAAAGCACCCGCTGGAATTTTAGGTTTTCCGGTTGCTCCTTTTAACACACAAGGAAAACTGGAGGAAGAAGCTCTTTTTCAAAACATTGAGTTTTTGCTGAATGAGGGCTTGGAAGCGATATTTATCGCTTGCGGGTCTGGTGAATTCCAATCTCTCAGCCAGAAGGAATATGAGCAAATGGTGGAAGTCGCAGTCTCGGCAGCCGGAGGAAAGGTGCCGGTCTACACGGGGGTGGGCGGCAACCTCAGCACAGCGCTTGATTGGGCGCAGCTGTCGGAGAAAAAAGGCGCCGACGGCTACTTGATCCTACCTCCGTATTTGGTGCATGGCGAACAGGAGGGGCTGTACCAGTATGCGAAAATGATTATTGAAAGCACTGACTTGAACGCGATTCTTTATCAGCGCGATAACGCCGTTCTCTCTGTTGAACAGATCAAACGTCTGACCGAATGTGAACAGCTTGTCGGTGTCAAAGACGGGGTAGGAAATATGGATTTGAATATCAACCTCGTCTATACGATCGGCGACCGCTTAGGATGGCTCAACGGAATGCCGATGGCTGAAGTGACGATGCCGGCTTATCTGTCGATCGGGTTCCACTCTTACTCTTCAGCGATTTCAAATTATATCCCGCATATTTCGCGAATGTTCTATGATGCATTGAAAAACGGAAATGACGAGCTTGTGAAGGAACTCTATCGGCATGTGATTCTGCCGATCAACGACATTCGCAAACAACGAAAAGGCTACGCCGTATCCTTGATTAAAGCCGGTATGGAAATCATGGGTTTGAATGTAAGGAATACAGCCAGACCGCCTGTCGGCCCGGTTGAAAAAGATCATTATCAGCAATTGGAAGCAATTTTGAAGCAGGCGGCTGACCGTTTTCCGAAAAAAGCCGCGACGGTTTGACCAGAAAAAACACGAAAGGGGCAATGGGCATGTCTGTGATCACGGAACAAAACACGTATCTCAATTTTATTAACGGAGAGTGGGTTAAGTCTCAATCAGGCGATATGGTCAAGGTCGAAAACCCTGCCGATGTGAATGACATTGTCGGATATGTACAGAATTCAACGGCTGAAGATGTGGAACGTGCCGTCGCCGCCGCCAATGAAGCCAAAACGGCTTGGAGAAAGCTGACGGGTGCCGAGCGCGGCCAATACTTATACAAAACAGCGGATATCATGGAGCAGCGCTTAGAGGAAATCGCCGCCTGTGCAACGCGTGAAATGGGTAAAACATTGCCGGAAGCGAAGGGAGAAACAGCCCGGGGGATTGCCATTCTGCGCTATTACGCCGGAGAGGGCATGCGAAAAACGGGTGACGTCATTCCGTCTACTGACAAAGACGCGCTCATGTTTACCACCCGTGTTCCGCTCGGTGTGATCGGTGTGATTTCTCCGTGGAACTTCCCAGTGGCGATTCCGATTTGGAAAATGGCGCCGGCATTGGTATACGGCAATACCGTTGTCATCAAACCGGCGACAGAAACAGCTGTGACATGCGCGAAGATCATTGCCTGCTTTGAGGAAGCGGGGCTCCCGGCAGGGGTCATCAATTTGGTGACAGGCCCGGGTTCTGTTGTCGGGCAGGGGCTTGCTGAGCATGACGGTGTAAACGCCGTTACGTTTACCGGTTCAAATCAAGTCGGAAAAATCATCGGGCAAGCCGCTTTAGCGAGGGGAGCCAAATATCAGCTTGAGATGGGCGGCAAAAACCCTGTCATCGTAGCTGATGACGCTGACCTTGAAGCTGCGGCAGAAGCTGTCATAACGGGGGCCTTCCGTTCAACCGGCCAGAAATGCACCGCGACAAGCCGTGTCATCGTACAAAGCGGAATTTACGAGCGCTTTAAAGAAAAACTGCTCCAGCGCACAAAAGATATTACAATCGGAGACAGCTTAAAAGAGGATGTCTGGATGGGGCCGATTGCCAGCAAGAATCAGCTTGATAACTGCCTGTCATACATTGAGAAAGGCAAACAGGAGGGCGCTTCCCTTTTAATAGGAGGAGAAAAGCTGGAGAACGGAAAGTATCAAAACGGCTATTATGTTCAGCCTGCCATCTTTGACAATGTGACATCTGAGATGACAATTGCCCAGGAGGAAATTTTCGGTCCGGTGATCGCCTTGATCAAGGTGGACTCGATAGAGGAGGCGCTGAACATCGCCAATGATGTGAAGTTCGGTTTAAGTGCATCCATCTTCACGGAAAACATCCGCCGAATGCTTTCTTTCATTGATGAAATCGATGCCGGGCTGGTTCGGATCAATGCAGAAAGCGCAGGTGTTGAGCTGCAGGCGCCTTTTGGCGGCATGAAGCAGTCGAGCTCCCACTCCCGAGAACAGGGTGAGGCAGCGAAGGACTTTTTCACAGCGATCAAAACTGTTTTTGTGAAGCCGTAATGGTGCTGGAAAGAGGCGTGCGTCTCTTTCCCGGTTTATCACAACCAGCATATGATTCTCTACTTTGAAAAGGAGAAGATACTATGAAAAAAGACTTTGCGAGTGTTACTCCGGCGGGCAAAAAAACGTCCGTGCGCTGGTTCATCGTGTTTATGCTGTTTCTTGTGACCTCTATTAACTACGCGGATCGAGCGACGCTTTCCATCACCGGAGATTCCGTCCAGCACGATTTGGGATTGGACTCGGTCGCCATGGGATATGTCTTTTCTGCCTTTGGCTGGGCCTATGTCATCGGACAGCTTCCGGGCGGCTGGCTGCTGGACCGTTTTGGTTCAAAGACTATCATTGCGTTAAGCATCTTTTTCTGGTCGTTTTTTACGCTGCTGCAAGGGGCGATTGGCTTTTTCTCCGCCGGCACAGCGATTATCCTGCTGTTTGCACTGCGTTTTCTGGTTGGATTATCAGAAGCGCCTTCATTTCCCGGAAACGGCAGAGTTGTTGCTTCATGGTTTCCAAGCTCCGAGCGCGGGACAGCTTCAGCCTTTTTTAATTCAGCACAATACTTCGCAATCGTCATTTTTTCTCCTTTAATGGGCTGGCTTACCCACTCTTTCGGCTGGCATTCCGTCTTCGTT
>NZ_JBSIOT010000016.1:0-3684 GCF_053613335.1 Bacillus sp. LR--39 | reverse complement strand
TTGTCCATTCTTTCATTGTCAAACCGAGCGCGCTGAGAAGAATATCTTTGATTTCAGTTCCATATGTCTGATGAACATCTGTTAAAAGATGCTTAGTGTCTTATTCCGTTAATTCACATAGGACGGATGATGTATCCTTGACGATCCGCTGCTCTGTTTCACAATCCTTCGGTAAAGGAGAAACCTGTTCAGCGGCAATTTGCGACCAGTATTCAGCCTGCTGTAAAAGATGCGCTGATTGGCTGAATGCCGCCAGTTCTTCCGCCCAATCCTTGAAGGAGTTTGTTTTTTGCGGGAAGACAAGGCTCTCTTCTTTCTCAGCCTGCATGTAGCCTGAAGCAAAGTCTTCAAGCAAAATCCGCCATGACACACCGTCGACCACGAGATGGTGTACAGCAATGAGCAGGTGATCCCCAGCTTCTGTGCGATATTGCTCCGCCTTTAAAAGCGGCCCGTTTCGCAGATCGAGACTGCTTTGCAGCTTGTTCGCGAGAAGCTTAATCTGGCTTCTCAGCATCTCTTCATCAGAGCCGTACAGATCCACGACTTCGAAGCTGACCTTGCTCTCACCGATCGGTTTATACACCTGAACGATGTCCCCGTTTTCCTCGCGGTAGACCATGCGGAGCGCGTCATGATGCTCGATCAGCGCCTGCAATGTTTTCTCCACCCGTTCAGGATCAAAGCCCTTCGCGGCGTGAAGCATCACCGATTGGTTCCAGTGGTGCTTGTTCGTGAAGTTCTTTTCAAAGAACCAGCGCTGGATCGGCGTCAGGATGACTTCGCCCTCCACCGGGCCTTGGTCTGCCTGTTTGCCTTCGGCACGCTCTACATATTGGGTGAGCTCTTCGATCGTCGGGTGCTGGAAGAGATCTTTCATTTCCAGCTTCCAGCCGTGCTGGTTCAAGCGGCTCGCCATTTGAATTCCTTTGATGGAATCTCCGCCAAGCGAGAAGAAATTGTCGGTGACACCGACTTCAGACATTCCAAGCACGTCCTGCCAGATGCCGGCAAGCAGCTCTTCCATATCGGTCGTTGGCGCTTTGTATTCTCCGCTTCCCGCTTCAATGTCCGGCTCAGGCAAGGCTTTGCGGTCCACTTTGCCGTTTGCCGTAACCGGAAGCTCGTTCAGCGTCACCCAGAACGCCGGAATCATGTAATCCGGCAGGGTTTCCTTCAGTGCTGATTTCAGTGCTTCTATGTCAGCTGATTCCGGTGTGACATACGCCGCGATCGCTGTGTTGCCGCCTTTATCTTTGACAGCTGTCACCGCCGCATCCTGCACCTCAGAAAGCTGGGCGAGCTGGACTTCAATTTCTGAGAGCTCGATCCGGTAGCCGCGGACCTTGACCTGCTGGTCGATCCGGCCGATGTATTCGATGCCGCCGTTCACCCACTTCACCAAGTCGCCGGTGCGGTACATGCGCTCACCCGGCACAAACGGATCAGCGACAAACCGCTTCGCGGTTTCGTCTTCTTTATTCAGATAGCCTCGCGCCAGTCCGCGCCCCGCCACGCAAAGCTCTCCGGCTACGCCTTCCGGCTGCACCTGATTGCCCTCGCCGAGAATGTATACTCTCGTATTGGCGATCGCCCGTCCGATGGAAAGCGAGCCTTCCTCCGGATGGATTTCTGCGCTTGTGGCAACGACCGTGTTTTCTGTCGGCCCGTAGTTGTTGACGAGTGTGTACGGCTTTTTCACTGCCCGCTTCAGCTTGTCTCCTCCAGTGAGCAATACGCGAAGTGATGTGTTCTCAAGCTCCATGAACTGTTCCGCAAGCTGTGTCGGCAGGAACGTGATCGTTATGCCGTTCGTTTCAAAATAATCGTTCAGGCGGACGATATCGAGGCGGATCGCTTCATCAATGACGTGAAGCTCGGCACCGATCGTCCAGGTCGGGAACATCTCCCAAATGGAAGCGTCGAACCCAAAGCCCGCGTACTTCGCACTGCGGTCCTCCGCTGTCATGCTGAACGCGTCGTGGTGCCAGAAGCACAGGTTCACAAGCGCATGGTGCTCGACCATGACACCCTTCGGCTGTCCGGTCGTTCCAGATGTGTAAATCATGTACGCCAAGTTCTCCGCGGTTACAGCCGTCTCTGGATTTCCCTCGTCGTTTTCATCAAGCGGCAGGCTTAGAATCGTGCGGCTTCCGTCGAGAAGAATGACATCTCCCGTATAGCTGTCCGGCACTGAAATGCCTTCCTGTTTCAAGAGGAGCTTCGCGCCGCTGTCCTGTAAAATATACTCAATCCGCTGATCCGGGTAGTCAGGATCAATCGGCACAAACGCCGCTCCGGCTTTCAAGACGCCGAGCACCGCGGCGGACATTTCAAGCGACGGCTTCGTGAGAACGCCGACGCGGTCATCCGGGCTGATGCCGCAGTCCATCAGAATCCGCGCGAGACGGTTTGCCTTCGCATTCAGCTCGCCGTACGTCCAAGACTGGCCGTTATATGTGACAGCCGGGCGGTCTTTGTGGCGCTGGGCAGTCTCTTCGAATAGCTGATGAACCGTTTTGTCTGTCGGCACAGGCAGCGCTTTGCCCTTCCATGCCTCAAGAAGCGCTTGTTTTTCTGTTTCAGTGACCAGTGACAGGCTGGAAAGCGGCTGGTTCGGGTTCCCAGTAACTGCATCTAAAAGCTCCATCCAATATTGCTTCCATCGTTCAATCGTTTCCTGCTTAAACAGAGCTGTATTGTATTCGAGTACGAATGTAAGCCCTCCGTCGGTTTCGTCAGCCGTCAGCGTGAGGTCAAACTTGGCTGTTTTCCGTTCAAAAGGATGCGGCTCAAGCTTAATCCCTTTCATTGTTAAATCCTTTATATTCGCATTTTGCATTGAAAAAACTGCATCGAATAACGGATTTCTGCTTGTGTCACGCTGAACCTGAACATTTCCGATCAAATCCTCAAGCGGGTAATCCTGCGCATCAAAAGCGCTGAGTGCCGTTTCTTTCACTTCGTTAAGATAGTCAGCAAACGTCTTTTCACCCTTCGGATACGTGCGCAGCGCCAATGTATTGACGAACATTCCGATGACGCGGCTGACGTCCGCTTGAGTTCGTCCGGCCACAGGTGAACCGACGATGATATCGTCTTGCCCGCTAAGTTTTGATAAAAATGCACTGTATGAAGCCAAAAGCACCATGTAAAGCGTGGAATCCGTTTCTTTTGCAAGCCTGCGCAGAGCATCGGCTTTGCCTGCATCTAATGAAAATGCAATGCGGTCTCCCTCAAATGTTTGAACGGCAGGCCGACTGTAATCAGTCGGAAGCGTCAGCACCGGCAGCTCTCCGTCCAGCTCCTTCAGCCAATGCTCTTCTTGCTTCTTGTAAAGCTCAGACTGAATGAACTGCTGCTGCCACACGGCATAATCCTTATATTGAATACGGAGCGGCTCAAGGGTTTCTCCGTCGTACAGCTTTGAAAGTTCTTCAATCAGCACACCGACAGACGCACCATCAGAAATAATGTGATGCATATCGAACAGCAGCACATGCTCAGTGTCTGAATGCTTGATAAGCCCTATTCTGAACAGTGGAAGTTGGTCGATTTTGAAAGGCTTAATAAACTCAGAAACGATCCGCTCTGTCTCTTCTTCCGGGGCTTCGAAATAGGCCATCTCACACTCAGCCTCTTCCCAGATTCGCTGCACCGTTTCTCCATCTTTTATTTCAAACG
>NZ_JBSIOT010000015.1:0-3699 GCF_053613335.1 Bacillus sp. LR--39 | reverse complement strand
AGGCAAAAAAATATATCGGCATCAAAGAATACATTTTTAAACAGCTGTTCAATGAGTATGTCATCGATTACTCATTGGCATCAGCGACAGGCATGATGAACCTGAAAAGCTTGGCTTGGGACGAAGAGGCACTGCGCATCGCAGGCATCACGCCGGATCACTTATCCAAACTCGTGCCGACAACCGAGATCTTTCAGCACTGCAGCCCGGAAATAGCGATCCAAATGGGAATCGATCCGGAAACGCCTTTTGTCATCGGGGCCAGCGACGGCGTGCTGTCCAACCTCGGCGTCAACGCCATTAAAAAGGGAGAAATCGCCGTCACCATCGGTACAAGCGGTGCCATCCGGACGATTATTGACAAGCCGCAAACCGATGAAAAAGGGAGAATTTTTTGCTATGCCTTGACGGACAAGCATTGGGTTATTGGGGGGCCTGTGAACAATGGGGGCATCGTCCTTCGCTGGATCAGAGACGAGTTTGCCTCCTCCGAAATCGAAACAGCGACACGGCTGGGCATTGATCCATATGACGTGCTGACGAAAATTGCCCAACGCGTCAGACCCGGTTCTGACGGTCTGCTGTTCCACCCATATCTCGCCGGAGAACGCGCTCCGTTGTGGAATCCGGATGTACGGGGCTCATTTTTCGGCCTGACCATGTCGCATAAGAAAGAGCATATGATACGCGCGGCATTGGAAGGCGTCATTTACAACCTGTACACGGTGTTCTTGGCGTTAACTGAATGCATGGATGGCCCGGTAACCCGCATCCAAGCGACAGGGGGATTTGCAAGGTCGGAGGTTTGGCGCCAAATGATGTCTGATATCTTCGAATCAGAGGTTGTCGTTCCGGAAAGCTACGAAAGCTCATGTCTCGGCGCCTGCATTTTAGGCCTGTATGCAACAGGAAAAATTGACTCTTTCGACGCCGTGTCCGACATGATCGGCAGCACATACAGACATACGCCGATCGAAGACTCAGCCAAGGAATACAGAACATTAATGCCGATTTTCATCAATCTATCAAGATTATTAGAAAATCAATATACACAAATTGCAGATTATCAGAGGGGCTTAATCACACACAAATAGTACATGACATGAAGGGGAGGGCATTACCATGCCGTTAATCATCGTTGCACTTGGGATCTTAGCATTACTATTTCTGATTATGGGCTTAAAATTAAACACATTTATTTCCCTGCTGGTCGTATCGTTCGGCGTGGCACTGGCACTCGGGATGCCGTTCGATAAAGTTGTCAGCTCCATCGAAGCAGGAATAGGGGGAACTCTTGGCCACATCGCGCTCATCTTTGGACTCGGTGCGATGCTGGGCAAGCTGATCGCGGATTCAGGAGGCGCACAGCGCATTGCGATGACGCTCGTCAACAAATTCGGTGAGAAAAATATTCAATGGGCCGTTGTCATTGCCTCATTCATTATTGGGATTGCGTTATTTTTTGAAGTAGGACTGGTTCTATTAATTCCGATTGTCTTTGCGATTTCAAGAGAATTGAAGATTTCTATTTTATTTCTCGGAATCCCGATGGTCGCGGCACTATCCATCACACACGGTTTCCTGCCGCCGCACCCGGGACCTACGGCGATCGCCGGTGAGTATGGCGCAAACATTGGAGAAGTACTGCTGTACGGCTTTATCGTTGCTGTTCCGACAGTGCTCATCGCAGGGCCGTTATTTACAAAGTTCGCGAAAAAAATCGTTCCTGCATCATTTGCGAAAAACGGCAATATTGCATCACTCGGCACACAAAAAACGTTTAACCTTGAAGAAACACCCAGCTTTGGAATCAGTGTCTTTACCGCAATGCTCCCGATTATCATCATGTCGGTCGCGACCATTATCGACCTGCTTCAAGAAACAATCGGGTTTGCAGATAACGGCGTTTTAGCTTTTATCAGATTGATTGGAAACGCATCGACTGCTATGATTATTTCGTTATTGGTCGCAGTCTATACAATGGGCATCAAGCGCAACATTCCAGTCAAAACCGTGATGGATTCTTGTTCAACTGCCATTTCACAAATCGGCATGATGCTTTTGATCATCGGAGGAGGCGGCGCCTTCAAACAAGTGCTGATCAACGGCGGTGTCGGCGATTACGTAGCAGACTTATTCAAAGGAACGGCATTATCGCCAATCATTCTGGCATGGCTCATCGCGGCGATCCTGCGCATTTCTCTAGGATCAGCGACTGTTGCCGCACTAAGCACAACAGGTCTGGTCATTCCGTTACTGGGTCATTCTGATGTTAACCTGGCGTTAGTCGTGCTCGCAACAGGCGCCGGAAGTGTCATCGCTTCACACGTCAATGACGCCGGCTTCTGGATGTTCAAGGAATACTTCGGATTAAGCATGAAAGAAACATTCGCCACATGGACATTGCTGGAAACCATTATTTCCGTTGCTGGACTGGGATTCATTTTATTGTTAAGTTTAGTTGTATGAAATTAAGAAGGAGCTGTAACACATGTTCAATACGATTGGTGTCATAGGCTTAGGCGTAATGGGAAGCAACATCGCCTTAAACATGGCAAATAAAGGTGAAAACGTCGCTGTCTATAATTACACCAGAGATTTAACGGACCAGCTTGTCCAAAAGCTGGATGGACAATCTCTCAGCCCGTATTACGAGCTTGAGGACTTTGTTCAATCGTTAGAAAAACCAAGAAAAATCTTTTTGATGGTCACAGCGGGAAAACCCGTAGATTCCGTCATCCAATCATTAAAGCCTTTGCTTGAAGAAGGCGACGTCATCATGGACGGAGGAAACTCCCACTATGAAGACACAGAAAGAAGATATGACGAGCTGAAGGAAAAAGGGATCGGCTACCTGGGAGTCGGTATTTCCGGCGGTGAAGTCGGCGCATTAACAGGACCTTCCATCATGCCGGGCGGAGATCGCGACGTCTATGAGAAAGCCGCTCCTATCCTGACGAAAATCGCAGCCCAAGTCGGAGATGACCCTTGCTGTGTCTATATCGGACCAAAAGGGGCAGGGCACTTTACAAAAATGGTGCACAACGGTATTGAATATGCCGACATGCAGCTGATTGCAGAAGCGTATACGTTTCTAAGAGAAACGCTTCGTCTGCCGCTCGATGAAATTGCATCTATTTTTGAAACATGGAATCAAGGTGAGCTGAAAAGCTATTTAATAGAGATTACAGCTGAGATTTTACGCAAAAAAGACGAAAAAACAGGACAGCCTCTGATCGATGTCATCCTTGATAAAACCGGACAAAAAGGCACTGGGAAATGGACGAGCATGCAGGCGATTGATAACGGCATCCCGTCCACGATCATCACAGAGTCCTTGTTCGCCCGCTACTTGTCATCCTTAAAAGAAGAACGGATGGCAGCTCAAGACGTATTAGCAGGCCCGGAATCCGAAGAAAAACAATTGGATAAAGACACCTGGATTGAATACGTCAGACAGGCTCTTTACATGGGGAAAGTATGCGCCTATGCACAAGGCTTTGCCCAATATAAGATGTCATCTGAGCTTTACGGCTGGAATCTGCCGCTCAAAGACATTGCCTTGATTTTCCGAGGCGGCTGCATCATCCGCGCTGATTTCCTAAACGTGATCAGCGAAGCATTCAGTGAGCAGCCAAATCTGGCTAACCTGCTTATCGCGCCTTATTTCACAGATAAGCTCCATGCCTATCAAACAGG
>NZ_JBSIOT010000014.1:0-3793 GCF_053613335.1 Bacillus sp. LR--39 | reverse complement strand
TATTTTAAAAAATGCCATCTTTACGCCGCTTTATGTATCCCGCATTACAGGCTACAAAAAGCACGTGTTCTTTAAAGGCATAATCGGGCCTCTATCAGCCGCTGTGTTTGCCTGGACGGTCTGTAAGGCAATTCAGTTCGTTGTGAAGGTTGACGGATGGCCGTCACTGATAGCGACGGGAGTGACAGTCAGCTTTTGCTACGCTGTTTTCGCTTTTATGCTCGTTTGTACAAAAGAGGAAAGACAGCTGGTATTAAAACGGTTTCGAAAAACGAAAGGAGCTGTGAATCTTTGATCCTGAAACGACTTTTTGATCTGACGGCCGCCATTTTTTTGTTGTGCTGTACGAGTGTGATCATTCTGTTCACCATCGCCGTTGTCAGGCTGAAAATAGGATCACCTGTCTTCTTTAAGCAAGTAAGGCCAGGCCTGCACGGCAAACCGTTCACCCTATACAAGTTCCGGACAATGACGGATGAACGGGACAGTGAGGGAAATCTGCTGCCCGATGAAGTCCGGCTGACGAAAACGGGCAGGCTGATCAGAAAGCTAAGCATTGATGAGCTTCCGCAGCTCCTGAATGTCCTGAAGGGCGATCTTAGCCTTGTCGGGCCGCGGCCGCTTTTGATGGACTATCTGCCTCTTTATACAGAAAAACAGGCACGGCGCCATGAGGTGAAGCCGGGTATCACAGGCTGGGCGCAAATCAATGGCAGAAACGCGATTTCCTGGGAAAAGAAATTTGAATTAGATGTTTGGTACGTTGACAACTGGACATTTTTTCTCGATTTGAAAATTTTATGTTTGACGGTGCGAAAGGTCCTTGTTTCAGAAGGGATTCAGCAAACCAATCATGTGACCGCGGAACGGTTTACCGGAAGCGGAGATGTGTCCTCATGAAAAACGTGGCCATTGTGGGTGACGGCGGTCACGGAAAGGTGATCAGAGAGCTGATAAACGCCCGCTCAGATACGCGCTTAGCCGCGGTGCTGGATGATAAATTCAAAACGTTCGAAGGCGGAAAAGAATGGTACACAGGACCGCCGGAAGCCGTTACTGAACTGCGCAGGCTCATTCCTGATGTGCTGTTTCTGATTGCTGTTGGGAATAACAGTGTCAGAAAACAGCTGGCGGAGCGACTGGGACTGGGGAAAGATGATTTTATTACATTGATTCACCCGTCAGCCATCGTCAGCAGGTCGGCTGTCATTGGGGAAGGGACAGTGATTATGGCGGGCGCGATCATTCAGGCGGATGTGCGCATCGGCGCCCACTGCATCATCAATACGGGTGCAGTGGCAGAGCACGACAATCAAATCAGCGATTACGTTCATCTGTCCCCGCGTGCCACGCTGTCAGGAGCGGTTTCCGTTCAGGAAGGCGCTCACGTCGGAACCGGTGCATCCGTCATACCGCAGATCACAATCGGGGCTTGGAGCATTGTCGGAGCCGGCTCCGCGGTGATCCGTTCCATACCGGACAGGGTAACGGCGGCCGGTGCTCCGGCACGCATCATTTCTTCCATTCAAACATCAAACAAAGGATGATTCTATGCATAAAAAAATCTACTTATCTCCCCCTCATATGAGCGGCAGGGAGCAGCACTATATTTCAGAAGCCTTTCGCTCAAACTGGATTGCGCCGCTTGGGCCGCTCGTGAATTCATTTGAAGAACAGCTGGCAGAACGAGTCGATGTAAAAGCAGCAGCTGCGGTCAGCTCAGGAACGGCGGCGATTCATCTCGCGCTGCGTTTACTTGAGGTAAAAGAAGGTGACAGCGTGTTTTGCCAGTCCTTCACATTTGTAGCAACCGCCAATCCGATTCTATATGAAAAAGCGGTGCCCGTCTTTATCGATTCTGAGCCTGATACGTGGAATATGTCGCCGACAGCCCTTGAAAGAGCATTGGAGGAAGCGAAAAGAAATGGAACACTGCCAAAAGCGGTGATTGCCGTCAATCTATATGGGCAGAGCGCGAAAATGGATGAAATCGTAAGCCTGTGTGATGCATACGGAGTTCCTGTCATTGAGGACGCAGCCGAATCTCTCGGCACAGTCTATAAAGGGAAGCAAAGCGGAACTTTCGGGCGCTTCGGCATTTTTTCATTTAACGGGAACAAAATCATTACCACATCAGGGGGAGGGATGCTTGTTTCAAATGATGAAGCAGCAATTGAAAAAGCAAGATTTCTCGCTTCGCAGGCACGAGAGCCGGCTGTTCATTATCAGCACAGTGAAATTGGTCATAATTACAGGCTGAGCAATATCTTAGCCGGCGTCGGCATTGCCCAGCTTGAGGTGCTGGATGAGCGAGTGGAGAAAAGAAGGACCATTTTCACGAGATACAAAAATGCGCTCGGTCACATAGCCGGCGTCCGCTTTATGCCGGAGTACGCAGCAGGCGTATCCAATCGCTGGCTCACCACGCTCACACTTGATAACGGGCTCAGCCCATATGACGTAGTTCAACGTCTTGCTGAAGAAAACATTGAAGCCCGTCCGCTGTGGAAGCCGCTCCATACCCAGCAGCTATTTGATCCGGCTTTATTTTATTCTCATGAAGATACAGGAAGCGTATGCGAAGATTTGTTCAAGCGAGGAATCTGTCTCCCATCGGGGTCCAATATGACAGAAGATGAGCAAGACCGGGTCATTGAAGTGCTACTGCACTTATTCCAAACTGCCGAGGTGAAGAAATGGACAGCAAGCATTCGATGATCAGCCTGAAACAGAAACTGTCCGGGCTGCTCGACGTCATTCCGAAACAATCAGAGATTATATATGCGGACTATCCTCTATATCGGAATGTAGGGGATTTATTTATTATGAAAGGAACAGAAGCCTTCTTTAAAGAACACGGGATTCGGGTCAGAAAACGCTGGAATCCCGACAATTTTCCAGTCGGGCGAAAGCTGGATCCTAATCTCATCATCGTCTGCCAGGGAGGCGGAAACTTCGGAGATCTGTATCCGTATTATCAAGGCTTTAGAGAGAAAATCGTCCAAACCTACCCGAACCACAAAATTGTGATCCTGCCGCAATCGATTTATTTTCAAAACAAAGACAACCTCAAACGGACGGCAGAGATATTTTCTAAGCATGCAAACCTTCACATCATGACAAGGGAAAAAGCCTCCTATGCTACGGCACAGTCTTATTTTTCAAAAAATCACATTCAGCTTCTGCCTGATATGGCTCATCAGCTGTATCCCGTCATTCCCACGCAGCAGCCGTCCAATCAAAAGCTGAGATTTATCCGAACAGATCATGAAGCAAACCAGGCGCTTCAGGAACACACAGAAGCGGAAAGCTACGACTGGCGCACGGTGCTGTCAGCTTCAGACCGCCGGACGATTGCTTTTCTGCAAACGCTGAACGTCCTGAATAAAAAAGCAGGCAACCCTTTGCCCATTGCGTATATATGGGGAAAATACTCGGATTATATCGTCCAAAAAGCCATTCGGTTTTTCAGCCGTTACGAATCGGTGGAAACATCAAGGCTGCACGGCCACATCCTGTCTTCTCTTCTTCAAAAAGAAAACACGGTCATTGATAATTCCTATGGGAAAAACGCCAATTACTTTCATACCTGGATGGAAGGAGTGCCGAGCACCCGGCTCATCCAGAACGCCTCAAAGAAGGAAAACCTTCCTGCTCACATGTGAGCGGAAGGTTTATTTTGATTCTCCACGTTTGACTTTGTTGTATGCTTCATCTAAATGCTGAATCCTTTTCAGGACAACTGCGTTTTTCGTCAGCTGGTCCTGCACTAGTGTTGAGACGACGGAACGGT
>NZ_JBSIOT010000013.1:0-3861 GCF_053613335.1 Bacillus sp. LR--39 | reverse complement strand
AGGATTTTATCAAAAACTGGGCTACCAGATTTCTTCACAGGAATTTATGGAAGACGGCATCCCTCACGTCCTGATGACAAAAGACATATCGCGGATTTAACATGAAATATATTTTTTACGGATTAGGCATACTCATATTAAGTTTGGGCATTTCCTTAACCATACAATCAGGGCTGGGCACATCCCCCTTCGATGCTCTTTTGGTTGGTCTGTCAAAAGAAGTCGGACTTACCGTAGGAAGCTGGGAGGTCCTTATTTCTGTGATCCTCTTAATCTGCAACGCTATATTAACGAGAAAAAAACCTATTTTGCTGGGCTTGATTACAGCATTCATTACTGGAATAGGCATTGACCTATGGTTGTTTGTTGTAAAAAACACCCTCTATCTAAACGCGTTGTTAAGCAAACTGCTTTGTTTCGGAATTGGTTTGGTGCTCATCGGTCTTGGAACAGCCATCTATCTTCAGACGAAATTCGCATCAACGCCCATCGATCATTTAACACTTATTATCCGAGATCTCTCCAAAAGAACAATCTTGTTTTCAAGAACATTGGTATATGCTCTTTTCTTAGTATTAGCAATTGTCTTTAGAGGCCCTATCGGCATTGGAACCCTTTTAACCGTCTGTTTAGGAGGAATGATCCTTCACGTTTTTATGCCTATTGTGGAAAAACATTTCTTATTAAAGAATAGAAGAGGTTATTAAGAAACCTCTTCTGATCCAAAAAACGAACCCACAAACAAATCCCATTTCGTTCGATTTTATAATCAATTAAAATTTATAGTACCAAAAAATCGCAATTTCATTTGCTGTTGGAAGGTTGGAATAAAGCATCGTATCAACTGCACCTATTATAAAGTGATGTTTGGCATAAAAACGACAAGCTGAGACATTAATATCTGTGTTTCAAGCATAAGACCACAAAAGCGATTCTCCTTTGCCCACTCAATCGCTTTATGTAATAATGCTGTTCCAGCGCCTTTTTTTCTATAGTCTTTTGCAACGGCAATGTCCTCTATGAGTGCATACCCATTCCAGTTAGAACGAATCTTAATCCGGCCAATGCAGTTGTTTTTAACATAATATAAAAAAGCCGCTTTCCCCTCTTCTTCAACATAACTAACATCTATTTCATCATCTTCATATTGTTTAAAATAAGGTTTAGAAAATCGTTCCTCAGTATATGTCCAAACATCGTTTTCAAAAGCAGGTATCATTCTCCCAAAAACAACGAAAGGTTCGTTTGGTTTATTGAAATCTTTCATATTCAATTGAGTCATTTTAAAGATCATATCAATCTCCGCCAATCGAAATAACATTTAGTAAACTCGTCTAAGGAGGTATTTCAACAGAGGCTTGTGGTACAGTAAAAAGGAATAGAAACAAGAGAAAAGAAGAATGACCCTATGCCCACTAACAATAAACTCAATGAGAAATACCATACTTCCTTCAACTCGCCCACAACCCTGTTGACTAGTACCCGTGGGATTTCATTCTCCCTCTTTTAAGTAAATCGGCTAAGTTTTGTGTTTATAAAAAAACGAAAGAAGGTGATCCTATGCCCACTAACAATAAACCCAATAGATTAATCACTGAAAAGTCTCCTTATTTACTCCAACACGCCTACAACCCTGTGGACTGGTTCCCGTGGGGAGAAGAAGCATTTGAAAAAGCAAAACGCGAAAACAAGCCTGTTCTGGTCAGCATCGGTTATTCGACTTGTCATTGGTGCCACGTCATGGCTCACGAAAGCTTTGAAGACCAAGAAATCGCGCGTCTTCTCAATGAACGGTTTGTGGCGATTAAAGTCGACCGGGAAGAGCGGCCGGATGTGGATTCTGTTTATATGAGAATCTGCCAGCTGATGACCGGGCAGGGCGGCTGGCCGCTGAATGTGTTTATCACTCCTGATCAGAAGCCGTTTTACGCGGGTACATATTTTCCAAAGACGAGCAAATTCAATCGTCCCGGTTTTGTTGATGTTCTTGAGCATCTGTCTGAGACGTTTGCGAACGACCGCGAGCATGTCGAGGATATTGCGGAGAACGCCGCTAAACATTTGCAGGCCAAAACAGCCGCCAAGTCAGGCGACGACCTTAGCGAGTCAGCGATTCACCGGACATTCCAGCAGCTTGCCAGCGGGTTTGATACGATCTACGGCGGTTTCGGGCAGGCACCGAAATTTCCGATGCCCCATATGCTGATGTATTTGCTTCGTTATCATCACAATACGGGGCAGGAGAACGCTTTATACAACGTGACGAAAACGCTGGACAGCATGGCGAATGGCGGCATTTACGATCATATCGGCTATGGGTTCGCCCGCTATTCGACCGATGACGAGTGGCTCGTTCCCCACTTTGAAAAAATGCTGTACGACAATGCGCTGCTGCTAACCGCTTATACCGAAGCCTACCAGGTCACGCAAAACAGCCGCTATAAAGAGATTTGTGAGCAGATCATTACGTTCATTCAGCGGGAAATGACTCATGAAGACGGAAGCTTTTTCTCTGCTTTAGACGCGGATACAGAAGGAGAAGAAGGAAGGTACTACGTGTGGTCAAAGGAAGAGATTGTAAAAACGCTCGGGGACGATCTCGGAATGCTGTATTGCCAAGTGTATGACATCACTGAAGAAGGAAACTTTGAAGGCAAAAATATTCCTAACCTCATTCACACAAAGCGAGAACAAATCAAAGAGGATGCCGGGTTAACCGAAAAAGAGCTCAGCCTCAAACTCGAAGACGCAAGACAGCAGCTCTTGAAGACACGCGAGGAAAGAACCTATCCCCATGTCGATGATAAAGTGCTGACCTCATGGAACGCGCTGATGATCGCGGGTCTTGCGAAAGCTGCAAAGGTATACCAAGAGCCGAAATATCTCAGCCTAGCGAAAGACGCCATCACATTTATTGAAAACAAATTAATCATCGACGGCCGTGTGATGGTCCGATATCGTGATGGCGAAGTGAAAAACAAAGGCTTTATTGACGATTACGCTTTTCTCCTATGGGCTTATCTGGATCTCTATGAAGCTTCGTTTGATCTTTCTTATTTACAAAAATCGAAGAAACTGACAGACGATATGATCAGCTTATTTTGGGATGAGGAGCATGGCGGATTCTACTTCACCGGACACGATGCTGAGGCCTTAATCGTCCGGGAAAAAGAAGTGTACGACGGCGCCGTGCCTTCCGGAAACAGTGTGGCAGCCGTGCAGCTGCTGCGTCTCGGGCAAGTCACAGGCGACTTATCACTGATCGAAAAAGCGGAAACAATGTTTTCCGTGTTCAAGCCAGACATAGACGCGTATCCGAGCGGCCATGCTTTCTTTATGCAAAGTGTGTTAAGGCATCTGATGCCTAAAAAAGAAATCGTGATTTTTGGAAGTGCAGACGATCCAGCCAGAAAACAAATCATAACAGAGCTCCAAAAAGCCTTTAAGCCTAACGACTCCATTCTGGTAGCAGAGCATCCTGATCAATGCAAAGACATTGCGCCATTCGCGGCAGACTACCGCATCATAGACGGCAAAACAACCGTTTATATTTGTGAAAACTTCGCCTGTCAGCAGCCGACAACAAATATCGAAGAAGCGATCCACACATTAATAAGCAGCAGGGTTTAAGACCCTTGCTGCTTACTTTTTGATTTCTTATGGTACCATAAAGCGATCCCCGCAAACACAAGATTGACCGCTATCGTAAAGAAAGCCTCCCACATCGGGTTCCCCCGCGTAACCGTAAACAGAGAAGGAATTCCTCCATACACACTGTTTTTTTCTGTAATAAACATACACAAAAACATATTATTCGCGGCATGGGCGCCAAGTGATATTTCGATGCTTCCAGTTTTAATC
>NZ_JBSIOT010000012.1:0-3922 GCF_053613335.1 Bacillus sp. LR--39 | reverse complement strand
ACTGTGAGTGACTGCCCGCCTCATGAAGCGCCGATGGCGGGGTGGGGGCAGGTATTCGGGCAATTGTTTTCTGAAGAGGTAGTGGTGCACAATCATGCCAAAGGAGGAGCGAGCACCAATTCTTTTGTGGAGGAAGGAAGGCTTCAAGCAATTGCCGAGCACATCACACAAGGCGATTATTTGTTGATTCAATTCGGCCACAATGACCAAAAACCGCGGGGGACGAAGCCGTACTCCACATTTCAGCAGTTTCTTACCTTGTTTGCAGATACGGCACGCGAAAAGGGCGCGCATCCTGTGTTCGTCACATCGGTGCAGCGCCGCCGCTTTGATGAAAACGGACGGATCGAGCATACGCTCGGTGAGTATCCCGATGCGATGAAAGCACTGGCGAAGGAGCTCGATGTACCTGTGATTGATCTGCTTGCGAAAACAAAGGTGCTGTATGAAGCATACGGGCCGGAGGAGTCGAAGCGATTGTTCGTTTGGTTTCAGCCGAATGAACATCCGAATTACCCGGACGGCATTGAGGACAATACGCATTTTTCGGAAAAAGGTGCAATGGAGGTTGCGAAGCTTGTGGCAGAAGGCATTGAAGAGCTCGGACTTCCGCTTAAGAACCATCTTGTGAGCCGGGAGGGGAAAGAACATGTATAAAGAACGCGCGTGCCTGTACCGCAATCCGCTCCGGTCTAAAAGCGATGTGAAGGACTGGCGGATGGAGGGAGGCGGACAGATCTCATTTGACGATCACAGCTTGCACCTGTCACATGTCCAGGATGAAGCGCACTTTGTCTTTTGGTGTCCGGAAACCTTTCCAGACGGCATCATTGTGACATGGGACTTCTCTCCGATCGAGCAGCCGGGATTGTGTATGCTGTTTTTTTCTGCTGCGGGAATGGGAGGCGAGGATTTGTTTGATCCAAGTCTCCAGAAAAGAACGGGAAAATACCCCGAGTATCATTCGGGGGACATCAACGCTCTCCACCTGTCGTATTTCCGCAGAAAATACGCGGGGGAAAGAGCGTTCCGCACCTGCAATTTAAGAAAAAGCCGCGGTTTCCACCTCGCCGCAATGGGGGCCGATCCGCTGCCTTCTCCAGACGACGCTGATTCTCCGTATCGTATGAAGCTGATCAAAGACAAAGGCTATGTGCACTTTTCAATCAATGGTCTGCCCATTCTTGAGTGGATGGACGACGGCAGCACATATGGGCCTGTGTTAACAAAAGGAAAAATCGGGTTCCGGCAGATGGCCCCCATGAAAGCAGCTTACAGGGATTTTGCCGTGTATCAAGCGGTGAGAAGATGAAGACGACTGTAACGGATGCGCTTTATGCAGGCTGCGAAGCGGTGGTGAAAATAGCATGGCTCAACGGGCTGTGGCTGTTGTTTACACTTTTGGGCGGCGTTCTTTTCGGATGGGCGCCGAGCACAGCCGCGATGTGTGCCGTTATAAGGAAATGGCTGATGGGGCAAAAGGATGTCCCGATATTTCCGTTATTTCTCGATACCTATAAAAAAGAGTTTCTCAAGGTTAATGCGATCGGATTGGCGTTTTCGGCTCTTTTGCTCATATTGTCCGCGAACTATCATTATTTTTCTGCCAGTACGGATTGGCTGTCCTTTGCCGTAACAAGCTGCACGCTGCTTGCAGGGCTTTTGTATATCATCGCGCTGATGTATGTGTTTCCCCTTTATGTGCATTACCAGCTCCCGCTTCGCAAATATATACCGCAGGCACTGCTGTTTGGCGCCATGAGGCCGCTGACGACCGGCTGTATGCTGATCGGGTGCGGATTTATCCTTTATTTGCTGTATACGCTTCCTGGCCTGATTCCGTTTTACGGCCCGTGTTTATTTGGGCTTGTGTTGATGTTTTTTGCTCTTAGGGGATTTCAAAAGACGGAGGCCCGGCATCATCAAGCCGGGTAACAAAAAAATGACAAATACGCAAAAAAGTGCAGTGTCCGAAATAGGCAGATGCAAAAAAGTGAAATTGAAGACAGCTCACACAGCGCATAAAATCCAATTTAAGTAAGCGCTTACATATAAATGAGAAGGAGCTGTCTGATGATTACACGAAGGAAACGCATGTTTACCGCTGTTACGTTGCTGGTCTTGTTGGTGATGGGAGCCTCTGTATGTCCTGTGAAAGCTGAAGGGGCAGCGCGGCAGATGGAAGCGCTGAATCGGGGGCTTGTAGCGGTCAAGACGGACGGGGGCATTTTTGTCAGCTGGCGGTTTCTTGGAACCGAAAACGCATCTGTTTTGTTCAATGTGTACAGAGACGGGCAAAAACTGAATGCTGCGCCTGTCAAAACAACGAACTATGTGGATAAAAACGGATCGGCGGGCTCAACGTATACGGTTCGGACTGTTGTAAACGGTACCGAACAGCCGGCTTCTGAAAAAGCCTCCGTATGGGCGCAGCCGTATCATTCCGTCCCGCTGGATAAACCGGCTGGCGGCACGACGCCAAAGGGTGAAGCTTACACGTACAGCGCTAATGACGCAAGTGTTGGCGATGTGGATGGTGACGGGCAATACGAGCTGATCCTGAAATGGGACCCGTCTAACTCAAAAGACAATTCACAGGATGGCTATACGGGTGACGTGCTGATTGACGCGTATAAACTGGATGGCACAAAGTTATGGCGGATCAATCTCGGCAAAAACATCAGAGCGGGTGCGCACTACACCCAATTTATGGTGTATGACCTTGATGGTGACGGAAAAGCGGAAGTGGCAATGAAAACGGCAGACGGGACAAAAGACGGCACGGGCAAAGTAATTGGAGATGCCAATGCAGATTACAGAAATGAACAGGGGCGTGTGCTTTCAGGCCCTGAATATCTCACTGTGTTTCAAGGTTCAACCGGGGAAGAGCTTGTCACCGCAAATTTTGAACCGGCGCGCGGCAATGTGTCGGATTGGGGAGACAGCTACGGCAACCGTGTTGACCGTTTTCTCGCCGGCATTGCCTACCTTGATGGACAGCGGCCGAGCCTGATCATGACCAGAGGGTATTACGCTAAAACCATGCTAGTTGCCTATAACTTCAGGGATGGAAAGCTGTCAAAGCTTTGGACGCTGGACTCCTCAAAGTCAGGAAATGAAGCGTTTGCTGGACAGGGGAATCACAACCTGAGCATCGCGGACGTTGACGGGGATGGAAAAGATGAGATTATTTTCGGCTCAATGGCTGTTGATCATGACGGGAAAGGCATGTACTCGACCGGCTTAGGCCATGGGGATGCCCTCCATACAGGAGATCTTGATCCGGGCCGGCCGGGGCTTGAGGTGTTTCAAGTTCATGAGGACAAAAATGCAAAATACGGCTTATCTTTCCGGGATGCTGCAACCGGAAAAATCCTTTGGGGCGTTTATGCCGGCAAGGATGTAGGCCGGGGAATGGCTGCTGATATTGACCCGCGTTATCCGGGACAGGAAGTGTGGGCAAACGGTTCTCTCTACTCAGCGAAAGGGGTCAAAATCGGAAGCGGGGTTCCGTCCTCGACCAACTTCGGCATCTGGTGGGACGGCGATCTGCTCCGGGAACAGCTGGACAGCAACCGAATTGATAAGTGGGATTATCAAAACGGCGTATCGAAAAATGTGCTGACTGCATCAGGCGCAGCGGCTAACAACGGCACAAAAGCAACACCGGCGCTTCAGGCTGATCTGCTCGGTGATTGGCGGGAGGAAGTGGTATGGAGAACGGAGGACAGCAGTGCTCTTCGCATTTACACGACGACCATTCCGACTGAGCACAGGCTGTATACGCTGATGCACGATCCGGTGTACCGGCTTGGCATCGCCTGGCAAAATGTCGCCTATAACCAGCCGCCGCACACAAGCTTCTTTTTAGGAGACGGCATGGCGGAACAGCCAAAACCAAATATGTATACGCCTTAACTGA
>NZ_JBSIOT010000011.1:0-3939 GCF_053613335.1 Bacillus sp. LR--39 | reverse complement strand
GAAAAACGATTTTATGGATTACACACCATCTCGCGGGAGTGGAAGCAGCCGATAAAATCGTATTTCTCGAAAACGGCAAAACAGAAATGGAAGGAACCCATGAGGAGCTGCTGGCGGCAAACGAACGATATCGCCGCCTGTATCACCTTGATGTTCCTGTAAAATAAAAGACAGCCCTAAAAGGCTGTCTTTTTTGTTTGAAAAAGAAAAGGGACAGGAAAAATAGGAAAAGAAAGCAGAGGAGGGATAGAGATGAATGTTCCATTTTGGACGGAAGAGCATGTAAGGGCCACGCTTCCTGAAAGAGATGCGGAGAGCCATAAAGGCACGTACAGTACGGCTTTGCTGCTGGCTGGAAGTGACGACATGCCGGGGGCAGCGCTGCTTGCAGGGCTTGGGGCCATGCGGAGCGGTCTCGGCAAGCTTGTCATCGGTACATCAGAAAGCGTAATCCCGCTAATTGTTCCTGTTTTGCCCGAGGCGACCTATTGGCGTGACGGCTGGAAAAAAGCGGCGGGTGCTGAGCTTGAAGAGGCGTACCGGGCCATTGCCATCGGACCGGGCCTTCCGCAAACGGAAAGCGTACAGCAGGCAGTCGATCATGTGCTTACGGCTGATTGTCCTGTTATTTTGGATGCCGGAGCGCTGGCGAAGCGTACATTTCCGAAACGGGAGGCCCCCGTCATCCTCACGCCGCACCCGGGCGAGTTTTCCCGAATGACAGGGATGCCCGTGAACGAATTGCAGAAAAAAAGAGCGGAATATGCAAAGGAATGGGCGGCTCAGCTACAGACTGTCATTGTGTTAAAAGGAAACCAAACCGTCATCGCGTTTCCTGATGGAGACTGCTGGCTCAACCCAACCGGAAACGGGGCGCTCGCCAAGGGCGGAACCGGTGACACGCTGACGGGCATGATATTGGGGATGCTCTGCTGCCATGAAGATCCAAAGCACGCCATATTAAACGCTGTCTATTTGCATGGTGCGTGCGCCGAGCTCTGGACGGACGAGCACTCCGCTCATACGTTGCTCGCTCATGAGCTATCTGACATCCTGCCCCGCGTGTGGAAACGATTTGAATGAAAAAAAGCTGTCTTCAGAGAGAAGACAGCTTTTCTTGATACCCCGCCCGTTTTTTCAAACGCGGTTTCATTAATACATAGTAAAGCACAGAAGGCACGGCCAAGCCGATAATCCATGCGATGTCTCCGCCGCCAAACATTTTGGCAAGCGGTCCGATGTAAAAGCTTGTGTTGATAAACGGAATTTCCAGCAAGATAGACAGAACGAACGCAATTGTGGTGATCCAATTGACCTTTCCATAAGGCCCGTTTACGTCGAACATGGCTTTGACTTGATACTTTCCGTGGCGAACGAAGTAGTAATCGACTAAATTGATTGCCGTCCATGGAATTAAGAAATAACTGATGAAAAAGATAAAATTCAAAAACAGTTCCATAAAATTGCTCTGTCCCAGTAGGCTTAAGACTGTACCGACAAGCGTGACACCCAGGATCATGATGATTCTGACTTTGGGCGTGACTTTTAATTTCAGAAACGGCTCCAGCGTTGTTGTCGTGGACATGAAAGCCCCATACAGGTTAAAAACGTTGATTGCCATTTGCCCAAATAACACAATGATCAGCATAATAAACGAGAAGGGACCGAACAATTGGACAATCTGGCTGCCTGAGTTTGCCGTAAAGTCAGGAAGTGAGGTTGTCAGCAATGCGCCGAGCAGCATCATCCAGATGGAGCTGACAGATGTACCTGCATAGCTGTACCAAAATGTTTTTGAAGCCGGTGTTTTAACTGGCAGATATCTTGAATAATCGGCAACATACGGCGCGTAGGCAAGCTGCCACGTCGCAACTGCGCTGACTGCCACCAAGAAAATTGGCAGATCAATCGCACCGGGAATCCAGCTGCCTGCTGGAATCGGCAATTGAAAAATGAGAATCGTTGCAGCAAAAAATACAGCAAAAGAGGTCCAAGAAAGGATTTTTTGCATTTTGTGAATCAAATCATGGCCGAAAATGGTGAGTAAAAAACATACGGCGCTTAAGCCTATAATGATCCATGATCCCGGGATGGGAACAAAGCTGCTTAAGGTTCCGGCCGCCAGTATCGTGCTGCTTGCGAAGAAACCAAGGTAGATAAACATGACTAAGAAGAGGGGAAGAATCGCTCCGATTACACCGAATTGGGCACGGCTTTGAATCATTTGCGGGATGCCTAGCTGAGGGCCTTGCGCGGAATGAGACGCCATAAATATGGCACCGATTAAGGTTCCGCAAATAATAGCGGCAACACTCCAAAACAGATTAAGTCCCATTGCAACGGGAATCGTGCCGGTCACTAACGTGGTGATATGCATATTAGCCCCGAACCATACGGGAAATAAATCTTTCGCTTTACCATGTCTCTCTTCATTCGGAATATATTCAATCGTTCGCCTTTCTACTTTCAATGCATCGTCCTCCATATTGGATGTTTTTTTGAAATCGACATAAAGTCATAGCTTAACAGACTATGAGGGGGTTTACAAATAAGGATATGCAGCCAAACGGCCGGGAAGCTTGATCTGTCAATGGCTGAAAAGAATTGTAAAAAAGATGAACGCTTTTGAATCCGGTGTCGTCTCATAAGGCAGAAAAAAAAAAAGGGGGGATCACGGTCATTGGATACACTTGAAGAACAGCGGCTGATACAGCAGGCGAAAGAGGGAAACGACGAGGCGTTTACAGCCCTTTTCCACTATCACTATTCTTTCTTATATAAATACTTGTTAAAGCTTTCCCTTCACCCCGATCTCAGCGAGGAACTTGTTCAGGAAACCTTTCTGAAAGGGTACATCCATTTAAGAAGCTTTCAGGGCCGTTCAAAATTCTCCACGTGGCTGATCTCCATTGCATCGCGGCTCTATCTCGATCACCAGAAAAAGAGAAAGAGAGAATGGAAACGGAATCAGACAGTTACGGAGGAAACAATCCGCAAGATCAAGTGGGACGTGTCGGCGAAAGGGGCAGAGTGGAGCGAAACGCTCGATCTGTTTTCAAAGCTGGACCCTAAACTGCGCACACCAGTTTTATTAAGGCATTACTACGGCTATACCTACGCCGAAATCGGGATGATGCTTCAAATCAAAGAAGGCACTGTAAAGTCCAGAGTTCATAAAGGGCTCCAGCAAATCAGAAAGGAGTGGGACGATGAATAAAGAAAAGCTTCCTGATCATTTAAAGTCAGAATGGAAAAAAATTGATCAAACAGCCAATCCCTCTATACCGACTCAAAAAGAACTGCTTCACCAGCTGTCACAAATGAAAGCTGAACGCAGAAGAAAACTGCTAAAAGAGATCATCTTATTTGTATTCTGCGCGCTGATGGTTGTGAGTGCGGCGAGCCTGGCACTCATTCAAGCTCCCGCTGTGTTTATTGTACTTCAGGTTTGTGTGCTTGCTACCCTGCCGATTTTGATTGTGACCGAGAAAAAAAGACAGCTCGGGGAATGCGAGGTGGAGCGCCGATGACACAAACAGAAATGATCATAACGGCTGCGGCTTATCTCATCGTATTGGCGCAGGGAATCTTTTTATTTATTGATGCGAAAAAACGAAATCGCATGGCATGGGTTTGGGGGATTGTCGGACTGATTACAGCACCGATGCCTCTGATTTGTTATTACTTTTTTGTCATTAGGCCGGATCGGAAGAAAAGGGGGATCAAGCAATGAATATTTCTTGGGAAATGATTTTGCCGCTGATTGTATTACAGCTGGCTTTGGCGGTGTTTGCTCTGATCAGCTGTATAAAAGAAGAGCGGACGAACGGGCCAAAGTGGATGTGGGCTGCAATCATCGTATGTATCAATATTATCGGGCCGATTTTATTTTTCACCGTCGGCAGAAAGCAAAGGTAAGCCGATATGCTGTCTGTCTAT
>NZ_JBSIOT010000010.1:0-6721 GCF_053613335.1 Bacillus sp. LR--39 | reverse complement strand
CGGCTCCGCCAAAATCGAAAAAAAGCCGGCTGAAAACAGCCGGCTTTTTTTAAAACCTAAAACCCAAAGATCAAAACCATTCTTCCCCCGCAGGGGGGGGAGATTTTTTTTTCAAAAATCGGCTTTTTTTATACGAAAAAGCCTTTTTAAGCATCCAAAAGCACTTTTTTCATGGAACAAAAGAAAATGGATGGTTCGGCATCTCAAAAGATTTCCAAACAGCCGAAAATGGAGCACTGGGTTAAAAATAACAAGGCGGACTCTAAAGAGTCTGCTTTTTTTATTTTTAAACGTGTTTAAATGCCCCTACATTCAATTTTAAGAGCTTCCCCCTATAAAAGGTCATCTTTTTTATTTGAAGCTCTCAGAAACGATTCTAAGCATCCTGAAAAGCATTCTTTATTCTCAACGAGCCTTGCAACAGTTCTTGGGCTTTGCCCAAACCCACCAACGGACGGCCGTTGGATGCCAGCATTCAATCCCCCCAACCCCCCGCATCTTCGGGGGGCTCCCTCGCCGGTTGGCGTCAAACAAACGGGTTTGTTTGAGTGCTGAAAGGGTTCGGGTGGCGCTGAGCGAGTCAACTCCTTAATCCTCCCTACGGTCCGGTTACCGTTGACTCACGCCAAAATCGCATCACTGCCTAAAAAAAAAGAACCCTCACCGCCAAAAACGGTAAAAGGGTTTAGGTTCTAACAACAGCTATGAATATTATAAGCCCCTGCAGGTACATCACATCAAAGAAAGCTCAAACGCTTTTTGTATGTATTCTTCCTCTGTGATTTCTCCATGAAACCGTCTTTCTAAAAGCTTTTCCTCTTCTTCCGTCAGCACTAAACCCTCAAAGCCAAGGGTTGCTCTTACATATCTCATTCCTGTTTCAAAATCACTCATTGGCACTCCCCCATAAACTAAATACAGTCCCAACCTGATAAAAGAACGGAACAGCTTTCTTTTTAAATGGCTCTAAATAAAGGGCTTTGCCCTCACTATAGCGAACCCTTTTTACGAGGTGATACGTTATGGATATGGGAATCAAATTATCATCAAAGGACGTCGCAAAACACCTCGGTATAGAGCCAGTAACTGTCCGCAAGTATGCCAGTATGCTTGAAGAACAAGGCTACTCGTTCAATAAAGATTCGAAAGGATGGCGACTCTATACCGAGGATGACGTAAAGACTTTAGAGTATCTATGTACAATGACTAAGATCAATGGACACTCACTCGACGAAACGGTAAAGCACATAGCAAGCTTATATCGTTCTAAACTGACCATATCGGATACCGCTACATCGCTACAGGACAATCCTTTAGTCGAATTCATGAAACGACAGGAAGAATTCAACCGCCACATGGCAGAACGGATGGAACGATTCGAAAAAAGACAGCAAGAAAGGCACGAGACACTCACCGCTGCATTACGTGAGTCCCTTGAGACACAAAAAATGATCGCAGCCACCAAACAAAAAAAGTGGTGGAAATTTTGGAAGGGCAATTGATTGCCCGTTTTCACCGCTCTAATTCATTGTCCTTGTATTTATTGGCTTCTCTAGGCATTCCAGCCGTACGGAAAAACGATGCCGCTAATTTCCGCATCTTTGGTAATTTTTCTTTAGCCCACTGAACCATTTTGTCTTTCCATTGTTCCAGTACGGCAACTCTCTCTTTTAGTGTCTTATTTTCTTTTTTTAACGCCTTGTTTTCTCCAGCCACTTTTTCAAGCGTTTGATTCTGCTTCTTGGCGAAACTCAAAACCTCAGCATACTGCCCGTTTCTCTTATCAAGTTCCTGTTTTAGTTTTAGGCTCTCCGCAGCTTCGCTATTTCTTTGAATGATCAAAACTTTATTTTCAGCTGACAGTTCCTCGTTTTCCGTTCGTAAAGTCGTCAGTTCCTCTTTCACTTCCTGCCGAAGATCCTGACGCTGTTCTTCCGTAAATTCCTTTGCAAGCTTGCGCCGCATTTCCTTTTTGGACGCTTCAACTTCTGAATGGATCCTACTCTGCAGTTCCTGAAGCCGTTGGTCTTTTTCATCCGCCCGATCTGCTTCCTGCCGGGCGATAGACTGCCAGCGCTCCTTTTCCTGCGTTTCCGACTTCAATTGCCCCGCCAACTCGGCTGCCGTTTTAGTTTTCTGCTCCGCATAGGCATACAAAGCATGGAGTTCCCGCTCTGGCACAATGACTTTATCCTTTTTGAGCCACGCTTTTTCATGTTCAATAGTCGGCATTTTCAACTCTTCAGCCTTAGCTGTCAGCGATTCTTTTTTCACTTCTATAACTGCTTGAACAGCTTTGTTTTGCTTTTCCAGTTCCTCTCTCTGCTTTTCCTTTAAAGCAATTTCAGCATTAAGCCGCTCAAGCTCCGCTTGCCGCTGATTTATTTTATACTGGTGAACATTCTCATGCTTCTTTTCGCTTGGTTCGCCGCGCACCAGGTCAAAACCGTTTTCAACCATGTGCCGATGAAAATCATCTTGAATGGCTTTCATCTTCAATTTGCCATTAAAAAAATCTTTCGCAGAGAGTCGGCCGTCCTCTGTGATCGGTACAATACCAACATGCATATGAGGAGTCGCTTCATCCATATGGACTGTAGCATAAAGCATGTTTTCAGCGCTGTATTTCTCTTTCAAATGATCAACCGCTGTTTCAAAATAGCGCCGCTGCTCCTCATCGCTCAGCCCATTCATATAGTCAGGACTTGCCGTGATCAAAAATTCGCTGACCAAAACAGCATCCGCTCGGACCTTCCGTTTGACTCGCCCCTCAATTTTTTCATGAATCGCTTTTGAATAGCTAATCGGTTTCTCGTTCACTAGATCATAATTTAAGTGCGTCCGCTCCCGATCAATATTTTCATTTTTGCTTTTTTGAAACTCCCGCTGATTGTGTTTTTGCGTTCCATTCAATCTATCTTTTTTGTATTTTTCCATCCTGATGACTGCATAATTTGCCATGAGAAAAACCCCCGATTCAGACCACTGTATAGGGGTTATGGTAACACAAAGTTTATCTTTGGTGTAACGCACTACACCAAATTATGCCCATGGCAAATTTGGACGTGCGACCTGCGGTGCTGGTGGCTCTCTCATTCTCGCTATCGCATCGAAAGTTCGTGCCACTTGTCGGCTGTCTGCCGACCCGACTTTTCCGCCGATGAGAGATCGGCAGAAAATCGGAAAAACCCTTGCTACTCCCGCAGCATTTGACCGCATGAACAAATTGTTCTGTGTGTCAAATTTTCAATTACAGAAAGTATGCTGTGAAACCGTGCATCTACTTTCTCATTTTATAAGGATCTTCCCCATAGAGGTACACCGTCAGGAAAATGCGGATTTACAACGCTAAGCCTATTTTCCTGACGGTACCCCTTTATGTACATAATATCCTCTCACAATGTTAGTTTACAGTTAGCATTACAAAATTATGGTATTGTTATTCATAATTATTTATGTTGGTTATAGTAAACATGTTATTACAAAGATTGACCAAATAATCTTTTGTTAATTGCAAAACAAAAAAGACAAGTTATTTAACCTGTCTTTCTCTTTCGATGAATTAATTACAATTTAGGTACTATAATGATTATTTATTAGCTTATATAAAGCCTATGATCCTTATCAGATTTATAAAAAGCTTTTCTTAATATTATCTGTTAACTCAGAAATGACCTTTTTCTTTTGTTGTTCAGGTGAATGAATAGTTAAAATTATCAAATCCACCAAATCAGGACTTTCTTTAGCTAATTCCTGCATGTAGTCATACCCGAAATCTTTCATGACCAGTAGCAATTTACTCATGTTACTGGAAACTTACATCTATCTTCTTTTTTACGTCCTTCGCCACTTTTGGCATTGTTATTTCAAGTATTCCATTTTTGTACGTAGCTTTAACCCCATCATGTGAAACGGGGCTTGGAAGTGTTATCATACGTTGAAAACGACCTGTATAGCGTTCCTTTTTTAACATATTTTCTTCTTTTATTTCATTGGTACGCTTGATAGAACCACTAATGCTTAATCTGTTATTTTGTATATCAATATCTACATCTTCTTTCTTTTCAAGACCAGGTAAATCACATGTTGCCACAACCTCATTCTCAGTTTCATGAACATCAACTCGAATCCCACCTATACCATGTTCATTGTCAAACGAAATTGGTAATTCCGAAAAGAAACGATCGAATTCTCTTCTCATATTTGATAATTGTCTAAATGGATCATAAGGTACTAATGACATATTCAATCCTCCTTGGTTATTTTCAAAGATATTATTCCAATTTTGTATACGTTTATTCATAAATCCTTTACTTTACGTTCTGTACAAATGGATTCGTATCTGTACCAATTTTTAGAGTGTTTCTTATGGTGAATCCACCTCGTGATTCTGGCAAGTGAAAATATTACCTCACCTTGCTTCTTCTGCTTAGAGTTGGAGAAGCAGGTTTTTGTTTCCCAAAAATAGTTTAACGTTGTAAATCCGCATTTTCCTGACGGAACCCCATAGAGGACAAAGGCATAAAAAAAAGAGAGAAGAAGATTAATCTTCTTCTCTCTTTTTTTTATGCCTTTTCCATAACTCATCAAGAATAAAAGCAACGATGATAACAACAACTAAAACTATTAATGTCACAGTAAAAGAAAAATGTTCTCTCACACTTACCATTAATAATGCCCCTAAAGCTCCAAACACAAAACTCATTAGTAATTTCACTGTGAAATTCATACCCTTCTTAATTTTCTCTTAATTTAATTCAAAATTTAAACAAAAAATCCCAATAAGAGGTATATTATATACGGGCCCATATAACCAAAGAAGGGATGTTTTTTAATTGAATGGTAGCATAAAAATTGTATTAGCTTTAGTAATGTCTTTAGTTTTATTGATTCCTACGAACAGTATACTTGCTGCTCAACAAAATAACAATGAACAGAGTAAAGATATAACAACACCAATAGTTCCAACCACTTTTTCTCAAAATGGTATTACCTGTTCTTCAAACCAAACTAATCAAAATATAACTATCCAACAGCTTCCTGGTGACTATTTAAATTCATGCAAAATTGTCGCTACCAAAAAGTATGATAATGTGAAATATACAGATTGGGAAAATAAAATTATTCCAGCAATTGCAGGTGGCGTAGTTGGAGTTATAGGAAACTATATCGCTCAAGGACCATTAAAAGCTTTTGTTTTCGGAGCAATGACAACAGTATATTTAAACTATCCTAAGAGCAAACCAGTTTATGTAACTATTCAACACAGACAATGTAAAGATTCCCTAGGTTATCATAGACAATTAATCATAAAAAGCTACAAAGATAAAAAACGAACAAAACATATTTCAACACAATACAAATGGGTTAGTTAAAAAAAGCAGGCCTTAAAGGTCTGCTTTTTTTATTTGATTATGTAATTTTTAATGCCAGGATGCCAATAAGCCATAACCTCAAATGCACCATTTGCAACCTCGTCATCTTCTTCCTCAATCTTGACCAGATCGCCGTCCTCCGCATCACCAAGATTCAGCTCTTTATGTATCTCCTTCAAAATGCCACCGTATCCAATTAACCTTCGAGCTGCCAACGCATCATCCAAGTAAAGCACCGTGTTCAGATTGTCTTCAGTCACCTTATTGCCGCGCACAACATCCGTATCCTTAACCGGATATTTAGAAATTTCGAGAACAGCTTTTTGCTCCATCATTGCTTCCCGCACATCGTTTTCAATCAGTTCAGCGTCAATCTTGGCTTTACCTTTCACTCGACGAATATCAACAATCGGAGTGTAATCCAATTTCATCGCCTTTTTCCAAAGGCTCGTCCACTCCGCCTGCTTAATATAGTTTTTCCCAAAATAATTTTTCCTTACTGGTATCAACACATGAAAATGAGGATGGTATGTATCTTCTTCATGATTTTTGGTAATCTCTAAAGCTCTGAAAAATCCAAGAACCGAAGTTTTTACTTTTTTGTACTGGAACAGTTTCCTAAAGCCTTCCATCATCTCAGAAATTTGTGGCTTCAGCCGTTCTCCCTTTACATTCCGAACCGTCAGCGTGAGAAAAATCCATCCGCAGCCGTACTGCCGATTGGCTTCCTCTACGATCAACTTATTGTGATAAGCAATTTTTAACGACCTGCGCCACGCACACATCGGGCATAACCTCACTTTACAAAAATGGGCTTGATACAGTTTTAACTTGCCCGTCTCCGGGTCTCTCTTAAACGAAAGATACTCTGCACAACTAATTAGTTTTTCAGCCTTTTTGCCATAGTAAGGTGCCCCAATCTTACTCTCTAATGCTTCGTAATGCTCCGCCATGAGGTTCGTACGTCTCTTTTTCCCCTTCCAATCCCGCTTTTTACCTGTTGCGGTTTTATCTTCGAGGATGCTATAATCGTTTTCAGATGAATAAATCAACAAAAAAACTCCTTCTGAGCTAGTTCTCTAGCATTCTATTATTTTGATTCGACACCTTAATAATAGCAGAAGGAGTTTTTACCTGTCAAAAACCGATCTAACCCTTGACACACAAGACTTTGAACTGATTTTGAAAAATGATGTTGTTTCTATATAGTATCAAGATAAGAAAAGACCCGATTTCGGCTCCGCCAAAATCGAAAAAAAGCCGGCTGAAAACAGCCGGCTTTTTTTAAAACCTAAAACCCAAAGATCAAAACCATTCTTCCCCCGCAGGGGGGGGAGATTTTTTTT
>NZ_JBSIOT010000009.1:0-7213 GCF_053613335.1 Bacillus sp. LR--39 | reverse complement strand
AAATACCCCGTTATACGTCTTGCCTGCTAACGTGATGTCGGCTGTGTTTTTTCCGGTTTTCTGCCATGTTCCGGTCATTTCCCCGGAAATGGTGTGGTTTTTGTTGAGCTGGATGTTGATGGTTTGTTTGATGTCGGCTGAGATGTCTTTTCCGTGCTGGATAAGTTTGTATGTTCCTGTGATGTCTTTTTGTTTTACTTCTTTCAATGTTTCGCCCGCATAACGATATGGTGCTGCTACCGGCCAGCCGTCTTTGTTCATGAACAATTGGTGGACTCTGACTTCGTGTTCTTCACCCCTGCCCGGGAAGCGGGTGTGGAAGATTAAATAGGAACGCCCGGTTTTCTCGTCATAATATGCGGAGTTGTGGCCTGGTGAGACGTACCCGGTGCCTTTTTCATTTTCTGTTTCAAAAGTGTAGCTGCCCATGAGTTTGACGCCGTATGGTTCGATGGAACGGTCGTCGAAGAATGTGCCTCCCTTGCCGCGGACGTCGAGCATTGGATTGCCTTCTGCATCATAGTAAGGGCCGTCCGGTTTCTTGGAGCGGGCCACACGGATGTTGTAGCCGCCTGTTGCATCGAGACTGCCATATGATAGGTATAAGTAGTAGTATTGGGTGTCTGGATTGTAGAGAACATACGGGCCTTCGATTCTGCTGTGGTTGCCGCCGAGCAGTTTTTTCCCGTATCCCTGTCCAGGAAGCGGGAAGCCCGTTTTCGGATTCATTTCAAGTATGAAAATGCCGCCTGAGTATGATCCGTACACCATCCATAGCTTGCCGTCTTTATCAAAGAAGGTATGCGGGTCGACGACATTCGGGTGTTTGGTTGCGTCATACGGTGTTCCATCGTTGCTTGTGCCTTCCATTCCTGATTTCAAAAAGATGCCTTTGTTTTTGTATGGGCCTTCGACATTGTCAGCAACGGCAACACCCATGGCGGACCTAGGCGAGTCGCCGCGGCAGGCGTTGTAGTACATGTAGTATTTGCCGTCCGCCAGCTGCGTGACGTCAGCCGCCCAAAGAGTATCGGATTGCGCCCATTCGAAGGTTTCTTTTAATTCTTTATAGACATTCGGGATAAGTGGGTTGTCGTTGCTTACGCTGGTGGTCAGCTGCTGCCATTGCATGAGGTCATTTGTTTTTGCGGAAGCGAGATGAGATCCAAAAACATAAAAGGTGCCGTTTGTTTCAATGATGGAAGGGTCATGGACGCTGACTTCTTTAAATATAGGTTTTTGTGCATAGACGTAGTTTGGGAGGGTGAAGGCCATGATAAGAGCTGCAAGAAACCCGCAGGCCCCGCGCGTGCTCCTAGCAAATTCTGTTCTTGTTCCGAAGTGGGCAGACTGGGAGCATTTCCACGAACTTGAGAAAAAAGGGTTAATGATGTACGGACAGATGACGGCTGGCAGCTGGATTTACATTGGCTCACAAGGCATATTGCAAGGAACCTATGAAACCTTCGCTGAGCTGGCGCGACAGCACTTTGGGGGCAGCTTAAAAGGAACGTTGACGCTGACAGCGGGTCTCGGCGGAATGGGAGGCGCACAGCCGCTGTCTGTCACGATGAATGAAGGCGTCGTTATTGCCGTCGAGGTTGACGAGAAACGCATCGACAAGCGGATCGAAACAAAATACTGCGATCGAAAAACAGCATCGATTGAGGAAGCCTTAGCTTGGGCTGAAGAGGCAAAGCTGGCAGGAAAACCTTTGTCCATTGCGCTTCTCGGAAACGCGGCTGAGGTGCATCACACACTTTTGAACCGAGGCGTCAACATTGATATTGTGACAGATCAGACATCTGCCCATGACCCTTTAATCGGTTATGTTCCCGAAGGCTACTCCCTTGATGAAGCTGACCGTTTGCGTCAAGACAATCCAGAGCTTTACGTGCGCCTTGCGAAGCAAAGCATGAAAAAACATGTCGAAGCCATGCTGGCCTTTCAGCAAAAGGGCTCTATTGTATTTGACTACGGCAACAATATCCGGCAAGTCGCAAAGGATGAAGGGCTGGAGAATGCCTTCGATTTTCCGGGTTTTGTCCCTGCCTACATCCGCCCCTTATTCTGTGAAGGAAAAGGGCCGTTCCGTTGGGCGGCGCTTTCCGGAGATCCGGCAGATATTTACCGTACGGATGCGTTATTAAAAGAGCTGTTCCCAACAAATAAAGCCCTTCACCGCTGGATTGATATGGTACAGGAAAAAGTCACCTTCCAAGGCTTGCCGTCCCGTATTTGCTGGCTTGGATATGGAGAACGAAAAAAGATGGGCCTCGCCATTAACGAGCTGGTTAGAAGCGGGGAGCTAAAAGCGCCTGTCGTTATTGGGAGAGATCATTTGGACTGCGGGTCTGTCGCCTCTCTAAACCGGGAGACAGAAGCGATGAAGGACGGAAGTGACGCTGTTGGTGACTGGGATGTGCTAAATGCGCTTGTCAACACGGCGGCGGGTGCAAGCTGGGTTTCCTTCCACCATGGCGGCGGTGTCGGAATGGGCTATTCCCTGCATGTCGGCATGGTTGCAGTGGCCGATGGAAGTGAGCTGGCTGACGAGCGGCTCGCGCGGGTCTTAACGAGCGACCCGGGAATGGGCATTATCCGTCATGCGGATGCGGGTTATGAACGTGCCGTTGAAGTAGCGAAGGAACAGGACATTATCGTGCCGATGCAAAAATAAAGGAGTGATGACATGCCAAAGCAAATTGATACGATTCTCATCAACATCGGTCAGCTTTTGACGATGGAAAGCAGCGGTCCGCGGGCAGGCAAAAGCATGCAGGATCTTCATGTGATCGAAGACGCTGTTGTCGGCATTCATGAACAGAAAATTGTGTTCGCCGGACAAAAAGGGGCTGAAGCCGGTTACGAGGCAGACGAAATCATTGACTGTTCGGGACGCCTTGTAACGCCCGGCCTCGTTGATCCGCACACCCATCTTGTATTTGGCGGATCTCGTGAAAAGGAGATGAACCTTAAGCTTCAGGGCATTTCATATTTGGATATTCTGGCGCAGGGCGGCGGGATTCTGTCTACAGTCAAGGATACCAGGGCGGCTTCAGAAGAAGAGCTGCTGCAAAAAGCCCATTTTCATCTGCAAAAAATGCTGTCCTACGGCACAACCACAGCAGAAGTGAAAAGCGGCTACGGCTTGGAAAAAGAGACAGAGCTCAAACAATTGCTTGTCACAAAAAAACTGCATGAAAGCCAGCCTGTTGACCTTGTTTCCACATTTATGGGAGCCCATGCGATTCCTCCCGAATATCAAAACGATCCAGATGAATTTCTGGATCAAATGCTTTCCCTTTTGCCGGAAATCAAAGAGCAGGAGCTCGCCAGCTTTGCTGATATTTTTACAGAAACAGGCGTTTTTACAGTCAGCCAATCCCGCCGTTATTTACAAAAAGCAGCTGAGGCGGGCTTCGGATTAAAAATACACGCAGATGAAATCGATCCGCTTGGAGGCGCTGAATTAGCAGGTGAGCTAAAGGCCGTCTCAGCCGACCATTTGGTAGGTGCATCGGACGAAGGCATAAAGAAATTGGCTGAGGCAGGAACGATCGCCGTCCTCTTGCCGGGCACGACATTTTATCTTGGCAAAAGCACATACGCCAGGGCAAGAGCTATGATTGATGAAGGGGTATGTGTCAGCTTGGCAACGGATTTTAACCCTGGCAGCTCGCCGACTGAAAATATCCAGCTGATCATGTCGATTGCCGCGCTTCATCTGAAAATGACTGCAGAAGAAATTTGGCACGCGGTCACAGTCAATGCCACATACGCCATAGGGAAAGGAGAGGAAGCCGGTCAGCTCAAAGTCGGCCGCTCAGCTGATCTAGTCATTTGGCAAGCCTCGAACTATATGTATATTCCGTATCACTACGGGGTCAATCATGTACATCAAGTCATGAAAAACGGAACAATTGTTGTCAACAGGGAGGGAGCCATTCTTGGATAAGTACCCTTTTCTCAGAGAGGCCGGATCTTCGTTTAAAGACCGGGATGTCACAAAAATGAGCGACCTGATCGCAACATGGGACGGCCAGGACATTAAGGGACCGGCGTTGATAGGTGTCCCCCTATCAAAATCCTCCATCAGTCATTCAGGCGCTTCCTTTGCACCCGGAACAATACGCCAGGCTCTGAAACATTCATCAGCCTATTCTGCTGAGCTTGGAGAGCACGTCGTATCAGAGCTTCTATATGACCTGGGGGATATCGATATTCATGTCACTGATATCGTAAAGTCACATCATCACATTTTCCAAACCATGCACGCTCTGCTTTCGGACCATCCGGATTGGGTGCCGCTCATACTTGGGGGAGATAACTCTATCAGCTACTCCACAATAAAAGCGATAGCACAAACAAAAGGAACGACAGCGGTGATTCAATTTGATGCCCATCACGATGTTCGCAATACGGAGGACGGGGGGCCGACAAACGGCACCCCCTTCCGCCGCCTTTTGGATGAAGAGATCATTGAAGGTCAACATTTGATCCAGCTGGGTATCAGAGAATTCAGCAACAGCCAGGCCTATGAAGCATATGCAAAAAAACATAGCGTGAACATTCACACGATGGAGCGGAGTTCCTTGTATCATCCTTTGCTATCTGATCTACCATTTCAAAAGAAGTGTTACAAAAGCGAAAAAAATCAGCCAAGAGGAATATCAGGCTGATCACATCCTTTAATCAAAAAAGCACACCCCACTCAGGATGGGATGTGCTTTTTTTATTCAGTAATCAACGTATGAATCAGCTTCGGCGCCTTCGCTTCCGCGGCGATGCGGATGTTGTCATAGACTTTTGCGATGACTTCATCAACATTTTCGCGGTTGGCGTAAAGTGTCACGAGCGGTTCGCCTTTTTCTACTTTGTCGCCGACCTTTTTGCGGAGCATGATGCCGACGGCTAAATCGATCTCATCTTCTTTTGTGGCGCGACCGGCACCTAACAGCATCGCCGCGACGCCGATTTCGTCCGCAACGATTTCAGAGACGACACCCGCTTCTTTGGCAGGCACATCAATTTGATATGCGGCTTGCGGAAGCTTAGACGGATCGTCAACAATTGAGCTGTCGCCGCCTTGGTTTTTCAGGAAATCCTTGAATTTCTCAAGTGCTTTGCCGTTTTTCATGACTTCTTCCAGCTTCGCTCTCGCTTCGTCCAATGTATCGGCTTTTTTCGCAAGCACAACCATCTGGCTGCCGAGCGTTAAGACAAGCTCATGAAGATCCTCGGGTCCCTCGCCTTTGAGCGTGTCGATCGCTTCTTTGACTTCAAGCGCATTTCCGATCGCAAAGCCGAGTGGCTGGGACATGTCTGAAATGACAGCCATTGTTTGACGGCCGACGTTATTTCCGATGCGTACCATCGCTTTGGCAAGTTCAGCTGCGTCTTCTTCTGTTTTCATGAAGGCGCCCGCTCCCGTTTTTACGTCAAGCACGATGGCGTCCGCCCCGGCAGCGATTTTTTTGCTCATAATCGAGCTTGCAATGAGCGGAATGGAATTGACCGTTCCCGTTACATCACGAAGCGCGTACAGTTTTTTATCAGCCGGCGTTAAATTGCCGCTTTGGCCGATGACCGCAACCTTGTCGCGGTTCACAAGTTTAATAAATTCATCCTTCGTCAGTTCCACGTGGAAGCCGTCGATTGCCTCTAACTTATCAATCGTGCCGCCCGTATGGCCGAGGCCGCGGCCGGACATTTTGGCAACCGGCACGTCAAGAGCCGCAACAAGCGGAGCGAGAACGAGTGTTGTCGTGTCGCCGACGCCGCCGGTGGAGTGTTTATCCACTTTAATTCCTTCAATGGCAGAAAGATCAATCGTTTCACCGGAGTTCACCATAGCCATCGTCAAGTCCGCGCGTTCACGGTCACTCATATCCTGGAAGAAAATCGCCATAGCAAGCGCGCTTGCCTGATAATCAGGAATGCTTCCGTCTGTGTAGCCGTTCACGAAAAATTGAATTTCTTCAGTGGTGAGTTCTTTTCCGTTTTGTTTTTTGATGATGATATCTACCATTCTCATGTTTGGTCACCGATCCTTTTCGATTAAGTTCAGTAAATCAAGCCCACAATTGCTGCTGATAAAAAGCTGACAAGCGTAGCACCGTATAATAATTTCAAGCCGAAACGAGCGACGACATTTCCTTGCTTTTCATTCAGTCCTTTTACGGCACCGGCAATGATTCCGATTGAGGAGAAGTTCGCAAATGACACAAGGAATACCGATACGATCGCTGTTGTACGGCCGCTGAAATGGAAACCGTTTTGCGTAAGCGACGTCATGGCGACAAATTCATTCGATACCATTTTTGTTGCCATAATGCTTCCAACATTAACAGCTTCATTCCATGGGATACCGACAAGAAAAGCGAATGGAGCAAACACATATCCAAGAATGCCTTGGAACGAAATACCGAATACTGCATTAAAAATGCCATTGATCAAGGCAATAATCGCGACAAATCCAATCAGCATCGCAGCGACGACAACCGCTACTTTGAAACCGTCAAGGATGTATTCTCCGAGCACTTCGAAGAAGGATTGTTTTTCTTCTTCCTCAACACGAAGCATATCCTCTTCTTTTGCAACCTCGTACGGATTAATAATAGAAGCAATTATGAAACCGCCAAATAAGTTCAAGACCAGCGCTGTTACAACATATTCCGGTTTCAGCATTGTCATATACGCGCCGACAATCGACATTGATACAGTTGACATCGCAGATGCGCAAAGCGTGTACAAGCGCTGCTGATTTAAAAGACCGAGTTCTTTCTTCAAGGAGATAAATACTTCTGACTGCCCTAAAATCGCAGAAGCCACTGCGTTATACGATTCCAATCTTCCCATACCGTTTACCTTGCTGAGGGCAAGGCCGATATATCTAATAATAAACGGGAGGACTTTCCACTTTTGCAGAATCCCGATCAGAGCGGAAATAAACACGATTGGCAAGAGAACATTCATAAAGAATGTCGTTTGGTCCGCATTCACCAAGCCGCCAAACACAAAGTTAATTCCCTCTGCCGCGTATTCAAGCAGGTAACCGAAACCTTTTGCAAATCCTCCTACGAGGAAATTCCCTATCCCGGTATTGAGGAGAATGTAGCCAAGAATAAATTGCAAAATGAGCATAACAACAATTGGGCGGATCTTAATTCTTTTTTTGCCGCTGCTCGCGATCCACGCGAGGCCTAAAAAC
>NZ_JBSIOT010000008.1:0-16866 GCF_053613335.1 Bacillus sp. LR--39 | reverse complement strand
ATCAAACTCTCCGATAAAGTAGTTTGACTGACTACGCACATCGCTGTGCGATTTATTTAAAACTTTGAATTAACAGGTACGTTTTGTCTTGTTTAGTTTTCAAAGAACTTTGTCCACCGCTCTTGAAGCGACTTAATTATCTTAACACATCAGTGTTAGTGCCGTCAACAACTTTTTAAAATTTCTTTTTCAAAAATTCGTTTCGTCATCAGCGACGTATATTAGAATACCACCCTTAATCCGACATGTCAACAATAATCGACAAATTAAATGATGAAGCGTTTAATGACTATCAAAGCAGCGATGCCGGGAATCCCCAGAATCCCGCTGATGCCCGTTGTAATCAGGTTAACAGGGATATGAATACCGAGACTGCCTCCGAACAAGTTCACACCCACCAGCAAAATCGCGCCGGCAATAAACTTAATCGCAGTCACACCAATCCATCTTAGCGGTTTTGAAGATACTCCCCATAAAAAAAGCAAAGCAACCAGACCGACAATCAAACCGATAATGAAAAAAGGCTCCATGAATCTTCCCCCTCGCTTGTTTAGTACAAGCTTATGAGAAGACCCCGGAGAATAGACCTTTTACTTCCATCTGCTCATTTTCAAATTCCGCTGCTTCGCTTCTTTTAAATAGAAAAAGTATTTAGATTCAGCGACTTTCAGCTCAAACAACACCTCAGCGGAGGGCTCGAGACTTTTCTCGACCAGACTCTTCTGCCTGTTCCATTCTTCTTTTTGTTTAAAGAGCTGTTCTATCAGCTTCTCGTCAAACTCTTTTCTTAATGTATTTCTGCGAAGAAAACCCATGCCTTGCCTTTTCCTCCCTTACAATTCACGTCTTCCTTCAAGAGCTTTTGAAAGAGTGACCTCATCAGCATATTCCAAATCACCGCCGACGGGCAGACCGTGGGCAATACGGGAGAGCTTGATGCCTGAGGGCTTTAACAGCCTTGATATATACATCGCTGTTGCTTCCCCTTCAATATTAGGGTTGGTTGCGAGAATGACTTCTGTCACTTGATCATCCTGAAGACGTTTCAGCAGCTCCGGAATCTTAATATCCTCCGGGCCGATGCCGTCCATTGGTGAAATCGCGCCGTGAAGAACATGATACTGGCCGTTATATTCCTTCATTTTCTCCATTGCGATAACATCCTTAGGGTCCTGCACGACACAAATAACAGACTTATCCCTTCTTGTGTCCTCACATATATAACAAGGGTCCTGATCTGTAATATGTCCGCAAATCGAACAATATGTCAGGTTGCGCTTCGCATTTACTAATGCTTTCGCGAAATCTAATACCACGTCTTCTTTCATACCTAGAACAAAAAAAGCCAGACGAACCGCTGTTTTCGGTCCGATCCCTGGCAATTTCATAAAGCTGTCAATCAGCTTTGATATTGGTTCAGGATACTGCATGTTTATTTATCCCCCTAGAATAAACCCGGTATGTTCATTCCTTTTGTAAATTGTCCCATTGTCTCATTCGTCATGTCATCCACTTTTTTGAGGGCGTCGTTTGTTGCGGCAAGAATCAGGTCCTGAAGCATTTCGATATCTTCCGGATCAACGACTTCTTCTTTAATGGCAACGTCTACAACTTCTTTTTGGCCGTTGACTTTTACAGTCACCATTCCGCCGCCCGCTGTGCCTTCAAGCACTTTTTCAGCAAGCTCCTCCTGAGCCTTCGCCATATCCTTTTGCATTTTTTGCATTTGTTTCATCATTTTTTGCATGTTTCCCATTCCGCCACGCATATTCAATCACTCTCTTTCATCTTATTAGTCTTTTATTTCGATTAAATCCGCTCCGACAAGTTTCTTCGCCTCTGCAATCAGCGGATCTTCTTCAGCCGGTTCGTTTGATCCTTCACTTTCCTGCTGGTGATCATTTAAAAATTCTTCTCTTATTTTACCCCATTGTGCTTCCGGAACGCCAATCAAATCCATTCTTTTCCCGAGCATTGATTCGAGAATCTGTTCAAGATTCGTACGGACTCCGTTATTGTCTTCTGCAACCATTTTACAATGGATTTCGTATTTAAATTTAAGCACAAATGCCTTTTGAGCAGCAGCCACCGGTTCACTGTCATTCAAAAGAGCCGCATGAGACACCTTATTCTGCTGTTTCAGGTGTGCCAGCAGCTTGCCCCAGCTGCTTTTAAGCTGTTCAAGATCAGGTCTTGTGGCTTCCTTCAATATCTCATGAATTCTTCCGACTGGAGCTTTGTAATGGCTTTTTCCGCCTTTTTGAGGACGCGGAGCTTCTTTCGGAGCGCTTTCCATCTGAACCTTCACACCGGAGGTTTTCAGCCTTTCCACTTCCTGCTCAAGCTGCTGGATCTTATTCATCAGCATGCCGACCTCAGGGATATCTCCCGCGGATTGCTGTGCCGTCTGGCATATTTTCACGACAGCCACTTCAAAAAAGATTCTTGGGTGGTTCGTCCACTTCATTTCCTGATGGCTTTTATTCAGGATATCAATCATTTCATATAAAGCGGGGGCCGGTATATCACCGCTCAGATTCCGGAACGTTTCATCGACCTTCACCTTCTCCAGGACTCCTTCTAAACCGGGAGCGGCCTGGTACAAGAGCATATCCCTGAAATAGAAAATCATATCTTCAATCAGTTTGGCCGCATCTTTCCCCTGCTGGAGCAATTCATTCAGTGTTTCCAATGCCTCGGAAACCTGTTTGCTGTGAAGAGCAGATGCAAGTTTCCCAATATAGTGCTGAGAAACGGCTCCGGTAATGAGCAATGCGTCATCCACCGACAGCTCCTCACCGCTGAATGATACGGCTTGATCGAGCAGGCTCAGCGCGTCCCTCATTCCTCCGTCCGCAGCACTCGCTATGATATCAAGGGCTCCTTCTTCCACCTTCAGCTGCTCTGCATCGACGATTGTCTTCATTCGTCCGACAATTGCTTTGGATGTAATCCGTTTGAAGTCAAAACGCTGACATCTGGAGATAATGGTTAAAGGAATCTTATGAGGCTCAGTCGTAGCTAATATGAAAATGCAATGTGCCGGCGGTTCTTCCAGCGTTTTCAGAAGCGCATTGAATGCGCCGATAGAGAGCATATGCACCTCATCTATAATATATACTTTGTAGGTGACGGCCGACGGGGCAAATTTTACTTTGTCACGGATATCGCGGATTTCGTCTACGCCGTTATTCGACGCCGCATCTATTTCAATCACATCTGATATAGAGCCGTTTGTGATCCCCTTGCACGCCGCACATTCATTGCACGGTTCTTCTACGGGGGCGTGCTCACAGTTGACTGCTTTCGCAAATATTTTAGCTGCACTGGTTTTTCCCGTTCCCCGCGGTCCAGAAAACAGATATGCATGAGAAAATTTCTTTTGCAAAAGGGCATTTTGCAGCGTTTTCGTAATGTGTTCCTGTCCGACCACATCTTCAAACTGCTGAGGCCTAAATACTCGATATAAAGCTTGGTAACCCACAGGATGCGCCCTCCTCTGTTATTCATCATGTTTATTATACATGAACGTGCTTTTAACGCCAAAACCCGTTTTTCATATACGAAAAAACTCACCTGCCATAAACAGGTGAGTCTGAAATTTGATGATTGATTTACCGTGCACCTTCTGTCGATTCGCTACCCTAAGCGTTACTTAAGCAGTTAGCTCAGCCCAGGCAACCCTGCGGCACATGAGAGGTTTCACTTAATGCTGCTTCCTTCCGGACCTGACATGGTTCATGAATTCCCATTGCGCAGGACCCAGACGTCAACGCCACTTACTTAAGGCAGACCTTACAGTAAACGAACCTCGAGAAGGGATTCGGCCCCGCTAGAGCGGATTGCGGGTACAGGGCACCGCTACCTCCCCGCTTAGCACGGCAAAATAAATATCAAATTTTTATATGCGCACCATTCATGATGCACACATAAGTATATCTGCTTCAGGCAGAAAATGCAACCTTACTACTCAGACAACTTTTTCCTCATGTCTTTCTTTTGCCGGCGCAGCTTTCTGAAAAAAGCGCTGAGCATTTCTCCGCACTCTTCTCCGAGCACGCCGCTCACCACTTCCGCTTGGTGGTTGAACCGCTCTTCCTGCAAGAGATTCATCAGCGTTCCTGTACAGCCCCCCTTGGGATCAAATGCGCCGAATACGACCTTATCGACTCTCGAAAGCACGACGGCTCCCGCGCACATCGGACACGGCTCCAAAGTGACATAAAGAACGGCATCCTCAAGTCTCCATGTCCCCAGCTTACGGCACGCTTCGTCAATCGCCAGCATTTCGGCATGGGCAAGCGACCTCTGTTCAGTCTCCCGCAGATTATGCGCCCGCGCCACAATCTCATCATGCAGAACAAGAACTGCTCCGATCGGCACTTCACCTTTCGCTTCGGCTTTCTTCGCTTCTTTTATGGCTTCTCTCATATAATATTCATCATTCATCGGTTCAAGCTCTCTTCTTAAGTTTTTTCATGTCTCATAAAGGTTAAAATAGGAATACCCCAGCAGAAAGGAGTTGCCGGTATTGTCTGAACCTAACAACACAGCCCTTCTGATTGTCGATATGATCAACAATTTTCAATTTGATATGGGCGAACGTCTTGCTGAAAAAACCAAACAAATTGTCCCCCGTATTTTATCATTAAAGAAGCATGCAAAACAAAGCAACTGGCCGATTATTTATATTAATGATCATTACGGGCTCTGGAAGGCTGATATTGATGCCATCAGGGAGGAATGCAGCAATGACAGAAGCGCGCCCATTATAAAAGATATTTCGCCTCAGCCGGATGATTATTTTCTCATTAAACCGAAGCATTCCGCTTTTTACGAAACGGCGCTTCACACCCTTCTGACCGAATTACAGGTGAACCGATTAATCATCACGGGGATTGCCGGGAACATTTGTGTGTTGTTCACGGCCAACGACGCTTATATGAGAGAATACAGCATTACCATTCCGAAAGACTGCACCGCTTCCAATAACGACGAAGACAATGATTTCGCTTTGACGATGATGGAGAATGTTCTCTTCGCAGAAATAACCACGGAAAAACAAATTACCGCCGAAAAATAAACATGATCAGCCTCCTTTTTTCATATATTTGATAGCGGATATGAAAGGAGGCGTTTTTCATTCAGATCTATATAGTGAAACGGGGCGACACACTTTCCGCTATTGCGGCGCGCTACCGGACAGCCGCAAATGTCATTGCAGAAGCAAATAAACTGCCTAATCCGAATACATTGGTTGTCGGACAAACCCTTGTCATCCCGATTGAGGGTCAATATTACGAAGTGAAACAAGGTGATACTCTCGCGGCAATCGCCGGCCGTTTTCATATATCGGCCGCGGAGCTTGCGAGGGTGAACGGAATTCAGCCCAGCACCACATTGAGAGTCGGAACCCGCCTTTACATTCCGCAGCAGGCGAATAAGCCCGACATCGAATCAAACGCATATATAGAACCGCGGGGAACGAGCGTAAGCGCTAATCTCCAGCAGGCGGCAAGGGAGGCCTCTCCTTATTTAACATACCTCGGCGCATTCAGTTTTCAAGTGCAGCGGAACGGGACTTTAAAGGAACCGCCTCTCACCAATTTAAGAAGCATCAGTGACAGGCACAACACCGCACTGATGATGATCATCACCAACCTTGAAAATGACGCATTCAGCGATGATCTCGGGCGGCTCATTTTGAATGATAATACTGTGAAAACAAAACTCTTTCAGGAAATCGTCTCCACGGCTAAGCAGCACGGCTTTCGCGATATTCATTTTGATTTCGAATATTTACGTCCTCAGGACAGAGAAGCCTACAATCGTTTTTTACGTGAAGCGAGGACCATTTTTCACCGTCAAGGCTGGAAGATTTCAACGGCGCTTGCTCCGAAAACGAGCGCGACCCAGGCCGGCAAATGGTATGAAGCACATGACTATAGGGCACATGGAGAAATCGTCGATTTTGTCGTCATCATGACATATGAGTGGGGATACAGCGGGGGCCCGGCTCAGGCCGTATCACCAATCGGCCCTGTAAGGAATGTCATTGAGTATGCGCTGACAGAAATGCCCTCTTCAAAAATCGTCATGGGCCAGAATATGTACGGCTATGATTGGACACTGCCTTTCAAACAGGGAACGACAGCGAAAGCCGTCAGTCCTCAGCAGGCAATCGCTCTGGCAGCACGCCATAAAGTCGACATTCAATATGACGAAACCGCCCAGGCTCCATTCTTTCGTTACACGGATGAAAATCAGAGACGGCATGAAGTATGGTTTGAAGACGCACGATCCATTCAAGCGAAATTCAATTTAATTAAAGAACTTCATTTAAGAGGAATCAGCTATTGGAAACTCGGCCTCTCTTTCCCGCAAAACTGGCTTTTGCTCAACGATCAATTTCATATTGTAAAAGAGACGTTTCGTTAATTGGAAGCGTCTTTTTTCATGGGCTTTTCTGAGATTGTGATACAATATAAAGGCCGGCAGCTGACGGATGTTTGCAGAATTAAGGAGGATTTTCAATGAACAGAGCCCCTTTTATCGCGGTAGAAGGTCCTATCGGGGCAGGAAAAACGACACTCGCTACGATGCTTTCTGAAGAGCTCGGTTTTCCTATGATTAATGAGATTGTGGAAGACAACCCTTATCTCGATAAGTTTTATGACAATATCGAGGAGTGGAGTTTCCAGCTTGAAATGTTTTTTCTATGTCACAGGTATAAACAGCTTGAAGACACCGACCGAGATTATTTAAAACAAGGACAGCCCGTTTTGTCCGATTATCATATTTATAAAAATGTTATTTTCGCAGAGCGTACATTGCACGGCCAAAAGCTTGAGAAATATAAGCAGATTTATCATCTGCTCACTCACGACTTGCCGAAACCGAATGTTATTGTATACATAAAGGCAAGCCTGCCGACATTGCTTCAACGCATTGAAAAACGCGGGCGCCCGTTTGAAAAAAATATCGAACATCAATATCTGGAACGTCTCATTGCAGATTACGACACAGCCATCAGACAGCTTCAGGAAGAAGATCCGGATATATCTGTACTGACCATTGACGGTGATACTGAAGACTTTGTTTTGAATAAGACAGACTATGAAAGAATTGCCCGTCAGGTAAAGGAGCTTATTAAATGAAAGACATTCATATTCCAAACAACGCCATTATAACAGTAGCGGGAACGGTAGGAGTCGGAAAATCGACTTTGACCAAAGCTTTGGCAAAACGGCTCGGGTTTCATACCTCACTTGAGGAAGTGGATGAAAACCCTTATTTAGAGAAGTTTTATCACGATTTTGAACGCTGGAGCTTCCATTTGCAAATTTATTTTCTGGCTGAGCGGTTCAAAGAGCAGAAAAACATGTTTGAATCAGGCGGCGGATTCGTGCAGGACCGTTCGATTTATGAAGATACAGGCATATTCGCAAAAATGCATGCCGATAAAGGAACCATGTCGCTGACAGATTACACAACATACACAAGCCTATTTGAGGCGATGGTCATGACGCCGTACTTCCCGCATCCTGATGTTTTGATCTATTTAGAAGGCGACCTTGAAAACATTATAAACCGGATTGAAAAGCGGGGCCGCGAGATGGAGCTGCAGACAAACCGCTCCTATTGGGAAGAGATGTATACACGGTACGAAGACTGGATCAGCGGTTTTAACGCCTGCCCTGTGCTGAAAGTACGCATTGAAGATTATGACCTTGAAGCTGATGAACAGTCACTGGAACCTTTGATCGAAAAAATCAGTCACGTGATCAACGAAAACAGAAATAAATAAAAATAGCAAAGCGATTTTCCCCGAACAGAGAAAATCGCTTTTTTTGCATATAAAAAATCCGCTGCATCACATGCAGCGGACAAAACAATCTCCAATATATGCTCGAGTTTCATTAGGTTTAAAATCAATATGGCGGAGGAAGAGGGATTCGAACCCCCGCGGGCTTTGACACCCCTGTCGGTTTTCAAGACCGATCCCTTCAGCCAGACTTGGGTATTCCTCCGTATCGACATTTAATAATATACCACATGACCTAAATTTCAGTCAAGCGCTTTTTCATATTTTTTATTTCATTTCTTAAACGGCTTGTCCGTCAGCTTTACTATCATACAAAAGTCTTGCGTTCAATTCAACCTCAGTATGCCATACGGGCAGGAAAACACAGTAAAAATCAAGAATATATTCAAACAGATAACCTGCTCATAAAGGTGGAGAACATAATGAAAATCATCATTGCACCCGATTCTTTCAAAGAAAGCATGACATCAAAAGAAGCCGCTGACAGTATAGAAATAGGATTCAAAGCGGTCTTCCCTGACGCGGAATATATCAAGATACCCGCGGCCGACGGCGGAGAAGGAACCGTTCAGGCTTTGACGGATGCCACTGGCGGAAGCATCATCAAAAAAACTGTGACCGGTCCGCTGGGAACGCCGGTAAACGCCGCATATGGACTTCTGGGAGACGGACGCACGGCAGTCATTGAAATGGCGGAATCATCAGGGCTTCATCTCATTCCCCGCCATCTCAGAGATCCGTTGAACACAACGACAAGAGGAACGGGTGAACTGATAGCAGATGCAGCTTCCCGCGGGGCGGGTGAGATCATCATCGGGCTTGGCGGGAGCGCAACCAATGACGGCGGAACAGGAATGGCGAGCGCGCTCGGTGTGCGTTTCTTAAATAAGGAAGGTCAGGAGATACCTGACGGCGGAGGCGCTCTGCACACCCTAGCTTCTATTGATATAGGCGGTCTCTCCCCTGAACTGAAACATATCCGTATCCGTGCCGCATGTGATGTCGAAAATCCCCTGACCGGCGAAAACGGCGCATCATATGTCTTCGGCCCGCAAAAAGGGGCGTCCGAGAAGACTAAAGTTGTATTGGATCGCAACTTACGCCATTTCGCTGACATATTGAGACGTCAGCACGATATCGAAGCGGATACCGTAAAAGGCGCGGGCGCCGCAGGGGGACTGGGCGCCGGACTGATCGCTTTCTTACAGGCAGAACTTCAAAGCGGGATTGATGTTGTATTAGATACACTGTCCTTCTCAGATCAGATAAGAGGCGCTGACCTTGTCATTACCGGAGAGGGGCAGATAGACGAACAAACGATATTCGGCAAAACCCCCGCCGGGATCGCCGCACGCGCATCTGCTCAAGAAATTCCCGTTATCGCATTGGCGGGCTCCTTAGGCAAAAATTTCGAGCATGTTTACAGCGCAGGAATAACAGCTGTATTTTCTATCGTACCCGGCGCTGTAAGTCTTGAAGACGCCTTAGCATCCGGCCGTTTTAACCTTGAAAGCACAGCCCGGAATGCCGCCGCTCTATACCGGGCAGCAAAAAAGGCGCGCCTCTAGGGCGCACCTTTTACGGTTTGATGACTTCTTTATTTCCCATATAAGGACGAAGCACTTTCGGAATGATGACACTTCCGTCTTCCTGCTGGTAGTTTTCTAAGATGGCAGCTACTGTTCTGCCGACTGCAAGGCCTGAACCGTTTAATGTATGCACATGCTCCGGCTTGCCTTTCGCTTCGCGTCTGAATCGAATGTTTGCGCGTCTCGCCTGGAAGGCCTCAAAGTTACTGCAAGAAGAAATTTCACGGTATGTGTCTTGGCTTGGAATCCATACCTCAATATCGTACTTTTTCGCGGCTGTAAAGCCGAGATCACCGGTACACATGCTCATGACACGATACGGCAGTTCGAGCAGCTGAAGCACCCGCTCGGCTTGATTTGTCAGTTTTTCAAGCTCCTCATAAGAATCTTCCGGCTTCACGAATTTCACAAGCTCAACCTTGTTGAACTGATGCTGGCGGATCAAACCGCGTGTATCACGGCCGGCAGATCCCGCTTCTGAACGGAAGCAGGCGCTGAATGCGGCATAATTGATCGGCAGCTTCTCACCGGATAAGATTTCATCGCGGTGCATATTTGTAATCGGCACTTCCGCCGTCGGAATTAAGAAATAATCCTCTTCTCTGATTTTAAAAGCATCCTCTTCAAATTTAGGAAGCTGTCCCGTACCTGTCATGCTCGTACGGTTTACCATATAAGGAGGGATGACTTCTGTGTAATCATATTCATCAACGTGAAGATCCAGCATAAAGTTGTAGAGCGCGCGTTCGAGGCGGGCGCCTAATCCTTTATAAAACACAAACCGGCTGCCTGTTACTTTTGAAGCGCGTTCGAAATCAAGAATGTTTAAATGGTCTGCGATATCCCAATGCGGTTTCGGCTCATATGAAAATGCCGGCGCCTCTCCCCACTTGCGAATTTCAATGTTATCATCTTCCGTTTCCCCGACGGGCACTGAATCGTGCGGGATGTTCGGAATGGACAGAAGGATGGTTTCGAGCGTCGTTTCGACAGTACGAAGCTCTTCATCAAGCTTCTTAATTTCTTCGCCCACTTCACGCATCTCTTTAATAATATGATCAGCGTCTTTTTTCTCCCGTTTCAAAACGGCGACCTGCTGAGACACTTCATTGCGTTTTCCCTTCAGTTCTTCTACTTTACCGATAAGCTCTCTTCTCTTTTCGTCCAGCTCTTCAAACTTGTCAAAGTCAGATAAGTCTTCGCCTTTTGGAATGAGCTTCGCTTTTACCTCTTGAAAATTGGCTCTCAGCACCTTCGTATCAATCATGCCTAACAACTCCTATCTGTTTTTATCGAAAATAAAAAAGAGCCCTCATCCCCTAAAAGGGACGAGAGCTCTCGCGTTGCCACCCTGATTGAAAACAAGCTCACACTTGCTTCCCGCTTTAACACATAACGGTTTTCCCGTAAATGCCTACTTGTTTTCAGCATTTCGCTCAAGGACGGATTCGGACAGCATCTTTCACCGATTCGCACCACCCATCGGCTCTCTTTGAAAGAGGGGCTCCCTACTGCTTCCTGTCAACGCTTTTCGATCTTTATTTGTGTTTATAATGTACTATAAGTATCAGCGGTTTTCAACTGTTTTATACAGCTGTTTCCTGCTTATGCTTTTCCGCCATCTTCACAAACAGCTCTGTCACCCGGTGATCATCCGTCAGTTCAGGATGGAACGAGCAGCCGAGGAAATTCCCCTGCTTTGCAGCCACGATGCGTCCGTTATGCTCACAAAGCACTTCAACATCTTCTCCAGCTTCTAAAATATGCGGCGCGCGAATAAATACACCCGTAAACGGCTCGTCAAGGCCTTTAATCGTCAGATCAGCTTCAAAGCTGTCGACCTGACGGCCAAAGGAATTACGCTCGACGACAACGTTCAACAGCCCTAAATGAGCGTTATCCGTTCCTGCTATCTCTTTGGCTAAAATAATCAGACCGGCGCATGTGCCGAACATCGGCTTGCCTTGGGCGGCAAACTCGCGAAGCGGCTCCATAAAATGATACGTATCCATTAAACGCCGCATCGTCGTGCTTTCCCCGCCCGGCAGGATTAAGCCGTCGATGTCATTCAGCTGTTCAGGACGCTTAATGACGACACCTTTTGAACCACATGCTTCAATTGAACGAATATGTTCTCTTACTGCTCCTTGAAGTCCAAGTACACCAATTGTTAACATGCTTCCAGCTCTCCTATGGTTTTACCAGCCGCGTTCTTGCATACGCTGTTCCGGCAATAGATTTGAGATTTCGATGCCTTTCATTGCTGTGCCTAATTCTTTAGAAAGCTCAGCGATCAGTTTGTAGTCTGTGTAATGAGTCGTTGCTTCAACAATTGCTTTGGCGAATTTAGCAGGGTTGTCTGATTTGAAAATACCTGAACCGACAAATACGCCGTCAGCGCCAAGCTGCATCATCAATGCCGCGTCAGCAGGCGTCGCTACTCCGCCGGCAGCAAAGTTCACTACAGGCAGTTTGCCGTCACGCTTGATTTGAAGAAGCAGTTCATAAGGAGCGCCGAGGTTTTTAGCTTCAGTCATCAGCTCATCATCGCTCATCGCAACAACTTTGCGCACTTGCGCGTTTACTTTTCTCATATGGCGGACAGCTTCCACAATGTTTCCTGTTCCTGGTTCGCCTTTTGTACGAAGCATGGAAGCTCCTTCGGCGATACGGCGCGTTGCTTCGCCGAGATCACGGCAGCCGCATACGAACGGGACTGTATATTCGTTTTTATTTAAATGAAATTCTTCGTCAGCAGGAGTCAGAACTTCACTTTCATCGATGTAATCTACTCCCATTGCTTCAAGGACACGCGCTTCAACGATATGTCCGATACGCGCTTTTGCCATTACGGGAATGGATACAGCATTCATTACTTCTTCAACGATTGTCGGATCAGCCATGCGGGCAACACCGCCGGCAGCGCGAATATCAGCCGGAACGCGTTCTAACGCCATTACGGCAACAGCTCCCGCCTCTTCCGCAATCTTCGCTTGTTCAGCATTTACAACGTCCATGATGACGCCGCCTTTTTGCATTTCCGCCATGCCGCGTTTTACACGATCAGTACCTGTTTGAGCCATTATTTGGTCCCCCTAGTCAATGTATAGTTAGATAATTTCTATCTCTTATTGTATCCCAGAAATACAATATTTCATATGGGTATTCTTATTTTACAGCGAGATGAATAAGATAGATATCATTTTTTACTAATAATTTGGTTTTTTCAGTATATTAAGCAAAAGAGCCCTAACTTTCATCAGAGCTCTTTCTTATTTCTTAAAACCAGCCTGTTACCGTGTCAACGGCGCTGTTCCAGATTCCGGAGAAGAATCCGCCGATGCCGCGCATCATCTGAACAAACCAGTTCGCTTTATCTACATCATTTTTCGTTACAAGATTCACGCTGAACTCTTTGGATTTGAGGAAGCCATAGTCTTTGTCACTGCCTTTGTATGTAACTGTCAGCGTTCCGACTTTCGTTCCCTTTTTCACAGGAGCCGTGATTTCTTTTTTATCTAAAGTCACTTCGGCTTTATAGTTCTTTTCATCCCCGCTTTTCACAGGAATAGAAAGCGCCTTGTCAGTAACAATATCGACTTGCTTGTCTTTCCCTTTTTCAACGTCAATCGTTTCGTGCCCTTTTACTTGAGAGCCTTCAGGGTAAAGATCTTTCATTGAGAAATTGCTTTTAAATGCGTAATCGAGCATTTTTTTCGTTTCATCAAAACGTCCGGTATGCAGGTTGCCTTTTGCGTTTAGTACAACGGTGATGACCCGCATTCCGTTCCGCTGTGCTGTGCTTGTAAAACAAGATCCCGCAGAATCGGTAGAACCCGTTTTTAAGCCGTCAACGCCAGGGTATTCAGAAACAAGACCTTTTAACATGAAGTTCCAGTTCGGCATGTCCATTTCATCATCAGTGCCGGCTCTGAATTTCGTCTTAGCGATGCTTGTTGTTTTGAGAACTTCCGGATAATCAGTGATCAGGCGGTCTGCAAGAAGCGCCATGTCTTTAGCAGAAACTTCACTTTCTTCTTTAACGCCTTCTCCTTGCGGCTGCTTGCCGTGAAGGTCTTCATTCACAAGCCCTGTGGCATTTTTAAAATCATAGTTTGTCATGCCTAATTCTTTGGCTTTCGCATTCATTTCAGCGACAAATTTCGTTTCAGTTCCGGCAAGAATTTCGGCAACTGCAATCGCGGCTCCGTTGGCAGAGTAAATCGCCATAGCCTGATACAGTTCTTTAACCGTGTATTTGCCGTCTTTTCGAAGGGGGACGTTTGATAAACTGTTGTCTTGAGAAATTTCATAGACATAATCATCAGGAGTATACGTTTGATCCCATTTCACTTTTCCTTCTTTAATGGCTTCCAGAAGCAGATATTCAGTCATCATTTTTGTCATACTGGCAATCGGCAGTCTTTTGTCTGCATTTTTACTGTATAAAATTTTTCCCGATGAAGCCTCAATCATTATCGCAGCTGATGCGTTGACATCAATCGGGTCATTGCCGGCTGCCTCCGCTTTAGACATTGGAACAAAGCAAGTTGCGGCCAGTGCCAGTACCACTAATGACACCAACAGCTGTTTCCATTTCGTGATGTTCAATCTTACGACCTCCGTCATTCATTTTAAATCTATAATTAAGCCGTTAAGGACATATTCAAATTCAAAATACAACAGTATAAATTTTATCACACTCGATATAAAAAAAATAGACAGAGTCAGCGACCCTGTCAAATGTTTTTTATTTGTAACAATTATGAGATTGTGTAGTTTGGTGATTCTTTCGTAATTTGGACATCATGCGGATGACTTTCGCGAAGTCCGGCACCTGTCATACGGATAAATTGTGCCTCTTCTCTTAAAGCGCGCAAGTCTTTTGAACCGCAATATCCCATACCTGAACGAAGACCGCCGACAAGCTGATACACTGTTTCTTCTACAGGACCTTTGTACGGAGTCCGTCCTTCGATACCTTCAGGGACGAATTTCTTATTTTCTTCTTGGAAATATCGGTCTTTACTGCCTTTTTCCATGGCAGCGACAGAACCCATACCGCGATACACTTTAAATCTTCTGCCTTGATAGATTTCAGTCTCTCCCGGGCTTTCTGAAGTACCGGCAAGCAGGCTTCCGAGCATTACGGCATGTCCGCCTGAAGCCAACGCTTTCGTAATATCTCCGGAGAATTTAATACCGCCGTCTGCGATAATTGTCGCGCCGTGTTTTCTCGCTTCAGTGGCACAATCATAAATGGCAGTGATCTGCGGTACGCCTACACCTGCAACGACGCGTGTCGTACAGATAGAACCAGGTCCGATTCCCACTTTGACAATATTTGCTCCGGCTTCAATCAGAGCTTTTGTCGCTTCAGCCGTTGCAACATTTCCTGCGATAATGTTCAGTTCAGGATATGTTTCACGGATTTTCGCAACTGTGTTCAGTACGCCTCTGGAATGTCCGTGAGCCGTATCAACCACGATAACGTCGACATTCGCTTCAACAAGCTTGCTGACGCGTGTCATTGTATCGCCTGTCACGCCTACCGCAGCGCCGACAATAAGGCGTCCGTGTTCATCTTTAGATGAATTCGGGAATTCGATAACCTTTTCAATGTCTTTGATCGTGATAAGACCTTTTAATTTGTTTTGGTCATCCACTAACGGAAGTTTTTCAATTTTATGTTTCTGTAAGATTTTTTCTGCTTCGTCTAATGTGGTTCCCACAGAAGCCGTAACCAGCTCTTCTTTTGTCATGACATCACTGATTTTCATTGAATAATCAGAGATAAAGCGAAGATCACGGTTTGTAATGATACCGACAAGCTTTTGATCGTCTTTATTATCTACGATCGGAACACCGGAAATTCTGTATTTCCCCATCAAATGCTCCGCATCGAATACTTGATGATCAGGTGTTAAAAAGAAGGGATTTGTAATAACGCCCCGTTCAGAACGTTTGACTTTGTCAACATGTTCAGCCTGCTGTTCGATGGACATGTTTTTATGGATAATGCCCAAGCCGCCCTGTCTGGCCATCGCAATCGCCATAGCTGATTCTGTTACTGTATCCATTCCCGCACTGATGACAGGAATGTTAAGCTTTAACGTCTTTGTCAGTTCAACAGATAAATCCACATCACGCGGAAGTACGTCTGATTGAGCCGGTACGAGCAGTACATCATCGAACGTTAAGCCTTCTTTTGAAAATTTACTTTCCCACATTAGTAAATCCCCCTCTTTTCGGCAAAATATTATATGTAGATTATCAACTAGAAAACAGCATGTCAAGGAAGCGAAAAAGAGTTGAAATATTTAGATAAAGGAAAGGGTTTAAAAATACATATGAGAGATCATGAGTGGAAAGAGTTATCATTATTTTATTCCGTAGAATCTTCCCAGAAATTTCTAAATAAAGTCTATACAGAAAGCGGCATGGAAGAACCAAAACGATATGCGTTTAAGAACAGTGAGCGCTTCATATTCTTTATCAAACACGCCGAGTCCTTCTATAAGCAGGCATCTCTTTCCCCTTTAGAAATTAAGCCTATTCTGTTGTTTTACGGGATGTCACAATTGCTGAAAGCCTGCCTTCTGACCACAGATCCAAGCTATCCAAGCCACGCCTCAGTACTCGCGCATGGCGTGACTGCCCGGAAACGCAAAAAGCAAAATTACTCCTTTAGGGATGATGAAGTGAAGGTGCAGCGCAATGGCTTATGTATTCATGTAATGAAGCACTTATTCGGGATAGCTGGTCTTGAGGAAGAACGGTACACAATGAAGAAATTGCTGACAGCCATACCTGAATTGCATACTGTCTTTTACTTCCAAGAGAAAAAGAATTGGCTGACCCGAGTAGAGCTGAAAGATGACCTTATTTCAGTGCCTGAGCATGCGGTGATTCATTACAATATGTCTGATTCCCGCTTTGCTGAGTATATCAGCCAACATTTGAAGTGGTCTTTTCTGAGGAAAGACCATAACCACTTGGTTTTTGAGGCTGACCCGATAGACAGAGAACCTTGGTCTTCGCCAAATTTATTGTTTCACTTGGAGAAAAATCAATATTATATTCCCTCTCAGCGTGATCACTTCCTGCATCTTCCGGAAATGATTACTCATTATTTGGTTCTCTACAATATCGGGATGATTGCGAGATATGAAACGGAGTGGTGGTATGAACTGCTGACACAGCATGTCAGTGATGATTATGTGATGATCCGCCGGTTCTTAGATGTCACGGAACGCAAATTTCCGTATTACGTTTCTAATTTCCTGAAGCAATACTTATAAACAAAAAAGGCAGCTCATTATGAGCTGCCTTTACCGTAATGATAGCTTGGCGGCGTCCTACTCTCACAGGGGGAAACCCCCGACTACCATCGGCGCTGAAGAGCTTAACTTCCGTGTTCGGCATGGGAACGGGTGTGACCTCTTCGCTATC
>NZ_JBSIOT010000007.1:0-40905 GCF_053613335.1 Bacillus sp. LR--39 | reverse complement strand
GTTGATAGGTCTGAGGTGGAAGTGTGGCGACACATGGAGCTGACAGATACTAATCGATCGAGGACTTAACCAATTTGAATGTATGCTTACTGTTATCTAGTTTTGAGAGAATTTTTTTCAAAAAAACTCTTGCTTTTTCTGAAATACATAGTATAATAATACATGTCACTAAAACGTCTGGTGATGATGGCGAAGAGGTCACACCCGTTCCCATGCCGAACACGGAAGTTAAGCTCTTCAGCGCCGATGGTAGTCGGGGGTTTCCCCCTGTGAGAGTAGGACATCGCCAGGCAGACTTCATTCCGCAGTAGCTCAGTGGTAGAGCTATCGGCTGTTAACCGATCGGTCGTAGGTTCGAATCCTACCTGCGGAGCCATTTATGGAGAGCTGTCCGAGTGGCCGAAGGAGCACGATTGGAAATCGTGTAGGCGGTAACCCCGTCTCAAGGGTTCGAATCCCTTGCTCTCCGCCACTAATTATCAATACATAACAAACGAAAAAATACCAGGGCCCGTTGGTCAAGCGGTTAAGACACCGCCCTTTCACGGCGGTAACACGGGTTCGAATCCCGTACGGGTCACTTATATGATGGAGGATTAGCTCAGCTGGGAGAGCATCTGCCTTACAAGCAGAGGGTCGGCGGTTCGAGCCCGTCATCCTCCACCATTATCATCGCGGGGTGGAGCAGTTCGGTAGCTCGTCGGGCTCATAACCCGAAGGTCGCAGGTTCAAATCCTGCCCCCGCAACCAAAAAAAATGGTCCGGTAGTTCAGTTGGTTAGAATGCCTGCCTGTCACGCAGGAGGTCGCGGGTTCGAGTCCCGTCCGGACCGCCATTTATAAAAAGGCTCGGTAGCTCAGTTGGTAGAGCAACGGACTGAAAATCCGTGTGTCGGCGGTTCGATTCCGTCCCGAGCCACCATTTGCCGGTCTAGCTCAATTGGTAGAGCAACTGACTTGTAATCAGTAGGTTGGGGGTTCAAGTCCTCTGGCCGGCACTCTAAATGATGGAGGGGTAGCGAAGTGGCTAAACGCGGCGGACTGTAAATCCGCTCCCTCAGGGTTCGGCAGTTCGAATCTGCCCCCCTCCACCATTTTATAAATAGGGGCATAGTTTAACGGTAGAACAGAGGTCTCCAAAACCTCCGGTGTGGGTTCGATTCCTACTGCCCCTGCCACTATTTTATTTATTCATCTTCAGATTATGGCGGTTGTGGCGAAGTGGTTAACGCACCAGATTGTGGCTCTGGCACTCGTGGGTTCGATTCCCATCAATCGCCCCATTTTATCATTGGGCTATAGCCAAGCGGTAAGGCAACGGACTTTGACTCCGTCATGCGTTGGTTCGAATCCAGCTAGCCCAGTTGCATTTTTTTAAAACAACAGCATAAGATGTATTAAGTTCTTTTACATGTTGCGGAAGTAGTTCAGTGGTAGAACATCACCTTGCCAAGGTGGGGGTCGCGGGTTCGAATCCCGTCTTCCGCTCCAAATTACGGCGGCATAGCCAAGTGGTAAGGCAGAGGTCTGCAAAACCTTTATCCCCGGTTCGAATCCGGGTGTCGCCTTTCTATTGCCGGGGTGGTGGAATTGGCAGACACACAGGACTTAAAATCCTGCGGTAGGTGACTACCGTGCCGGTTCAAGTCCGGCCCTCGGCACCAATTTAACTTTGAACGAACTATGTTAAATTGGTCATCAATTTTCACATTATAAAATATATATGAGAGTGATTTGCATATTGCAGATCACTTTTTTTATATAATAAAAACGTAATGACTATCAATATAAGTTTCTTGTTTGTATCGTATATACTGCATTACCATTTAAAAAACTTTGCTAAAACCGTTGACGTTTTATGAAATACATGTTATATTTATATACGTCGGTTGAACACGACGCATTACATGCCGGTGTGGCGGAATTGGCAGACGCGCACGACTCAAAATCGTGTTCCTTCTGGAGTGCCGGTTCGACCCCGGCCACCGGTATACAAAGGCTTCTACAATATGTAGAAGCCTTTTTTGTTGTATGAAAATATCCTCCAAAGCTTGTGAAAACATGATACCTGCTTATTGTATAAATCCGCTTTTTTCAAAGATACTAACAGCAAGTTCTTTGAAAGAGGTGTTTTTTATGGAAGGGACTTGGGCTTGTCTTATCCCATTTATTCTGGTCATTCCCATTTCAATCATTACAAAGCAAGTGCAATCCGGTCTGTTTGTCGGTTTGCTGGTCGGAAGCTATCTTTTGCATCCCAGCTTGCTTGGCGGGATTGAACATATGGTTCAATATATAATCAGTAATATTGTCGTCACCAATAATATTAGAATCATTGTGTTTCTATATTCATTTGCCGGTCTTGTAGGGATTATAAAGCTGACCGGCGGGATAAAAGGATTCGTCCATTTGATCAGTAAAAAAGTTAAAACCAAAAAAGGTGCGATGCTGCTTGCATGGCTGTCGACATTTGGCACGTTCAGTGAACCGGACTTTCGCATCGTCACAATTGCACCGATCATGAAAGCTTTAAGCAAGCGTCTGGACCTGTCGAAACAGAAAATTGCGTATGCCATTGAGTTTACGGCAAACCCTGTCATTGCCTTGATTCCGATAGCAACGGCATTTGTCGGCTACATGGTTTCCATTATCGGACAGGCCCTCAAAACGTCAGGAATAGATCAGCCGGCTTACACGGTGTATGTGAAAAGTATTCCCTTCAATTTTTTCTCCATTGTGATTATAGTAGTCGGAATTTATTACTGCTTTTTTAAGAAACAAAAAGCGGATGAAAGCTTAGAAAAAACAGAAAAGAGCGGACAAACTTCTGCTCGCAAACATAACAAAAATACGGAACCGATTCCGCGGAACAGCGGTGTGTTGCTTTCAAAAGGCTCAGGTTCATTCAACATGGAAACAGGGACGATCTCAGATATTCACGGTGAACATACCGGAATGTTCGAAAGTGATGAGCATGCTGACCAGCAGGAGGAGCTGGATTCGGCGCACCGTGCTTATATTAAGGAAACACCGATTCGGCCGTGGAATTTAATCATTCCGATCGGGCTGTTTTTGCTATTGACACTCTTTCTCAGCTGGTGGGACGGCCATTCAAAAGCACAAGGGTTTTTGAATGCTTTTATCAAAAGCGATATGCTTGGCGTCATGTTAACCGCATTATTGGCAGCGGTTATTGCAGCATTTGCTCTTTTTATGTTTCAGCGTTTTCATGCAGGCGAGCTTGTTACCCATTTTATTAAGGGCGGAAACGAATTGGTCCTTGTTCCGGCGCTTATCGCCGCGGGGATCTCCGTTGTGTTATACGGTGCGTTTTCATTTTTCAGATAACAAATACTTTTTGAAGGCGTTATCCGAAAATGGGATAACGCCTTTTTATGAGCTGTTATACTAGAGAAAAAAAGAGGTGATGACGTGAAGCAGATTATTGCAATGGGCGGCGGAGGCTTTTCCATGGAGCCGGATCATCTTGTGCTGGATCAGTATATTTTAGAGCAGTCGGCGCGGTCAAAGCCAAAAGTTTGTTTTTTGCCGACGGCAAGCGGAGATTCGGAGAATTATATCGGCAGGTTTTATCAAGCCTTTCAAAAGCTGCGGTGTGAGCCGGATCACTTGTCGTTGTTTAAACCGCCGGGTTCTGACCTCAGATCCTTTCTCATGAAGAAAGATATTATATATGTCGGAGGCGGAAATACGCGCAATATGCTTGTCTTATGGAAAGAGTGGGGGCTTGACCTTATTCTTCGTGAGGCTTGGGAAAACGGCATCATGTTGGCGGGTCTTAGCGCCGGGGCGATTTGCTGGTATGAAGAAGGATTGACGGATTCAGCTGGAGATTTGAGAGAGTTAAGAGCTTTAGGATTTTTGCCGGGCAGCTTCTGTCCGCACTATGACGGAGAAGCGGAGCGCCGGCCGGTGTATCACCGTCTGATTTCAGAAAAGAAACTCAGGGAGGGCTATGCCGCTGATGATGGCGCTGCGCTTCATTATAAAGACGGTCAGCTGTTCCAGGCTGTCTCTTCCCGGGAAACCGCAAAGGGTTATCGGGTTTTTAATACCGAAGAAGGCGTTCGGGAAACAGAGCTTATGACTGTCCCATTATCTGAATTTTGATAATATGCTTTTTTTTGTACACAACTTGTGTTACGATGAGAGCGAAATCAATAGTTACTGGGGGTGCCCGTCTGAGCGGGCTGAGAGAGAAGCGGCGGCTTCTTAACCCTTTGGACCTGATCTGGTTCGTACCAGCGTGGGGAAGTAGAGGTTTTATTATTGTTGAGGACAACAATAATAGTTTCTTTCTGACTGCAAAACCGGGTTCTTCTTTGAACCCGGTTTTTTTGTGCTGGTGCTGAGCTTGGTTCTGTTATTCAAATGAAAAAGGAGAGATTTGTATGCAAAATCAATCAGTACAGCAAGCGAACATTTCCATTATGTCGAGTTTTTCCGGCAGTAAAAAGGTTTATGCAGAAGGTTCTTCGCCCGATATACGAGTGCCGATGCGGGAAATCAGCCTGAGTGCGACTACGGGGGCATTCGGGGAAGAGGAGAATGCGCCGGTCCGTGTTTATGATACGAGCGGGCCGTATACAGATCCGGATGTACAGATTGATATTCATAAAGGGCTGGGGGCGCTCCGCACAAAGTGGATTACCGGGCGCGGAGATGTAGAAGAATATAACGGCCGGACCGTGAGACCTGAAGACAACGGCTATAAAAAAGAGGGCCGTGCCGCCGAATACCCCGGCCTACAGCGGAAACCGCTTCGGGCCAAGCCGGGGAAAAATGTAACACAATTGCATTATGCGAGAAAAGGCATCATTACGCCGGAAATGGAGTTTATCGCAATACGTGAGCATGTGTCTCCCGAATTTGTCAGGGAAGAGGTGGCGAGCGGACGGGCGATTATTCCTTCTAACGTCAACCACCCGGAAAGCGAGCCGATGATTATCGGCCGGAATTTTCATGTGAAAATCAATGCAAATATCGGCAACTCGGCTGTTACATCTTCTATCGAAGAAGAAGTCGAAAAAATGACGTGGGCGATTCGCTGGGGCGCCGATACGATGATGGACTTATCCACGGGAAAAGACATTCATACGACGCGTGAATGGATTATCCGCAACTGCCCCGTGCCTGTGGGGACGGTGCCGATTTATCAGGCGCTTGAAAAAGTTAATGGCATTGCCGAGGATTTAACGTGGGACATTTATCGTGACACATTGATTGAGCAGGCGGAGCAGGGCGTGGATTATTTCACCATCCATGCCGGCGTACTGCTTCGTTACGTCCCGTTAACGGCCAAACGCACGACGGGAATCGTTTCCCGCGGCGGGGCGATTATGGCGCAATGGTGCCTGGCCCATCATCAGGAAAGCTTTCTGTACACGCATTTTGAAGAAATTTGTGAAATCATGAAGGCCTATGATATCGCTTTTTCACTTGGTGACGGGCTTCGCCCCGGTTCGATTGCGGATGCCAATGATGAAGCGCAGTTTGCGGAATTGGAGACTCTCGGAGAATTGACGGAGATTGCGTGGAAGCACGATGTGCAAGTGATGATCGAAGGACCGGGTCATGTGCCGATGCATAAAATTAAGGAAAACATGGACAAGCAGCTGGAAATTTGTAAAGAGGCGCCTTTTTACACGCTCGGGCCATTAACGACGGATATCGCTCCGGGTTATGACCACATTACTTCAGCAATCGGCGCGGCGATGATCGGCTGGTACGGGACGGCGATGCTTTGCTATGTCACGCCGAAGGAGCATTTGGGGCTGCCGAATCGTGATGATGTAAGAGAAGGCGTCATTACGTACAAAATCGCGGCACATGCCGCAGACCTTGCTAAAGGGCATCCGGGTGCACAGATCCGTGACGATGCTCTGTCTAAGGCGCGGTTTGAATTCCGTTGGCGTGATCAATTTCATTTGTCGCTTGATCCTGAAAGAGCAATGGAATATCATGATGAAACGCTGCCGGCTGAAGGCGCAAAAACAGCTCACTTCTGTTCGATGTGCGGTCCGAAGTTCTGCAGCATGAGAATTTCTCAGGATATTCGTGATTATGCGAAGGAAAACGGACTTACTGAAGATGAGGCCGTCAATGAGGGGCTGAAAGAAAAAGCAAAAGAGTTTGCAGAGAAGGGAAGCCGCTTATATCAATAAAAGAAAAGATGAAGATGGAGTTTGCCCATCTTCATCTTTTTTAGAAAAACGGTGAACGGCGAAGCGGCGGAATGCTCTGCTCAAAGCGGAATATATTTTCCGGATCATATTTCGTTTTGACTTGACGGAGGCGGTGAACATTTTCTCCGTAATACGTTTGCGGCCAGTTTCTGATTTCTCTATCAGGCCAATTCACGTAATCTCCCATCGTTTCTCTTGATAGGGACGTTCTCAATCCTTCGATCCAGCGGACATTTTGTCTTTCTTCTTCAGCAGATGTCCAAGTTGTAATATATTCTTGGGCAATGATTGCGTTGCGATAGTAGAATGCCGTTTGGTCCGGAGCGATCCGTCCGGCCGCACCGCCGAGAGATTGCTGCCAGACACTGGCGTTTTCGTTCGGAGCGTGCTCTAAATAGCGCTTTAAAGTGGAAATCGCGCGTGTTGATAATGGTTTTTCAATAAAGGATCCTGACCGCTTCATCTTTTGCGGCTGATTGCCTCCCGGGCTGTTAAAAAAGGCTGCCGCTTTAATAAATGGCAATGTCTTGACCATGCCGCTTGTCGGTTTTCCCGCTTTCATTAACGGAGCCAGCAGTTCTTTCAGCTCATCCTTTGTCCCGGTAAATTGACCGAGCGCTTCTATGCGGTTGACTTCCTTAGGCCAGAACTGAATTGATGAGGTAAGCCGGTTGTCTGTAAATGGAGCCCAGCGCTGCCATGTGTTAAATACTTCCTCAAAATCATCCCAGCCCCAAGTGACAGAAAAAACAGACACGCATGAGATCGGCACGGCTTTAAACATCATGGATGTGACAATGCCGAAGTTGCCTCCCCCTCCTCCCTGAGACGCCCAAAATAGATCAGAGTGCTTTGAACGGTTGACTGTGATCAATTCAGCACCCGCTTTTTCGTCCGCTATGATCATTTCGAGCTGGAGGAGACGATCGCAAGTAAGTCCGGCTGTCCTTGTTAAATATCCGATTCCTCCCCCGAGCGTCAGCCCCGTGATTCCCACATTCGCAATGGTTCCCGCAGGAAGGGTCAAGCCGTACCGCCAGAGTGTCCGGTAGACTTCCCCCAATTCGGCTCCCGCTTCAATCGAGACCAGCCGCTTATCCTCATTTACTCTTATTTTCTTCATTTCACTGAGATCAATGACTAGTCCGTCATTTAACAGGGAAAAATTTTCGTAGCTGTGTCTTCCGCCTCTGATACGGAAAGGCACATTGTTCTCACGTGCCCATCTCAGCGCATTGAGGGCGTCATGTTTATTTTGACAAAACACAATGATGTCTGGATATCTTTGCAGGCTTAAATTGATATTGGTTCTCGCAGCATTATAGTCCGGGTCATCTTTTTTGACGATGCGACCGGTCAATGTTGTCTTTTCCACATTCTCACTCACTTTCACTTGTAATCTGCTATGTTTTCTAGCATATGCGGAAAAATGAGAGAGTGTATGAGGAAAACCCCCGGAAGGAAACGATATTTTAAATTATAGTTGACAGGTAGGGATTATATGAATTAACATAATCATTACATATTTCCAAACGATGGCTGATCGGATCACCGAAGGCTCTTATCTTTTAAACAGATAAGGGCCTTTTTTGCGTGAAAGTCATTGAATGAAATGAAAAGCGGAGGGATGAAAAGTGGCGTTAAAAAAGGTACCACATGTGCGCAAAAAGAGCAAAAAACGAAAAAAGTACAGAAAACACACATTGAATTTCGAACTGCTTGTAGAGAAAAACAAACGGGAGATTATGAGAAATGAGAAACAGATGGAGCAGATTTATATAAAGATAGATGAAAAGCATGCGGGGGTTCGATAAAGATGAAGGAGAGAAAATGGAGGATAAAAACAACGGTACTCGCGCTGTCGGTATCCATCACGTTATCAGGGTGCGCGTTAGGGAGTGCCGGAGAAGAACCGTCATCTGCGGCGGATAAAAAGGAAGAAACACGTATCGCCCATGTCAAGACAAAGGAATTTAAAGCTTCTCATCCGGCGGCGATTCCCGCTAAATCGAAAGCCAGAACTGATACTTTTGTTGCTGGGATTTCCGCGCCGGGCGGCGTGTTTCTGCCGTACTTTTACGAAAACGGCTGGGACGGAAATGCGACAGATCCTATTTTTGAGCCGTTAGTCAAACTGGATAAAACGGGGAAGCCAGCCCCGGCTCTTGCGGAAAGCTGGAAAGTTTCCAAAGATCAGCTTACCTACACGTTCCGTTTAAGAAAAAATCTCGTTTTCAGCGACGGTTCACCGCTGACCGCAAAGGATGCCGCATTCACTTTAACACTGCTGCATGATCCTGCATACGCGGGCTATGAAGATATCACCACGGCTTATATTAAAGGCGGCAAGGCTTACAAAGAAGGAAAGGCAAAGACGATAGAAGGCATTCGCGTCCTTGATGACAGAACCATTCAAATCACGACTGAGAAAGTCAGTGCGAAGTCGCTGCTTCTTTTAGGCGGGCAGGTGCTGTCAGAAGCTTACTACGGGAAGAATTATCGATTCGGCAAACTGGACTATTTAAAAGAGCTTTATGCCAAACCGCTCGGAGCGGGACCTTATCAATTTACAGAATACCTTCCGGGACAGGAAATACGCTATCAGGCTAATGAACACTATTATGCCGGAAAACCGAAAACCGAAAAGCTGATTTATAAAATTATCGATGCGTCAACTTCCCTTCAGCTGTTTGAAACGAGTGACCTTGATTACGCTTCTTTCTCACCTGATGATGATACGGTTCAGCACTTAAAAAGTCTCGGTTTTGCCAATATAAGCGTATCTGTCGTGAATGATTACGGGCTTGTGTACGTCAATCACAAGCGTCTGCCTTTTCAAGATAAGAAAGTGTCCCAGGCGCTTATTTACGGACTTGACCGTCAAAAAATCGTCGATGTACGCTTTAAACGCTACGGAGAGGTCGCGAATGTTCCGGTGTCTCCGGTTTCGTGGGCTTATGATGACAAAGGTGTCAATCGGTACGCGTTTAACCCTGAAAAAGCCAAAAAGCTTCTCGATGAAGCAGGCTGGAAAACGGGCAAAGCCGGTGTACGTGAAAAAAACGGAAAAAAGCTTGAAATCAGCTATTACACGTCTAAAGCGGATGATGATTTCATCCCGATCGCGAAAGAAAATTACGCGGACATCGGAATCGCATTAAAACCGGAAGTGATGGATTTTAATACGGAAGTAGCGAAAATAAATGACAAACAATATGACCTTGCCGCCGTTTCCACCTCGCAGATTCTTGATCCGAATGACACGGTGGAAAAGCTGGCTTCCGGCCATCCCAATAATGTAACGGGATATTCCAATCCGAAAGCGGACCGGCTGATAGAGAAAGGAGCCGGCACGCTTGATATCAGCAAAAGAAAAGAGATTTATCACCAGCTGTACCGGGAGCTCGGGGAAAACCCGCCTTACATTCTGATTCATTACCGTCAGAGCGCAAGGGCGGTCAGCGGAAAAATAAAAGGGCTTGAGCCTGACAATTATTCTGGAATCAGTTCAAGTCTCTCAAATGTCTCAATTCAATAGAACGGTTGGGCAAAATACCCGGTGCATCCTGGGGATTTTGCCCTTTCAGCGGAAAGGAGGGGCTTTTTATGAAACGGTATGCCGCAGAACGATTCATTCAAATGCTTGTGATCTTATTTGGTACGTCCTTTATTATTTTTTTCTTATTCGCCATGCTGCCTGGCGACTATATTGATTCCAATGTCAATCTGACTCCGGAAAGAGCGATGGAGTTAAAAGCGCTTTACGGGCTGGATCAGCCGATTTGGCAGCGCTATGTGACGTGGCTCGGAAATGTGCTCAGCGGAGATTTTGGGTTTTCTTTGAAATATCAGGAGAACGTCCTGTCACTGCTTCGGAAATATGTCTGGAATTCGTTTTTTGTCGCGTTTTTGGCGTTGCTTGTCACATGGTCAGCCGCGATGATTACGGGTGTCATATCCGCTGTCAGGAAATACTCATGGTTTGACGGGATCGTGACGTTTCTTGTTTTTGCTTCCATGGCGTTCCCGTCTTTTTTTATCAGCCTTCTGTTTATTAAGTGGTTTGGGGTGGATTTGAAAATATTGCCCGTCGGCGGGATGATTGATACCGGAAGCACGAGTACAGGTTTTTCGTACGTGCTTGAAGCCGCCAGACATATGATTCTTCCGGTCGTGATTTTATCTATGCTCGGCATCGGCTCGCTGACAAGGTATTTCCGCTCCGGCATGCTGGACGTGATCAGACAGGATTATATCAGAACGGCGAGAGCGAAGGGATTGAAAGAGCGCACCGTCATCTGGAAACATGCGTTGAAAAACGCGCTCATTCCGGCCATCACCCTGCTTGCTTTTGAACTGCCGGGACTGTTTTCCGGAGCCATCATTATTGAACAGATTTTCGGGTGGCCGGGTGTCGGACGTATTCAGCTGGAATCTGTGCATTATCGTGATTATCCGGTTTTGATGGCGTTTACCTTGTTTTTGTCTTGTTTAACGATTGTGGGGAACTTCTTGGCGGATATCGCTTATGCCGCGGTTGATCCGCGGGTCAGGCTTAAATAGGGGGTGTTCGGAATGAAAAAACAAAAAGGGGTGCCGCCTTCTCTTTGGAAGCAGACGTACCGCCGCCTGCTGCAGCATAAGCTGACGGTCATCAGTCTTCTTTTCTTATGTTTTATGTTTTTATTGTGCTTTATCGGGCCGTCTTTTTCTCCGTACATAACAGATCGGACGGATATTTCAAATGCCAATCAGCAGCCGGGAATCCATCATTGGCTGGGAACCGACCAGTACGGGAGAGATGTGCTGACGAGGCTGATGCTGGCGGGGCAGATTTCTCTGACTGTGGGGCTTGCTTCAATGGTGCTGTCGCTTGTCATCGGTTCTTTACTCGGGGCTGCGGCCGGATTTTATCGGGGAGCCGCTGATATGATCATTATGCGCATCGCTGATATGCTCATGTCCATCCCGGGCCTGCCGCTGCTTTTGGTTTTGGCTGCGGTGATGTCGGAGTGGAAAGTGCCTTCTGAATACAGAATGTACCTGATTATGATGATGTTAAGCCTGATCGGATGGCCCGGTTTGGCGCGGCTTGTACGCGGACAGATTTTGTCGCTGAAGGAGCAGCCGTTTATGATGGCCGCGGAAGTTTTGGGGCTTAGTGATAAACGGAAAATCCTCTATCATTTGCTTCCCAATACATTGCCGTTATTACTGGTAGCGGCGACTTTGCATGTGGCGGGAGCGATGCTGAGTGAATCGGCGCTGAGTTTTCTCGGGCTTGGCGTTGCTCCGCCGACACCTTCTTGGGGAAACATGATGGAAGCGGCGAATCATTTTATGGATTTTACACTCCGCCCGTGGCTGTGGATTCCGCCGGGAACGGCCATTTTTCTGACCGTTGTGGCGATTCATCTGCTTGGAGACGGTTTAAGAGACGCTTTTGATCCTAAGGTAAAACGGCAGGTGAAAATGAAATGAAAAAACCGCTTTTAGAAGTAAGGCATTTGGAAACGGCTTTTTATACAGAGGAGGGGGCGGTAAGGGCCGTGGACGATGTCAGCTTTACGATACATGAGGAGGAAACGGTTTGTATTGTAGGGGAGTCCGGCTGCGGGAAAAGCATGGCGTCATTGTCCATTATGCAGCTTCTTCCCGAGACGGGGAGAATCGAACGGGGAGCGGTGCATTTTTCCGGACGGAACCTGTTGGAATTGAAACCAAAAGACATGCAGAAAATCCGCGGCAGCGAAATCGGGATGATATTTCAGGAACCGATGACATCTTTGAATCCGGTGTTTACAATCGGTGAGCAGCTGACCGAACCGATTCGCGAACATTTGTTGTTGAGTAAGAAAGAAGCATGGCGGAAGGCCGTTGAACTGATCACGTTAGTGGAGATCCCGCATGCCGAGCAGGTTATGCACCGATATCCTCATGAGCTGAGCGGCGGCATGCTGCAGCGCATCATGACGGCTGTCGCGCTAAGCTGCGAACCGAAATTGATCATTGCCGACGAGCCGACGACAGCGCTTGACGTAACCATTCAGGCGCAGATATTGGATTTATTGCGGGATATGAAAAAGCAATTTCGCACGTCTATTTTATTCATTACTCATGACCTTGGCGTGGTTGCTGAAATGGCTGATTATGTGATTGTCATGTATGCGGGAAAAATTGTGGAGGAAGGACCGGTTGCAAGGCTGTTTTCTGATCCGAAGCATCCGTATACGAAAGGGCTGCTCGCGGCCAAGCCGGTTATCGGTCAAAGAAGGGAGATGCTGTACACCATTCCGGGGCAGGTCCCCGAGCTTGCGGACCTGTCGGGATCGTCTTGTTATTTTGCGGACCGATGTGAACACAGCACGGAAATATGCTGGAAATCGAGCCCGAATTTTACTGAATTCGGGAAGGGGCATCAGGCGGCGTGCTGGCTTTACAGAGAGGAGAAAGCGGATGAGTGATGTGTTGCTGGAGGTCAAGGGGCTGAAAAAATATTACGAGGAGCATGGGGGGATGAGAAAGACCCGCAAAAATCCCGTAAAAGCAGTTGACGGTGTCAGTTTTACGATAGGAAAGGGAGAAGTGTTCGGCTTAGCGGGAGAATCGGGCAGCGGAAAGTCATCAATCGGCAAGACCATTTTGAGGCTTCATGAAAAAACAGAGGGAGAGGTGTTTTTTCAGGGGCGTGATGTGTTTCGGATGAGCCGGCGCGAGCTCAAAACTTTCAGATCGGAAGCGCAGCTCATTTTTCAAGATCCGTTCAGTTCTTTAAATCCCCGGCGCCGGATCGGAGAAGCCATCGGTGAAGCGATGATCGAGCATCAATTGGCGGTAAAGCGGAACGCGCGTGATAAAGCGGCGGAAGTTCTTGAAGCCTGCGGACTTTCCGCAAACTTTATCGATCGATATCCGCATGAATTTTCCGGAGGGCAGCGGCAGCGGATCGTGATTGCAAGAGCGATGGCGCTCAAGCCGCAATTTATCATTATGGATGAACCCGTGGCGGCGTTAGATGTCTCCATCCAGGCGCAGATGATCAATTTGTTCAGCAGCCTTCAAAAACAGCACGGGCTGTCATATTTGTTCATTTCTCATGATTTAAGCGTGGTGGAGCACTTATGTACGAAGGTCGCCATTATGTATTTAGGGACGATTGTGGAATACGCGTCAAAGGAGGAGCTCTTTTCACGGCCGCTTCACCCTTATACGAAAGCGCTGTTATCAGCCGTGCCTGTTCCTGATCCCGGAGCGAAAAGGGAGCGGATAATTTTAAAGGGTGATATACCGAGCCCCTCTGATCCGCCTTCAGGCTGTAAATTCCGAACGAGATGCCCGGCAGCCAAGAAGATATGTGCTGAGAAAAGTCCGGCGCTGTCAGAAAAAGGGCTTCATCATTTTGCGGCATGCCACTTCGTGTAATTGAGAAAAAAACGGTTTTATTGATAATAAACAGGAAAAACCTGCCGGGCAGACCGGCAGGTTTTTTGATGTTATTTTGGTGATGGCAGTCCGAGTCCTTCGGCAACGCGTCTGCCGTACTCAGGATCAGCCTTGTAGAAGTGGCCGATCTGGCGCAGCTTAATTTCTTCTTTTTCCACAGGTTTCATCGCACTGACGATATTGGCGACAAGGCGCGCGCGCTCTTCCTCGCTCATCAGGCGGTACAGGTCGCCGGCTTGTGTGTAATGATCATGATGATTATAGCTTACACTGTCAGCGAAACCTGATACAGGATATGCCGCCTGTTTATCTTCAGGTGACTCTTTCGGGCCGCCGAAGCTGTTAGGCTCGTAATAGACGGAGCGGCCGCCGTTTTCATCAAAACGCATTTGTCCGTCACGCTGATAGTTTTTCACTTCATTGCGGGAACGGTTGATCGGCAGCGCCTGATGGTTCGCGCCGACACGGTAGCGATGCGCGTCATGGTATGCGAACAACCGGCCTTGAAGCATTTTGTCAGGTGAGACGTCGACGCCGGGGACTAATGTGCCGGGAGAGAACGTCGCCTGTTCTACTTCCGCAAAGTAATTTTCCGGATTGCGGTTCAGAACCATGCGGCCGACTTCAATGAGCGGATAGTCTTTTTGAGACCATACTTTTGTGACGTCAAACGGATCAAAGCGATATGTGTTTGCGTCTTCTAACGGCATGATTTGAACATATAATTTCCATGCGGGGAAATCGCCGTTTTCAATCGCATTGAACAAATCTTCCGTATGGTAATCGGGATTTTCGCCCGCGATTTTTGCGGCTGTATTTACATCAAGGTTTTTCACGCCTTGCTCTGTTTTAAAGTGATATTTAATCCAGACGCCTTCGCCATTATCATTTGTCCATTTAAATGTATGGCTTCCGAATCCGTGCATATGGCGAAGAGTCGCCGGAATGCCCCGGTCTGACATCAGAATGGTTACCTGGTGCAGGGATTCCGGCGACAGAGACCAGAAATCCCAAACGGCCGTCGGATTTTTCAGATGTGTTCTCGGATCTCTTTTTTGTGTATGGATAAAGTCAGGGAACTTGATGGCATCGCGGATGAAGAACACGGGTGTATTGTTTCCGACGATGTCGTAGTTTCCTTCTTCTGTATAAAACTTAACGGCAAATCCGCGCGGGTCGCGCACTGTGTCACTAGAGCCCAGTTCGCCCGCAACGGTTGAGAAACGGATGAAGAGCGGCGTGCGTTTACCGACTTCTGACAGAAATGCGGCTTTCGTATATTTTGTAACGTCATTTGTGACTTCAAAATAACCGTGTGCGCCCGCGCCTTTTGCGTGAACGACACGCTCGGGAACGCGTTCTCTGTTAAAGTGCGCCAATTTCTCAAGCAGATGGACGTCTTGTATTAAAGCAGGACCGCGATCGCCGGCCGTCATTGAGTTTTGGTTATCTCCGACAGGAGCGCCCCAGCTGGTTGTCAATTTATTTGAACTCATGTGATCACCTCTTTAGATTTATAAAAACATAATATCACCTATCAGTAAAAAGTCAATATTATTTTATAATGATTATAAAATAATTATTTTTATTATCGAAAAAAGAGTTTGGTTTTGAAAGCCTACTTGACTGACGGGAATAATGGGTTTAAGATGAGGAAAAATAGAAACCGCTGACTTGGACACAAGAGGCTCTTATTCTTCACTGGATAAGGGCCTTTTTTATTGTCAGGCGGTAAGGGAGGCGGCGATTGTATGCTTTTCCGACAGCATTTTAAACCTGTCGATATTCACGGTCATCTGCCGTACAGCCTTTATTTCGGCAAAAACGATAAGACATTTTCCGATTATAACCGGGAGCGGTCAGAAAGAATGAATCTGACTTGGGACTTTCCTGATCCGCATGATGTTGATGGCGATGAGGGCGAAATCGCTTTGATGACAAGATGGGAGAATGAATTAGATAAGTACGGCATTGACGTGCTGAATTTTTTAACAGCAGAGAGCAATGACCGGATGGCGGCGTTTATTCAAGCCAATCCCGCGAGATTTACCGGATTTGCATATCATCCTTTGGAGCGGGAGGATGCGTATGAAGAGCTGAAAAGAGCGGTAGAAGAGCTCGGTCTGAAAGGATATAAACTGTTCGGGCCGCTGACAGACATCGATTTTCATGATCCGTCGCTGAAAAAGCTGTGGACTTATTTAGCTGACAAAAGGCTGCCTGTATTAATTCACTTTGGGCTTTTAGGAAGAGCGGGGGGCATTGTCAGCCATCGCAACATCAACCCGCTCTCCATCTATCGCGTTGCGAGAGAGTATGCTGATATACCGTTCATCATTCCGCATTTCGGCGCCGGATATTATCAGGAACTGCTGCAGCTGTGCTGGAGCTGCCCGAATGTGTATATTGACACGTCCGGCTCAAATCAGTGGATGAGGTGGATGCCGTACCCGCTTGATTTGGAAATTCTGTTTCGAAAGACATCTGAATTAATCGGTGCTGAACGGATCATCTTCGGGACGGATTCGAACGGATTTCCGAGAGGATATGTATACAGATATCTTCAGGAGCAGGTGAGGACCTGCCGGGAAATCAATATGCGGGAAGAAGATATAGAAAACATTTTCGGCAACAACGCGCGGACATTATTGAAAATCGCCCGCCAAGAAAAGGAAGTGAATACGTGATACAGCCGATGCGCTCTCTGGCAGGGTTATGCCGGAGGGCGTATTTTAATTCTTATAAAAAACAGTTGACAAGTCGGAATAATTTGAATTAACATGATATTCAAATTTAAAAACAAACGGGTTGCCGATCGGACCGCCGAAGGCTCCCATCTCTGCAAGCAATCGGAGATGGGGGCCTTTTTGTTTTTCGATCGCACGCGGCAGAAAGAGAGGGGAAGACAGATGGCTGTAACCATCAGCATACAAGAAAAAGCTTTTGAGCATGAAGGCCGGAAAACGCCGGTGCTGAATGATATTGAGCTGTCAATTGCATCGGGAGAATTTTTGACTGTCATCGGGCCGAGCGGATGCGGCAAAAGCACGCTTTTAAAATTGATTGCCGGTCTTGATACCGATTATAAAGGCTCTGTCACAATAAACGGCCGCAATGTGTCGGGACCGGGCATCCGGCAGGGATTTATCTTTCAGGAGCACCGGCTGTTTCCCTGGCTGACGGTAAAACAAAACATCGCTGCCGATCTCAATATGAACGACCCGGCCGTTCGGAAAAAAGTGGATGATCTGATTGAGGTTGTCAGGCTGCAGGGAGCGGAGAACGCTTATCTGCGCGAATTATCCGGCGGCATGTCGCAGCGGGTTGCCATCGCCAGAGCTCTTTTACGTGAGCCGGAGGTGCTGCTTTTAGATGAACCGTTCGGGGCGCTTGACGCTTTTACGAGAAAACATTTGCAGGATGTGCTGCTTGATATATGGCGCGAGAAAAAAACGACGATGATTCTGGTCACGCATGATATTGATGAATCCGTCTATTTAGGCGATAAGCTGGCGATCCTCAGGGCAAAGCCCGGCCGGCTGCACAGCCTGATGCCGATTCAGCTTCCGCATCCGCGCAATCGGACGTCAGCGGATTTTCAGGCCGTCCGGCAGAAGGTGCTTTCTGAGTTTGAGAAAACGGAAGACCTCCGGTTTGCGGATGGGTCCGGGATATAGAAGGGACGAAGCGAAGTGAAAAAAATCATCATTCTTTTAGCCGCAGCAGTCATGATGTCTTCCGGATGCAGTGCAAACGGGACAGGAGGGAGCGGGAAAACGGTGAAAGAAATCCGGATCGGCATCCAGCAGAGTTTAAGCCCGCTTCTCATTGCCAAGGAAAAAGGCTGGTTTGAAGAGGCCTTCAAAAAAGACGGAATAAAAGTAAAATGGGTCGAATTCCAAAGCGGTCCTCCGCAATTTGAAGGTCTTGCCGCCGATAAGCTTGATTTTTCCCAGGTCGGCAATTCACCGGTCATTTCCGGTCAGGCGGCAGGAATTGATTTTAAAGAGATCGGGCTGTCTCAGGACGGGTTAAAGGCAAACGGCATTCTCGTAAACAAGGGCAGCGGGATTCAGAGCCTGAAAGAATTGAAAGGTAAAAAAATCGCCGTAGCCAAAGGCAGCAGCGGCTTTGATTTTCTCTATAAAGCTTTAGATAAAGCGGGTCTTTCCGCCGATGACGTCACCATCATCCAGCTTCAGCCTGATGAGGCGGTTTCCGCTTTTGAAAACAAATCAGTTGACGCATGGTCCATTTGGGAGCCGTATTTGTCGATTGAAACGCTGCAGCACGGGGCGGAAATATTGGCGAACGGAGAAAGCACAGATTTATATTCTCCCGGTTTCACGTTAGTCAGAACGGGATTTTCCAAAGAACACCCGGATGAGGTGGTCCGTTTTCTGAAAGTGTTCAATAAAGCAGTTACATGGCAAAAGGAACACAAAGATGAAGCTGTCTCCTTATATGCGAAAATCAAACATCTTGATCCGAAAGTCGTCAGAAACGTGCTTAACAATACTGAGCCTCTCAATGAACCGATCAATGATGATATTGTCAAAGCCCAGCAGGAAACCGCTGATTTTCAATATCAAACAAAAGCGATTCATAAGAAAATTCATGTAAAAGACGTTGTTGACAATTCATTTATTAAAAAAGCGCTTGAAACGGGGGATGGCAAGTAATGAAAGCAGAAGCATCAACGGCTGCCGGCGCAATAAGCCAATCAGAAAAGAAAGCTCTGGCAAGATCCCGGAAGTATTCATACCAATGGATGAAGGGGGTTGTACTCCCGGCTGCGGTCATCGCAGTATGGCAGTTTATCGCAAGTCTGGGCATCGTCTCGGCCACGGTGCTCCCGTCGCCTGTCGTCATCTTGCAGACGTTTCAGGAACTTCTTCTTTCAGGTGAACTTTGGGGTCATTTAGAGATCAGCTTATACCGGGCGGCTGCAGGATTTCTGCTTGGCGCTGGCCTCGGGCTTGTTTTCGGGCTGCTGGTCGGTTTTTCAAAGCGGACGGAAGCATATCTTGATCCGTCTCTGCAAATGCTCAGAACGGTTCCGCACTTGGCCGTGACTCCTCTGTTCATTTTGTGGTTCGGATTTGATGAGACATCAAAAATTCTGCTGATCGCATTGGGGGCTTTTTTCCCCGTGTACATTAATACGTTTCTCGGAATCCGCAGTGTGGACGCGAAGCTGTTTGACGTCGCGCGGGTGCTGGAATTTAACTGGTATCAGCAGATGACAAAATTAATTCTTCCGGCATCTCTGCCGAATATCCTGCTCGGCATCAGGCTCTCTCTGGGCATTGCGTGGCTCGGTCTCGTGGTGGCGGAACTGATGGGATCGAGCGAGGGCGTCGGTTATATGATTATGGATGCCAGACAATTTTCACAGACAAATAAGGTGTTTGTCGGCATTATCATTTTTGCGGCTGTCGGCAAGCTGACAGATGCATTGGTCAGAATGCTCGAACGGAAACTATTAAAATGGCGGAACAGTTATGAAGGGTAACCTATTAAAAAAGGAGAGATTCATATGGAGATTCTTTGGTTTATTCCGACGCATGGTGACGGCCGGTATTTAGGGACGCAAACGGGAGGGAGAACGGCGGATCATCTTTATTTTAAGCAAGTGGCACAGGCGGCAGACAGACTCGGGTATACGGGGGTTCTGCTGCCGACGGGGAGATCATGTGAAGACCCGTGGCTGACGGCTGCCGCTTTAGCGGGGGAAACGAGTGACTTGAAATTTTTAGTGGCGGTCCGTCCGGGACTGATGCAGCCGTCTGTCGCCGCGAGAATGGCGTCGACAATGGATCGGCTGTCAGACGGCCGTTTGCTCGTAAATGTCGTAGCGGGCGGAGATCCTTATGAACTGGCGGGAGACGGCATGTTTATCAGCCACGATGAACGTTATAAGGCGACTGAAGAATTTTTAACCGTCTGGCGCGGACTCATGCGGGGCGAAACGGTGACATATGAAGGGGAGCATATCAAGGTGGAAAACAGCAGTCTGCTGTTTCCGCCAAAACAGTCTCCGCATCCGCAATTATATTTCGGCGGTTCATCACAGGCGGGAATTGAGGCTGCGGCGAAACATACAGATGTCTATTTAACATGGGGAGAGCCGCCGGAGCAGGTAAAAGAAAAGATTGAAACCGTTAAAAAACAGGCTGCCAAGGAAGGAAGGACGATGCGTTTTGGCATCAGACTTCACGTGATTGTACGGGAGACTGAAGAAGAGGCATGGGAAGCGGCTGAACGATTAATCAGCCACTTAGACGAAGAGACGATTGCGAAAGCGCAGGCTGCGCTCCGGCGCGCTGATTCTTCGGGACAAAAACGGATGGCCGATCTCCATAACGGTGACCGCTCGAAGCTTGAGATCAGCCCGAATCTCTGGACTGGCATCGGACTGGTCAGAGGCGGAGCGGGCACGGCGCTTGTCGGTGATCCGCAGACCGTCGCTACTCGAATTTTAGAGTATCAGGCACTCGGTATTGAGTCGTTTATCTTTTCAGGCTACCCGCATCTGGAAGAAGCTTATTATCTGGCTGAACTCGTGTTTCCGCTTCTGCCGTTTCAGAATGAACGGACTAAAAAGCTTGAGCACAGACTGGGTGAAGCAATGGGCAACGACCATTTTGCAAGAGGAAATAAAGCGACAGTCTGATGACGTCGCAAGGCGGATAATTGACGGCGGGCGCTTTCTGCGGTTTCATTTCCGGGGAAATTCCGGCAGTGAAGGCGGGTATTCACCCGCCTTTTTAAGCGCTTAGCTTGCACGATACTCATATGGATGATATGATACAAAACGTAATTATTACGATTTGTTAGGAGTGCTGAAATGGCAAAAAAATCAAAAGTGATCAAAGAGCTCAAGCGGCAGAAGCTTGTTGAACAATATGCGGACATCCGAAGAGAATTAAAGGCAAAAGGAGACTGGGAAGCGTTGAGCAAACTGCCGCGTGATTCTGCTCCGGCCAGGCTTCATAACCGCTGTACGGTGACGGGGCGGCCCCGCGGATATATGAGAAAATTTAAACTGTCCAGAATCGCATTCAGGGAACTGGCCCATAAAGGCCGGGTTCCCGGGGTGAAAAAAGCGAGCTGGTAATGTAAAAAACTCCGGATCTGTCATGAACCGGAGTTTTTGCCGTGCTTATGAAAAGTGAAAACATAAGCCAAATGCTGAATCATCATCAGAATGAAAATCAAAAGAATAGGAAAAAAGGGTAGATGCGGCTGAATCAGCGGATAAAACAAAAGCAAAACGGCTGCGGCCGGCAATGAGAAGTAAACGGCGATATACGAGGAACGGCAAGCTTTAGCCGTCATCATTCGTTCTCTTTCATCCTGTTCCTCAAATTCATCGGGTACAAGCCTGTGCTTTTTGCCGTTTCGTTTTTTCTTTTCGGCATAGATATACAATGAGGCACAAACGGTAAACAGCAGAAACGGAGTGATATTCAGCTCAAATGAACCGCTCCCCTCCGTTTGGAAAAACTGAGCGATCCGCGGCGCCGCTTCCATAAAGGAAATAAGCGTCCAGCAGGCTAATCCGTAGAGTGCAAGGTGAAAACACGCTTTTCTTTTCAAACTCATTTTTTCTCCTCCTCCAGCCAGAAAACTTCCTCCATCGGCAGGGAGAAAGCCCGGCAGATGTTAAGCGCCAATAAAAGTGAAGGCACATAATCTCCTTTTTCAATCGCTGCAATCGTCTGTCTGGTGGCTCCGGCTTCTTTTCCAAGCGTTTCCTGAGAATAGCCGAATCTGGCTCTCAGCTCTTTTACTTTATTTTTCATCATCAGGCGTACCTCAAATTTTCTTCTTTTTCATATTGTATGAGATATTTAACAAAATGTAAACCTAACTTAACATATGGACAAAAAAAGAATTTTTTTCGACAAATTTTTTAACATTCCCTTGACGAAAAAAAAATATACATGTAATATTAGAAACATCAAATCGCTACTGACAAAATAGAACTTTGATGCGGGTGTAGTTTAGTGGTAAAACCTCAGCCTTCCAAGCTGATGTCGTGAGTTCGATTCTCATCACCCGCTCCATACATACGTTATTAACGCAGTGTTTCGTTTCTCTGATAAACGAAGTATTGCGTTTTTTTATGTGAAAAAAGACACGAAGGCGTGTCTTTTTATGAAAGCCAAGAGACGGTATGCGTGCCTCCGTGAATTTGTTCAAACATTTTTGTTAAGGATGATAGCAGCTCATCCGCCGCGTCGGCATGAAATGAAGGCGGGAAAAAGATCAGCTGCAGCATTTTCTTTGTGCCGGGCGTGACAGGGCGTGTATTGATATGTCCGGTGAAGTCGCCGAAAACGCCGTCCGGGCCGGAGAAGGACAGTACGCTTTCTTTTTCTCCGATCGTAATTGAAATTGGTTCATCTATTTCTGCGGCATCATACGCCATGATAGGCAATGAATATTTCAAGGAGAAAAAAAGTATGGTATCATGGGCTGAATTCACACTTTCAATGAATCGTTCCCGGGAAATATCGCCGAGCATAAGCTCCATCGGCGTTTTTTGTCCTGAAAAGGCGGGACTGAGCTGTTCCATCAAACGCGCCCACTCTCTTACAAAAGGCTGCTCATCTATACCGCCGTCAGCATAATCAAAGTAAAGAGATTCTTGAAATAAACGGAGGCGGCCTTTCAGCATTTGCGGAGCAGGCCCGACTTCGATCTGTTCATATAAGACGGCTGCCGCTTTGATCCCCGGCACCCGTTCAGCAATAAGTGGATCTAAACTGATGTTCAAGTGTGTTCACTCCATTTCGGGATGATAAAACTCTATTATACCTGTGCGGGAGCCTGATCACAAAGAAAGGAGGCTGTGCAAAAAATGAATATTCATAAACTGAAAGAGGAATTAATCGAATACGCCAAAAGCATCGGAGTCGACAAAATCGGATTTACGACGGCTGATACGTTCGACAGTCTGCGGGACCGGCTGATTCTTCAGGAATCACTCGGCTATTTATCCGGTTTTGAAGAGCCGGATATTGAAAAACGGGTCACTCCGTCTTTGCTTCTCCCGAAAGCCAAATCGATTGTCGCCATCGCCCTTGCTTATCCTTCCAAAATGAAAGATGCGCCGAGGAGCACGAGGGACGGGCGGCGCGGCATTTTTTGCAGAGCTTCCTGGGGGAAGGATTATCATGACGTGCTGCGGGAAAAGCTTGATCTGCTGGAGAATTTTCTCCAGAGCAAACATGAGGATATCCGCACAAAGTCAATGGTGGATACAGGAGAATTGTCCGACAGGGCCGTGGCTGAACGGGCGGGAATCGGCTTCAGCGCCAAAAACTGCATGATCACCACGCCTGAATACGGTTCTTACGTCTATCTGGCTGAAATGATCACCAATCTGCCCTTTGAACCGGATGTGCCGATTGAAGATATGTGCGGTACGTGCACAAAATGTTTAGACGCGTGTCCGACCGGCGCACTCGTCAATCCCGGACAGCTTAACGCCCAGCGCTGTATTTCGTTCCTGACCCAGACAAAGGGATTTTTGCCGGATGAGTTCCGCACGAAAATCGGAAACCGTCTGTATGGCTGTGACACGTGCCAGACGGTCTGTCCGATTAATAAGGGGAAAGATTTTCATCTTCATCCGCAGATGGAGCCTGATCCGGAAATCGCAAAGCCGCTGTTAAAGCCGCTTTTGACCATAAGCAATCGCGAATTCAAAGAAAAATTCGGACATGTATCGGGGTCATGGCGCGGCAAGAAGCCGATACAGCGGAATGCGATTTTAGCTTTGGCTCATTTTAAAGATGCCTCGTCTCTTCCGGAATTAACGGCCTTGATGCACCAAGATCCGCGTCCCGTCATCAGGGGGACGGCCGCCTGGGCCATCGGGAAAATCGGTGACCCAGATTATGCGGGGGAATTAGAAAAAGCGCTTCAAAAGGAGCAGGATGAGGAAGCCATACGGGAAATTGAAAAGGGACTGGAGCTGTTATCGGTTTCTGATAAGACTAAAACCGGCCGGTCCTGACATATGTATAGAGAAAAAGCACTTGGCCGGAGTTCAAGTGTTTTTTCTTTATAAAACAGTATGGTGGGTGGAGCGCTTGAAGCATATTATTGAAGATTTAGCGGAGGCCCGGCTTCATTATTTAATCAACGGAACCGAGATGAGGCACAATGGGCAGCCCGGCGATCTTGAGGTCCTGACGAGAAAAAAAGAGCTGTTTGAAAAACGGAAAGTTGACATCGTGAAAGCGAAGGCAAAAGCCGTCATTGTCAAAAGCAGCCTTGAGGACGACGGCACGTTATGCGTCATGTACACGATTCATTTCGAATATTTGTGCAAGGAGCATGACGGACACCTTTACTTAGAAGAGCAGATTGAGGAACGGACTGCATTTCTCTATGATCAGCTGTTGATTAAAGACCGGGAAGTAAAGAAAAAACCGGCGGGATTTTCTGACGGAAACAGCGTAATTGAATATGAGCGGAGTGAACGGGAAGATTTCGGGCGGGCGTTTCAATACGACCGTCTGGCTGCCGTGCAGTACGCGGAGAAGTTTTGGAATAAACGAAATCCCGCTTATAAAAATTTCAGCGATAATTGCACCAATTTTATTTCCCAATGTTTACATGCCGGAAAAGCACCGATGCGGGGGCATCCGAACAGAGGCTCAGGCTGGTGGATGAAGGCAAGCTCGTGGAGCTACAGCTGGACGGTCGCGCATTCGATGAAGATGTATCTGGCCCAATCCAAGGCAGGGCTTCGCGCGGTGCAAGTATCGAGAGCTGAAGAACTGATGCCCGGAGATATCATTTGCTATGATTTTGAAGGAGACGGGCGTTTTAATCATACGACGATCGTTGTCGCAAAAGATAAAAGCAATATGCCGCTTGTCAATGCCCAAACGTATGACAGCAGAATGAGATATTGGTCATATGAGGATTCAACGGCGTATACTCCTTCCATCAGATATGCGTTTTTTCATATTACGGATGATACGACAAAAGAGTAATTAATGATATAATGGTGGGCGGAATAAAAAACAGAGGTGAACATCGTGGCATTACATGTCGTTTTATATCAACCCGAAATCCCGGCCAATACGGGAAATATCGCACGTACTTGTGCGGCAACAGACACAACGCTTCATTTGATCCGCCCGCTCGGATTCTCAACCGATGATAAAATGCTGAAGCGCGCCGGACTCGATTATTGGGAGTTTGTCAACGTCGTATATCATGATTCATTGGAAGAGTTATTTGAGGCATATGAGAACGGAAAGTTTTTCTTCATTACAAAATTCGGTCAAAAGCCGCACACATCATTTGATTACTCAAATACGGAGGAAGACTTTTTCTTCGTATTCGGCAGAGAAACGAGCGGACTTCCGAAAGAATTGATCGAAAACAATATGGACCGCTGCCTGCGTCTGCCGATGACCGAGCATGTGAGATCATTAAACCTGTCCAACACGGCCGCGATTCTTGTATATGAAGCGCTGCGCCAGCAAAATTACAGAGATTTGACGTGAGAAAAAACGCCCGCATCCGGGCGTTTTTTTATTGAATAAAAAAGACGGACAGCAGCTGTTCACGGCATTTTTATATTTCCAGGCTTAACAACGTAACAGTGTTATGTTACAATACATTCATCGAAGGAGCTGGATTCATGGAGGAACAACTGATTTCTAAAAAAGAATTGCTGGAAGAAACATCAATTTCATACGGACAGCTGTACCGCTGGAAACGGAAAAATTTAATTCCTGAAGAATGGTTTATCCGAAAATCAACATTTACAGGCCAGGAAACATTTTTTCCGAGAGCGGAAATATTAAAACGCATCTCAAAAATACAGAAAATGAAAGAAAATCTGTCTTTGGATGAAATGAGAGAAATGCTGTCTCCGCAAATGACTGATGTCAATATAACGTCTGCGGAGCTGCTTCAAAAAGGACTGATTTCAAAGGCTGCGCTGCAAGTTTATGGCGAAGACGGCGTGACATTCACGTCCCGCGCGCTGCTGTCTTTATATGTGCTTGAAGGACTTTTGCGATCGGGCAATATCAGCCTTGAGGAAGGAAAATTGGCGGCAGGGGTGCTGAAAACGTATGAGGCTTCCGAACTGAAAGCAAATACGGAGCTTGTCATGCTCCGAAAGCTTGGCGTAACGACGTGCTTCATCGCTGACGCGGAACAGATTTTATTTGAACCGACTGTCAAAGTGGTTGAACGGGTGGCGCTTGCTTCGGCATCGGAAGAATTAAAAACGAAATGGATGCAGGAGGACCATCAATGGAAGTAACAGATAAATTAATCATCAACGGTTCAGGAAGTTCAAAAGGAGGCCGTTTTCATACAGTGGAGATCAACGGAAGCGGCACGGTGTCAGGTGATGTGGAGTGCGCGAGCTTTTTGTTTAACGGCAGCGGAAAAACAGACGGACATGTCAAGACGCAAACGCTGACGATCAGCGGTTCGGGGAAAATTTCCGGCAGTGCCGAAGCTGAATCCATCCGTATCAACGGAACGGGTGTCATTAAAGGTGATGTCAAAACGGAGCGGCTGAACGTCGCGGGATTTTCATCTTTCGGCGGCGATGTGAAAGCTGATGATATTTTCATATCCGGGAAAGCCGGGATTGAAGGCGATTGCGAGACAGAGACGTTCCGTTCGGAAGGTAAATGCAAGATCGGCGGCCTGCTGAATGCCGATGAAGTCAGTATTAAGCTGACGGCGGGAGAAAGCCATGTGAAAGAAATCGGCTGCCGCCATTTGAAAGTGATGAGCAGAAAGAGCGTGCTTACGCGTTTTAAGCTGATGCCGGCCCCGGTGCTGACAGCGGAGCTGATTGAAGGTGACATCATTGAATTGGCGGACACGAACGCGAAGACAGTCCGCGGAAATCATGTGCAGATCGGCGCAGGCTGCACCATTGGGACTGTGGAATACAGCGGCGATTTTACATGTGATTCTTCCGCTTTGGTTAACGAAGTCGTGAAACGATAGGAGGAGCTGCGATGGAAACGACAAAAAAATTGAGTCATTTAAAAATGTACGGAGCCGGACACGCCTCCGGCGGGTCCTACCAAAATGTAAGCATTAAAGGGGAAGGAACTGTCGGCGAAGGACTTCAAAGCGAACGCTGCCGGATATTCGGTACGGGACTTTTTCTCGGAGATGCCGAGATCAACAGGCTGAAAATTTTCGGAGAGCATGAAGTTGCAGGAGATTTATCAGCACGTTCAGCAAATGTGATGGGCACATTGAAAGTCGGCGGCTCCATGCGTTTCGCCACGATGAGGCTGAAAGGACTTGCTGAAATTGGCGGCGGGGCCGCGGGAGAGCGGTGTCATTTAAAAGGAAGTCTCACCGTCGGCGGCGATTGCGAGACGGAGCTGCTTCATGTAACAGGATGTATCAATGTGGCGGGATTGTTAAACGCGGGGGACGTAAACATCCATTTGCGTTATGACCGAAGCCGCGTGAAAGAAATCGGCGGCACATCGATCACCGTCAGACGGAAACCCGGTTTTCTTAAACGGAAAGCCGGCACGCTTTCTGCTGAATTGATCGAAGGAGACGCAATTTACCTCGAATACACGGAAGCAGACATCGTCAGAGGAAAGCATGTGGAAATCGGCCCGGGCTGCAAAATCGGAAAAATCGAGTATCAAACAAGCTGCAAATCTCATGAAAAATCAACTGTCCAAGAACATATTCAAATATGAAACATTGTTATGTTGTGCAGGAAAGGGTGCTCTTTATGAAGAGCACCCTTTTGCCGTTATTTGTTTTCAGGTTTGCTGTCGTAACCCGCCGTAAAAATGGATACTAAAAAAGTGAGAATGACCCCAAGTAAAATGATCGTTTTCATCATTTCTCCTCCTCTTTGCTTTTCCATTTGATGTCCGAGTCTGGATGAAACTGTATTTCTTTCATTATGAACGGTGCACCGGACCCTTGTCAATGACGGCCTTATAACGTCTTTATTTTTAAGAAACGAAAAGCATGTATTATCACGTTACCGCATAGATTGTAACAAAGTACCTTATTTCTAGTGCATCAAACATGATAGAGGAGGTTCTTATGGATATATTAAAGAAAATTGAAAAGTACAGAGAGGAAGAGCAGCGGCTCAAATGGGAAGGGACGTTCGCTGATTATTTGGAGATCATAAAAGAAAATCCATTGGTCGCGCAGTCTGCTCATTCTCGCGTTTTTAATATGATAAAAGACAGCGGAATCGAGGAGGATGACGGTAAAAAGACATACAGCTTTTTCTCGCGGGAGCTGTTCGGCCTTGAGGAATCTCTGGAACGGCTCGTGGAGGAATACTTTCACCCGGCTGCCAAGCGGCTCGATGTAAGAAAACGGATTTTACTATTGATGGGACCCGTCAGCGGCGGAAAGTCAACTCTTGTCACCATGCTGAAAAAAGGGCTTGAAGCCTACTCATTGACAGACAACGGCGCTGTTTACGCCATTAAAGGCTGCCCGATGCATGAAGATCCTCTCCATCTCATTCCCCATCATCTGCGCGACGACTTCTACAGAGAATACGGCATCAGAATTGAGGGCAGCCTTTCTCCGCTTAATGTCATGCGGCTTGAAGAAGAATACGGCGGCAGAATTGAGGATGTAAAGGTTGAACGTATATTCTTCTCGGAGGATAAACGTACCGGAATCGGAACCTTCAGCCCGTCTGACCCGAAATCACAGGATATCGCCGACTTGACGGGAAGCATTGATTTTTCAACGATTGCCGAATACGGCTCAGAATCAGATCCGCGCGCTTATCGGTTTGACGGTGAATTAAATAAAGCGAACCGCGGAATGATGGAGTTTCAGGAAATGCTGAAATGCGATGAAAAATTTCTGTGGCACCTTCTGTCACTCACGCAGGAAGGGAATTTTAAAGCCGGACGGTTTGCGCTCATCTCAGCCGACGAGTTGGTTGTTGCGCATACGAACGAAACGGAGTACCGCTCGTTTATTGCCAATAAGAAAAATGAAGCCCTTCACTCCAGGATCATCGTGATGCCTGTTCCTTATAATTTAAAGGTGTCAGAGGAAGAACGGATTTATGAGAAAATGATTTCTGAAAGTGATGTTTCTGACGTACACATCGCCCCCCATACATTAAAAGTGGCCGCGATGTTTTCTATTTTGACCCGGCTGAAGGAACCGAACCGCTCTGATATTGATCTCGTCAAAAAAATGAGGCTCTATGACGGAGAAAGCGTTGAAGGTTACAATTCCGTTGATCTGGAGGATATGAAGAAGGAATTCCACGATGAAGGAATGAGCGGAATTGACCCGCGCTATGTCATCAACCGCATTTCCTCAACGATTATCCGAAAAAATATGGAATCGATCAATTCGCTTGACGTGCTGCGCTCCTTAAAAGAAGGACTCGACCAGCATCCGTCCATCTCCGCCGAGGACAAAGAGCGGTATATGAATTTTATTTCCGCCGCCAGGAAAGAGTACGATGATATCGCCAAAAAGGAAGTGCAGAAGGCGTTCGTCTATTCATATGAAGAATCCGCGAAAACTCTCATGGACAATTATTTAGATAATGTGGAAGCGTACTGCAATAAAAATAAGCTCCGCGATCCGCTGACGGGTGAAGAAATGAATCCTGACGAAAAACTGATGAGATCCATTGAAGAGCAGATCGGCATTTCAGAAAACGCGAAAAAAGCGTTCCGCGAAGAAATTTTAATCCGCATATCCGCCTATGCAAGAAAAGGAAAACGCTTTGACTATAATTCGCACGAAAGACTCCGCGAAGCGATTCAGAAAAAGCTGTTCGCAGACTTAAAAGATGTGGTGAAAATTACGACCTCAACCAAAACGCCGGATGAGCAGCAGCTTAAAAAGGTCAATGAGGTAGTGGCAAGGTTAATAGATGAACACGGCTATAATTCGACTAGTGCTAATGAACTACTGAAGTATGTCGGAAGCTTGTTAAACCGCTGATGTTTGATTTCATTGAGAGGCCCGTCTGTAAAAGGACGGGTTCTTTTGGCTGTTTTTCGCAATTGTTTGTCAATTGGAGAGTCCGTCCGGCATAAGATGAAAATAAATCTTTTCGCCGGACTTGTTTCATAAACAGGACCAAGCCGGAATACACATGTAAAACGACCATAACGGTTAAGGAGGGGAATTCATGTCCCGTAATGACAGCGGAAATTTTTTGATTTCAGAGGAAGACTGGTCCCTCCATCGCAAAGGCTTTGATGACCAGCAGCGCCACCAAAAGAAAGTACAGGAAGCGATAAAAAACAACCTTCCGGATCTTGTCACTGAGGAAAGCATTATTATGTCCAACGGAAAAGATGTCGTGAAAATCCCGATTCGTTCGCTTGATGAATATAAAATCCGTTATAACTATGATAAAAATAAACATGTCGGCCAAGGCGACGGCGACAGCGAAGTCGGCGATGTCGTCGCAAGAGACGGCGCAGATAAAAAGCAGGGTGCCGGAAAAGGCCAGGGAGCAGGCGATCAGGCAGGCGAGGATTATTATGAAGCGGAAGTTTCATTGATGGATCTGGAAGAAGCGCTGTTTCAGGAATTAGAACTGCCGAATCTGCAGCAAAAGGAAAGGGACAATATCGTCCATACCGATATCGAGTTCAATGATATCCGGAAAACCGGGCTGACAGGGAATATCGATAAGAAAAGGACGATGCTGTCGGCCTATAAACGAAACGCTATGACAGGCAAGCCGTCGTTTTACCCTATTTATCCGGAAGATCTGAAATACAAAACATGGAATGATGTGACGAAGCCGGAATCGAAAGCTGTCGTTTTAGCCATGATGGATACAAGCGGTTCGATGGGCGTATGGGAAAAGTATATGGCGAGGAGCTTCTTTTTTTGGATGACACGATTTTTACGGACAAAGTATGAAACGGTTGATATCGAATTTATCGCCCACCATACGGAAGCGAAGGTCGTGTCCGAAGAAGATTTTTTCTCGAAAGGCGAGAGCGGGGGCACCATCTGTTCCTCCGTTTACCGGAAGTCTCTTGAATTAATTGATGAAAAATATGACCCCGCCCGCTACAACATCTATCCGTTTCATTTTTCAGACGGAGATAACCTGACTTCGGATAACGCCCGGTGCGTAAAGCTCGTCAATGACATCATGAAAAAATCGAATCTGTTCTGTTACGGTGAGGTCAATCAATATAACAGGCATTCCACCCTCATGTCCGCCTATAAAAATGTCAAAGATGATAAATTTAAATACTACATCCTGAAACAGAAATCAGACGTATTTCAAGCGCTGAAAAGCTTTTTTAAAAATGAGGAAGCCGGTGTAAGCAAAGCATCGTATTAAATATAAAGCCGAGTGAAGAATCGTGGGCCGCGGTTCTTCGCCCGGCTTTTTTAAATTAAAAATAAAGAGAAAAAACGGCATAAAAAAAATCCTTAAAAAATGAAACTTTTCTCTTTACAAACCTTCTTTCATTTATTAATATTTTATCTTGTGAACTATTATTAAGGGAATGAGGTGAAAATACGGTGATTGAATCAGAGCTCGCTTTGCTCAGTTTTGAACAACTGTTTGATACTTCCAGATCGATTTACAAAAAGCAGAAAATGATTCTGGAGACAGTGCTTGAACCTTTTGATATTACAGTGCTGCAGTATCTGCTGATGTTCAAAATACATAAGAGCAAAAGCACGCAGCTTTCAAGGCTGGCTTTGTCGCTTGATCTGAAACCGGCGTCTGTCACGAGAATGACCGATATTCTGTATAAGCGCCGCCTAATGGTTCGGAGCGACTATCACGACGACCGGCGTGTTGTTATGATTCAGTTAACCGAAGAGGGGGAAGAACTTCTAAAGAAAGCTGCTGTTCAATATGCCGAAAAAGCGGCGGTCTTATACCGGCAGCTCAATACCGCTGAACTGCAGTACCTGCGCAAGCTTGCGGAAAGTTTAACGAAGCTTGCAAACGGCTGTGCAGTGAAAAACGGAAAATAAAAAAATCCCCACATATTTTTATCATCATTCCACAAAATGATAGAGGAAGAAACGAAAGGAGAAAACAAAATGAACAGAGGACGTTTAATTCTGACCAACATTATCGGTTTGATTGTTGTTCTTGCAATTATAGGCGGAGGTGCTTACTACTATTATCAAAGCACACACTATGTAAAAACCGATGAAGCAAAAGTTGCCGGCGACATGGCTGCTATCACAGCTCCTGCTGCGGGTAAAGTAACTGACTGGAACCTTGATGAGGGGAAAGAAGTAAGCAAAAACGACGTTGTTGCAAAAATCAAAGGACAGCAAAATGCTGACGTAAAAGCCATCATGGATGGAACAATCGTGAAAAACGAAGTGAAAAACGGCCAAATGGTGCAAGCCGGTACGACAATTGCCCAAGAAATTGACATGAAACACCTTTACATCACTGCAAACATTAAAGAAACAGACATTAGAGACATTGAAGTAGGAAACAAAGTAGACGTAATTGTTGACGGCGACCCTAATACAACATTTGACGGAACAGTAGAAGAAATCGGTTATGCGACAAATTCAACATTTGATATGCTGCCTTCTTCAAACTCAAGCGGCAACTACACAAAAGTAACGCAAAAAGTTCCTGTTAAAATTTCACTCAGCAACCCATCTGACAAGGTGCTTCCTGGTATGAACGCATCTGTAAAAATCTCTGAATAATACAGATCAGTCATCAAACCATGAAGGGAGGTTGTCTTAGGTGGCTAAATCAGATAATCAAGTAAAAAGTCCTAAAACATTGCTTATTGTGCTTATGGCCGGGTTATTCCTGGCGATCTTGAACCAAACGCTTCTTAACGTGGCGATGCCGCACTTAATGACCGAGTTCGGTGTGAGTGCGACGACGATTCAGTGGCTTACGACCGGATACATGCTGGTCAACGGTGTTTTGATTCCGTTATCTGCGTTCTTAATTACCCGGTTCGGACAGAGAAGCCTCTTTCTCGTAGCCATGTTCTGTTTTACAGCGGGAACGTTAGTCTGCGGAATCGCGCCTAACTTCTCAACCATGCTGATCGGCCGGTTAATTCAGGCGGTCGGCGGCGGTATCCTGCAGCCGCTGGTCATGACAACTATTCTGCTTATCTTCCCGCCTGAAAGCAGGGGGAAAGGAATGGGGATTTTCGGTCTTGCGATGATGTTTGCTCCGGCGGTCGGACCGACTCTTTCCGGCTGGATCATCGAGCATTACACATGGCGCATTATGTTCTACGGCCTTGTTCCGATCGGGGCAATCGTTATTATCATAGCGTTTTTCCTCTTTAAGAACTTGGTGGAACCGCAAAAAATCAAACTCGACAGCTTGGGTGCGATTCTATCCATTGTCGGATTTGCCTCATTGCTTTACGGAGTCAGTGAAGCGGGCAGCGACGGCTGGGGAGATCCGATCGTGCTGTCTACCGTCATCGTCGGTGTCATCGCGATTGCCGCGTTTGTCATTCAGCAATTGCGCTCTGAAAAACCGATGCTCGACTTCCGGGTATTTAAATATGATATTTTCTCACTTTCCAGTGTAATTAATATCATTATTACCGTTGCGCTTTACACAGGAATGTTCCTGCTTCCGATTTACCTGCAGAACTTAGTCGGCTTTACGGCGCTGCAATCGGGTCTCTTGCTATTGCCGGGCGCGATTGTCATGCTGATCATGTCGCCGATTTCCGGTATTCTGTTTGACAAAATCGGTCCGAGACCGCTTGCGATTATCGGGCTGGTCATCACGGTCGCAACGACATTCCAGTATACAAAATTGACAATTGACACACCTTACACGCACATTATGCTTGTCTATGCCATCCGCGCATTCGGTATGTCACTGTTAATGATGCCTGTTATGACAGCCGGAATGAACCAGCTTCCGGCGCGGTTGAACAGCCACGGCACGGCGATGAGCAACACGCTCCGCCAGATCAGCGGTTCAATCGGAACAAGTTTGATCACAACGATTTATACGAACCGTACGACAATGCACTATTCGCAGATTGCGGATAAAACGAGCACGGCTGATCCAAGCTTCATGCAGTCGTTCCAAAGCGCGGTTTCGAATTTAATGGTCAACATGAACATGTCGCTTGATGCGGCGAAACAAACCGTTTATTCATATCTCTACAAAACAGCTTCACTTAATTCCAACGTTATGGGGATTAATGACGCGTTTATGTGGGCGACGATCTTTGCGGTTATCGGCGTAGTCCTGAGCCTGTTCTTGCGTGACGTACGGAAAGACAAACAGCGGGCGAAGAAAAAAGAGGAGCTGTCATTGCTTCCTGCCCCTAAAGAAGTGAAGGAATCTTAATCATCTGAATGGGAGGTTTCCTGAATGAAAATTTACGTAGTGTACGATAGTGAAGGCGAACATACAAAACACCTTGCTGAAGCCATTGCCGAAGGAGCACGAGAAAACGCTGAGGCTGAAGTCCTGATCGACCATGTCGATCAAGCAGACATCCGCAAGCTGAAAGACATGGATGCCATTATCTGGGGATGCCCGGGACACTTTGGCACCATCAGTTCAGGCTTAAAAGCGTGGATCGACAGACTCGGCTATCTGTGGGCTGAAGGCGAGCTGATTGATAAAGTCGGCGCCGTATTCTGTACGACGGCGACAACACATGGCGGATTAGAAATGACAATGCACAATCTGATCACTCCTATGTTTCACCAAGGCATGATTGTTGTCGGACTTCCCGGCAACGTTCCTGAAAACGCGCTGTACGGCTCTTACTACGGCGCGGGCGTCACATGCCCGGTTGACAGCGATGTGCTGATGACGGAAGAAGGCCTTCAATTAGGCCGAGCGCTTGGCAGACGTGTCAGCCAAGTCACAGGTAATCTAACTGCCGGACGACAGTAAGGAGAGGGTTATATGGCCATTATTATAGCGGTTATTGCTGCTGTCATTGTGATTGCACTTCTTATCACATTCAATGTCCGCAGCACTTCTGCAGGACAGGATGTCAAAGAAGAAAAGAGAGAAGCGATCGGCACTACAGCCGAACAGCCGGAAAAGCATGATCCGGCCGAGGAGCGCTCAGCCGAGCATGCTCCCGTCGTTGTGAAATCTGAATCTCCCCGTGAGAAAAAGAATACAATGGGCGATGATGTGTACCGTCAGGCGCTTCAGAAGTTTAAGACTTCTGAGACGGATCAGGAACCAAACGATCCTGATAGCGGCGGCAAAATGCAGGATAGCAGCTATCGTGATGCGCTGCTCTCCTTAAAAAACAAAAAGAAGTAATTGAAAAGGCAAATCTGCGTAATAGCGGATTTGCCTTTTTTTTATTGAAGATATTGCCCGTGGGCATCAGGGAAATCAGGGACCATCTGAAAAAGCTGACACGTGAAAAAGGAATGGCTGTCATCGTCTCAAGCCATCTGCTGTCAGAAATGGAGTTAATGTGCGACCGAATCGGCATTCTGCAAAAAGGGGAGCTTGTCGATATTCAAAAAGTAAGGGATGAAGGAAAAGAGGATAAAGATACATACTTCTTCCATATTGAACAAAGAGAAGAGGCTCTTGCTGTTCTGAGTCAGTTTGACTGTGTGAAGAAGACAGACGGCATTGAAATCAGGCTGTCAAAACAGGAGGTGCCTGATGTGATATCACTGCTCGTCCGTGAAAATATCCGCTTATATGAAGTGAAAATCATGACAAAATCTTTGGAAGACCGTTTCTTGGAGATTACCGGCGGGACGAAAGAGGAGGTTCAATATGTTTAAGCTGATCTATAATGAATGGATAAAAATTTTCAGCCGCGTCGGCACGTGGGCTATGATTGTGATTTTAGGCGTTTCGATGATCGGTTTTGCGCTTCTGTCAAACCATTTCACCTCCAGCGAAGCCAATCCGAATTGGAAACAGGAGCTCCAGGCTGAAAACAAAGAAATGAAACAGCAGATGAAGGAAACCGGAAATCAGACGCTCATTGATAACCTGAAACAGAATGTCGCGATAAATCAATACCGTATGGATCATAACATCCCCGAGGATACAGGGTACACAGTGTGGTCATACGTAGCTGATTCTTCGATGATGACTGTTTTGACCGGGCTGTTTACGATTATCATTGCCGCAGGCATCGTGGCGAATGAGTTCAACTGGGGGACGATCAAGCTGCTGGCTATCCGTCCGCTCAGCCGTTTTCAGATTTTGTTATCTAAATATATGACGGTGCTGCTGTTCGGACTGCTGATGCTTGTGATTTTATTTGCCGGCTCCGCTCTGTTGGGATTGGTCTTTTTCGGTACAGGCGGAGATACTGCGGCTGATGTTCATCTCGTATACAAAGACGGCCATGTTTTTGAGCAAAATATCATCGCTTTCCTCGCTAAAACATATGTCTATGAATCTGTCTCCGCTTTTATGCTTGCGACGATGGCGTTTATGCTGTCTGCGGTATTCCGGAACAGCTCATTAGCGGTCGGATTTTCTATTTTTCTATTGGTTATGGGGAACACGGCGACGGTATTTCTTGCTGCGAAATTTGAATGGACCAAATATATTTTATTTGCGAACACGGATTTGTCGCAATATATGAACGGGACTCCTTTAGTAGAGGGGATGACGATGACATTTTCGGTTGTGCTGCTTGTGATTTACTTCGTTATTTTTCTGGCGCTCGCATTCGGCGTCTTCTTAAAACGCGATATTGCCACCTGATATAAAAAAGCTGTTTTGCCTTTGCAAAACAGCTTTTCGTTTTAGATGAAAAAAAACCTGCCGGCGTACACCGGCAGGTTTTTTAAACAATTTATGCTTTTGTTACGTTAGCAGCTTGTGGTCCGCGGTTTCCTTCAACGATTTCGAAAGAAACAGATTGGCCTTCTTCTAAAGTTTTGAAGCCTTCGCCTTGAATAGCAGAGAAGTGAACGAATACATCGTCTTGACCTTCTACTTCGATGAATCCGAATCCTTTTTCAGAGTTGAACCATTTTACTTTACCTTCTAACATGAAATTTCCTCCTAAAGCGACATAACGCTTAAATTCACTATTCTTGCTCTAAAACAAACTTCCAAGACGAAAACTCTTACAAAACTTTCTTCTTAAAGATAGTTCGAACAAAAATAATTACCTTTACTCTACCAGTAATTCGAAGAAAAAACAACTGCTAAATGTAACTTTTTTCGAAATAACATGTTTTAAGAGGAGAACGCTCTGATACGGAAATCTGATTTGAGACTAGAACAGCCCATTTACAGCTGATAAAAACCGCTTTACAGCCTCTTAAGGAAGCAATTGACAACCCTTTTTTAAATCGGTATTGTATGTAATCATGAGCCCGAATATCATGGTGCAGCCTCTGTACATAAAAATAGATAGGGAGTAGGTCAACTTGAACCTGCGGCTTATAAACAGTCTGTTTCTTTTCATTTTGATCATATCACTTACTTCATGCCATTATCCTGACGGGAACCGGACAATTACTATCGGGATCAATGAATCTGATCAATCGATCTGGGAGTTTGTCGCGAAAAAAGCCGGTGAGGAAGGATTGCAGCTTTCTTTGGTAACGTTTTCGGATTATGCCGAGGCCGATTTGGCGCTTGCCGGCGGGGATCTCGACGCCAATGCGTTTCAATCCGTTTCTTATTTTCAATCTTTGCCGCCTCATGTGAAAAAGAAGCTGGCTCCTTTAGGAACGACATATGCGGCATCGCTGGGGGTGTATTCCAAGCAACATAAACGGCTGAAGGATATACCGGACGGAGCGGTCATTGCCGTGCCTGGTGAAGCGGCGGACTTCGGAAGGGCGCTTTTTCTCATGCAGGAGGCCGGACTGATGACATTGAAAAAGGGATTCACCGGTACGGGTTCAACTGATATGATCAAGGACAACCCGAAGCATCTGACCTTAAAAACGGAAACAAAAAAGAACGCATATCAGGCGGCGGAACATGCTGACGCAGCAGTTCTCAGTCAAAGCGAGGCGAAAAGAGCAGGATTTCATGCGGAGAAGGACGCGCTGATCCGATCGGCGCAAATGAAGGAAGCGTATATTCATCTGATCGCCGTCAGGGCTGAGGATAAAGATGATGAACGGATGCAAAAACTCCTGTCTTTGTATCAATCAGATGATACCGCGGCGTTTATTGAAAAAGAATATGAGGGCAGCCTGATTCCTGTTTTCCTGAAAGGCGGCTTTCTCACTGAAAAGAAAGAATGATTTCCTCTTCGGGCGATCATTCTTTTTTTTCAGTGCTGCACACTTGATTGCGCCCTGATGTTTTCGCTTTGTACAGCATCCGGTCCGCGATCAGGGGCAATGTCTGAGGATCCGATGTATTTGTCGGATAATGCGCGATGCCGAGGGAAACGGTCACGGGAATTGTATCTCCGCTCGTCAGCAGAATCGGGTTCGCGTCAATCGTGTGCCTGATTTCTTCTGCGAGGTGAAGCCCTTTTGTATACGTGCAATTGGGCATAAGCACGGCAAATTCTTCGCCGCCGATGCGGGCTGACGGGTCAGAACTGCTGAGTAAGAACCTCAGACGCGTCCCCAGTTCTTTCAGTACTCGATCCCCTTCATAATGGCCGTATTGATCATTGATCTGCTTAAAGTGATCAATATCCAAATAAATAAGCGCGAGCTGAGACGAGGGGGATTGAGACGCCCGATCGAACAGAACGCGCGAGACTTCCTCGAATTTTCTCTTATTAAAAATCCCCGTCAGAAAATCATAATTCGCTTGAAACTTGTATTGCTTGAACAAAAGGCGGGCATCGGCTTCGTGTTTGATGATATACAGCGACAGCATTCCGCCCAAGGTGGAAATAAGCCAATAATAAACGAGGGCCCCGGCAGGCTGTTCAGGCATAAGAAACAGCAGCGTCAGGGTGAAAATAACATTTGAAAAAAGCAGCATAACGAACGCCATTTTGTGATCCGGCTTTTTTCCTCTGAGGACGGCCGCAGAAAGTATCGCAATAACCCCGACGGCGGCGATGGAAAAAATGGCGCTTGTATTGAAATTGATCAAGATACGGCCTGCGACGATAATCGCAAAGGCGGCTGCCGTAGACACCCAGCCTCCGTAAAGAGCGGCGATGATAATGGGGATATTTCTGAGATCAATGATGGAATCGGAGTAAGAAAAGCCGAAAGCAATCAGAAAAACCCCTAAAAGCCCGCAGACCGTCCCCTTCAGTAATTGAAAGATCAGACGGTCTTCTTTATACGAAAGCGACTCTTTAAAAAGAAGGGTGAAGAGATAATTAAATGTAATTAAAATCGTTAAATTAAGAAACAGTTCCTTCAGCATAACAATCACCCTTATATAAGTTACTAGAGAAAGGGTGGAAAGAAAAGAGAAAAGTCTATAAAAATACATATTTTGTCAATTCTTACTTGACCGATCGGAATTCATATAATATAGTGTTAAAGGATAATGAGCAAGGGAGTGTTTACCTGTTTTGGAGAATTTATTTATAGTCTTACATGTTTTCATTATGCTTTTGCTTATAGCAGGTCTGTTTGTCATGCAAAAGAAACACGTTTCCTTTTCTAAACGTGTCTTTACCGCGCTCGGACTAGGCATTGTATTCGGTTTTGCACTGCAATTGATTTACGGGCCGGCTTCACATATCGTGACACAAACGGCCGATTGGTTTAATATTGCCGGCGGCGGTTATGTCAAATTGCTTCAGATGATCGTCATGCCGCTAGTCTTTATTTCTATTCTCGGCGCATTTACGAAGCTGAAACTGACCCATAACATCGGGAAAATCAGCGGACTGATCATCGGAATTTTGATCGCTACGACAGCAATTGCTGCGGCAGTCGGAATTGCTTCGGCGCTATCCTTTGATCTGAAAGCCGTTCATATCGACCAGGGAAGCACCGAGTTATCAAGAGGCCAGGAGCTGCAGCAAAAATCTGAGGATATGACGGCCAAAACGCTGCCTCAGCAAATCGTTGAGCTTCTGCCGGGAAATCCGTTTCTTGATTTCACGGGGGCCAGACCGACTTCCACCATCGGAGTCGTTATTTTCGCCGCTTTCCTCGGCATCGCTTTTCTGGGCGTGAAACGGAAACAGCCGGAGCACGCTGCGACTTTCAGCGGAATTGTCGATGCGGTATACGCGATTATTATGCGCGTCGTGACACTAATTTTAAGACTGACGCCTTACGGGGTATTGGCGATTATGACAAAGACGATCGCGACAAGCGACATCGACAGCATTACGAAACTGGGGATGTTTGTGATCGCTTCATACGCCGCGCTTATTGTCATGTTTATCATTCACTTGCTGCTGATTACGTTCAGCGGTTTAAATCCGATCACATACGTGAAAAAAGCATTTCCTGTCATGGTGTTTGCGTTTACGTCCCGTTCAAGCGCAGGGGCTTTGCCGCTCAATATTAAAACACAAAAAAGCATGGGCGTCCCGGAAGGAATTGCGAACTTCGCCGGTTCATTCGGCTTATCGATCGGTCAAAACGGCTGTGCCGGCATTTACCCGGCGATGCTCGCGATGATGATTGCGCCGACAGTAGGGCAAAACCCGTTTGAACCGGGATTTATCATCTCCGTCATTGCCATCGTGGCAATCAGTTCATTCGGTGTAGCAGGCGTGGGAGGCGGCGCGACATTTGCGGCTCTGCTCGTCCTATCCGCTTTGAACATGCCTGTCGCGCTTGCCGGGCTGCTCATTTCAATTGAGCCGTTAATTGACATGGGGCGCACCGCCTTAAATGTCAGCGGCAGTATGACCGCAGGGCTGTTAACGAGTAAAATGACGAAGGAAACCGATACCGCGGTGTACAATGATTCCTCAATCGTCATTGAAGCTGAAGAAGCTTAACAAAAAAGCAGATCAATGGTTCATTCTCTTATAGAAAAATATGAGATAGAGCGCTAAAACGAAAAAATCCTTCATCGTTGAACGAATGAAGGATTTTTTCGTTTCTAATGATTTCCGGGTTCAATTTCTTCCAGCATATTCATCACGGTGCTGTCATTTAAAACATTTACCGCGCTTTCTTCGAAGTGAATCGGCTCGGTATAGTGAGGCTTCGGCGAAGTTTCTTTACTGCGGCTGCGGTCTACCTGGCCGTCCGTATGGGATGAGCCGGAGTGATTGCGGGAAGTCTGCTCATGCTGCTGTCCGCCGGATTCCCCGCCGAAAGCCTGTTTGATCAGCTCGGCAGGCTGCGTAGAGCCGGTTTGTGAATGCCGGGCTTTGTCCGTGTGCTGCTGTCCGCCGGAT
>NZ_JBSIOT010000006.1:0-55165 GCF_053613335.1 Bacillus sp. LR--39 | reverse complement strand
ATCAAACTCTCCGATAAAGTAGTTTGACTGACTACGCACATCGCTGTGCGATTTATTTAAAACTTTGAATTAACAGGTACGTTTTGTCTTGTTTAGTTTTCAAAGATCATTTTGTCTTTCGTTCAAGCGACTTTATTATTTTATCTTATCAATCTCTTGAAGTCAATAACTTTTTAAATTTCTTTTTTTTCGTCAGCGCCTTGTTTAGCGGCAACGAATAATAATATACCACCTCGCAAATAATAGTGCAATAGTTTTTCAAAAGAAAATCAAAAAAGTTTTATGAGCGGCTTGTTTCTAAAAAAGCGCCGTACTGCGATAAGCAGAAACGGCGCCTTCCCTTTTATTAGCGTTGTCTCATTTGAGGGAATAATAAAACGTCTCTGATAGACGGAGCATTTGTTAACAGCATGACAAGGCGGTCGATACCGATACCCAATCCCCCGGTCGGCGGCATGCCGTATTCAAGAGCTTCAACGAAGTCTTCATCCATCATATGCGCTTCATCGTTTCCTTCTTCTCTTTCTTTTAATTGCGCTTCAAAGCGTTCCCTCTGGTCAATAGGGTCATTCAGCTCCGTAAACGCATTAGCGTGCTCACGGCCGACGATAAACAGCTCAAAACGGTCTGTAAAGCGAGGGTCCTCCGGATTTTTCTTAGCAAGAGGAGAAATCTCTACAGGGTGGCCGTAAATAAATGTAGGCTGAATGAGTGTTTCTTCAATTTTTTGTTCGAAGAATTCATTGATGATATGACCTACCGTCATTGAATTTGTGATCTCGATACCATGCTCTTTTGCATGACCGCGCGCTTCTTCAACAGTCATCTCATTCCAGAAATCTACACCTGTCGCTTCTTTGACCGCATCTACCATGTGGAGTCGTTTCCATTCAGGTTTCAGATCAATCTGCTCTTCTCCGTACTGGATTGTGGTGCTTCCAAGCACTTCCTGCGCAATATGTGCTACGAGGTTTTCCGTAAGACTCATAATATCTTTATAATCGGCGTACGCTTCATACAGCTCGATCATCGTGAATTCAGGGTTATGGCGTGTAGAAACACCTTCATTACGGAACACACGGCCGATTTCGTAGACTTTTTCCAATCCGCCGACAATCAGGCGTTTTAGGTGCAGTTCAATCGCAATACGCATATAAAGAGGCATGTCGAGCGCGTTATGGTGCGTGATGAACGGGCGTGCAGACGCTCCTCCCGGTATGCTGTGCATCGTAGGTGTTTCAACTTCTAAGTATCCATGGTCATCTAAGTATCTTCTCATCGCTTGGATGATTTTGCTGCGTGTGATAAACGTTTGTTTGCTGTCAGGGTTTACGATGAGATCGAGATAGCGCTGGCGGTAACGCTGTTCAACGTCTTTTAACCCATGATATTTATCAGGAAGAGGACGCAGTGCTTTTGTCAGCAGTTCAAAAGATGTCGCTTTGACAGAAAGCTCGCCTACGTTTGTTTTGAAAACTTTCCCCGTGATGCCGATAACGTCTCCCAGGTCTGAAGATTTAAAGATTTCATATTGTTCTTCGCCGACACTGTCTTTTCTTACGTAAATTTGAATTTGACCTTCTAAGTCCTGCAGATGCGCAAAGCCGGCTTTCCCTTTTCCGCGCTTTGTCATCATACGGCCTGCAATGGTCACTTCGATCGCTTTTTCTTCCAGTTCTTCTTTAGAAAGATCCTGGTAGGCGTCAATGATCTGTTGAGATTGATGCGTTCTCTCGAAACGTTCGCCGAAAGGGTCAATGCCGTTTTCTCTCAGCTGGTTCATTTTATCTCGTCTGACTTGCAGCTGGTCGTTCAATTCCTCATGATTTTGCTCTTCTTGACTCATTGGTATCACTCCGTTACATTTTGTTTTCACGAAAAAGCAGAAAAACTGCCAGCGGCAAGCTGGCAGTGAGCAGCAATAGAGGGTGTATATTAACCTACTTTTGCATCTTGAAGCTCTTTTGCCTCTGCTTCGGCGGTAAATGCATCTAAAAGCTGCACAACTTCTTCACGCGTCTCACATTGGTTAATTTCGTTGCGTACATTCGCATTGCCTCTGACACCTTTCAGATACCAGGCAGCGTGTTTTCTCATTTCTCTGACTGCCACATTTTCGCCTTTTAACTTAATCAGGCGATCTAAGTGCAGTTTGCATACCGACATTTTTTCACGGACTTTCGGTTCGTCTTTTAACTCACCGGTTTCAAGGTAGTGCACCGTACGGTAAATCATCCACGGGTTGCCGAGTGCGGCCCGGCCGATCATGACGCCGTCAACTCCTGTTTCCTCAAGCATGCGTTTCGCGTCCTGAGGCGTTTTGACATCCCCGTTTCCGATGACGGGAATGGAGACGGATTGCTTCACTTCTTTAATGATATCCCAGTTCGCAGTGCCTTCATACATTTGCACTCTTGTGCGGCCGTGCAGGGCAACGGCTTTTCCGCCGGCACGTTCAACGGCTTGGGCATTTTTCACTGCATAAATGTGCTCTTCATCCCAACCCATTCTCATCTTCACTGTAACCGGCTTATCAACAGCATCTACTACTGCGGATACCATTTCATAAATCTTATCAGGATCGAGTAGCCATTTGGCGCCCGCATCGCATTTTGTAATCTTGGGTACGGGACAACCCATGTTAATATCAATAATATCAGCAGTCGTGTTTTGATCTACAAACTTCGCCGCTTCCACAAGGGTTTCCTTTTTTCCTCCAAAAATCTGAAGGCTGAGCGGTTTTTCACGTTCATCAATGTAAAGCATCCCCATTGTTCTTGCGTTGTTGTAAAGAATCGCTTTGTCACTGACCATTTCAGCGCATACCAATCCGGCTCCGAATTCCTTTACAGTCAATCTGAACGCTGAGTTGCAGACACCGGCCATAGGGGCAAGCACGACCCGGTTTTTCAATTGAATATCACCGATTTTAAACATTTTTCCCCTCCTTTCATTATTTGTCTATTTTTCAGGCGGGGCCAATTCGTCCGCACTTATATTTAAAACATCTGCCGCATCTTGAATGATGGCATCTGACGGCAATCGGTTTCCGCGTTCAATTTCACCGACAATAGAAACTGATACACCTAATGCTTTTGCAAATCCTTCTTGAGTATAACCTTTCAGCTTTCTGAATGCACGAATTCGCCTACCCCAGATTTCTGCTTCCATACTCTTACACCTTCTTGGTTTGTTTCAGCGCTTACCGTGATATGATCCGCCTGCGGACATATTTCTTTTAACGGCGCAAGGACAAATAAGCGCTCATACATTCTCGGATGCGGAACAATCAGCCGCTCTGTTTCAATATTTTCACGATTATACAGCAAAATGTCAAGGTCTGCCGTCCGCGGTCCCCAGCGAATCTCTCTCGTTCTGCCTAATTCAGCTTCAATGCTCTGCGTTACGTCAAGAAGTTCAAAAGGAGATAACGCCGTTTTCACTTCAACCGCCATATTGAGAAACTGATCTTGATCCTCATAGCCGACGGGATCTGTTTCATATATGGAGGACACCTTTGACACCGTCACGCCATGATGACGGCTGAGCATGGCCACTGCCTGGCGCAAATAATGTTCACGGTCGCCCATATTGGAACCGAGGCCGATATATGCCGTATTGTTCATGATTTCTTTCTCGTCATTTCTATGGCTACTGATTTATAATGGCCAGGAATCGGCGGGTCAGGCTTAACAACCTTTACCGTACATTGCTGCACCGGCTCAAATTTCTCAAGGACGGTGTCTGCGATCCGTTCCGCAAGGGTCTCGACCAAATTAACGGGCTCGCCCTCAACGATGCCGCGGCAGACACTGTACAATTCCGCATAGTTAATGGTATAAGAAAGGTCATCCGTTTTTCCCGCTTTGCTCAAATCCAGTTCGGCAGTCAGGTCTACTTTGAAGCGCTGGCCGAGTTTGTTTTCTTCTTCGAATACGCCGTGATATCCGTAAAACTCCATACCTTCTACATATACTTTATCCATAATGTACGCCTCCTTTGTTCAACATAGCATCCATCATCTTAGTCATTCTTGCGATCTCTTTGACATCGTGCACCCTCACAATGTCGCAGCCTTTCTGGACGCCAAGGCATACTGTCGCTCCCGTTCCCTCGGCACGTTCTTCAGGGGGAAGGTCAAGCACACGGCCGATGAACCTTTTTCTCGATGTCGCCAGGAGCAGCGGATAACCTAACCCGCTGAACACCTCCAGCTTGTTCATGACAGCCAGATTGTCCTCATAGTTTTTCGCAAAGCCGATCCCCGGATCCAGAATCATGTTTTCATCTGTGACGCCGGCTTCTGCGGCAATTTTTACGCTTTCCATCAAGTCTGCAAGCATATCAGGAATAAGATCGTTGTAGTTTCTTTCCATGCGATTATGCATTAAGATAATCGGAACCCCGTGTGCGGCGGCTACTGACGCCATGTCAGGATCACCTTTCGCCCCCCAGATGTCATTAAGGATAGAGGCTCCCGCTTTGACCGCTTCGTCTGCCACGGACGCTTTATACGTATCGATTGAAAGCGGAATGTCCAGCTCGCTTGTAATCCGTTCTATGACGGGGATGACTCGTGACATTTCCTCATCAGCCGACACGAGTGATGCGCCGGGCCTTGTCGATTCGCCGCCGATATCTATGATATGCGCCCCTTCTTCAGCCATCTTCGCCGCATGCAGAAGCGCCCTTTCCGTACTGTCGTATTTGCCGCCGTCTGAGAAGGAGTCTGGCGTTACATTTAATATCCCCATAACGAGCGTCTTCTCTTTATAGGACAGAGCGCCTTTTTTTGTATGAATCAGTTTAGGCTGTTCAATTGTTTGCTGCGCCATTTTGTTCCTCCTCCTGTACATTCATTTTGTTTATTTCCTGCTGATACTGCTTACAGAGCAATTGCACCGTTTTTCCGCTCATTCCGGGCAGCGGAACTTCCTCTATTTTAGAAAACGGGATGATTTCAAGCACGGAGTTTGTCAACCATGCTTCATCTGCTTCAAGCATTGATTGAAAACGGAATCGGCCTTCGGTGACTTCTGTCCCCTGCCGTTTCAATTCATCAATGACAAACTGTCTTGTTACCCCATCGAGAATTCCCGTATCCAAAGATGGCGTAAAGACCTTGTCTCCTTTTCGCCAAAACACGTTGGAGACAATGCCTTCCGCGACATCTCCTTCTCCGGTCAGGAAAATCCCTTCAAGATTAGGATCATTCCCGATCTCCCGTTTAGCGTACATGTTGTTTAAATAGTGATGGGATTTTAACCGAAAAGTTCCTTCAGGCGTATTTCTCCGGACAGAGAGAAGCCTGCCTTCTTTTTGAACAGGCAGAGTTTCCGGATTGAGCCGGTTGACGAAACAAAGGACGGTCGGCTTTTCATAAGTCTGCGCGGCAAACCCCTTATCGCTGACGCCTGCCGAGATGTTAAGCCGGACACGCGCGCTGCCGTCCTTTATGTCATTGAGGTGCAACAGTCTCCGAAGCATATCAAGCAGCTCCTGTTCGTTCACCTCATATGCAATCTGCAGATCCCGAAGCGCCCTGTTGAGCCTGGCGACATGCGCATCCGGCAGAAACGGCCGGCCGCTGTAAAGCCTGAACGTCTCGAACGCGCCGATCCCGTACAGATAACCATGGTCAAAAGGAGAAAGCGCCGCTTCTTTCTCCTCTATATATTGACCATTCAAATATATAATCACACCGACACTTCCTTTTTGCGGTGTGTCTCTATAAAGTTTCTGAGCATCTCTTTGCCGAAGGAGGTCATGATGGATTCCGGATGGAACTGAACACCTTCAACAGGCAGCTCATGATGGCGGATTGCCATAATTTCTCCTTCTTTGGTTTGAGCGGATACCGTAAAACAATCCGGCAGCGTGTCCGCTTTGACAATAAGTGAATGGTACCGGGTGGCGACCAGCGGATTTTGCAGGCCTTTAAAAATCGTCTGGCCGTCATGCATAACTTCTGACGTTTTGCCATGCATGAGCCGCTCTGCTCTGACGACATCGCCGCCGAATACTTGCGCAATCGACTGATGCCCGAGACATACGCCGAAAATAGGAATACTGCCGGCAAAATGTTTGATGGCTTCGAGGCTGATCCCCGCTTCAGCAGGACTGCACGGCCCGGGAGAAATCATTAAGAAGTCCGGACCCAGCTCTTCAATCTGCTCAATCGTAATCTCGTCATTCCGTCTGACGATCAGTTCCTCCCCGAGCTCACCCAAATATTGAACCAAGTTGTACGTAAATGAATCATAATTGTCAATCATTAAAATCATCTCTGCTCACCTCGTCTGATTTTTTGTCTCTTCTTCACTCAGCTCTAACGCCTTTTTCATCGCAAAAGCTTTTTTGAACGATTCCTTGTATTCATGCTTCGGAACCGAATCAATAACCACTCCTGCTCCGGACTGCATAAAAGCATGTCCGCCGGCTGCATAGATCGTCCGGATCACAATGTTAAACTGCAAATCTCCGTTGAATCCGAACCAGCCTATAGATCCAGTATAAAGCCCCCGTCTTGTCGGCTCAAGCTCTTCTATAATTTCCATCGTTCTCACTTTGGGCGCTCCCGTGATGGTGCCCCCCGGGAACACCGCATGAATAATGTCTGTCGCGTCATATCCGTCCTGCAGCTCTCCCTGTACGTTTGACACGATATGCATGACGTGGGAATACTTTTCGATCGCCATAAACTCGTTAACCCGCACGGAGCCGTAGCGCGATACGCGCCCGAGGTCATTGCGCTCAAGATCAACAAGCATGACGTGTTCCGCACGTTCTTTTTCGTTGTGAATTAATTCATCAGCCAAAGCCTTGTCTTCAGCATCGTCTTTTCCTCTTGAACGCGTACCCGCGATCGGTCTCGTTTCAAGCTTCTTCCCCTTCTTTGTCACCAATAGCTCCGGCGACCCGCATATCACTTGAAACCCCGGTGTCTCGAGATAGGCCATGTAAGGAGACGGATTGACGTTTCTCAAGTGTTTATACACCTCATACGGATGAACGGATAAAGACTGAGACTGCCTGATGGACAAATTAACCTGGAACACATCGCCGCTCGCGATATATTGTTTAATTTGTTCTACAGCCTGTGAAAATCCTTCCTCAGTGAACGGAGCGGCGTACGATCCGTCCCCATTCCGATTCAGCGGTGAAAAAGGCTCGTCCGCCGTTTGGAGGGAACACCACATGTCCTCTAAGCCGGACAGCTTTTCTTTTGCAAGATCCGCTTCTTCCGCTTCAGTATGGGTAATGAGCCATAACGCCTCTTCCTCATGGTCATAAACGGCCACATCATCAAAAACAAGAAAGTAAATATCGGGTGTTTCCAGATCATCTAACGACAGCATCTTAAAATTCTCAATATATCGGGCATAGTCGTAACTGATAAAACCAATCGCACCGCCCTGAAAGTCCGGAAACTCAACGTTTGTTTCCGTTCCGAGCGTTCCAAACCATTCATGAAAGGCCCGCAGCGGGTCACCTTCTTTAAACAGTGTTTCTCCCTCATGCTTGATCGTAGTAATTCCGTCTTTCCCTCTGACGGACGCAATCGGATCTAGACCGGCTATACTGAATCTTCCCCCTCTCGCGCTTTCGAGCAGAACATGCCGTTTTCTCGATTTCGAAAGGTTTTCATATCGCTGTAAAAATGCTTGTTTCGTAAAAGGTATTTTTCTTCCTGCCGGTCTGCGTTGTGCCATCATATCAATCCTCTGCTTCGTTTTACTGTAGTTTTATTTTAAAGCAATCACACTGGTGAAAAAAGTGAATTTCACTTCCAACCATAAAATTCGAAACGTTTTTTGGATTTTCGATGCTTCAGGCACAAAAAAACTCCCGGATACAGCCGGGAGCCGTGTGTATGTCTCTATTCAAACTGATAAAGCGGTGTGCTTAAGTAACGTTCTCCGTTACTAGGGATGATCGCAAGCACTTTCTTGCCTTTCCCGAGTTTTTTCGCGATTTCCAGCGCCGCGTAAATGGCCGCTCCGGAAGAAATGCCGCCGAGAATCCCTTCTTCTTTTGCCGTTTTACGGGCATATTCAAATGCATCCTCATTTTTGACGGGAATGATTTGATCATAGATGTCCGTATTCAATGTTTCAGGGACAAATCCCGCTCCGATACCCTGAATTTTATGCGGGCCCGGTTTTCCGCCGGAAAGAACCGGAGAATCAGCCGGCTCTACCGCATAGATTTTGATGGATGGATATGCTTCTTTCAGCACTTCGCCCGCTCCCGTGATGGTTCCGCCGGTACCGATTCCGGCCACGAACGCATCAAGCTGGTCGTCACCAAACTGTTCTACGATTTCTTTCCCCGTCGTTTGACGGTGAATTTCCGGGTTTGCCGCATTGTTGAATTGCTGAGGCACAAAGTATCCGTTTTCCTCCGCAAGTTCTTCCGCCTTTTTAATGGCGCCCTTCATTCCTTCTGCGCCGGGAGTCAGCACAAGCTCCGCTCCGTATGCGCGCAGCAGATTGCGTCGTTCCATACTCATTGTATCAGGCATAACGAGAATGGCTCTGAGACCTTTAGCCGCTGCCACCATCGCAAGACCGATCCCTGTATTTCCGCTTGTCGGTTCAATGATTGTGTCGCCGGCTTTTAATTTTCCTTCTTTTTCAGCCGCTTCAATCATCGCCGCTCCGATACGGTCTTTTACGCTGCTGCCCGGATTCATGTATTCAAGCTTCAGATATACATCTGCACTGTTTTCATCCGTCAGGCGATTCAATTTCACAATAGGAGTATTTCCGATTAGTTCAGTAATAGAATTTGCAATACGCACCATGTTGGACACCTCAATTTCCGACTAAATTTATTGGTATTATAAATATAAGTTATCAATTTCAAAATTTTTTGTCAATCATTTAGTTCTTTTTTCCCCGTAGAACCAAGAGACCCCCGCCTCTTTCCACAGCGTTTTGACTGTCGCCTTGTCACCTAATTGATCCATCGCGATCTGGCGTCTGATTTGACTTCTCACTTCATTGTATGAGAAAGTTCTTGCTTTAAGCTTTTCTTTCAGCTGAATGACGGCATATCCTGAAGAAACTTTAATCGGTTCAGCGGACCATTCATCTTCTTTGAGATTTTTAGCTTCTGTGATATATGCCTGCGGGATATTTTCCTGGTTTTCTGTCACAAAGCCGAGGTCTCCGCCATACTGAGACGTGTATCTGTCCGTGGAACGCTCAGCGGCGACGGCTTCAAAGCTGGAACCGCCTTTCAAATCAGCAAGCACCCTGTCCGCCTCTTCCTTGTTTTTGACGACAATGTGCCTGATTCTGTAGGAATCATCGAAATGGTACAGTTCTTTATTTTTATTATAAAATGATTGCATTTCCTTATCCGATATATCGATGTCCTTCGTCAGCAGTTCTTCAAGAAGAATGTTGTAGCGGATCTGGTCTCTCCATTCTTTTTCGGTAATATGGCTGTCTTCATAAAATGAATTATTCACCGCTTTGATTAAAAGAAATTCACGTTCCAATTCGGTGTTTGAAACTGTGAGTTTATTCTTTTTCGCAAGTTCTTCCACTACTTGTGCATTAATCATGTCTTCCAGAGTTGATTTTCCGTACTCGTCTTCCATCTTTTTCATCCAGTCCTGCCGTGTGATATGTTTATCACCGATTGTCGCGATGGATTCTTCAGATGACCCTGCAGCTTGGGATTTTGTTAACTTATACGCCACTGCTACACTGCATACCAACAGCGCCGCTACAATAATCGTCAAAAGTGTTCTCGATTTCAAAATCTACCCCATCCCTTTTACAAAATAGAACAACCCGCTAAAGAGCTAGCGGGTTGTTTCGTCACGAAGCTCTTCCAGTTCTTCTTTTGTAAATAAATATTTCTCATTACAAAAATGGCAAACCGCTTCGGCTTTTCCGTCTTCTTCTATCATATCTTGTATTTCTTTTTTGCCTAGTCCTAAAATGGCCGTTTCGAATCGATCTTTTGAACAAGAACAGTGAAATTTGACCGGCATTGTTTCGAGAACGTCCGGTTTTTGACCCAGAACTTCTTCTAAGATTTCTTCCGGTGTCAGGCCTTTTTGAATCAATTTTGAAATCGGTTCGATTTGAGATAATTGCTTTTCAATTGTTGAAATGGTTTCTTCATCAGTCCCCGGAAGAAGCTGAATGATGAACCCGCCCGCAGCGAGAATCGTGTTATCAGGATTTACTAGAACACCTACGCCGACAGATGAAGGGACTTGTTCAGAAGAAACAAGGTAATACGTGAAGTCATCACCGAGTTCACCCGAGACAATCTCTACTTGCCCCGTAAAATAATCACGCAAGCCCAAATCTTTTACGACACTGAGTGTTCCGTCAGTTCCGACCGCCCGTCTGACATCCAGTTTCCCTTGTTCATTGAGGTCAAAATGAACGTGCGGGTTTGATACGTATGCTCTTACCTCACCCTTTGCGTTCGCATCTGCGACAATGGCTCCGATCGGGCCGCCGCCTTCTATTTTGACTGTCAGCTTATCTTCACCCTTAAGCATCGCTCCGAGTATCAGAGACGCTGTCATCGTCCGGCCGATTGCGGCTGATGCCGTCGGCCACGTGTCATGCCTTCTTTGCGCTTCATTTACCATATCTGTCGTTCTGGCTGCATAAGCCCGCACTTTACCGTCATATGCAATTGCTTTAATTAAATAATCCATCGTTTACCTCCTATACGTGACCCACGCGATTTCGCTCATAAATGATTTCCAGCCCTTTTAAAGTAAGAAACGGGTCAACAATATCAATACAGTCTGATTCGTTTGCGATTAATGACGCAAGCCCCCCTGTCGCAATGACTTTCGGTTCTTGTGTGGCCTGCCATTTCATCCGCTTTACAATGCCTTCAACTTGTCCGACATAGCCGAAAAGGATGCCGGACTGCATGGCGCTTACCGTGTTTTTGCCGATGATATTGTCCGGTCGGGCGATTTCAATTCTCGGAAGCTTGGCCGCGCGTGAGTACAGCGCTTCCGTTGAAATTGTAATGCCGGGAGCAATCGCGCCGCCCATGTATTGTTTGTTTTCATCGATGTAGCAATACGTCGTCGCCGTTCCGAAATCAACAACAATTAAGGGGCCGCCATACTGCTGAATCGCCGCAACGGCATTGACGATTCTGTCAGCTCCCACTTCTTTCGGATTGTCATATTTTATATTTAAACCTGTTTTCATTCCCGGGCCGACAACCTGCGGCTCGATGTGAAAGTATTTTGTGCACATTCTTTCTAAAGAGAACATAATCGGCGGCACTACGGATGAGATGATAATCCCTTCAATCTGTTCAAACATCAGTCCGGAATGTTCAAATAAGGAGCGGAGCAGCATGCCGAATTCGTCTTCTGTTTTGTGCCTGCTCGTTTCTATGCGCCAATGATATTCTAGTTCCCCATCATGATATACACCAATCACGGTGTTGGTGTTCCCCACATCTATAACCAGTAACAACCTCTATCACCACTTTTGAATAGTTTCTAATCATAACATTTTCAACATTCTACAATACCATACACGATCTGCGGCTCTTTTGTAAACAAAACGAAACCAGTAAAAAAACCGCCGGTATACGCCGGCGGTTTTTATATCAGAAAGCGAACTATTCTTTCGGCTCGTCTTTCTTTTCGTCTTCTGTTTTAGACAGGATGTTTACTTTCACATCGTCTTTTTGAAGATGGTCATCTGAGAAATTGCGCTCAGGGAGTTTTCCGTGATCCACGAGATGCTTGATTTGTTCCGCATCTAATGTTTCCACATCAAGCAATGTCTGAGCAATCAATTCAAGCTTATCGCGATTTTCAGTCAGGATGGTTTTCGCACGCTCATAACATTCTTTAATGATGCGCTGAATTTCCTGATCGATTTCGTAAGCGATCTGATCACTGTAGTTTTGCTCGTTGTTGAAATCCCGGCCCAGGAATACTTGACCGCCTTGAGATTGACCGAACTGAAGCGGTCCGAGTTTTTCTGACATACCGAACTCTGTCACCATTCTTCTGGCAATGTTCGTTGCCCGCTGGAAGTCATTGTGAGCCCCCGTGCTGACTTCGCCGAAGATAATTTCCTCCGCAACACGTCCGCCCAGAAGACCGACAATTTTATCGAGAAGTTCAGGTTTTGTCTGGAAGTAACGGTCTTCTCTCGGAAGCATGACCGCGTATCCGCCCGCCTGCCCCCTTGGAACGATCGTTACTTTATGAACCATATCGGCTTCATCCAGCACAAGTCCGATAACGGTGTGACCGCCCTCGTGGTACGCCACGATATTGCGTTCTTTTTTCGAGATGACGCGGCTCTTCTTCGCAGGACCCGCAATGACACGGTCCGTTGCTTCATCAATGTCGCGCATATCAATTTTCTTCTTGTTTTGACGGGCAGCAACGAGTGCCGCTTCGTTAAGAAGGTTTTCTAAATCTGCGCCTGAGAAGCCAGGTGTTCTTGAAGCGATTGCTTTTAAGTTCACCGTCTCATCAAGCGGTTTGTTTCTCGCATGCACCTGCAATACGGCTTCACGGCCGATGACATCCGGACGGTCTACCGTAATCTGACGGTCAAAACGTCCCGGACGGAGCAATGCAGGGTCAAGAATGTCCGCACGGTTTGTCGCAGCGATAATAATGATTCCTTCATTCGCACTGAAACCGTCCATCTCTACAAGCAGCTGGTTCAGCGTCTGTTCGCGTTCATCATGCCCGCCGCCAAGACCGGCGCCGCGCTGACGTCCTACCGCGTCGATCTCATCAATGAAGATCAGGCAAGGCGCATTCTTTTTCGCATTTTCGAATAAATCACGCACACGGGAAGCACCGACACCGACAAACATTTCAACGAAGTCAGATCCGCTGATGCTGAAGAAAGGAACGCCCGCTTCACCGGCTGAGGCTCTCGCAAGCAATGTCTTACCGGTTCCCGGAGGTCCGACCAGCAGCACGCCTTTAGGGATTCTGGCGCCAAGCTCGGCGAATTTGCGGGGATCTTTCAGAAACTCAACAACCTCAACGAGCTCCTGCTTCTCCTCATCCGCGCCGGCTACATCTTTAAACTTCACGCGTTTCTTTTCTTCCGTATACAGCTTCGCTTTGCTCTTTCCGAAGTTCATGACACGGCTTCCGCCGCCCTGAGCCTGATTGAGCAGGAAGAAAAACAGAATAAAGATGATGACAAACGGAATGATCGTCGTTAAGAACGTCACCCACCCGCTTGTTTCCTGTGCGGGATCAACTTTTACGTCCGTCTTTTTAATTGCGTCAAATATCTGGTCTGCTCCTTTTCCTTCAGGAACATGTGTTAAAAAGTACTGGTCTTTGTCGTATTTTTTCAGCTGTCCTTTTACCTCATAAACACCTCTGACAGGCTGAACCGATACGCTATCAACTTTCCCTTCATCGAGGTTCTTGATAAACGTACTGTACGACATATTTTCTGTTTTCGGGTTTGAGGTCTGGAAGTAACTCACAACCCCGATTACTACTAATAAAATAAGTAAATAAAAAATGGTATTACGGAAGACCCGATTCATTCCTTACCTCCTCCCACAGTAAGCACAACTATGTTCAATAGTACCATAGAAAATCATTCCAATACAACCGATAACCATCTCGGAAGCAGGCAGCCGATCAGCTTTCATAAATCGCCGGTTTTAATACTCCGATGTAAGGCAGATTGCGATAGCGTTCGGCATAATCAAGTCCGTAACCCACAACAAACGCGTCAGGAACTTCAAAGCCTACGAAGTCTGCTTTAATGTCCGCTTTTCTTCCGCTTGGTTTATCCAACAGGGTAACAATCTTAATTGATTTCGCTTTACGATATCGGAAGAGTTCTACGAGATAGCTCAAGGTTAACCCACTGTCGATAATATCTTCAATGATTAAGATGTCCCGGCCTTCTACAGATGTATCCAAATCTTTGATGATTTTGACTTCTCCGGAAGAAACCGTGGAATTTCCGTAGCTTGATACATCCATGAAGTCCATTTCCAAATATGTATCAATATGCTTTATAAGATCAGCCATAAAAGGAAGCGCTCCCTTTAACACACCGATTGCCAACGGAAACGTGTCGCTGTACTCGCTTGTTAATTGTTCTCCAAGCTGTTTTACTTTCTGCTGGATCTCATCTTCTGAGATCAGCACTTTTTCGATATCCTGTTTCATGTTAATGCTTGCCCCCTACACTTTTCATGCTGTCTATATTGTAATACAATGCGGTCACTGTTTGAAATCACAAGATCGTCAAAGATGGATTTTTTCAAGCCAGGCAGCCAGATAATTTCACCGCTCGCATCCGTTACAATCGGCCATTCGTCCCGATCCCGCAGAGGCAGTTTATGATCAATAAATATATCTTTCACCTTTTTCGAGCCATTCATCCCTTTAAGTTTGATCCGGTCGCCGATTTTTCTCGTCCGGATTGTTAAAGGAAATTGCACCTTGTTTCTGCTTGTCATAAAAACAGCATTCCCATTTTTGATATGAGGGTCAGCTTGAACGGCCACCTCTATCATAAAGCCGTTGGGGAGAACAGCAGTCTCGCCTTCCGCTCCTTGCAGCTGCAGCTCAAAGGGAACTTTTTCACATTGCCATTGTTCAAATGTAAACAAACATGTCTGATATGATTTGACCACCTTCAGCCCTTTCGGAAAATCAAGCACTCCCGAGGCGCTTCCATTTTCCGCCCATTCGAGAAACTGCTGTATGTGGCGGGCGGAAAACGACGATGGAACGTTTTCATAAAGATAGTTTAATATTAGTTGAACTCCTCTTCTTTGTAAAGGTATCGGAAGGGCAAGCAATTGAGAGGAATTGACTTCAACCGATGTGTCAGACTTGCTTGTAATAACCTTATTCATTCGTTCTTTCGTTAATGACTGCAGGTATTGTTCGTCTTCTGTCAGTGCTTCACTCACCTTTTGAAACATTTTATGAACGTCAGGTGATTCTTGTTTTAAAAAAGGAAGCACGGTCTTTCTGAATCTGTTTCTTGTATAATCGTCTTTTGCATTGCTCTCATCCGTTCTGTAGCTGAGCCCTTTTTGACGGCAGTATTCAAGGATTTCATCCTTTGCCGCATAAAGGAGAGGCCTGATCAGCCAGCCGGATGCAAATTCGCGGACGGGCTGCATTCCCGCAAGCCCTGCCCCGAGCGTACCTTTCGCAAGCCTCATGAGCATTGTCTCAACCTGGTCATCGCCGTGATGAGCCAGCGCCAAAAACTTCGCTTGGTGTTTCGCCATCAGATCTTCGAAAAACTGATATCTGCAATCACGCGCGGCAGCCTGCTTGTTCAGCCTATTCTTCTTTGCGTATGCAGAAACATCAATCTGTACCGTTTCACAGAGGATGTGTTCCGCTTCGCAATATGACTGCACAAACTTCATATCTTCTTCAGATTCAGGACCCCTGAACTGATGGTCGACATGCGCCGCTATGATAACGGAGGAATGCCCGAAGTGTTTATTCAGCATACTGAGAAGCGCCATTGAATCAGGGCCTCCGGAGACCCCGGCAATAATCGTTTCTCCCTCCGCCTGAAGATGATATGTTTTGAAAAAATCTTCCACGCTTTTCACAATGTCCCCCTCACAATGAGCAGGTTTTTTAAAGATATACATATCCTATCACTTTCATTCCCTCCAAGCAAAGAAGAAGCATGAGCGCAGGCGTCCGGCCGGCATTAGATGAGAAAAAAGACGATGTAAGCGAAATAAAGGGCGAGAACGCTGATTAAAATAAGTGTTGTTTCAAACAAACCATTGTGCTTTGCGGGTTTTTGTTTAGGTTTATACCGCGTTTGAGATACAGTGCCCTGCCGCGGTTTTGATTGCGGCGGCTTAGGCTTGGCGGCGGCTTTCCTTTTGCTCCCGGCGCTCTGCCCCGCCGTCAGGATGTCATGCTTCATGGCTTCCGCAGACGGATATTGGCCGTTTAAAGCAGAAAACAGAACCTTCTTATACTTATTCAGAAACGGGTGGCCTTCAATGATAGAACGAAGCTGTTCTTTCGGCTGTCCTGACTTTTTGCACTCTTTCTTCTGGACACAGTGGATCATGATCATTGCGACAGCAAACAGGTCATAGGATGGTTCTGCTTTTCTTGTTCCATACCCCCAATAGCCCCTGTCGTAAAACTCCGTATACTCTTTAATCGCGCGGCCCTGTTTTGTCGTTCCCCCTACATCAATGCAGCGAATGGCAGCCGGTGGTCCGGTTACAATGAGATTGTCCGGTTTGAGGTCACCAAAAACCCATCCCTGCTGATGAAGGACTGACAGGCTGGAAAGAAGCTGCACCATCAGCACCGGAATCCACTCCGCTCCCTTACTGCTGATATATTGCGGAAGAAGCGGCCCTTCTATGTACTCCATCACGTAAAAAGAGACATTTTTATTCAGCTGCGGAATAAACGCGTCGTCCGCATCAAAAAAAGAAGGCCCCATCGTTTGCGACCGGGCCTTTGAAAAGGATTTTAAGACATTCACTTCAGAGGTAACAGACATGCTGTCGCTGCTTATTTTCAAAGCGACCTGTCCGCCTGATGCTTCTGCCAGATATACAATACCGTTAGCCCCTTTTCCAAGCTGTTTGAGCAATCTGTAGGATTTGCCGTTCCATTTGCCCTGAATTGCCGTCCCCGGTGCCAGACTACATGCCAAACTCGTTAAAGCGTCGTTCATCATCTGCCAACATGCTCCTTCTTGAGCGGATTCTCTCAAACTGCTGCGTCGCTTCCCGGATAGCGGGGCCCGTAGGGGTGATACCGCCGGTCGACAGCTTCGCAAAGAGTGCAGAAAGAGATTCAAGCTTCGGCGTCCAATTCAGCACAAGCTCAACTTCCTGGCTTTTCCCGGGAAATATACACATGGCAAATTCATTTTGCCCGGCCCGGGAATTTAAACTGATGGAAAGATCGATCAGCGCTTCTTTCACCGTCGGCAGTTTCGGCGCCATACTCGCACTCGTATCAACCAGCACAAGCACTTGCAGATGAACCGTTTCGCCGAGTTCATCAACCACTTCCATCACTTCGCCGCGTTTTTCAGGAGAAAGCTCTTCCATTTCAACGTTTTTCCCTAAAATTTGTTTAAGCTCTTGATTGACGACGCCTTGCAGCGTCTGGGTCATTGCTTTTTTCGTCACCATTTGAACCGTCTGAGACAATTGTGACGCGTACACAACTTGATGGACGCCGCCTCCGGCCATGGCGATGCCTTCAACTTCCTTCATTGCCTCTTGGTCAATCGCGTTTTCTTCCATAATTCCTATAACATTCACCGTAATCCCCTGCTCCTTGGCGAAAGCCGCCATTGCGATCGGGTCTTCACCATGATTGGAGCAGCCATCTGTAACCAGCAGAACTTGATTTAAATGTCCCTTATTCACATACATTCCTCCCGGTGATACGATTAGTCCCATCTTCGCCAGAAGGAAAGTGATTTATACGAATGGATTAAGAAATCTCCTTTTTATTTTGGAAAACTGCCGGCACCGGTATGGAAGCCCATTTCGGCGTGTTGTGATCAATCCGGACAACAACCACTGTCATATCGTCTTCGATTTGGCCGGAACGCGTTCTGATGACCTCTTCCATTAATATATCAGCGATTTCCTGCGGATCTTCGGTTTTCAGCCCTTTCATTTTCCGCTTCATCCACAGGTCGTGGTTTTCAACGTGCTTCGGCCCTTCAAAAATACCGTCACTCATCATGACGAGCAGATCTCCCGCTTTTAACTGTTCACTTACAACCTCCACATCAAATTCATTGATGATGCCGATCGGCAGATTACTGGCCTGAACTTTCATGACTTGATCTCCCCGCTTGATAAAACTCGGCGTTGAACCGACCTTCAAGAATTTGCAGCTTGCATCCTGAAGATCAATGATAGAAAGATCGAGAGTTGAGTAGATTTCGTCTGTCGTCCGTAAAGACAGAATACTGTTGATCGTTTTGATCGCTATTTTTTCATCAATACCTGATTCGAGAATTTTTTCGAGCAGCTTAATCGTTTCATTGCTCTCATAATGGGCCCTCGCCCCATTGCCCATGCCGTCACTGATCGCGGCCGCATACTTTCTCGCCCCCAGTTCCATCATGCTGTAGCTGTCTCCGGAGACAAGGCCGCCGCCTTTTGCCGCATGAGCCGCGCCTGTCGATACCCGGTACGACTTGGTCGAACCGAACGCGACATGGCTGTAGCCATTCGGATGAGTCGAGTGCTGTTCGCTTTTGACAAGTATCTGCTCCTCAAGAATGTCAGACAGCATCGGGGCGATAATTTTCTCACTCTCACCGTGTCCTCCGCTGAACGGGATTGTCATTTCGATATCAATATTGCCCTGCTCCAAGCTGTATATCTCGACATGCTGAATCTCGATTCCGAAATGCTGAAGCGCCTCTATCATTTGTTCTTCCTGAATAAAATGCTGCTCCCTCTCCCGTTTTATTTCCCGAGAAAAGTCCGCCATGACCTCAGAAACCCCCAACAGCTGCTCGGCAACAAGCCTTCTGCTGTCCTGAACTTTTCTCTTCAGTGTCAGATGGGCGTGATGGTGGGCAAGTTCGTCCTCAATCAGCTCTTCCACCTGTCTGGATTTGGAACAGTGCTGTTGAAACTCCTTTTTTAATCTGCGGTTTGAGGCATACTGTTTTTCTTCTGTTTCATGCATAACTTGTTTCATTAAGTCATATGTTTTATCAAAGTTTTGAACCCAGCATTTGCTTTTCTTATAGCAGGATTGGCAGGAATGCTCGGTGATTTTGCTTAAAAAGAGATCCACTTCCCCTTCCTCTGCCTGCTCATCAGAAGACGTCTGATGAAAGGTGGCGAAGCTCTCCGACAAGGCATGAAACACATTGGAGAACTGGTCTACTTTCTGGGCGGTGACATCTCTGATTTTCCTCGCGTACTGCTGCTGTTCCTGACTGTGCTCAGCAGTGCCCGGTATGTATCGCGCCACCTTTTTCGTAATCGATTGGGGCGTAATCAAAAACAAAACAACGGCAATCAAAGATTCATAAAGAGTGGTCATTAATCCGGCAGACCCTTCTCCATATAATGAAATCAGCAATGAGCCGATCACTAACCCGACTGCGGCTCCGGCTTTCTTTCCTTCTTTCAGCAGCCCGCCAAGAAGCCCGGAAAACGCAAGCAGACTCATTTGATAGAGATTCCCGATATTCGCAAGCCCGAGGATCAGTCCGGTCACCACACCGACCGTACAGCCGATGCTCGCCCCGCCGACAAAGGAAAAACTCAGCACGACATAGCGGGCCAGGATATGCTCAGCCTGCATTCCCTGAAATGAAACACCGGCAAGCCCGGTTAAAACGGATGCGATCAAAATCATAAAACAGATGATTTCTTCTATTTTTAACGATTGCTTCACTTTTTTGATCGTGAAGATCGGCAGGCTTTGCAAAAAGATCAGCGTCAGAATAAAGGCCAGACCCGCCTCGACAACAGCCATCACATAATCATAGGTGGTAAAAGCGCCGCTCTCAAAATAAACAAATCCGATTCTCGCGGCAGCCATAGAGAAAAACACCACGATCGGCAGCATCTTCACCCGGTCCTGCACGATATATGTACCGATTTTTGAAAATAGAGTGAAGACGGCCAAAGCTGTGAGAATCAATAAAGAGTGTTTCGGCGAAATGGTTAAAGCGCCCGCAAGTAAAGACAGACAAGCATAGAAGGCTTTATCTCTTCTGATCAAAAGCATCGCTCCGAAAAACGGCAGCGCAAACGGAAGAACCTCAGATAATATGAAAGCCCGTCCAAGTAAAAAACCGATCACGACATAAATGAAACCCTTATAGAAAAAAAGTGAATGCGCTTGATGGACTGTAAGCTTTGCCGCCTTTTCAAAAAACGATTGCAGTTTTTCCAGAGCTTGTCCCGCCATCGGCCCGTTCACTCTTCTTTCCGCTTTTTCCATTGCTCTCATCCCCCACCTGTTTTATTCGTTGCTTGTCATTATAAATGAAAGCCCAGATAGGATTTTGTCAAAAGAAGGTAACATTTCCAAAGAACTCTTCGACGCTTTCTCCCTTGTTCCCCTTTCCTTTCGTATTTCCTCCGACATTTCTCAAAAAGTTGTCTAAATATGAAAAAACCGGCTTCTGCAACAGAAGCCGATTCGCTTGATGACCCGTACGGGATTCGAACCCGTGTTACCGCCGTGAAAGGGCGGTGTCTTAACCGCTTGACCAACGGGCCATATATATATGGTAGCGGCGGAGGGGATCGAACCCCCGACCTCACGGGTATGAACCGTACGCTCTAGCCAGCTGAGCTACACCGCCATATAGGTGCTTATAAGCACAAGTTATATAATACAAAGGTTTCTTCATTCCGTCAACAGGAACTTTAAAGTTTTAATTTTCTGACTATACGGACACATACAAAAAAAAGCACCCGCTGGGATAGACGGATGCTCCATGTATTTATAGAAAGCAGCAAGTTATCCTCTTCTTGCTCCGCGCCCTCCACGTTTTGATTCCGTGTTTCGTTTTAAAGATGATAAGCGGTCTTCGCTATCTTTAAGAAACTTGTTCATTTTCTGTTCAAAAGATTCTTTCGGACGGAAATCATTTCTAGGTCTGGCTTGCGGACGGTCTTTAGCTTTTTTAATTGATAAACCAATTTTCCCGTCTTTTTCAACGTTGATGACTTTCACTTCAACTTGATCGCCGACTTTTAAATGCTCGTTAATGTCTTTTACATAATTATCGGCTACCTCACTGATATGAACGAGACCGGTTGAGCCTCCAGGCAATTCAACAAATGCTCCGAAATTTGTAATACCTGTTATTTTCCCTTGCAACTTGCTGCCAACTTCAATCGACATAAAAAAAGTGCTCCTCCTTAGGCTTATAAAAAGATCGTTTGTTTAATTATACCTAAATAAAAATTTAAGTGTCAACAAGGCTACTTGCTCTTCTTCTCTACATTGAAGAGAATCTCACCATTTCCTGACATAAACAAGTCTCTTCTGGCAAGCTCTGTGACGTAATCCTCATCCTTTAATTTGGAAATTTCATCTTTTAAATCAGCCTGTTTTGCGTTCAATTTTTTCACTTGGTTTTCCAGCTGAGCTTTCTTTTCTTCGTTTGCGCTAAGGGAAGAGGTCTGTGACCAAAGAGAACCCGCTAAGACAATAGCCGTCAACAACACAAGGGCGCCGAATACGATCAACCGTCTGAAAAGCCCTTTCCGCCTTCTTTTCATAAGCTGGGATTGCCGTTCAACCTGCTCTTTATAGTCGTTTTGAATTTCAGTTATTGTACGTTCTCTAGATAGATTCAAATCAGACGGTCCTCCTTTCACCTTTTCAAAATACGTATCATGGTCGATCTGATTGTTATGATTAGTTTCTTGCTCTTTTGTAAAAATCCTGCACTTTTTTGAAAATATCGTTTGAAAGTAAGACGCCACTTTTCAGGAAGAAGTTTCAATAATTGTTTCAACAGGAAAAACAGCGGATACAGCAAAAACGCTACGATCTTAAAAAGACACTTCGCAAAAAAGGCACTCACCCGATAGGAGTATAAAGAAATAGCCGTGATCAGCCCGATGAGCAGCTTAAAGAGCAGAAGCACCGGACGGAACAGCACGTGCTGAATGAGCTTTTTTGCGAATTGGTAAAGAGACACCGCAAGATGAATGGCAAATTTCAGTATTTTTATATACATTCGTTTAAACAGGCTTTGGTACGTCGCAATACCCAGTAAGACAGCCAAGAAAATGTATACCCTGAGTTCTCCTTCATTCACGTTGAGCAGCACATAGAAAAACAGCAGACCTTGTACAATCCAAAAGAGAATGTCATGAATGAATAACAGCCATCTGGCCGTTTTGGCGCGGCTGACAAACAGCCTGTATGTATCAAGCGACGCTCCGAGCCAGGCGCCCATACCGGTCATTGCCAGCATCGTATAAAATTGGGTCGTCAGCGTCATTTAAACAACTTGCTAAAAAACCCTTTAGCTTTATCCCCTTGCTGCTCGTCTAAATATACAAGGTCAAACACCCTGCCTTTTATAGATACAATCCCTTTTTCCACATCAAGATTTTTCATCTGCAGGTTCTCGCCTCTGACGGAAAGCATTCCCATAACCGTTTCCAGCAAAAACTCTTCGTTGTCAAAACTTTCTACATGCTTGACGCCCGAAATGTCTAAATGCTTTCTCCCTTTCATCGTTACATCATGCTGTTCCGGAACAGAAGAAGAACCTTTTTGCTCATAATATGAATTCATCTATTCAGCCCCCATATCCTCGATACTTTTAGCATTATTACTGCATTGTATGAGGCGGGAGCTTTGTTTAGAACAAGCCTATTCGCCGAGTTTTTCTTCCTTGACGATTGTATACATGCCCGCGGCTTCTTCTTTTTTCGTTGTTTCTTTCAATTCGTTTACCTTCACGGTGACAAGCTTCTGGCCGAAGCGGACCGTCAGTTCATCACCGGCTTTTACGTCTGAGCTGGCTTTCGCCTGATTCCCGTTAACGGTGATTCTCCCTTGATCGGCGACCTCTTTCGCCAATGTGCGGCGTTTAATCAATCTGGATACTTTTAAAAACTTATCAAGTCTCATATCAGAATCTCCTCTCCATTTCTTTTGCTTCATCCCACAATTTGTCCATTTCCTCAAGTGACATTGCGGTCAATTCAAGTCCCTTTGCTGCCGCTTCTTTCTCAATATAAGCAAAGCGTCTGCGGAATTTGTCATTTGTCATGGCGAGCGCTTCCTCAGGCTCAATTTTATAGTATCGGCCGATATTGACCAATGCAAATAAAACATCGCCGAAATCAGCTTTTAAGCTGATTTCATCTGCTGATTCGGCGGAAGCCTCTGCAGAAAATTCCTTCAGCTCTTCATTTACTTTATCCCATATATCCTGAACGTCATCCCAGTCAAAGCCGGTTTTCGCGGCTTTTTTCTGAAGCTTGGCCGCTTTCGCAAGAGAAGGCAGTGTTTTCGGCACGGCATCCAGCAATGAAGAGGATGTTGTTTGCTTTTCCGCCTTTTTGATTTCTTCCCAGTTGGCGACGACATCATGTTCATCCTGAACCTTAACATCCTTAAACACATGCGGGTGCCGTCTGACCATCTTCGCACTGATGTCTCTGATGACATCATCAATTGAGAAATACCCCTCGTCTTCTCCTATCTGGGCGTGCAGCATAACCTGAAGCATGACGTCCCCGAGTTCTTCTATCATGTGATCCGTGTCCTCTTCGTCAATGGCCTCAAGCAGTTCGTAGCATTCCTCAATCATATATTTCTTTAATGACTGGTGTGTCTGCTTTTGATCCCACGGACAGCCGTTCGGCCCGCGAAGCTCGCGAATAATACTTCGGAATGCAGAAAATTCCTGGTAAAGGAGTTCTTCTTTTTTAATCGGCGGAACATACACGCTTGTTAAGTTATTTATTTCTACATTGCGGTCAAGTTCAAACAAAGGCACCTTGGTCATCTTTTCTCCCTTGCTTCCGGCTGCCGTGACGATGACCACTTCATAGTCGTCAGGCAATTTCTCCATAAGCGTCAGCTTCACCTCAGAGGCCGTCATTTGGTCATAAACCTGGCAAATGATCAGGTGATGGCGGAGTTCGAGCTCATCCGGCGTCATTGTTTGCGCATCCGTAAATTGAAACCCTTCAATCGGATCAATTCGCAATGCATTAAAAGTGGCATCCAAAAAGCTTTGCCCTCCGGCAGTATGAACAGCTACCTGTTGTTCTTCCCGGCGTTCAAATAACAGCTGAACGGTTTTCTCAGCGACAAACGGATGCCCGGGCACAGCGTAGACGACATCCTCTTGCTTCGCTTTTTCAAACAGAATGTCCGCGATCTCTTCATAGACCGCTTCAAACTGATCATGTTTTTCATAAATATCATCAAAATACCGGATGTCCGCTTCCGTCTCTTGCTCTAATTCCGGAATCAAAGGGTGGTCTTTCGTTCTTATATATAAATGCTTCGCCTGAGTCAGCAGCTTATGTACGCCCACTGTCAACTGATCCATGTCTCCGGCGCCGAGGCCGACGACCGTAATGTTACCTGCCATGTTTTTCTCTCCTCTTTTTCAATTTGCTTAAAGCACTGCCGAAAGGAAGGCCGCTCAGCTCTTCGTCCGTGAAAATCTTCATTCTTATCATACAATAAATAAACAATAGCCCTCCGATGACTGACGCAGACAGACTCTCGCATACAGCTCCGGCCCTGCTGACGGGAACAAATAACTGCCATAGCTTCATATATACGAGCAGAAAGAAGACCATCAGCAGACTGCACCAGCACAGACGGGCAATCACGCCTCCGATATTCGTCAGCCAGCCCTTCGACCAAATTCTCCGGAGATTCAGGCACGCAACTGCGGCAAATGCCAAGACGGTCGCCAGTGCCGCTCCTGTAATACCCCAGCCGGGGACCAGCCAAACATTCAGCACCCATTTCAGCGCCCCTCCCGCCAAAACGGATACGGCGGGGAAAACGGTATGTCCCGCTCCTTGCAGAATCGCGGCTGCCGTAAGCGCAATTGAGGCAAAAAAGATAGATAAGCTGAATATTTGTAAGGTCTGCGTCCCCTCACTGTTTTGGAAAAGCATGATATTCACCGGCTCTAAAATGCAAAAAAGCCCGGCTGATGCACCGATCCCTACCGCAAGGCAGAGCTTGACGGCTGATGTTGCTTTCTCTTTTATGATAAACGGCTTATTCTCATGCACCGCTTTTGAAATTGAAGGAACCAATGACGCGGCAATACTGACGGCAAACACAGTTCCCAGCTGAAGGAGCGGCTGTCCGCGGTCATATATGCCTTTCAGCCGTTTCGCGGCATGGCTCTCCGTCCCGTCTGAAAGCAGTGAATATAAGTTTAAGGCGTCTACAAGTTGAATCAAAAGCATGAGTACACTGCTGATACAGATGGTGACTGAATAAAGCAGCAGCTTTTTTACAATGACGGCCGTTTCGATATGTCCGCCGTCTTTCTTGCTTTCTTCCCGCTTATACCAAAAAACAGCCAATACACAAAGCGCCGCCAAGCTTCCGGCAATTGATCCCGAGGCCGCCCCCGCACCCGCCGCGTATAATGAACGGCCGCTTTTCAAAAGCCAGAAGGATAAACCGAGAAGCACCGCCACGCGAAGAAGCTGTTCCGTAATCTGGGATAAGGCTGACGGCATCATATCATGCACACCTTGGAAATACCCCCTGAAAACCGCCGTGAACGGAAACAGTATGAAACCGAACGCCGCGACCCTTATCAGCATCACAAGGCGGGCGTCACCCATAAAACCGGCCAACGGCGCCGCGCCGGCATACATGAGCGCAAACAGAACAAGTCCGGCCGCCGTGACATAAAGGGCGGAAATTTTCATTATTTTTTGTTTATGATTGCTATAATCGTTCATTAATTTTGAGATGATTACCGGAAAACCGGATGTTGACAGCATGACCGCGATCCCTAAAAACGGATACACCTGCTGATAAATGTAAAATCCGACGTCACCGACAATATTCTGAAAAGGAACCCTGTACACGGCGCTTAATATCTTCGTCACGATACCCGCAACGACGAGCACAAAAGCACCTTTCCATGCCGATTGCCGCTTGGCGCCAACTGAATCGTTCATCCAAAAGCTCCTTCCAGCCGCTAGAAAATTACGTCTATAAAACGAGCTTATTATATCACAATCCTAACGGCCGAACCGATAGAGAGCACATATGAATATGAAAAAGAACAGCACTTGTAAAAGAGCTGCTCTTTCTCCGTTTTCTTATTTCAATAATGGTAATAAGACCTACTGCTCCATTTGTCTCGCCAAAAAACTGGCTGCCGTTTCTACTGCTTTATGTTCTACTTCTCCAAGTGCCTGCTCCTTGGAAAAGATGACCACGGCGCCGATAGGATCGCCATTTGCCACGATCGGAGCTATTGTATAGGAGCTCATATCTTCATCAATGTCATTAACAAGCTGCGCGGACTTCACGTCGTTTTCTACCACTGAGCTGCGCTGATCCATCGTTTTTTCGAGCAAATCGCTGATGGCTTTGTTCAGAAATTCTTTTTTCGAACTGCCTGAAACGGCAATATACGCGTCACGGTCGCAAATCAAGACGGAATGGCCGAGACTGTCATACAATGCATCTGCATATTCTTTCGCAAAATCGCCAAGCTCACTGATAGGAGAATATTTTTTCAATATAACTTCTCCGTCGCGGTCAACGAATATTTCAAGCGGGTCTCCTTCCCTGATCCGCAGTGTTCTCCGAATTTCTTTAGGGATGACGACCCGTCCTAGATCATCAATACGACGTACGATACCTGTAGCTTTCATCTCTCTGGTGCCTCTCTTTCATGTGATGATATTTAAGGGAAAGTACTAAAGCTCTTTACTTTATGTAGCTTCCGCCACTCGCTTGAAATTAGTATCCGTCACATCAAATGTAATATACACCAGAGAGTAACAATTTTTATGAAGACGCGATTGTTTCTTTCTTCACATCCTGAAGGCCTTTCAGCATGCCGAGCACGGTCTCCAGCCACTCTTCCGTTTTGCGGCCTTTCGTCTGTACTGAGATTTTCAGCTTTTTCCCTTCCATTCCCAGTCCGATCTGCCGGCCGTATTTATTGCCGAGTTCGAACAATTTCTGGCCGTCAATCTGTGCGCTGGCCTCTTCAGAAATGGTAAATCTGATCGCGTCTTTATCCTGCTTGATGAGTTCGACGCGTTCATATTTTCCGTATACCTTCATCTCAGCAACCGTAAACAGCCATTCAACCTCTTTAGGATAGCTGCCGAACCTGTCGATGATTTCATCTTGAAGCTCATTTTTCTCCTCAATTGTGGCGATTGACCTGAAGCGTTTGTACATGTCGATTTTTTGCTTGCCGTCTTGTATATAGTTTTCAGGAATATACGCGTCCAGCTCGATATCGATTTCTGTCTCAAACTGTTCGCTTTTCGGAATATCGCCTTTCCGCTCTTCAATCGCTTCCTTGAGCATTTGCGAGTACAGGTCAAAACCGACTGAGTCGATAAAGCCGTGCTGCTGGGCGCCGAGAAGGTTCCCCGCTCCCCTGATCGTCAAGTCACGCATGGCGATTTTAAAGCCTGACCCCAGCTCGGTAAATTCTTTAATCGCCTGCAGCCGTTTCTCCGCCACCTCAGTGAGCACTTTGTCTCTGCGGTACGTAAAATACGCGTAAGCGACGCGGTTGGAACGGCCGACCCGTCCTCTCAGCTGATACAGCTGAGACAGCCCCATTTTGTCTCCGTCGAACACAATCAAGGTATTGACATTTGGTATATCTACGCCTGTCTCAATAATAGTCGTGCTGACAAGGACGTCTGATTCCCCTTCCAGAAAATTGAGCATGACGCTTTCCAATTCATTTTCGGTCATTTTTCCGTGGGCATATGCCACTTTCGCATCGGGAACAAGCATGGAAATTTCATCAGCCTTCCGCTCGATGTCATCCACGCGGTTGTACAAGAAATATACCTGTCCTCCGCGCGCCAGTTCTCTTTCGATGGCTTCCCGCACAAGCGCGCCGTTGTATTCCACGACATATGTCTGAACAGGGAAACGGTTTTCCGGCGGCGTTTCAATAACAGATAAGTCCCGCACACCGAGCATGGACATATGAAGCGTACGCGGTATCGGCGTCGCTGTAAGAGTCAGCACATCGACATTGGCTTTGATCTGTTTGATTTTTTCCTTATGCGTTACGCCAAAGCGCTGCTCTTCATCAATAATGAGCAAGCCGAGATCTTTATAGACGACGTCTTTAGATAAGAGCCTGTGGGTTCCTATTACGATGTCTACCGTTCCGTTTTTCAAGCCTTTTATCGTTTCATTGGATTCTTTTCTCGTTCTGAATCGGCTGAGAAGACCGATGTTAATCGGATAGTCTTGGAAACGCTCCATAATGGTTTCATAATGCTGCTGCGCGAGTATTGTCGTCGGCACAAGAAGCGCGACCTGCTTTCCGTCGGCGATCGCTTTAAAGGCCGCTCGGATGGCTACCTCCGTCTTCCCGTAACCGACATCACCGCAAAGCAAACGATCCATCGGGCGCTCTCTTTCCATATCCTTTTTAATCTCCTGAATGGAACGGAGCTGGTCCTCTGTTTCCTGATAAGGGAAAGCAGATTCGAACTGCCGCTGCATTTCATGATCCGGCGAGAACGCATAGCCCTTGCTTGCTTCCCGTTCCGCATAAAGCTTAATCAGATCATCGGCAATATCCTGAACGGAGTTTTCAACTTTTTTCTTCACCCGTTTCCATTCACTGCCGCCCAGTTTATAAAGCTTCGGTTCTTTTCCTTCAGAGCCGACGTACTTCTGCACCTGGTCGATTTGTTCTACAGGGACGTACAGCTTATCGCTGCCCTGATAATGAATGTTGAGGTAATCTTTATGAATGCCTTTGATTTCTAGTGTTTCGATCCCCAAATACTTACCGATCCCGTGGTTGACGTGGACGACATAGTCACCGACCTGAAGCTCGGAATAGCTTTTGATCCGTTCGGCATTTGTCAGCTTCTGCTTTCTCGGCTTTTTCTTAATTCGGTTCTTGAACAGCTCTTCCTCCGTAATAACGGCCAGCTTCATCAGTGGCAGTTCAAAACCGGATTGCAGCTCGCCTTCCATGACATAGACCTGTCCTTGCACAAGCGCTTTGGAGCTGTCCGTTTTTGCGGCTTCAATTTCGTAATCAGCCAGCACGGATGCCAATCTGTCGGTTCTGTCCTTATTTGCGCCTAAAAAGACGACGGTGAAGTTTGATTTCTTAAAGCGCTCCATTTCACCTGCGAGCACATTCATCTGCCCGTGAAAACTCTGCATCTGCCGGCTTGTCACATTCACGATATTCTGAGGGCTTGTATGCTGGACATGACGCAAAAATAATGAATAATAAATAGCCGGGCGCCGCTTTTCGCTCATAAGCTCCTGAAAGCTGAAGGATAAATGAATGTCATGCAGAATTTTCCCTTCCTCGAGCAGACTTGTCGTAAATTCGGCCTCTTCTTTTTGCAGCTGATCCTCCATTTCATGAATGCGGCTGACCTCGTCTAACAGTAACAACGTGTCTGCCGGTGTATAATCTAGCAAACTAGCAGGTTTTTCGTAAAAGTACGAGAGATACTTCACAAGTTCCTGATCAGTCTGTCCCGTTGATAACCGTTCTTTATCATGTGAGATATTGATATGAAGCATTTCCTTTTGTTTGTCCTGCTTCAGCTTTTTCAGACTGTCGGCAAGCCCTTTATCGAGCCTTTCCATTGCCCGGGCTTTTTCTTCCGCCCTGATGATCAATTCCTTCGCCGGTCCGATCGCCACATGTTTGAGCGTCTCAATTGATCTCTGGTCATCAGAATTGAAGCTTCTGATGGAATCGACCTCCGTATCAAACAGTTCAATTCGCACCGGATGCTCCGACGTCAGCGGATAAATGTCGATAATTCCGCCGCGAATACTGAATTCACCGGGTGCAGAAACCATATCGGAACGCTCATACCCCACCTCTACAAGGCGCGCGGACAGCTGATCCGGTTCTATTTCGTCTCCGAGTGAAATGACGAGCTGGCTGCTTTTCCACAGCTCCTTCGGCGGAAGCATTCTTCTCACTGCCGCAACGGGCGCCACAACGACCGGCGCTTCTCCGTTTGTTAATCTATTAATGACATCAAGCCGCTGAGCGCGCAGTTCAGGGCTCGCTACCGCAATTTCTGAAGAAATCAATTCATTCACGGGGTATAAAAAAACAGATTGATCCCCGAGAAGCGCCGTCAGATCTTCCGTCACTTTTTGGGCCTGATATAAATTATGGGTGATAAAGAAAATCGGCCTTTTCGTTTCCTGTGCAAGGGCGGAGGTAAAAACAGAACGCGCGGAACCTGACAGACCCGCAAGCAGCTGTTCCTTCAGCCCCTCATGTAAACCGTTGACAATGGATTTAAAATCATCGCTTTCTTTAATAAAGGTTTGAATGTTGTCCATATGGGCCCTCCTCTCTATTTTCTGCAAGAACAGAAAAACGCTTTGGTCTAGAATCTACACCAAAGCTTCTTATTGAATAAATGTGTTGTGTTCATGGTAGTGCGGATTGCGCTCCAGCGCCTCTTGGCAGTCTTCACAAATTGTAAGAACATGGACATCTCCATTGTCTTTATATGAAATCATATCGTTTCTTTCCTCATTTGTTAAGTGCTGAAATCCAAGTGACTGTGTCGGCACCGTCGAATATTCCAGGCTCCCTACCTTAAAGCCGCAGTGGCGGCAGAAATAATGCAAAGCCATACGTTGGACCTCCTGATGTGAAAAAATCATTTTTCCCTAGTATGGTCTCCCATTATTTATCTTATACATTTGCATTAAATTCGTTCATGACTTCTAAAAATGGTTTCGTTAAGGAAGCTTCGCAGGCTTTTACGGTTTTTGAGACGGCATCATTGATATGCGGCGCTTCTTCCTTCGTAAAAGCTCCCAGTACATAGTCAACGACTTTCATTCCGTTGACGGGGCGGCCGATTCCGATTCTGACCCGGTCAAATTCAGGGGTTCCGAGGTGCTGTATAAGCGATTTAATTCCGTTATGTCCGCCTGCGCTCCCCTTCGTCCGAAGTCTGATTTTTCCCGTCGGAAGATCAAGGTCATCGTATATGACTTTCAGATCTTCATGATCGGCATCATAATAATCCAGTAGCGGCCGCAAACATTCCCCTGATAAATTCATATATGTAAGCGGTTTAACAAGTAGAACTTTTTTTCCGGAAACAAACCCCATTCCGTAAAGTCCGTTGAATTTCGTTTTATTCAATTCAATATTCCATTCTTTAGAAAGCTCGTCAATGGCCATAAAGCCGACATTATGTCTCGTGTTCTCGTAGGTTTTCCCGGGGTTACCGAGACCGGCAATCACAAGCATCGTAAATCCTCCCTCAACATCGCTGTAATTCTTCTCATTCTAGCACAAAAGACGTAACCTCGGGCGGGTTACGTCTTAAAGCGCTTATTGATTTTCTCCTTCGGGCTCTTCCCCAGGAGACGGTTCTGCATCTTCTTCGAATGCTTCCTGCTTAGGAGGAAGGATGGAAGCCACGACTTCTTCCGGATCGTTTGCAAATGTATAATTGCCGTCAGCAGTCAGATCTGCGATGGTCAGCACATCATTCATCTCAAGTCCTGAAATATCAACATTGATTGTCTGAGGGATGTCCTTCGGTCTGGCCTTAATCGAAAGCTCATGCAGCGGCTGCTGGATGACGCCTCCGTCTTTGACTCCCTTCGCCTCTCCCGTCAGCTGAATCGGCACCTCGGCCTCCAGCTCCTCACTCATATTCACGACTTGAAAATCGGCGTGCGTCAATTCGTTTTTGAGCGGGTCTGTCTGAAGATCAGTCACCATAACCGATTGCTGATTTCCGTTGACATCAATTGTGATAATCGTGTTTTTTCCTTCGTCCCGCAATGTTTTAAGCAATTCGACACTGTCTAAAGAGACAGGCGTATTCGTTGTTTCTTTACCGTATATAATCCCTGGAACATGTCCTGAATGACGGATTTTCCGAAGCGTCGAACGTTTAAAATCTGTTCTTTCATTTGCTTTTAAAGTTGCCATATTCAGCACCATCCTAATTATCGTTTTATCGTCCTATTAGAACAATACCCACAATAACTGGGATTTAAACCTTAAAGTTTCGGCTTAGCTGAATAAATAGCTGACAGATTGTTTCTCGTGAACGCGGATAATCGCTTCAGCCAGAAGCGGTCCGACAGAAAGCTGCTTAAAGCGGTCGATTTTTTTCTCATCAGGAAGCTTAATGCTGTTCGTTACGACAAGCTCCTTGATTTTAGAGTTATTGATCCGCTCAACGGCAGGACCTGACAGTACAGGGTGCGTACAGCATGCATACACTTCTGCAGCTCCGTTTTCAACCAGCGCGTTAGCGGCAAGTGTGATTGTGCCGGCCGTATCAATAATATCATCGATCAGAATCGCTGTTTTTCCTTCCACGTTACCGACGATGTTCATCACTTCTACCTCATTCGGTCTAGGACGGCGTTTGTCGATAATCGCGATCGGCGCTTTCAGACGGTCCGCAAGTTTGCGGGCGCGCGTCACACCGCCGTGGTCAGGAGAAACAATGACGATATCTTTCAAGTCTTTACCTTCAAAGTAATGGCCTAAAATCGGAACACCCATTAAGTGGTCAATCGGAATATCAAAGAAACCTTGAATTTGCGGCGCGTGTAAATCAAGCGCGATCACGCGTGTCGCACCCGCTGTTTCAAGCAGGTTTGCAAAAAGTTTTGCCGTAATCGGTTCACGTGATCTTGCTTTTCTGTCCTGGCGCGCATAACCGTAGTACGGAATGACAATGTTGATTGTTTTCGCGGAAGCGCGCTTTAAAGCGTCAACCATAATCAGCAATTCCATGATGTGCTCGTTGACCGGCGCACTTGTAGACTGAATGATATAGCAATCACAGCCGCGAATACTTTCTTCTATGTTGATCTGGACCTCTCCGTCACTGAATCTTGTAACAGAGCACTTTCCTAATTGAACCCCTACATTATCCGCGATTTCTTTTGCAAGTTCTGGATTTGAATTCAAAGAAAAAATCTTTAAATTCTTATCTCCGTATTCGTTAGACATGGTAAACCTCCGATTTTAGGATTATTTTTTATGAATATTTTTCACATAATCTTCTTTATTTACTTGTCTTGCTCTGGCAATGGCAAGCGCTTCGCCCGGCACATCTTCAGTTACGGTTGAACCCGCAGCGACGTACGCGCCTTCTCCTACTGTAACAGGAGCGACCAGATTGGAGTTGCAGCCAATAAAGGCGCCGTCTTCAATTTTGGTTAAATACTTTTTCTTCCCATCATAATTGACCGTGATGGAGCCGCAGCCCAGATTCACATCCGTGCCCACTTCGGCATCACCGATATAGCTTAAATGAGATGCTTTGCTCCGGTCGCCGAATTGTGTTTTCTTGATTTCAACAAAGTTTCCGATCTTCACTTCATTGCCGATTGCGGAATCGGGTCTGATGTGAGCAAAAGGACCGATATTTACATCATTCCCAACTTTGCTGCGATTGACAACGGATTGTTTAATCACAGTGCGGCTGCCGATTGAGCTGTCCTCTATCTCAGTGTGAGGGCCGATGACACATTCATCGCCGATTTCAGCTTGTCCCTTTAACACAGTTCCGGGATAAATAACTGTATCTTGTCCGATACGTGCGTCAGGTGAGATGTACGTATTCATCGGATCGATTAAAGTGACTCCGTTCTGCATATGCCGTTTGTTAATACGCTCTTTCATATACATTTCAGCCTGAGAAAGAGCGACTCTATCATTCACTCCGAGCGTCTCTTGGAAGTTACCAGTCTGGTAAGCGGCAACAGTTTCGCCTTCGTCTTTGAGGATTTCGATCACATCCGGCAGATAATACTCGCCTTGGGCATTTTCATTCGAAACCTGTTCGATGACACGAAAAAGAGCCTCGTTATCAAAACAGTACGTTCCCGTGTTAATTTCTTTCACAAGACGTTCTTGTTCCGAAGCATCCTTGTGCTCCACTATTTTTTGAACGGCGCCGTCTTCACTGCGGATGATTCTTCCGTATCCGGCGGGATCGTCGGCAACGGCCGTTAACACCGTGGCTTTTGCACCTTTGTCTGTATGTTCATTCAGCATGGCTTCCATCGTCTCCGCCGTCAGAAGCGGTGTATCGCCGCAAATAACGATCGTGACACCCTTTTCTCCGTGAAGAAATGGTTTTGCCTGTTTGACCGCATGAGCCGTACCGAGCTGTTCTGCTTGGATAGCGTAATCGCTTTTCTGTCCGAGCTGCTTCTTCACATCTTCGGCGCCGTGTCCTACGATGGTGACAAGCTTCGCTAAAGATAATTTCAGAGCTTCGTCTGCGACGTGCTCTACCATAGGCTTTCCGCATACCGGATGAAGGACCTTGTAAAGCTTCGATTTCATTCTCGTTCCTTTTCCGGCAGCTAAAATCACTGCAAACCGCTTATCCATTTAATGGCCTCCAATATCCCTTTTATCCATAGAAAAATATATCCTAAATAGCTGTTGATTTCAAGAAGACATCAAAAAGTGCAAGAATTTTCTATGTAATCGCTTTATTACTGAAAAATCAGATTTAAAAAAGGACTGCCGGAAAAGGCCTTGTGTCAGCCTTTATCAGCAGTCCTTACATTTTGTTATGTTTAAGAAGCCCCGGCTTCTTCATATTCTAATGCTTCAGAATCACCCAAACGATGATACTCATTTAAAACAGCATCCTGGATCTTGCCCCGCGTGCTGGAATTAATAGGATGAGCAATATCGCGGAATTCTCCATCAGGGGTGCGTTTACTCGGCATCGCAACGAAAAGACCATTGTTTCCATCAATCACACGAATATCATGTACGACAAATTCGTGATCCAGCGTGATGGATGCAATCGCTCTCATGCGACCATCGGTATTCACGCGGCGTAATCTTACGTCAGTAACTTCCACAGTAGTTCACCACCTTTTCCCTATATAAAAGCATTAGTCTAACAATTCCACGATTCTTTTTAAATTCCTGCACGTTTCAAAAAGTTTTTTTGAAAATATAGGATATACATACACAATTAGGTGATAAACCATATTTGGGGATCATATACTGCATAAAAAAAGTGATCCCGGAGACCGGAACCACTTTTCTGAGATTTAAGATTTCACCAGCGCAATGACTTCAATTTCCACGAGAGCATCTTTCGGCAGTCTCGCCACTTCCACACAAGACCTTGCCGGCTTATGTACATCAAAGTATTGTCCGTACACTTCATTCACTTCCGCAAACTGCTCCATATCAGCAATAAATACCGTTGCTTTTACAACCGTCTCGAGAGAAGCGCCCGCTTCTTTCAGCACAGCTTTTAAATTGCTGAACACCTGATGCGTTTGTTCTGTGATATCACCGTTTACCATTTCTCCTTCAGCAGTAAGAGGAATCTGGCCTGAGCTGTAAAACATGTTGTTTACGATGATTCCCTGTGAATATGGCCCGATCGCTGCCGGCGCGTGTTTTGTATGGATTGCTTTTGTCATTTTTCTGTCTCCCCATTCTTTAAATGCTGTTCTTTAAAAAATCGCAGAAAATTGCCGTTTTGAATCTCAATCGTTTTGTCTTTCATATTGATGGTTGAAAGCGTGAGCAGTGACATGTATTCATCGACAAGCCGTTCATTCACTCCCTCGGCTTCAACCAAGACACCTATTCCCGCGACGTTTGCATTAAACTCATCAAGCAAACTGATCATGCCGTTAATGGTGCCGCCGGCTTTCATAAAGTCGTCAATAATCAAAACGTTCGAACCCGTAGCCAAACTTCTTTTCGCAAGTGACATCGTTTGAATGCGGTTAGATGACCCTGATACATAATTGATGCTCACCGTGGAGCCTTCCGTCACTTTATTGTCCTTTCGCACGATGACAACCGGAACGTTCAGATAACTGGCCGCTGCGTAAGCAAGAGGGATTCCTTTTGTCGCAACGGTCATCACCACATCAATCTCCCGCTCCGCAAAAACGGAAGCAAAAAGCCTGCCTACATGAGAGAGGACAGATGGTTTTCCTAAGATATCCGTTAAATATACATAACCGCCCGGAAGGATACGCTCAGGATTTACTAAAGACTGTCCCAGCTCCTGTATAAACGCTTCTGCTTCAGCCTGTTTCACTTTCGGAATGTATTTGACGCCTCCGGCAGCTCCCGGCACTGTAAGCAGCGTCCCAATGCCTTGCTGTTCAAAGGTCTGTTTAATAATCGTTAAATCTTCACTGATTGATGACTTTGCTGATTGATACCGTTCTGAGAAAAACGTTAACGGTATTAATTCATGCGGATGGGTTAACAAATAATTTGTTAAGTCCACCAATCTGCCGCTGCGACGAAACTTCATGAACTTACCCCCAAAATCCGAATAATTTAAAAATAATATAACTTAACATACGGATTTAATCAAGAGCATTCTGTTCGCCGATCATCCGCACTGCGTACACTTGATCACAGAAACCTCTTAACCCGTTATAAATCCGCTGCACTTTCGATTCGTATTGAACCAAACCGAATACAGTCGGTCCGCTTCCGCTCATTAACACCGCATCAGCGCCGAAGCGTTTCATTTGATTTTTAATCATCGCCACCTCGGGATGGAGGCTGAGCGTAACCGACTCCAATACGTTTCCTAATTGTCCGCATACCTTTTGGAAGCTTTTTTCTTCAATCGCGTCAATCATCGCCTGCACATCAGGATGCCGAACCTGCTGTAAGTTCAGCCGGCGGTATACTTCGGCAGTCGATACCCCGATCGTCGGTTTGGCGAGCACGACCCAGCAATGAGGCGGAGCACTGATGTGCCTGATCTTCTCACCGCGTCCGGTGGCCAGGGCAGTGCCTCCGTATACACAGAAGGACACGTCTGAACCGATTTCAGCTCCAAGCTCCGCGAGCTCTTCGACAGAAAGCTTTAAATCCCAAAGCCTGTTCAGCCCTCTGAGCGTGGCTGCCGCATCGCTGCTTCCGCCGGCAAGCCCTGCCGCTACAGGGATCACTTTTGTAATCATAATGGAAACGCCTTTTTTGACTTGAAACCGTTCTTTAAGCAGTTTGGCTGCCTGATAAGCCAGATTCCTTTGATCATCCGGAACAAAGCGGTTATGCGACGCCACTCTGATAACGTTTTCGGGCAGTTCTGTCAGTTCAATCCGATCTGCCAAATCAATTGTCGTCATGATCATCTCCACTTCGTGATAACCATCCGGGCGTTTACTCGTCACATCGAGGGACAGATTGATTTTGGCCGGCGCTTTTTCTAAAATACGCATAGCTTTCACCTACTTCTCCATCTAAACATAAGTATGAACATTGTATCACATTTGGAGACCCGGAGGTACTTATCCGAAATTGACGCCGGTTTTGACAGCCGATAGAAAAAACCGGGGAACGGATTGTCCCCCGGGCCACTGCATTATCGGTTATTTTGGTTCTGAGCCGCCATCTGCTGTTCGGCAATCTCAATCGCGCGCTTTACCATATTCCCGGCGTCACGCGCCCGAATGCCTCCCCAGCCCTCGTTTTTCACCGTATCGTAAAAACCAAGGTCCTTCGCCAGCTCATATTTGAACTCATCTGACATAACTCCACGACGTCTGCCCAAACGAAACAACCCCTTTTATAGAATTGATCACCATTCGTGCACGCCACGATAAAACATGTGACACCTATAGCTTTCGTTTAATCGGCAGAAACTTTCGAGGGAATAATTAGAAGAGCTTTAGAAGGCAAAACAAAAAGCAGTAAACAAAAGGTTCACTGCCCATTAAAATGCTACTGAGCTTGCCGTATCGTCATTGAATGTCAATTCAACAGTCTCAGTCAGAATATCAGCATAACTGTATGAAACTCTTTCAAACGAATTCTCGTCTTGATCTAGTTGTATCACAAAAACAGAAGGGTACGTCTCAGCTAAAATGCCCGAACGCTCAATCGTTTTTCGGCGGCCGCCGTTTGCTTTTAACGTAAGCCGTTTACCTAAATTCCCATCAAGCGATCTTTTTATATCGGACAACGTCTTCGCCATTGCATCCACCTCACTACATTTATTGTACAACAAGAGCCCAATTTTGTCAAATAAAATTTAAATTATATCAACGTTAATAAGTCATTGTCAACAAAATTATTTTGACAAAATTCTATTGATTTCTGCGTTATTTTTCACAAGTTCCGGAAATTTATGTATCAATATGTAAAATAATTAACCCGCATAGCGAAATATATGCGGGTTTTATCACTCATCCATTTGATTTATACGGCATACCGACACGCAGCACACCCTTCGTTTCAATTCCTCCCAGCCCTTTCTCTCTCGTCAGCGTATTTCTCAGGACATCCCATACATTGATCCGCTCCATAAACGGAGTGAAGCTGATTTTCGCGACAATATATACCGGGTCAAGCGCATGGATATTGACGCGTGAGGGCGAACTTGCAAAATTCGCGCCTGCTCTGATTAAAGACTCGAAATGAGATTGACAGGCCCCCGCGAATATGACCAGCTGATCCAAATGAGGGACTTTACGCCTCGCTTTTTGAACGGTTTCGACAAAGTGTTTAGAATGCCTGTAGGCGCTTAAATCGTTCACGTCACCCTTATGCTTGGAATATGCATCATGGCCGGTGATGACTAAAATATCCGGCCTGTATTTATCAAGCAGCTCGTCAATTGATGCCGGCATTTTTTTCTCATGGCAGTGAATTCCGTATACCGGCACACCGATTTTTTCATAAAAGTTCAGGCACTTTTTCAAATAGGCCTCATCGCCGTCCAGATGCAATACCTTTCCGGGCATATGAAAGTAGTGCTCCTGATGCTGATATTGATTTGTCGCATAATATTCCTGTTTTTCCCGAAGCAGCTTATAATCCTGGCGGAGCAGCTCGAGAGATTCATTCATCCTGCTTTCATCTCTTTTCTTTCTCATGGCCTGTTCGTCTTTTCTGACAGGCTCCAAATCAGAAAAATCAGCATCCGCAATCAATCTGACTTCGTCACCATGCAGGATGGCAATTGAATTTCCGTTGCTTGTTTGCTCTATACCGATAATGCGAAATAAAACATCCATTTGATAGGATTTCCTGGCTACCATATCTCCTATTTGAAATTGCACGTTACCCACTCCACAAATAGACTAAGCCTCATCATGAAAGAAGTCTTGGCAAATACACCTCTTTCCGCTGCGGCGCTTGACGTTTCAAGCTTTTCTTGCAGTTGAATGAATAAGGTTCTCCTCTAGCCTATGTAGCGGCAGTCCAAGTGGTGACGCAAAACAAAAAGCCCTCTTAGAAAAGGGCTTTATGCAATCCGTTGGACAGGAGCGCGAATTCTTCTATGGACAGGGATTCACCGCGCCGCTTTCCGTCAATATTCGTTTCTTGAAGAACTTCTTCAATTTGAGCTTTTTTCTCTTTTCCGCCCGGAAGATTGTTCACAAGGTTGTTCAGCAAGGTTTTCCGGCGCTGTGCGAAGCTTGCTTTAATCAGCTGGAAGAAAAACGGTTCATTATCGACGTCAACCGCCGGGCCGTCACGAAGCAAGAGACGGATGACGGCTGAATCGACATTAGGCTGAGGCACAAACACCGTTTTCGGGACGGTCATGACGGTTTTGGCCTCCGTATAGAACTGAACCGCAATGGAAAGCGATCCGTACTCCTTAGAGGAAGGATCAGCGGCCATCCGCTCAGCGACCTCTTTTTGCAGCATCACGACAATTCCTTTTAACGGAAGATGTTCTTCCAATAGCTTCATGATGATAGGCGTCGTCACATAATATGGGAGATTCGCCGTCACCATAATTTCATCACAATCCTGAAACTGCTCTTCAATGACAGATTTTACGTCTGCTTTCAGCACATCTTGATGAATGATCGTTACATTGTCATATGGAGACAGCGTATCATTGAGAATGGGCAGCAGGCGCTGATCAATTTCAAACGCGACGACCTTTTTCGCCCGTTTGGCAAGCTGCTCTGTCAGCGCGCCGATTCCGGGCCCGATTTCAATGACTCCGGTCCGATCCGTAATTTCCGCATGGTCCACAATTCTGTCCAATATATTTGTATCAATTAAGAAATTCTGTCCCAGACTCTTTTTAAAAGAGAAACCGTACTTTTTCAGAATTTCCTTCGTTCTGATAGGTGTCGCGATATCTTTATTGTTCATCCTGTTCCTCCTGCCTCATAGCATCGAGCGCATCAATAAAATCACTTCTTTTGATTTGAAACATTTGCAGCCGTTTTTGAAGCTGCTTGCCGTTTGTATAGCCGATCTTCAGCAGGTCGCCCAATCGTTCGCGGCGTCTTTTGGCAGCCGGTCCGCCGATCAGACCGGCCTGTATGACATCTTCAGCTGAAATCTCACTCGGCTTTGCCTCCATCTCTTCATGCACATTTTCCAGACATGCTCTGATGCTTTCAATGGATGCGTGCTCAACGCCAATGCCGCGCTTGTTTTTCGGTTTGGCAAGATGTTTGGGCAGAAATGCGTGTTTACAGCCGGGTACTGCTTCAGAAATGGTTTTCCGGATCTTTTCCCCCGGAAAATCCGGGTCCGTCAGCACGATGACCCCTCTCGTTTCCTGCGCCAGCCGAATCTGCCTGATGACTTCGTCTCCGATTGCGGAACCGTTTGTCTCGATCGTATCCGCATCAACGGCAAGTTTTATGCGCGCAGTGTCATCGCGTCCCTCGACTACAATAATTTCTTTAATTTTCATTACTTCCTCCAAAAAAACTTTTTATATCCAAAACGAAACCTTTGCTTGCATGTCACGTCTAATATACTGAAAATACACTTTACCTATTATAACGAAAAAAACAGAGGGCGCAAAACCCTCTGAGTGAATCGGAATTAATTTAAGATTTTTATTTTGACCTGTTTCTTTCCCCAGCGGTAAGCTGAAGATTTTTCAGGGAAAAAGACATCAATCCGTCTTCCTTTAATGGCTGAGCCCGTATCAGCGGCCACGGCTTCCCCGTATCCGTCTACGTGGACTCTTGTGCCGAGCGGGATGACGCTTGGGTCTACCGCAATGACTTTGGCATTCGGATTGCTTGTCAGGTTAACGCCTGTAGCCGTATGGCCGGAACAGCCGCTGCAGCTTGCGGTATAAGCCGTGGAAGACACGGTAATCACTTTACCGGAAGATCCGGTTTCGCTCGAAGATGCCTTCACAGGTGCACTGAGCTGCTCAATCTTGGGACTGTGCCGCTTTGTGCCGACCGCAATGATCTGATCTTTGCTTTTTTCAGATGTTTCTTCTTTAACAAGCTTTCTTGAAACTTCTTTTCCATTTTCTTTGACAACATGAAAATGCTTTTTAAGTTTGCCTTCTTTTCCTTTTTGAACGATCTTTTCTTTCCCGCTGTCGAGAGACGCATCTTCTTTTTCTTTCACTTGATACGCTATTTTTTCCTCAACTACATCGGTGACTTTTTCGATACGAGTGATTTGTATACCGGCCTGATTTTTTGTGAGCTTTTCGTGTAATGCCGGTTTTACTTTATCTTCGTCTTTCATGTCCATCTTATGCTGCGTTAAAAAGTCAGCGACCGTAGTCGAAGTCGTCCATATTTTCTTTTTCTTTCCCGCATCATTTACAGTGACCTGAAAAGCCGGGTCGACCGTGACTTTCATGCCGTTTGTCACTTTCGTATCTGCTGCTGGATCTATTTTATCGTGCTGATTCACAGGTGTATGCTGTTCGTTCAGAAATGCGCCGACTGTTTTTGCCGTTGACCATAAAGTCTTTTCTTCTCCGCCTCTTGTCACACGGATCTGCTTTGCAGCTTCATACACGACATTCATGTTGTCTGCCAATGCTGTCTGCTTAGACGGGGTAATCCGGTCTTCATTTCTCGTCTCTATATGTAAATCTTCCAGAAGTTCCCCAACCGTTTTTGCATGAGTGCGTATTTGCTTTTTCTTGCCATTGATGGAAACAGAAACTGATTGTTTTGAGAGCTCATGTGCCCCGTATGCAGTCCCGGTTCCGCCCAGCAGAATAATAGCTGCAATAAGAATAACCTTGCTTTTACCAAGCTTTACGGAAAACAGTTTTTTCATTTTTTGTGTGATGAAAAACGCCTCCTTCTCCTCGGAGAGATTATATAGAGTATCTAAAATGCTGTCAACCCTCCCATCTCGAAGATGAAAAACCTTCAGCGTATCCCTCATTATGCAAAAACAAAGCAAAAAAAGGAAGAGAGACATATCGACAACCTATCTTATGAGGAGAAGGAAGCTTGTAGAACCGTTTCACATATCCACTGAATCGGACAAGCTTTTACACGTTATGACAGCGCATTCTGTCAGTTCATGCGGAAAAGTCTTTTTGCGTTTTCGGTTGTAATTGAGGCAATTTCCTCATACGTCAGTCCTTTTAATTCGGCGAGCTGTTCAGCAACATATTTTACGTAGCTTGGCTCATTCCGTTTACCGCGGAAAGGATGCGGTGTCAGGAAAGGACAGTCCGTTTCAATCAGCAAACGGTCATTCGGAATTTCCTTTGCTACTTCTTTTGGTTTCTTCGCATTTTTGAAGGTAACCGGTCCGCCGAATGAAATATAGAAATTCATAGCCATACACTGCCGCGCAACCTCCGCGCTCCCCGTAAAGCAGTGCATAATACCGCCGACTTCTTCCGCTCCCTCTTCTTTCAAAATTGTGACAACATCTTCCGTTGCATCACGATTATGAATGATAATTGGAAGGTTCACTTCTTTGGCGAGAGCGATTTGTTTCCGGAATACTTCTTTCTGAACGTCTTTTGGTGATTTATCCCAGTGATAATCAAGGCCCATCTCTCCGATTGCCACGACTTTTTCATGAGAGGACAGTTCCTTAATCCATGATAAATCTTCCTCTGTCATGTCAATTGCGTCTACCGGATGCCAGCCGATCGCAGCGTATATAAAGTCATATTCCTCAATCAGCTCCATCGCACGCGTGATAGTGGGTTTGTCGAAACCGACAACGACGATCCGTTCAACTTTTTCAGCCTTTGCACGCGCAATGACTTCCTCTAAGTCTGTGTCAAATTGCTCGGCATTTAAGTGCGCATGTGTATCAAAAAGCATCATAAAAACTCCTTTCTTGTTGAAAAACAAAAGGTGTTCGACGGAATGTTACACGTGAAACACCTTTTGCATCTATTTATTTAATTCGAGTGCCTTTCGGTAATGACTGGTCGACAGCTACAACTTTGAGAACGCCGTCCGATTCTCCTGCCAGTATCATTCCTTGAGAAAGCTCGCCTCTCAGTTTTACCGGTTTTAGATTCGTTACACAAATGATCTTCATTCCCACAAGCTGATCCGGTGTGTAATGCTTTGCGATACCTGATACAACTTGGCGCTGTTCAAAGCCCAGATCAATTTGCAATTTCAGCAGCCGATCTGCTTTTTTCACCGGCTCTGCGGACAAGACTTCTGCGACGCGAAGTTCTGTATCCATAAATTGATCAAACGTAATTTCAGGAAGACGCTCTGCTTCTTGCGGCTCTTCCGCCTTTTCTTCTTTAGCAGGAGCAGTTCCTTGCATTTTTTGCTTGATGTAAGCTACTTCTTCTTCAGCTTCAAGACGAGGGAAAAGCGGTTCCCCTTTTTTCACTTTCGTGTTCTTCAATTGGCCGAATGTCTGAATACTGTCCCAAGCTTTTAGAGACTGATCCTCAACTCCGAGCTGGGCAAACATTTTTTCAGGCGTTTGCGTCAAGAAAGGCTGGAGCAATACGGCTGAGATACGTAAAGATTCAGCTAAATGATACATGACAGAACGTAATTCTTTTTCTTTTTCCTGGTCTTTAGCAAGCACCCACGGAGCAGTTTCATCAATATATTTGTTCGTACGGCTGATTAATTGCCATAGCGTTGATAAAGCGACTGAAAACTCCATGTTTTCCATTGCCTTTTCATAAGCTTTAACCGTTTCACCGGCTACAGAAGAAAGCTCTGAATCAAAATCGGTCACATTTCCTTCATATGAACCAATCTCGCCGTCAAAATATTTTTGGATCATTGCGACTGTACGATTCAGAAGGTTTCCTAAGTCGTTCGCCAAGTCATAATTAATTCGTTCTACGAAACCTTCCGGCGTAAAGACACCGTCTGAACCGAACGGTACTTCGCGAAGCAGATAATAGCGAAGTTCATCCAAGCCGTAGCGTTCAATTAACGTTACCGGATCAACGACATTTCCTTTTGATTTCGACATTTTTCCGTCTTTCATCAATAACCAGCCATGCGCGAATACTTGCTTAGGCAGCGGGAGATCAAGCGCCATCAGCATAATCGGCCAGTAAATGGTATGAAAACGGACAATTTCTTTACCGACAAGATGGACGTCAGCCGGCCAGTACTTTTTGTAAAGCTCATCATTTTCCGTATCGTAACCGAGCGCTGTAATATAGTTGAACAGTGCGTCAATCCATACATACACGACATGCTTCGGATTTCCCGGCACCTTTACGCCCCAGTCGAACGTCGTTCTGGAAACGGCCAAATCTTCAAGCCCCGGTTTAATGAAGTTGTTAATCATTTCATTTTTGCGTGATTCAGGCTGGATGAAAGAAGGATTTTCCTCATAAAACTTCAGCAGGCGGTCTGCGTATTTGCTCATGCGGAAGAAGTATGACTCCTCTTTGATTAATTCGACCGGGTGGCCGCTGTCCGGGCTTTTTCCGCCGACAACCTCACCCTTCTCATTTCTTTCCACATCCACCAGCTGTGTTTCCGTATAGAATGTTTCATCAGGGATGCTGTACCAGCCCTCATACTCATCCAGGTAAATGTCACCATTATCAAGAAGTTTTTGAAACACTTTCTCGATAATTTCTTTGTGCCGGCTTTCCGTCGTCCGGATGAAATCATCGTGAGAAATGTCGAGCTGCTTCCATAGTTTTTGGATTTCAGCAACTGCACGATCCACATAAGCTTGAGGCGTGATATTCTCTTCCTCCGCTTTCTGCTGGATTTTCTGTCCGTGCTCATCCGTTCCGGTTAAGTAGCGTACGTCAAATCCTTTTAATCTTTTGTAACGCGCCATCGCATCGCCGGCCACGGTAGTATAAGCATGGCCGATATGTAATTTTCCGCTCGGATAATATATCGGGGTTGTAATATAAAAAGTATTATTGTCTTGCGGCATGTTGCAACCTCCCATTCAGAATGTCGAAAAGCTCACGCCCAAAGGACGAGAGCGGTTTTATTTGATATACAATATTGATATTTGTCCTCTATCTATGATACCATCTTAGCCTTTAAGATCAAGGATATATACGTACTGCGCGTAAAAGAGTAAATAAAATTAAAAATTTTTATTGAAATTAAAAAAAGTCTTAACATGTCGAAATTTGTCGTATATAATCTACTAATATAAAACATCTTGGTTCGAAAGTCTTGATTTAAAAGGATTTTCAGTAGGATAATAGGTTCGAAAAAGCAGTCAAAAAGCCTGTTATTTCAGGATTTCCAAGGCTTTACTTACTATAAGAACTAATTCTTACAATCAATAGTAAACAAAAAGATTGACGATTATTGGAAACCTTGTTATGCTAGGAATGTAAGGAATTTTGTCGAATAATGACGAAGAAAAATATAAACTACAAAATAATTATCTCTCGGGAGGAGACTGTTAATGAAATCTACTGGTATCGTACGTAAAGTTGATGAACTTGGACGCGTAGTTATCCCTATCGAACTTCGCCGTACACTGGGCATCGCAGAAAAAGACGCTCTTGAAATTTATGTTGATGATGAAAAAATCATCCTTAAAAAATATAAACCAAACATGACTTGCCAAGTAACTGGTGAAGTTTCTGATGATAACCTTAAACTTGCCGGCGGCAAATTGGTACTCAGCAAAGAAGGCGCTGAGCAAATCATCTCTGAAATTCAAAACCAGCTTCAAAACCAAAAATAAGCTATTTCATACAAAAACCGTTCTTGTTACGATACAAGAACGGTTTTTTTTATGATTGAATGTGATAAGCGTCATAAATCTCGCGTTTCGGAACGCCCCGATCTACCGCTGTTTGTTTTATGGCCTGTTTGGAAGATGCTCCTTCGTTTATGTAATGCTCCACATGCTCTGTCTCAGAAAGCTCCGTCCACCAAGGCTTTTCATCTTCATCCGGTTCTGCGGTTTGATTTCCTTCGACAACGAGACAGAACTCACCGCGGATTTGATCTTCATTTGCCCATTCAATCACCTCGGCGATGGTTCCTCTGATGAATTCCTCATACTTTTTCGTTAATTCTCTCGTGACGGCGATGGTTCGATTACCCAAAACGTCATGCATTGCTGTTAATGTTTCTTTCAATCTGTGCGGCGCTTCGTAAAATATCATCGTTTCCTGCCGTTTTTTCAGGATTTCGAGTTCTTTCTTCTTTTCTTTTTTCTGTCTGTTTAAAAATCCGTAGAAGAAAAACGGCTGCGGGGTGATGCCTGATGCGGTCAGCGCGGTTAATGCCGCATTTGCACCCGGAAGCGGAACGACATATCCGCCGATTTGGGTGAAATCTCTCACAATCTCAGCCCCCGGGTCGGAAATTGTCGGCATGCCGGCATCACTGACCAATGCCACATTCTTTCCGCTTTTCAGCCATTCAATGATTTTATGGCCGCTGCTTTCTTTATTATGTTCATGATAGCTGATGAGAGATGTTTCTATATCATAAACATGGCACAGCTTTTTCGTCTGTCTCGTATCTTCGGCAGCTATGACATCAGCCGATTTCAGCGTCTCTACTGCACGAAAGGTCATGTCCTCCAAATTGCCGATCGGTGTAGGAACAAGGTACAGAGTTCCCATTTCAGATTTTCCGTTAAAACTCATCTGGCGTCTTAACATATACAGCCTCCTTGCTGCGTCGTTTTTCTTCTATATATTGCTCTTTTTTCTTTCGGGTCAGCTGCTTAAAACGGTATTCCGCCTGCATCGCTTCCCGTTTTGTTTCAAATGATTCCGCATGGCATAACGAAACCGGCCTTCTCGCCCTTGTATATTTCGCGCCCTTTCCCTCATTGTGGGTTTTCAGCCGTTTTTGCAGATCATTTGTATAACCGGCATACAGACTGTTGTCATTGCACAGCAGCACATAAAAGAAATGGCTATTTGTCTCCATATAAAATCGTGCGGATCTCTTTCGTATATTCATTTTGTTCATTGTATACAAAGAGCGGGGGAAGAATTTTGAGATCAGGGCGGCCGCCTTTAATTCCTTCAACCAAAATGGTATTCGCTTCTTTACCTTGTTTCGGATAAATAAACTGAACCCGTTTCGGTTCTATTCGGTACGCTTTCATTAGTTCAAAGATTTCCAAAAGCCTCCCCGGCCGATGAACGAGAGCCGCTTTTCCGCCTTGCTTCAGCAGTTTGCTGCTGACGGAAATCACATCTTCAAGCGTGCAAAGGATTTCGTGCCTTGCGATTCTGAGATGCTCGTTCAGGTTCTGCTCCGCCTCTTTCGGTGTTTTAAAATAAGGCGGATTGCAGGTGACAACATCGTATTTATTATGTCCGAGTCTTTCCGGCATATTTTTCAGATCATCATGAATGAGACTGATCTGACCGCCCAGCCCGTTGTATTCCACGCTTCGGAGCGCCATATCATACAAGCGTTCCTGAATTTCAACCCCGGTGATATCGGCTTTTGACCTTGTGCTGAGCAAAAGCGGCACAATGCCGTTCCCCGTGCATAAATCAACGATGTTCCCCTTTTGAATCGGAACGTATGCAAACTTAGACAGCAGCACGGCATCTAATGAAAAAGCGAAAACCGTCGGACTCTGTACTATTTTCATATCCTCTGCTAATAAATAATCCAATCTTTCATCATCACGTAATGAAACCATAATCTTATTCCTTTCGGCACTCTTTGAAAAAGGCTTCCGACATCAGCGGAAGCCTTTTCCTTATTTTTTATTTAAGAAGGACAGACAAAAAAGGCAATCTCCCTTGCGGACGCTCCCATAATGGACGTTGCAAATATGAAAGCCTTCTTGATACAGCCGGGCCAGATTGTCGTACCCTTCTCCTATATCACTCTGCTCTGCCTTCTGTGTTTTTGTTTCTTTCTGATCGGCTTTGAATTTCTCAATTTGCTCCGTCGTGTCATCAAGCCGCTTACGCAAATGCTTATTTTCAAGCTGAAGATGGTGATTCTCTTCAATCATTTCGCCGATATGCTGCTTTAAGTCACCCAGCTGACGGTACAGCGAACCGATTTGTTCCTCCAGGTTTATGACAGTATCAAATAACTCTTTTTTATCCAAGGTTCCACACCTCGTTAATCTGTGGTTTGTGCGGATACGACGCCCTCTTCCAAGAGCTCTTCCCAAGTATATTCTATCACTTTTTCACGATTCTTCAGTTCCACCTGAAGCACCCGTTCCAGAATATTAAGACCGACAACCTTTGCGGGGCCGTTTGCCGTCGTAATCATTTCGCCTAAATCCGGCAGCTGTTCTTTTGCCGTCTCATACTCATCATTTTCGTACTTCAAACAGCACATCAAACGGCCGCACAGACCGGAGATCTTCGTTGGGTTCAACGATAAATTTTGATCCTTCGCCATTTTGATGGACACCGGTTCAAAATCACCGAGGAACGTGGAGCAGCAAAGCATTCTCCCGCATGGTCCGATACCGCCGAGCATTTTCGCCTCGTCCCTCACCCCGATTTGGCGCAATTCGATTCTCGTTTTAAAGATAGAAGCCAAGTCTTTGACCAATTCCCTGAAATCAACCCGTCCGTCTGCCGTAAAGTAAAAAATGACTTTATTGCGGTCAAACGTAAATTCAACATCAACCAGCTTCATATCTAAGCCGTGGTCAGCCACTTTTTTCTGACAGACTTCAAAAGCGGACAGGGCCTCCTGTTTGTTTTCTTCTACAATGAGAAGATCGCGTTCATCAGCAACGCGAATGACCTTTCGAAGCGGAAGCACAACATCATGCTCGTCCACTTGTTTATTTGCGATGACAACCTGCCCGTATTCGACACCTCTTACGGTTTCAACAATGACGCAGCTGTCTTGTTCTATATCAAATCCGTTCGGATCAAAATAATAAATTTTCCCCGCTTTTTTAAAGCGGACGCCTATTACGTTGTACAAGCTTATCCCTCCTGCAACGTTAACACCAAGTGCTCCATTAATCCCTGCACATTCACATTGGAATGAAGCCGTTTTTTTGCTTCTAAAACAGCGAGAATTTGGTTCGTAACGCTTTGTTGTGTAAATTGCAGCGCATGCTGTTTTATTGATTGGAATAAGTCTTGATAAATCAGTTTATCTTCATTTCCAATTTGGATGGATAATACATCACGGTATATCAATAAGAGCATATCAAGACCCATTTCTTGATGGGTTTTTTCTTTGAAAAAGGGCACCCACTGATCCTGAATGAAGAAAAAGGCATGTCCTTTCCGCTGATGTAAGACTTCATACAATTTTATCACTTTCGCTCTGGACTCTGCAAACTCATCATTTCGACTTAATTCGACTGCTTCCGCAATATTATTTGTCATATTTGCTAAGAGCCGGGCCATGTGAGGGCTCACTTCCTGTTCAATCAGTCTTTCTTCTATGGCTTTCGGCTGAAGCGGCTGGAACGGAAGAACCTGACATCTCGAAACGATGGTATCCAGTATTCGGTGGAGCTGCTCAGTAATAAGAATTGCGATGGTGTCTTGACTCGGCTCCTCTAAAAATTTCAGCAGACTGTTTGCCGCATTTGTCGTCATTTGATCCGCATGGGATATAATGTATAGCTTTTTATGCGATTCCAGTCCTGTTTTAGAAAACTCTTCCTGAAGCGATTGGATCTGAGCCTTTTTAATGGATAATCCGTCGGGCTGAACCACATGCAGGTCGGGATGGTTTCCGGATTCAATACGCTTACAGTTCCGGCATTTCCCGCAAGGCTCAGTCCCGCCTTCAAGGCAAAAAAAGCTTTTTGCGAGAAGCAGTGCGGCATCCAATTTGCCCGTACCTTTTTTGCCTTCAAACAGATAGGCGTGAGAAAGCCTTTTCTTTTCAATACTGTTATGCAAAAGCCGCATTACTCTGGGCTGCTGCCCGGTCATTTCCTTCCATGATATTGCCATTGTATCACTCTCTATGTGTAAAGGTTAATCAATAAACCTTTTATTTCTCCGATTCGATCCAGCAAATCAATTGCCGGTTTTTCCTGATCTAACATTTCTTCTGTCAGCTGGAGCAGTTTTTCATCTATTTCTTTCACAAGCCCCAGAGTCCGGCTGCTGCCGTACAGGTCAAAGCTTTTCTCCGTCTCATGCGATAATCCGCTGTCTACGGCCTCTTTTACAAAACGTTTTACCAATCCTTTGAATTTCGCTAAGTCTTTGAAGTTTCTCGACTTCGTCAGCCTTTTCCCGAACGTTTCTATATCCGTTAAGAACCTGCTCAGCTGATCAAATTTCAGCTTGCTGCTTTGGCTGTCCATTGAACTTTTAAATGTTCCGGAAAGCTCTGCCGCTTTATAAGCAGGCTGCTGCTTTTTCTCAATAAATGTACGTAAGTCAGAATTTATTTTCACGTCGTCAAATCCTTAAAATTGATGAAATTCATCGACCGGGAGGACAAAGACCGTCGCTCCGCCGACTTCCACTTCGACGGGATATGGAACGTAGGAATCCGCATTCCCGCCCATCGGGGATACCGGGGCAATCATCTGATCACGTTTACAGCCATTCTCTTTAATAAGGCTGAGCGCTTTATCGACACGGATATCTTCCACCCCGATCATAAACGTCGTATTGCCTGATTTAAGGAATCCGCCTGTTGTCGCAAGCTTCGTCACCCTGAAGTTGTGGTCGGTTAATACTTTCAAAAGCCTGTTGCTGTCCTGATCCTGCACCACTGCCACTATTAGTTTCATTCTCTAGGCCCCCTTTAGGTTGGAAAGAACATTGTCGTTACATTCATTATAGCAACTTATGAGAAACAGGTCACAACTGAATTTTTTTCAATGCTTCATTTATCACTTGAAGTGCGTCCTGAATGACGAGTTCCTTCTTTTTCGAAGCGTCGATTGTATGAAATCTTTCCGGAAAACGCTGCATGACCTTTTGGTATCCTTCCCGTACTTTCGTGTGAAAGTGCAGGGCCTCGAGATCGAGACGATTCTTCTCTCTTGAATCATTCGACGTAATCCGTTTCAACCCTTCTTCCGGCTCAATAGAAAAATAGATGGTGACATCAGGCATCGTATCGCCGATTGCAAACTGATTAATAGAAAGGACTTCATCAATGCCGAGCCCTCTCGCATAGCCTTGATAAGCCAGCGAACTGTCGATGAAACGATCGCACAGCACAATGCGGCCTTCTTTCAATGCAGGCTGCACCTTTTCGGCTAAATGCTGTCTTCTCGCCGCGGCGTAAAGCAGCGCCTCCGTTTTTGCATCCATCAGTGTATTGTTTTTATTTAAGATCACTTCTCTGATCTGTTCCGCAATGTCGATGCCGCCCGGTTCTCTTGTCGCTGTCACCGGGAGCCCCTCTGCCGACAGAATCTCTTTCATTTCCTGAAGCACAGTCGTTTTCCCTGCACCTTCAGGACCTTCAAATGTTATAAATAAACCGCTCATGATTTCTCCTCTTCTATATAGACAAGTAATTGTTCCCCGTTTAACAAGCCTTGAATATGCGTGTCCATGCCGATTAAACGGGAAAGCTTTTGTACGATCTCTTCTGTTATCCGTTCTCCGTCCATGATCAGCGGAATTCCCGGCGGATAAGGAATAATGTTCCCCGCATGCAAGCGCCCGGCAGCCTTATTTATATCTGTAAGCTCTTTTTTAAACTTCCGCATCTCATTTTGCGGGTATTCAAGTGTCGATATGGACGGAAATGTCCATCTCACGGCATCCGGCAATTTATCGGGCGGTGTATTCTCCAGTTTCTGCTGTATGTTTCTTACGGCTGCCTGTTCTATCATCCGCCGGCCGCCTATCGGCAGTACGAGCAATACTTGGTACTCGTCAGCCAGCTCGGCAACAATGCCTTCACTCTCCAAAATCCGTTGTAATGAATAGCCGGAATGTCCGAGCTTTGACCGAAGAATTAATTTTAACGGGTCCGCCCGCAGTCCATATCCGGAAGGCTCGATTATTTCAATAGAAGAAATTGATGCGAACCTTCGTTTGATTTTCTCAATGTGCTCCATATGAACGGGAAGTGTCCCTTTTTCAGCAATATCCTGCACATAAGCGCGCGCCGTATCTAAAGATGCCATAATCGGGTATGACGGGCTGCTGCTTTGCAAACTGCTTATATAATAAGTTAATCGATCTCTGTCAATTCTGGTGCTGTTCAAATGAAAGTAAGACCCCATTGTCATAGCCGGAAGCGTTTTATGAGCCGATTGAACAACGGCGTCCGCCCCCATAGCCAATGATGAAGGCGGGAAAGGCTGCCCTAACACAAAGTGAGCCCCATGAGCCTCATCCACCAGTACAGGAACGCCGTATGAATGGGCTTTTTTAACTGCCGCAGTCAAATCGGCGGCATGCCCGTAGTAAGTCGGATTGGTCAGAACAAGTCCTTTCGCGTTCGGATATGACGCCAGCGCTTTTTCGATGACTGAAAGGGATACATGTGCCGGCACATGCATGTTTTCATCGATTTCCGGTGCCAAATAAACCGGCTTGGCTCCCGTCAATGCCGCCGCATGGAAAACAGACTTGTGACAATTACGCTGGATCAGAATGGGTTCTCCCGGTTCACAAACAGCTAAAATCATCGCCAGATTGCCGACGGTCGTTCCATTGACGAGAAAGAAACTTTCCTGAGAGCCGTAAAATCTGCTCACCAAATCCTGCGCTTCCTTAATGACCCCCGTCGGGTGATGCAAGTCATCAAGACCCGTGATCTCAGTCATATCAATAGATAAAAGAGATTGATATACAGATTTGGCTTCATCAAAAAAGACATCTCCATTGTGATGTCCCGGAACATGAAAAGAATACGTATTTCGGTGCGCATGCTTCATCAGCGCTGTATATAAAGGTGTGTCCATTTTTAAACAAATCCTTTGCCTGTCTTTCTTATTATATCGTGACTGCGAGCCAACTTAAAGCTAAGACTTTTTGCCATCTAGCCGTTATCCCGGCCTGACCCCATATCAAGCAGCTTCTTTTTTAAATCGCCTTCCATGATAATAAGCTCCTCCTCGGCACGCCTGCGTTTCATCCTGCCTTCTTCTTGAATAGACATGATTTCTTCAAGTGTGCTGACTAAGCTTTCCTGCACTTTTTTGAGGGTTTCTGCCTCAACAAGTCCGCGCTCATTGGCTTTGGCGGTCTCGACTGTACTTGTTTTCAGAAGTTCGGCGTTTTTCAGCAGCAATTGATTTGTCGTATCCGCCGCCTTCTGCTGCACATCTGCCGCACTCCGCTGCCTCATAAGCGTCAGCGCGATGGCGACTTGATTCTTCCATAAAGGAATAGCCGTAACAATGGAGGACTGAATTTTCTCTGCCAGTGCCTGATTCGTGTTTTGAATCAGGCGGATTTGCGGCGCACTCTGAAGCGTAATCTGCCTGCTCAGCAGCAGATCATGCACCCTCTTATCCAGACGGTCGGCAAACTGGCGAAGATCATTCACTCCCTGCGCGGCCATTTGATTGTGTTCTTGTAATTCGGCTTTTCTTGCCGCTTCGGGTATCAGCTTTGTTTTCAGCTCATCTAATTTTAATTCCCCCGCTGCTATATACATAGTTAAATCAGAAAAGTATTGTTTATTTTGGGCGTACAGCTGATCTAACAATTTATTGTCACCCAACAGCACATTTTTAGAATGTTCCAGCCTTCTGCTGATACGGTCAATCTGCACACTTGTCTTTTGATATTTCGAAAGCACTTCCTGTACAGAACCGGACACCCTTTTAAACAGCCGGGCGAAAAACCCTTTGTTCTTCATCTGCAGATCATCAGAGTTGACCTGGTCAAGCTTCAGCATCAAATCAGCCAGTATCTGTCCCATCTCTCCTGCATCTTTTCTTTGCACGTGCTCTATCATCGTGTGGGAAAATTCCAGAAGATTCGCCTGCGCCTGTGAACCAAACAGAACAATGCTTTGCATGTTCTCAGGGTCCAGTTTTTCAGCGAGCCGAAGTGCCGCTTCCCTTTTTTCTTCCGGCAGCGTATCTGCAAGCTTTAGAGGGGTCTGGTCATTTTGGGCGTCCATGCTGTCGTCGGAACGGTCTTTGGCCATTTCCTTCTTCCTTTCTTATTTTCTCAGTGAATGCTTTGCCATATCTAATTCAAAGTGCAGGTCGTCGATGTCCTCCTTCATCAGTTCATGAAGATCCTCTTCCAGCCTTCTGGAAAGCTCTGCTAGAGTCATCCTCGTCTCACTCAAGGACATTGATAAATCTTTATTTTTTCGCGGCTGTGAGGAGAGCAGAGCATACTTTTCCGTCAGTTCCACAACAGAATCAAGCGTTTGATAATAGAAACGCTCTGCCTGATAAAAACGCTTCGGCTCTTGCTTTGTGAGCAGATATATTCGTCGGGTTATCCGCAGTATCTCTGCATTCTGCTTCAGCATTTGTATACTTTTAGAGCGAAAAAGCGCCCTGCGTAATCGGATGATTTTACCCTTTGCTTCCTCAAGATTTTCCTTGATATAAGCATATTCTTTTCTTGTCAGCCGGTGTTTTTTCAAAAAGAGACGCTTCGCATTCCACAGGCCGGCCGCACTGACAGCGGCTCCGCCGGCCGCCCCGTATAAAAGCGAATACAGAAAAGGCTGATGCCCTATCGTAAAGAAGGTTATCCCCGCTAATACAAAAACTGTGCTGCCGCAAAGCGTCCATTTCATATATTGAATAAACGGTTTCATACTTGATCGACTCCTATTTATTCACTTTTATCAGTATTATCTATTACATTCCATGTCTAAACAAGTTCCTCTTCTTATCGTATCAGTTCTTTTATAAAAAGTGTAAAAACTCCTCTGATTTCAGGCAAAAAAAAGACCCTTTTCAGGGTTAAGAATATAACGTCGGTGTATGAAGGCTTTTCAGTTTACGAACGAAAAATTCATAATTTGGATCAGAGGTCGGAGTGGAAACTACTTTCTTCTCACACTCTAAACATATAAATTTCGTATAAATATGGATTCCCCTGCTTTTTTTGGTTTCACACACAATACATGTTTCTTCATGGCTGGACGTTTCATTCATTTTGCCCACCTCCGTATGAATAGCCTTCCCTTAAGCTGTTGATTGTATACACAATTTGGACCTTTTTGAAGTTTGCAATTAGTATATGGGTGTTTCCGTATTTCGGTGTTTGTTTTGTTTTTATTCAAAAACAAAAAAGGCAGCTCATAATGAGCTGCCTTTACCGTAACATAGCTTGGCGGCGTCCTACTCTCACAGGGGGAAACCCCCGACTACCATCGGCGCTGAAGAGCTTAACTTCCGTGTTCGGCATGGGAACGGGTGTGACCTCTTCGCTATCG
>NZ_JBSIOT010000005.1:0-59809 GCF_053613335.1 Bacillus sp. LR--39 | reverse complement strand
CGATAGCGAAGAGGTCACACCCGTTCCCATGCCGAACACGGAAGTTAAGCTCTTCAGCGCCGATGGTAGTCGGGGGTTTCCCCCTGTGAGAGTAGGACGCCGCCAAGCTATATTATGGTAAAGGCAGCTCATCATGAGTTGCCTTTTTTGTGTTTTTCTGCATACATTATATAATATGAGAAACGTAACGATATGCCTTTTTGCAAAAGCAGGTTTTATGCTTGTGCAAAGTGGAAATAATAGAGATAGAGCGATACAGTTGAAAAATTTCGCGAAACACCTTATAGTAAGGTTAAAGTCAAATATAGTCAAAGTCAATAAAGGAGGGGGTTGAGTGGGACATAATATTTCTGACATCATTGAACAGTACTTGAAACAAGTATTAGATCAAAATGGCAAAGAAATTTTAGAGATCAAACGCAGTGAAATTGCTGATAAATTTCAATGTGTTCCTTCCCAAATAAATTATGTCATCAACACCAGATTTACAAGTGAAAGAGGATATATTGTTGAAAGTAAACGGGGAGGCGGCGGTTATATTCGTATTATCAAAATTAAAATGAATAACGAAGTCGTCCTCATTAATAATATTATTTCGCAGATTCATACCCACTTGTCCCAGGCAGCCTCTGATGACATTATTCTCAGACTGTTAGAGGACGGAGTTATTTCGGAAAGAGAAGCTAAAATGATGGTGAGTGTAATGGATCGTTCAGTTCTATATATTGATTTGCCCGAACGGGATGAACTAAGAGCCAGAATGATGAAAGCAATGCTCACATCTTTAAAACTAAAGTAAGCGGGTGAAAAGATTGATTTGTCAAGAATGCAATGAGAGACCGGCCACTTTTCACTTTACGAAAGTTGTTAATGGAGAAAAACAAGAAGTTCATATTTGTGAACAATGTGCAAAAGAAAATAGCGATTCATACAGTATAAGTGGAAACCAAGGGTTCTCGATCCATAATTTATTATCAGGGCTGCTGAATATGGAGTCTTCATTTCAAAACACCGGTTCTCAAATGTTCGGCTACTCAGAGCAAGGCACAGCTTGTAAGAAATGCGGTATGACGTTTCAGCAGCTGAGAAAAACAGGGCGTTTCGGCTGTGCGGAATGTTACGATACGTTCTACAGCCAAATTACACCGATCTTGCGAAAAGTTCACAGCGGGAATACGGTGCATGCCGGGAAAATTCCAAAACGAATAGGTGGAAACCTGCATGTAAGACGGCAAATGGAAATGTTAAAAAAAGAACTTGAATCTTTAATACACCACGAAGAGTTTGAAAGAGCAGCGGAGGTCAGGGATCAGATCCGATCGTTAGAGCAGAAATTAAAAAGTAAAGACAGTGAGGGGGAACAAGGGTAATGTCGCTCAAGCATTTTATTCAGGACGCACTAAGCAATTGGATGAAGCAAAAGGGACCTGAAAGTGACATTGTACTCAGCAGCCGTATACGGTTGGCCCGAAACTTTGAAAATATAAAGTTTCCTGCCAGGTATACGAATGAAGAAGCCTCATCCATCATTCAGCAATTCGAAGATCATTTTTCAGGAAAAGAACTTCCTGATATCGGTCAATTTCATTTAATCAGAATGAGTGAAGCTCAGCCTTTGGAAAAACGGGTGCTGATGGAGAAACATCTGATCAGCCCGAATTTAACTGAATCCCCTTTTGGCGGCTGTTTGCTTTCTGAAAATGAAGAAGTCAGCATTATGTTAAATGAAGAAGATCATATCAGAATTCAATGCCTCTTCCCCGGCTTCCAGCTTCTCAACGCTATAAAAGCGGCAAACCAGGTTGATGACTGGATTGAGGAGAAAGTGGATTACGCCTTTGGAGAGAAGAGAGGGTACTTAACAAGCTGTCCTACAAATGTAGGGACGGGACTAAGGGCTTCAGTCATGATGCATTTGCCGGGCCTTGTATTAACTAGGCAAATGAATCGAATTATACCGGCAATTAACCAATTAGGCTTAGTTGTTAGAGGAATTTACGGTGAAGGCAGCGAAGCATTAGGAAATATCTTTCAAATTTCAAATCAAATCACACTCGGAAAATCAGAACAGGACATTGTAGATGATTTAAACAGTGTGGCTGCCCAGCTGATTGAGCAGGAACGTTCAGCCCGAGAAGCGCTTTACCAAACCTCGAAAATTGAATTGGAGGACCGGGTATTCAGATCTTACGGTGTTTTATCCAACTGCCGTATGATTGAATCAAAGGAAACGGCGAAATGCCTTTCTGACGTTCGGCTGGGGATAGACCTTGGAATCATCAAAGGGCTATCAAGCAATATACTTAATGAACTGATGATTTTGACACAGCCGGGTTTTCTCCAACAATATTCGGGCGGTGCATTACGGCCGAACGAAAGAGACGCGAGAAGAGCGGCTCTTATCAGGGAAAGGCTGCATTTAGAAATGAGTGCAAATAGACAGGAGGATGATTCGATATGATGTTTGGAAGGTTTACAGAGCGAGCTCAAAAGGTATTGGCACTGGCACAGGAAGAAGCACTGCGCTTAGGCCATAACAATATTGGAACTGAACATATCTTATTAGGTCTGGTTCGTGAAGGAGAAGGGATTGCGGCTAAAGCACTCCAAGCACTCGGACTCGGTTCGGATAAAATTCAGAAAGAAGTGGAGAGCTTAATCGGACGGGGACAGGAAATGTCTCAAACGATTCATTATACGCCAAGAGCAAAAAAAGTCATTGAGCTCAGCATGGATGAAGCCAGAAAGCTAGGACATTCTTATGTGGGAACAGAACACATACTTCTCGGACTGATTCGTGAAGGAGAAGGCGTGGCCGCGAGAGTTCTGAATAATCTCGGTGTCAGCTTGAATAAGGCGAGACAGCAAGTGCTGCAGCTTCTGGGAAGCAATGAGACGGGATCTTCTGCATCCGGTACGAACAGCAATGCAAACACGCCGACGCTTGACAGCTTGGCTCGTGATTTAACTGCGATTGCGAAGGAAGACAGTCTTGATCCGGTTATCGGCCGAAGCAAAGAGATTCAGCGTGTTATTGAGGTATTAAGCCGCAGAACGAAGAATAATCCCGTTCTTATCGGAGAACCGGGTGTAGGTAAGACTGCGATTGCTGAAGGCCTCGCACAGCAGATCATCAATAATGAAGTGCCGGAAATTTTACGTGATAAACGCGTAATGACATTAGACATGGGTACGGTTGTAGCCGGTACGAAATACCGCGGAGAATTTGAAGACCGCTTGAAAAAAGTAATGGATGAAATACGTCAGGCCGGCAATATTATTTTATTCATTGACGAACTGCATACACTGATCGGAGCGGGGGGAGCAGAAGGTGCGATTGACGCATCGAATATCTTAAAACCTTCACTGGCCCGCGGAGAGCTTCAATGCATCGGTGCGACAACGCTTGATGAATACCGTAAATATATCGAAAAAGACGCTGCTCTGGAGCGCCGTTTCCAGCCGATTCAGGTGGATCAGCCGTCAGCCGATGAAAGCATTCAAATTTTAAAAGGGCTCCGTGACCGCTATGAAGCGCATCACCGCGTATCCATTACCGATGAAGCGATTGAAGCAGCGGTAAAATTGTCCGACCGTTATATTTCTGACCGCTTCCTTCCGGATAAAGCGATCGATTTAATTGATGAAGCCGGTTCAAAAGTACGTCTCCGTTCTTTCACAACGCCTCCGAACTTAAAAGAGCTTGAGCAGAAACTCGATGAAGTTCGCAAGGAAAAAGACGCTGCCGTTCAGAGCCAGGAGTTTGAAAAAGCGGCTTCTCTTCGTGATACGGAGCAGCGCCTGAGAGAACAGGTGGAAGACACGAAAAAAACGTGGAAAGAAAAACAAGGCCAGGAGAACTCCGAAGTTTCTGTAGAGGATATCGCGATGGTTGTATCCAGCTGGACCGGGGTGCCTGTATCTAAAATTGCCCAAACGGAAACAGATAAGCTTCTCAATATGGAAAACATTCTGCACTCCCGCGTCATCGGCCAGGATGAAGCTGTTGTAGCCGTTGCAAAGGCTGTCAGACGTGCAAGAGCCGGTCTGAAGGACCCGAAACGCCCGATTGGTTCATTCATCTTCTTAGGCCCTACAGGCGTTGGGAAGACAGAGCTGGCACGAGCGCTGGCGGAATCCATTTTCGGTGATGAGGAAGCGATGATCAGAGTGGATATGTCCGAATACATGGAGAAACACTCGACTTCACGTCTTGTCGGTTCTCCTCCGGGATATGTCGGCTATGATGAAGGCGGCCAGCTGACAGAAAAAGTGAGAAGAAAACCTTACTCTGTCGTACTGCTTGATGAAATTGAAAAAGCGCATCCTGATGTGTTTAACATTCTCCTGCAAGTGCTTGAAGACGGACGCTTGACTGATTCAAAAGGACGCACTGTGGATTTCCGCAACACGATCCTGATTATGACGTCAAACGTCGGAGCGAGCGAGCTGAAACGCAACAAATATGTGGGCTTCAATGTGCAGGATGAATCACAAAACCATAAAGACATGAAAGACAAAGTCATGGGAGAGCTGAAGCGCGCCTTCAGACCTGAGTTTATCAACCGGATTGACGAAATTATCGTCTTCCACTCCCTTGAGAAAAAACATCTTACAGACATCGTGTCGCTTATGTCTGATCAGTTAACAAAACGTCTGAAAGAACAAGATCTCTCTATCGAGCTGACGGATGCTGCAAAAGCAAAAGTGGCAGAAGAGGGCGTCGATTTGGAATACGGCGCACGTCCGTTAAGAAGAGCGATTCAAAAGCATGTGGAGGACCGGTTATCAGAAGAACTCCTCAGAGGCAATATTGATAAAGGCCAGCACATTGTTCTTGATGTTGAGGACGGCGAATTTGTCGTAAAAACAACTGCTAAAACGAACTAATATAGTGACAAACATGAGGCATACGTAAGCGAGTGTATGCCTCACTTTGTTATATAGAGAAATATTCGATAAGGAAGAGGTCTTACAACATATATGGCTAAATCAAAAACAAAATTCATCTGCCACTCATGCGGTTATGAATCCGCTAAGTGGATGGGAAAGTGCCCGGGCTGCGGGGCTTGGAATACAATGGTGGAAGAAACCATAAAAAAAGCACCGGCGAATCGGCGGGCGGCTTTCTCCCACTCCGTTCAAACCGTCCAGAAACCATCACCCATTACATCAATTGAAACATCGGAAGAACCCCGCGTTCAAACAAAGCTCGAAGAATTCAACAGAGTGCTTGGCGGCGGCGTTGTGAAAGGCTCGTTAGTATTAATCGGCGGCGATCCAGGCATCGGAAAATCAACGCTCCTTCTCCAAGTATCCGCACAATTAGCAGATACGGCCGGCAGCGTGCTTTACATTTCAGGGGAAGAATCCGTGAAGCAAACGAAGCTGCGTGCCGACAGACTTGGAATCAACAGCCAAATGTTACATGTTTTATCTGAAACCGATATGGAGTATATTTCGTCTGCTATACAAGAGATGAAACCCGCATTTGTTGTCGTAGACTCCATTCAGACCGTGTACCAAAGTGATATCACCTCGGCTCCCGGCAGTGTATCACAAGTAAGAGAGTGTACGGCCGAATTGATGAAAATCGCGAAAACAAACGGCATACCTATTTTTATCGTCGGGCACGTCACAAAAGAAGGATCGATCGCAGGGCCGAGATTGCTTGAGCACATGGTCGATACCGTTCTATACTTTGAAGGAGAGCGGCATCATACATTCCGTATTTTGCGGGCCGTAAAAAACCGTTTCGGCTCCACAAATGAAATGGGCATCTTTGAAATGCGGGAAGAGGGGCTTACGGAAGTGCTGAACCCTTCTGAAATTTTCTTGGAAGAGCGTTCTGCCGGGGCATCGGGTTCGAGTATCGTTGCGTCAATGGAAGGAACGAGACCGATCCTGGTTGAAATCCAGGCGCTCATATCACCGACCAGTTTTGGAAACCCGCGCCGCATGGCTACAGGCATTGACCACAACAGGGTGTCGTTAATTATGGCTGTGCTTGAGAAGCGGGTGGGTCTTTTGCTTCAAAATCAAGATGCATATTTAAAGGTCGCCGGCGGGGTCAAACTGGATGAACCGGCGATTGATTTGGCAGTAGCCGTCAGCATTGCCTCAAGCTTCAGAGATACACCGCCGAATCCCGCAGATTGCTTTATCGGTGAAGTGGGTCTGACAGGAGAAGTCCGCAGGGTGTCAAGAATCGAACAGCGCGTAAAGGAAGCGGCAAAACTCGGCTTCAAGCGCATGATCATACCTGAGGCGAATGCAGATGGGTGGACAATACCAAAAGGGATTGAGGTTGTCGGAGTAGCAAATGTTGCAGAAGCGCTTCGTACTTCATTAGGAGGATCATAATAGATGGAAAAAGAGAAAAAAGGGGCGAAACAAGAGCTTGACCTGTCTGCAATTCTGCAGTTCGTTGCTCCGGGCACCCCGCTCAGAGCCGGGATAGAGAATGTACTTCGGGCAAATACAGGCGGCCTGATTGTTGTCGGATACAATGATAAGGTAAAGCAAGTCGTGGATGGCGGTTTTCATATTAATACATCATTTGCGCCCGCTCACTTATACGAGCTGGCCAAAATGGACGGTGCCATTATTTTAAGTGATTCCGGACAGAAAATTCTTTATGCGAATACGCAGCTTATGCCGGAAGCGACCATTTCTTCTTCAGAAACGGGAATGAGGCACCGTACGGCGGAACGGGTGGCGAAGCAGACCGGCTGTCTCGTCATCGCCATTTCTGAGCGCAGAAATGTCATTACGTTATATCAGGACAGCATGAAGTACACACTAAAGGACATAGGATTTATTTTAACAAAGGCAAATCAGGCCATTCAAACGCTTGAGAAGTATAAAACCATTTTAGACAAAACGATTACGGCTTTAAACGCATTAGAGTTTGAGGAGCTTGTGACATTCAGTGACGTGCTGTCCGTCATGCATCGATATGAAATGGTGCTCCGAATAAAAAATGAAATCAATATGTATATTAAAGAACTCGGAACGGAAGGCCACTTAATCCGTCTGCAGGTGATTGAACTGATTACGGACATGGAAGAAGAGGCGGCACTTTTCATCAAAGACTATGTCAAAGAAAAAATCAAAGATCCGTTCGTGCTGTTAAAAGAGCTTCAGGATATGTCCAGCTATGATCTGCTTGATGATTCCATTCTGTTTAAGCTGCTTGGATATCCGGCTTCTACCAATATTGATGATTATGTGCTCCCGAGAGGATACAGGCTGCTGAACAAAATTCCGCGTCTGCCGATGCCGATTGTTGAAAATGTGGTTGAGGCGTTCGGATTTTTGCCAAGCATAACGGAAGCCACTGTAGAAGAGCTTGATGATGTTGAGGGTATCGGCGAAGTGCGCGCCAAAAAAATCAAAAAAGGCTTAAAACGCCTTCAGGAAAAACACTATATAGATAGACAGCTTTAAGAATCGCTTAAACCTGTCGGAATCCGGGTATATTATTGTTAGTTTTTGTTTATTCTGAATTTGTAGGCTCTGACAGTCTGCTGAAAAAATGCTACTTAAAAGGAGGTGGAGGTATGTTAAAACGAATAGTTCAGGCGTTCTTCATTATTGTGGGCGGCGTTGTCGGTATCTTTTTAATACCTGAATTGTTTGTGCTGTCAAATATACAGGACATACCTTTAATAACAAACGCATATACGTCTGCTGCAATTGGTGCTATTATCTTTTTTCTCATCAGTATATGGACGACAGAATATGTGATTAATTGGGTAAAATGGATTGAAGATTCTTTACTGAGAGCTCCGGTGCCGGATCTGTTATTCGGGAGTCTCGGATTGGTTTTTGGACTTATCATCGCATATCTCATTGTAAACGTGATTCCGCTGGACAATATTCCGTACCGTATATTCAGCACCATCATTCCGGTCTTTCTGGCTTTCTTTCTCGGTTATCTGGGCTTCCAAGTCGGATTTAAGAAAAAGGATGAACTGATCAGTCTTTTCTCCATTTCTGCAAGAATGCAGAAGAAAAAGGGAAGTGCTGATGAGGAGCAGGAGGAACAGGATAAAAGGCTGAAAATCTTAGATACAAGTGTTATTATTGATGGGAGAATTGCAGATATTTGTCAGACGGGCTTTTTAGAAGGCGTCATTGTCATTCCTCAATTTGTGCTGGAGGAATTACAGCATATCGCTGATTCTTCAGATGTTTTAAAACGTAACAGAGGACGACGCGGTCTGGATATCTTGAATCGCATTCAAAAGGAACTGGATATTACGGTTGAAATTTATGAAGGCGACTTCGAGGACATTCAGGAGGTTGACAGCAAGCTTGTCAAACTTGCGAAGCTGACATCCGGCGTCGTTGTGACGAATGATTTTAATTTAAATAAAGTATGTGAGCTTCAGAAGGTTGCGGTACTGAATATTAATGACCTTGCAAACGCGGTGAAGCCGGTTGTGCTTCCGGGCGAAGAGATGAATGTGCAGGTGATTAAGGACGGGAAAGAGCATAATCAAGGTGTGGCTTACTTGGATGACGGTACGATGATTGTTGTGGAAGAAGGCCGCAATTATATAGGGAAACATATTGATGTGCTCGTAACCAGCGTACTGCAGACAGCGGCGGGACGAATGATTTTTGCCAAGCCCAAGCTGCTTGAGAAAGCTCTTTAAGAGGGAGTTCATATGGAGTATGTTGTCGTTATTCCGGCTGCCGGACAAGGAAAACGGATGAAGGCCGGGAAAAATAAGCTGTTCATCAGCTTAAAAGGTGCGCCTGTTATTATACACACACTGCGGGTTTTTGAAAGCCACGCACCCTGTCAGAAAATAATCTTGGTGATAAACGAGAGTGAACGGGAAGATTTTCGCCAGCTGCTGGCCCAATTTCCGATTCAGACGGAAATTGAGCTTGTTACCGGAGGTGCGGAGCGTCAGAACAGTGTATACGAAGGACTGAAAGTGATTGATAAGGAATCGGTCGTTCTTGTTCATGACGGAGCGCGCCCGTTTGTCACACATCAGCATATCGATAAGCTCGTTGAAACAGCAGAGGAGGCGGGAGCGGCTGTCCTGGCTGTTCCTGTGAAAGACACGATAAAACGGGCGGAAGGCTCCCGGGTTGCGGAGACCTTTGATCGTTCAAGCTTGTGGGCCGTTCAAACGCCGCAAGCTTTTCGTCTTTCTTTATTGAAGACGGCGCATATGGAAGCGGAAAACAAAGGCTTCTTAGGGACGGATGACGCCAGCCTCGTCGAGCGTCTTGATGGATATCAGGTGAGTATCGTTGAAGGCAGCTATACCAATATTAAGCTGACAACGCCGGATGATCTGATATCCGCGGAAGCAATCATGAAAGCGGAAAGTGGGAATCATAATGTTTAGAATCGGACAAGGATTTGATGTGCATCAATTAACGGAAGGCCGTCCTCTCATCATCGGCGGAATTGAAATTCCTTATGAAAAAGGGCTGCTCGGACATTCAGATGCTGATGTATTGCTGCATACAGTCGCAGACGCGTGTCTCGGAGCGGCAGGTGAAGGAGATATCGGCAAGCATTTCCCGGATACTGATCCGGAATTCAAGGATGCGGATTCTTTTAAGCTGCTTCAGCATGTCTGGAACATTGTTAAAGAAAAAGGATACGTACTCGGAAATATAGACTGTACGATTATTGCGCAAAAGCCGAAAATGGCGCCGCATATTGATGCTATGAGAAAACGGATAGCGGAAGGCCTTGAGGCGGACGTCTCTCAAGTAAACGTAAAAGCGACGACGACTGAAAAGCTCGGGTTTACCGGAAGAGCTGAAGGAATTGCCGCTCAGGCGACCGTTCTGATCCAAAAAGCCTGATCATTGTTTTGATGCCCGGTCTATTTGGTGGTAGAATAGATACATATATTCGGCTAGAGGCTACAGACGAGATGAAAGGAAGTATTTGAACATGGGAAATGAAGTACGCGTTCGTTATGCACCGAGTCCGACCGGACATTTGCATATCGGTAACGCCAGAACAGCGCTTTTTAACTATTTATTTGCCCGCAGCCAAGGCGGAAAGTTTATTATCCGGATTGAGGATACGGACAAAAAGCGAAATATTGAAGGCGGAGAGCAAAGCCAGCTCAACTATTTGAAATGGCTCGGCATGGACTGGGATGAAAGTGTGGATATCGGCGGAGAATACGGCCCGTACCGCCAGTCTGAGCGTAACGACATTTACAAAAAGTACTATGAAGAGCTTCTTGAAAAAGGGCTTGCTTATAAATGTTTCTGTACGGAAGAAGAACTTGAGAAAGAACGTGAAGAGCAAATCGCCCGTGGGGAAATGCCGCGCTATTCCGGCAAACACAGAAACCTGACTCAGGAAGAGCAGGAGCAGTTTTTAGCCGAAGGCAGACAGCCGAGCATCCGTTTCCGCGTGCCGGAAGGGAAAATCATCGCATTTAACGATATCGTAAAAGGTGAGATTTCTTTTGAATCAGACGGCATCGGCGACTTTGTCATCGTCAAAAAAGACGGAACACCGACGTATAACTTTGCTGTCGCGATTGACGATTACTTAATGAAAATGACGCACGTGCTCCGCGGTGAGGATCACATTTCAAATACACCGAAACAGATCATGATTTTCCAGGCATTCGGCTGGGATGTTCCTGTCTTCGGACATATGACGCTTATCGTAAACGAAAGCCGCAAAAAATTAAGTAAACGTGATGAATCAATTATCCAGTTTATTGAGCAGTATGATGAGCTGGGTTACCTGCCTGAAGCGCTGTTTAACTTTATCGGACTTCTCGGCTGGTCTCCCGTCGGTGAAGAAGAGCTTTTCACAAGAGAACAATTCATTGAAATTTTTGATGTAAATCGTTTGTCTAAGTCACCGGCTCTGTTTGATATGCATAAACTGAAATGGGTCAACAACCAATACGTCAAAGCGCTGGATCTTGATCAAGTGGTTGAGCTGACCTTGCCGCACCTGCAAAAAGCTGGAAAAGTCGGCACTGAGCTTTCTGCCGAGGAGCAGGAATGGGTTCGTAAATTAATCTCTCTTTACCATGAGCAATTGAGCTACGGCGCTGAAATTGTCGAGCTGACTGATTTGTTCTTTAAAGATGAGATCGAGTATAATCAAGAGGCAAAAGCCGTTCTGGAAGAAGAACAGGTGCCTGAAGTGCTCAGCGTATTTGCTGCGAAGCTTGAAGAGCTTGAAGAATTTACGCCTGAGCTGATCAAAGCCTCAATTAAAGCTGTTCAGAAAGAAACAGGCCATAAAGGTAAAAAGCTGTTCATGCCGATTCGTGTAGCGGTTACCGGTCAGACACACGGTCCTGAGCTTCCGCAGGCCATTGAGCTGATCGGCAGAGAAACAGCCGTCAGACGCCTGAAAAGCATTTAAATATACGATTGTTGACAGGGAAGAGTATAAAACAATGACCATTACAGAAAGAATCTTCATCGGCTGAGAGAGATTCATGCGTCATGTTTTAGAAGTGCGCCCTTAAGACCTTTGAAGAACATTTCTGCGGAAATCAGTATTTAAAGGCGGCCGCCGCCGTTACCGGCTTTTAAGTTGGGAAAACAGTGACTTGTTTTTCAAACAGAGTGGAACCGCGCGGTAAAAGCGTCTCTGTCATGTTTACATGCAGAGGCGCTTTTTTTATAGGCGGAAAAACAGACTGGAGCGGGGAGAGAATGGGGGGAAGCATGTGTTTTTTAAAATGCTAAAAGAAGACATAGATACAGTGTTCGATCAAGATCCGGCAGCAAGAAGCTATTTCGAAGTTGTTTTAACTTATTCTGGTTTACATGCTATATGGGCGCATCGGATTGCACATGCTTTATATAAACGGAGATTTTTCTTCCTGGCGCGCCTGATATCACAGATTGCCCGTTTCTTTACCGGAATTGAAATCCATCCCGGCGCGACCATCGGGAGAAGGTTTTTCATTGACCACGGTATGGGGGTCGTCATAGGGGAAACATGTGAAATCGGCAATAACGTGACGGTATTCCAAGGTGTCACTCTCGGGGGAACGGGAAAAGAAAAGGGGAAGCGGCATCCGACCATAAAAGATGATGCTTTAATTGCAACCGGAGCGAAGGTGCTCGGCTCTATTACGGTCGGGCAGGGTTCTAAAGTAGGGGCCGGTTCCGTTGTGCTTCGTGATGTTCCCGACTTTTCGACCGTTGTCGGCATACCGGGGAAAGTCGTCATTCAGAACGGAAGAAAAATCAAACGCGATCTCAATCACCAAGACTTGCCCGATCCGGTTGCTGACCGGTTTAGAGCATTGGAGCAGCAGATTTTTGAACTGCAGGCTGAACTGGAAGATAAAAAAGAAAGGATCAACCAAAAATGACCATTACACTTTATAATACATTGACACGGAAAAAGGAAACATTCGTTCCTCTTGAGGAAGGCAAAGTAAAAATGTACGTGTGCGGACCGACTGTATACAACTATATTCATATCGGAAACGCCCGTCCGGCGATTGTGTATGATACCGTACGCAACTATTTAGAGTATAAAGGATACGATGTTCAATACGTATCGAATTTTACCGATGTTGACGACAAACTGATTAAGGCGGCCAACGAGCTCGGCGAGGACGTCCCGGCCGTTTCTGAACGGTTTATTAAAGCGTATTTTGAAGACGTGGGCGCCCTCGGATGCCGGAAAGCGGATCTTCACCCCCGGGTCATGGAAAACATGGACGCCATTATTGAATTTGTCAGCGAGCTGATTAAAAAAGGCTACGCTTATGAATCAGAAGGCGATGTCTATTTCAAAACAAGGGCCTTCGAAGGCTACGGCAAGCTATCTCAGCAATCAATTGATGAACTCAGATCAGGCGCGCGTATCCGGGTCGGCGAGAAGAAAGAGGATGCGCTGGACTTTGCTCTTTGGAAAGCTGCTAAGGACGGAGAAATATCATGGGATAGCCCTTGGGGAAAAGGCCGCCCGGGCTGGCATATTGAATGCTCCGCAATGGTGAAAAAGTATTTGGGTGACGAAATCGATATTCATGCCGGCGGTCAGGACCTGACATTCCCGCACCATGAAAACGAAATTGCCCAATCTGAAGCATTAACAGGCAAGACATTCGCAAAATACTGGCTTCACAACGGATATATCAATATCGATAATGAGAAGATGTCAAAATCTCTCGGCAACTTTGTTTTGGTGCACGATATCATTAAGCAATATGACCCGCAGCTTTTGAGATTTTTCATGCTGTCCGTTCATTACCGCCACCCGATCAACTATTCGGAAGAGCTGCTTGAGAAAACAAAAAACGCGTTTAACCGCCTGAAGACGGCCTATAGTAATTTAAACCATCGTTTGATTAGCAGTACGAATCTGACTGACAATGATGAGGAATGGCTCGCTAAAATTGAAGAGCACCGCACTGCGTTTGAAGAAGCAATGGATGATGATTTTAATACGGCGAATGCGATTTCCGTTTGGTTTGATCTGGCGAAGCTCGCCAATTACTACATGCAGGAAGACAATACGGCGGATCACGTCATTAAAGCCTTTATCAGCATGTTTGACAGAATCGGATCTGTTCTCGGACTTACGCTCGGCGAAGAAGTGCTTGTCGACGAAGAGATTGAAGAGTTGATTGAGAAGAGAAATGAAGCCCGCCGCAATCGCGATTTTGCTTTGTCAGACCAGATTCGCGATCAGCTGAAAAGCATGAATATCATTCTTGAAGATACGGCCCAGGGAACTCGCTGGAAGCGGGGAGAGTAAGCGGATGCTTCAATTTGAACAAATCAAAGATTCAAAGCAGTTAAACGGTCTTGCGCTTGCTTATATGGGTGATGCCATTTTTGAAATATATGTCCGGCATCACCTGCTTAAGCAGGGCTTTACGAAACCGAATGACCTTCATAAGAAGGCGAGCCGGATTGTATCGGCAAAATCACAGGCAGACATATTGTTCCGCCTTCAGGACGAATCCTTTTTCACGGAGGAAGAGGAAGCCGTGCTGAGAAGAGGCAGAAACGCGAAATCAGGGACGACGCCAAAAAACACAGATGTACAGACGTACCGCCATAGTACAGCTTTTGAGGCTTTACTCGGATACCTTTTTCTTGAGAAAAGAGAAGAAAGACTGAATCAGCTGATTGCTGAGGCTATACAAGTCGGGACGTCAGGGAGGAAAACAAATGAGTCAGCAACATGATTACGTCATAGGAAAAAACGCTGTGATTGAGACGTTAAAGTCAGATCGCAAGCTGTATAAGTTATGGATGGCGGAAAACACAGTAAAAGGACAGGCGCAGCAAGTTATGGAGCTTGCTAAAAAGCGCGGCGTCACCATTCAATTTGTACCGAGGAAAAAACTCGATCAGATGGTGGAGGGGCAGCATCAGGGTGTTGTCGCCCAGGTGGCAGCATATGAATATGCACAATTAGACGAATTATATAAAAGAGCGGAAGAGAGAAACGAACAGCCTTTCTTTCTCATATTGGACGAGCTGGAAGACCCTCATAATCTCGGTTCCATCATGAGAACGGCTGACGCTGTCGGTGCACACGGCATCGTGATTCCGAAACGCAGAGCGGTCGGACTGACTTCGACGGTCGCAAAAGCTTCGACCGGTGCGATTGAACACATTCCCGTCGTGAAGGTGACCAACCTTGCCCGGACACTTGATGAAATGAAGGAGCGGGGGATTTGGGTCGTCGGAACGGATGCATCCGCCCGGGAAGACTACCGCTCTATGGACGGCAAGATGCCTTTGGCGCTCGTTATCGGAAGCGAAGGCAGAGGAATGGGCCGGCTTGTGAAAGAGAAATGTGATTTTCTCATTAAGCTTCCGATGGCCGGAAAAGTCACGTCTTTGAATGCGTCGGTAGCGGCCGGCCTTCTCATGTATGAAGTCTACCGGAAGCGCAATCCTTTAGGGGAATGAAGACAGATGGACATCCTGTTAGTAGACGGATACAACATGATTGGAGCTTGGCCGCAGCTAAAGGATTTAAAAGCGAACAGTTTTGAAGAAGCGAGAGATGTACTGATCCAGAAGATGGCGGAATATCAGTCCTACACGGGAATCAGAGTCATTGTGGTGTTTGACGCACACCTGGTAAAAGGCATAGAGAAAAAACAAACGAATCACAGAGTCGAAGTGATTTTCACACGGGAGAATGAAACGGCGGATGAGCGGATCGAGAAGCTTGCCCAGGCGCTGAATAATATTGCGACACAGATTCATGTCGCAACTTCCGATTATACGGAGCAGTGGGCGATCTTCGGACAAGGGGCTCTCCGTAAATCCGCCCGGGAGCTCCTGAGGGAAGTGGATACGATAGAACGCCGGATTCAAAGGCGGGTTTCAAAGATCACTTCTGAAAAACCACCGGGTAAAATCGAGCTGTCCGAAGAGGTTTTGAAAACGTTTGAAAAGTGGCGCCGAGGCGGTCTGGATTAGGTTGACGCTTTTTCGCCCATTAATGTATAATATTTCTATCTACGTGCGCCGGGGGGATCGCAGTGAATCTACAGAACAGCAAGGGAAAGTTCAACAAAGTGCAATTTTGCCAGTTGGAGGACGAGCAGGTCATTGAAAAGGTTCATGTTGGGGATAGTGATGCGTTAGATTACTTGATTACGAAGTACCGTAATTTTGTACGGGCGAAAGCAAGGTCTTATTTTTTAATAGGGGCCGACAGAGAAGATATTGTACAGGAAGGGATGATAGGCTTATATAAGTCTATCCGAGACTTTAGAGAGGACAAGCTTACTTCATTTAAAGCTTTTGCAGAATTATGCATTACCCGCCAGATTATTACCGCAATAAAGACAGCTACCCGTCAGAAACACATTCCTTTAAATTCCTATGTTTCTTTAGACAAACCTATTTTTGATGAAGAATCTGACAGAACACTGCTTGATGTCATTTCAGGCGCTAAAACGTTAAATCCTGAAGAGATGATTATTAATCAGGAAGAATTTGATGATATCGAAATGAAAATGGGAGAACTGCTGAGCGATCTGGAGAGAAAGGTGCTTGTTTTGTACTTGGACGGAAGAAGTTACCAAGAGATTTCAGATGACTTAAACCGACACGTAAAATCAATCGATAATGCCCTGCAGCGCGTGAAGCGCAAGCTTGAAAAGTATTTAGAAATAAGAGAGATCAGCCTGTAGCAGGTTTCTGTGTCATATTGACAGAATTTTTCTGACTGTGCTATTTTATTAAGATAAATGAATGTTTAGGAAAAGGTGTAACGACATGAGAAAAAAGATTACGCTGGCATGCAAAACATGCGGAAATCGTAATTATACGACAATGAAAAGCTCTGCATCAGCGGCTGAGCGGTTAGAAGTTAAGAAGTACTGCAGCACTTGCAATTCACATACAGCTCATTTAGAAACAAAATAGTGTTCGCTTTTTAAATTGTGGAGGTCTTTTACATGCGCATGATGAGTTTCTTTAAAGATGTTGGGAAAGAAATGAAAAAGGTTAGCTGGCCTAAAGGCAAAGAGTTAACGCGCTATACAATCACGGTGATTTCAACGGTTATCTTTTTTGTTATCTTTTTTGCCCTCCTTGATACAGGAATTTCTCAATTAATTCGTTTAATAGTTGAATAATGATCAGCAATACGTGCTATAATAGATCATAATATCGTTTGCCAAAACCCGTTCAGCGGGTTTTTTATTGTGTTGTTGAAAAAGGATTCATAGGCCCTGAGCCTATTTTTTGTTTTACACTTCATTTTTAAATGCGGGGAGGGAAGGACTGCAGAGTCCTGATAGAATGGAAAAGAATTGGTATGTTGTTCATACGTATTCCGGTTATGAAAACAAAGTAAAAGCAAACCTTGAAAAACGTGTGGAATCAATGGGAATGCAGGATAAAATTTTCCGCGTTGTCGTCCCTGAAGAAGAAGAGACTGATATTAAGAACGGCAAGAAAAAAGTAGTCAAAAAGAAAGTGTTCCCGGGTTATGTGCTTGTTGAAATCGTCATGACTGATGATTCCTGGTATGTGGTCCGCAACACGCCGGGCGTTACCGGATTCGTCGGATCAGCCGGTTCAGGCTCAAAGCCGACTCCGCTTCTTCCTGGCGAAGCGGAAACCATCTTAAAACGCATGGGCATGGATGAGCGGAAAACCGACATTGATTTTGAATTGAATGAGACAGTCAAAGTCATAGACGGACCTTTCGCCAACTTTACAGGATCAATTGAAGAGATTGATTATGATAAGAGCAAAGTGAAAGTATTCGTTAACATGTTCGGCCGTGAAACGCCGGTTGAACTGGAATTTACCCAGATCGACAAATTGTAATGTGAAAAAACTTGAAATTGCTATATATTAATGATAATATAGCAAAGGTACGTCTTGGACTAATCCAAGGCAGCTAGCTTGATATTTCGTCATTCATATAAAGAATGAAACCTTGAGTGGGAGGGTTTACCCTATTACCACATCACGGACTTAAGGAGGTGTGTCTCGTGGCTAAAAAAGTAGTAAAAGTTGTAAAATTGCAAATTCCTGCTGGAAAAGCTAACCCAGCGCCGCCAGTTGGACCTGCACTAGGTCAAGCCGGTGTAAATATCATGGGATTCTGTAAGGAGTTTAACGCTCGTACAGCTGACCAAGCTGGTTTAATCATTCCTGTTGAAATTTCGGTTTACGAAGACCGTTCATTTACATTTATTACAAAAACTCCGCCTGCTGCAGTATTGCTTAAAAAAGCAGCTGGAATTGAGTCTGGTTCTGGTGAACCAAACCGTAATAAAGTGGCAACCGTTAAGCGCGATAAGGTTCGCGAAATCGCTGAAACGAAAATGCCTGACTTAAACGCAGCAGACGTTGAAGCGGCAATGCGCATGGTTGAAGGTACTGCCCGCAGTATGGGTATCGTTATCGAGGATTAATTTGTTTCTTGTCGGGTTGCGAGTTTTCACAAGTTCGCAACCCTTATTCGTGGGAGGTTATTCCGCTATAACCACATAAGGAGGAAATTTTAAAATGGCTAAAAAAGGTAAAAAGTACGTTGAAGCTGCGAAGCTTGTAGACCGTGCGAAAGCTTACGACGTCGCTGAAGCAGTGGCGCTTACTAAAAAAACAAACACAGCTAAATTCGACGCTACAGTTGAAGTTGCTTTTCGTTTAGGGGTTGACCCTCGTAAAAACGATCAGCAAATCCGCGGTGCAGTTGTACTTCCTAACGGAACTGGTAAAACTCAGCGCGTGCTTGTATTCGCTAAAGGCGAAAAAGCAAAAGAAGCTGAAGCTGCCGGTGCAGACTACGTTGGCGATTCTGATTACATCGCGAAAATCCAGCAAGGCTGGTTCGAATTCGATGTAATCGTTGCGACTCCTGACATGATGGGTGAAGTCGGTAAAATCGGCCGTGTGCTTGGACCAAAAGGTCTTATGCCAAACCCTAAAACAGGAACTGTTACATTCGAAGTAGAAAAAGCAATCGGCGAAATCAAAGCTGGTAAAGTAGAATACCGCGTTGACAAAGCTGGTAACATCCATGTTCCGATCGGAAAAGTTTCTTTCGAGGATGAAAAACTTGTTGAGAACTTCACAACAATGTATGATACAATCCTGAAAGCAAAACCGGCTGCGGCCAAAGGTGTTTACGTGAAAAACGTTGCCGTTACTTCTACTATGGGCCCTGGTGTCAAAGTAGACGCTTCTACTTTCAACGTAAAATAATATTTGACTTTAGATCAGCATTCTGATATGATTCAAAATGTTGTAAAATATAATATGTCATTTATACCGTAGACAGCAGGGGCCGTTGAGGCTTAATATCCTGCCGAGGTGTATATATATCACAGCTATTACGTTACGTATGCTTGTATATACAGCCTCCATGTCCACATGGAGGCTTTTTATATGAAATCGTCGTCACAGTCGTGATCACCTAGCGGTATAAGTGTTACACAAAATCTACAGGAGGTGTAACCATGAGCAGCGCAATTGATACAAAAAAAGTTGTTGTTGAAGAGATTGCTTCTAAACTGAAAGAAAGCAAATCAACGATCATCGTTGACTACCGCGGACTTAACGTTTCTGAAGTAACTGAACTCCGTAAACAGCTTCGCGAAGCTAACGTAGAGTTCAAAGTGTACAAAAACACAATGACTCGCCGTGCGGTTGAACAAGCTGAACTTGATGGTTTGAATGATGTCTTAACTGGACCGAATGCGATCGCATTCAGTACTGAAGATGTTATCGCTCCGGCAAAAGTTCTTAACGAGTTCGCGAAAAATCACGAAGCTCTGGAAATCAAAGCGGGCGTTATCGAAGGAAAAGTATCTTCTGTTGAAGAAGTGAAAGCTCTTGCTGAACTTCCTTCACGCGATGGCTTACTTTCTATGTTGCTTAGCGTACTTCAAGCTCCAGTTCGCAACCTTGCACTTGCAGCTAAAGCAGTTGCAGACCAAAAGGAAGAACAAGGCGCTTAATCTGATTTTACCCTAAAATAAAACAAATGGAGGAATTTCAAATGGCTTTAAATATCGAAGAAATCATTGCTTCCGTTAAAGAAGCAACTGTACTTGAACTGAACGACCTAGTAAAAGCAATCGAAGAAGAATTTGGCGTAACTGCTGCTGCTCCTGTAGCTGTAGCTGGCGGAGCTGCTGCTGGCGGCGCTGCTGAAGAGCAAAGCGAATTCGACCTTATCCTTGCTGGTGCAGGTTCTCAGAAAATCAAAGTTATCAAAGTTGTTCGTGAAATCACTGGTCTTGGCTTGAAAGAAGCTAAAGAACTTGTTGACAACACTCCAAAACCACTTAAAGAAGGTATTGCGAAAGAAGAAGCTGAAGAGCTTAAAGCTAAACTTGAAGAAGTTGGCGCTTCTGTAGAAGTTAAGTAATCTTCACTTGCCTGTAGGGGAAGCTCGCTTTTATGAGGCGGGCTTTTTCTTTGCTTTTCTTTAAGTGCCATTAAAAAAGGAGGTTCTAATAATGAGTGAACACTATTATTCAGAAAAACCTTCAGTTAAAAGCGATAAACAGACATGGTCATTTACACTGCGGAACAGATCTTATACATTCACAAGTGACAGCGGCGTTTTCTCGAAAAAGGAAGTTGATTTCGGTTCGCGCGTCTTAATTGAAGCGTTTGAAGAGCCGGAGATCGACGGTGACTTCCTGGATGCAGGCTGCGGTTACGGCCCGATCGGTCTGTCGCTCGCCGGTGCATTTACAGACCGGACCGTGCACATGATTGACGTGAATGAAAGAGCCGTAGAGCTGTCAAATGAAAATGCAGAAAAAAACGGAATAAAAAACGTTCGGATTTATCAGAGTGATTTATTTTCAAATATTGATTCTGCTCAAACATTTGCTTCTATTTTTACAAACCCCCCAATCCGCGCCGGAAAAAAAGTTGTCCATGCCATTTTTGAAAAAAGCGCTGAGCATTTAAGGGCTTCAGGTGAATTGTGGATCGTTATACAGAAAAAACAGGGCGGGCCTTCTGCCATTGAAAAACTGAAGGAGCTTTTTGACGAAGTTTCTGTGGTTCAAAAAAAGAAAGGCTATTATATCATAAAAGCAAAAAAAGTTTGACTTGAATTTTCAGCTATGTTAATATTGTAAAATGCCAATGTATATATTTTGCATGATATGCTGAAATAATCATAGTGCATGTATAAATTATACAAACATGGAAATGCTAATAAAATCGGTATTTGTTTTTGGATGTGGTTTTCTTAATTAGAAACCCTTTTTTCTTTTGTCTTGTAAAAGTATTTCTTTATCGTAAGAGATGCTTATTACACATATAATACGCATGATTTGAGGGGTGAATCAGTTGACAGGTCAACTAGTTCAGTATGGACGACACCGCCAGCGCAGAAGCTATGCTCGCATTAGCGAAGTGTTAGAATTACCAAATCTCATTGAAATTCAAACCTCTTCTTATCAGTGGTTTCTTGATGAGGGTCTTAGAGAGATGTTTCAAGACATATCACCAATTGAGGATTTCACTGGTAACCTCTCTCTAGAGTTCATTGACTACAGTTTAGGAGATCCTAAGTATCCCGTTGAAGAGTCAAAAGAACGTGATGTGACTTACTCAGCTCCGCTGAGAGTGAAGGTTCGTTTAATTAACAAAGAAACTGGAGAGGTAAAAGATCAGGATGTCTTCATGGGTGATTTCCCTATTATGACAGATACCGGTACTTTTATCATCAACGGTGCAGAACGTGTTATCGTATCTCAGCTTGTTCGGTCTCCAAGTGTATATTTCAGTGGTAAAGTAGACAAAAACGGTAAAAAAGGTTTTACCGCGACTGTCATTCCAAACCGTGGCGCATGGTTAGAATACGAAACTGATGCGAAAGATGTTGTGTATGTCCGCATTGATCGCACACGTAAGTTGCCGGTTACGGTTCTTTTGCGTGCTCTCGGCTTCGGTTCCGACCAAGAGATTCTCGATCTCATTGGTGAGAACGAATATCTCCGCAATACACTGGATAAGGACAACACTGAAAACAGTGACAAAGCGCTTCTTGAAATCTATGAGCGCCTTCGTCCCGGAGAGCCGCCTACAGTAGAAAATGCAAAAAGCTTGCTGGATTCCCGTTTCTTCGATCCGAAGCGATACGACCTTGCGAATGTAGGACGCTATAAAATTAATAAAAAGCTTCATATCAAGAACCGCCTGTTTAACCAGCGCCTTGCAGAAACACTGGTGGATCCGGAAACCGGTGAAATTCTCGCTGAAAAAGGGCAGATTCTTGACAGAAGAACACTTGATAAAGTATTGCCATACTTAGAAAATGGAATCGGCTTCAGAAAACTTTATCCTAACGGCGGCGTTGTCGAGGATGAAGTGATGCTTCAATCCATTAAAATCTATGCTCCTACCGATGCAGAAGGAGAGCAGACGATCAATGTGATCGGCAATGCTTACATCGAAGAAGCGATTAAAAACATTACGCCTGCTGATATTATTTCTTCTATCAGCTACTTCTTCAACCTCCTGCACGGAGTGGGCGACACTGATGATATCGACCATCTCGGAAACCGCCGTCTGCGTTCTGTAGGTGAGCTCCTGCAAAACCAATTCCGTATCGGTTTAAGCCGGATGGAACGTGTCGTACGTGAAAGAATGTCTATTCAAGACACAAATACAATTACGCCGCAGCAGCTGATTAACATCAGACCTGTTATTGCGTCTATTAAAGAGTTCTTCGGAAGCTCACAGCTTTCTCAATTCATGGATCAGACGAACCCGCTTGCTGAATTGACGCACAAACGCCGTCTGTCAGCTCTCGGACCGGGCGGTTTGACACGTGAGCGCGCAGGTATGGAAGTACGTGACGTTCACTACTCTCACTATGGCCGTATGTGCCCGATTGAAACGCCTGAGGGCCCGAACATCGGTTTGATCAACTCATTGTCATCATTTGCGAAAGTAAACCGCTTTGGTTTCATTGAGACGCCATACCGCCGCGTTGATCCTGAAACAGGAAAAGTAACGCCTAGAATCGACTACCTGACTGCTGATGAAGAGGATAACTATGTCGTAGCCCAAGCGAATGCTAAGCTGAGCGATGACGGTTCTTTCTTGGATGACAGCATCGTAGCGCGTTTCAGAGGGGAAAACACCGTTGTAGCCCGCAACCGCGTGGATTACATGGACGTTTCTCCTAAACAGGTTGTTTCTGCTGCGACAGCATGTATTCCGTTCTTGGAAAACGATGACTCTAACCGTGCTCTAATGGGAGCGAACATGCAGCGTCAGGCTGTGCCTTTGATGCAGCCGGAAGCTCCGATCGTCGGAACGGGTATGGAATACGTATCCGGTAAAGACTCCGGTGCAGCCGTTATTTGTAAACACCCTGGTATCGTTGAACGGGTGGAAGCGAAAAACGTATGGGTGCGCCGCTATGAAGAAATTGACGGCCAAAAAGTAAAAGGCAACCTGGATAAGTACAGCTTGCTGAAATTTGTCCGCTCCAACCAAGGTACGTGCTACAACCAGCGTCCGATCGTCAGTGTCGGCGATGAAGTAGTCAAAGGAGAAATCCTTGCTGACGGACCTTCAATGGAGCTTGGCGAACTTGCTCTCGGCCGCAACGTAATGGTCGGCTTCATGACATGGGATGGTTACAACTATGAGGATGCCATCATCATGAGTGAACGCCTTGTGAAAGATGATGTATACACATCTATTCACATTGAAGAATATGAATCAGAAGCACGTGATACAAAGCTTGGGCCTGAAGAGATCACCCGCGATATTCCAAACGTAGGGGAAGACGCGCTTCGCAATCTTGATGACCGCGGAATTATCCGTATCGGTGCGGAAGTCAACGACGGAGACCTTCTCGTAGGTAAAGTAACGCCTAAAGGTGTAACTGAGCTTACGGCTGAAGAACGCCTTCTGCATGCGATCTTTGGAGAAAAAGCGCGTGAAGTCCGTGATACTTCTCTCCGTGTGCCTCACGGCGGCGGCGGAATTATCCACGACGTAAAAGTCTTCAACCGTGAAGACGGCGACGAACTTCCTCCGGGAGTGAACCAGCTTGTACGCGTATATATCGTTCAGAAACGTAAGATTTCTGAAGGTGATAAAATGGCCGGACGTCACGGAAACAAAGGGGTTATCTCGAAGATTCTTCCTGAAGAAGATATGCCTTACCTTCCTGACGGCACGCCGATCGATATCATGCTTAACCCGCTGGGTGTACCATCACGTATGAATATCGGTCAGGTATTAGAACTTCACATGGGTATGGCTGCCCGCTACCTCGGCATTCACATCGCGTCACCTGTATTTGACGGCGCGCGTGAAGAAGATGTGTGGGAAACACTTGAAGAAGCAGGCATGTCAAGAGACGCTAAAACAGTTCTTTATGACGGCCGTACGGGAGAACCGTTTGACAACCGTGTATCTGTCGGAATCATGTACATGATCAAACTGGCGCACATGGTTGATGATAAACTTCATGCCCGTTCGACAGGTCCTTACTCACTTGTTACGCAGCAGCCTCTCGGCGGTAAAGCCCAATTCGGCGGACAGCGTTTCGGTGAGATGGAGGTTTGGGCGCTTGAAGCTTACGGCGCAGCTTACACGCTTCAAGAAATCCTGACTGTGAAGTCCGATGACGTGGTCGGACGTGTGAAAACATATGAAGCCATCGTCAAAGGCGACAATGTTCCAGAGCCTGGTGTTCCGGAATCATTCAAAGTATTGATCAAAGAGCTTCAAAGCTTAGGTATGGACGTAAAAATCCTTTCAGGCGATGAAGAAGAAATAGAAATGAGAGATCTAGAAGACGAGGAAGATGCGAAACAAGCTGACGGCCTTGCATTATCAGGTGATGAAGCGCCGGAAGAAACAGCATCTCCAGACGTTGAACGTGACGCAGTAACGAAAGAATAGTCTCTGATTGATAAAGGCAAGTGACATCGGTTAATCCGAAGATAAAAAGGGAGGTAGGCCCCTTGCTAGATGTGAACAATTTTGAGTATATGAACATCGGTCTTGCTTCACCGGATAAAATCCGTTCATGGTCTTTTGGTGAAGTGAAAAAGCCTGAAACGATAAACTATCGTACATTGAAACCTGAAAAGGACGGCCTGTTCTGCGAACGCATTTTCGGACCGACTAAGGACTGGGAATGTCATTGCGGCAAGTACAAGCGGGTTCGTTATAAAGGCGTAGTTTGTGACCGTTGCGGAGTTGAAGTAACGCGGGCTAAAGTCCGTCGTGAGAGAATGGGGCATATTGAACTGGCTGCCCCGGTTTCTCACATTTGGTATTTCAAAGGTATTCCGAGCCGTATGGGTCTTGTATTGGATATGTCACCGCGTGCGCTGGAAGAAGTTATTTACTTTGCTTCTTACGTCGTAACTGACCCGGCCAATACACCGCTCGAAAAGAAACAGCTTTTATCTGAAAAGGAATACCGTGCGTATCTGGATAAGTACGGAAACAAATTCCAAGCCTCTATGGGTGCGGAAGCCATTAATAAACTTCTGCAGGACATCGACCTGGTCAAAGAAGTTGATATGTTAAAAGAAGAGCTGAAGACTTCTCAGGGACAGCGCCGTACACGTGCGATCAAACGCCTTGAAGTGCTTGAAGCCTTCCGTAATTCAGGAAACAAGCCGTCTTGGATGATCCTCGACGTGCTTCCGGTTATTCCGCCTGAATTAAGACCGATGGTTCAGCTTGACGGCGGACGTTTCGCAACGTCTGACCTGAACGACCTTTACCGTCGTGTCATCAACCGTAATAACCGTTTAAAACGTCTGTTAGACCTCGGCGCGCCAAGCATCATCGTTCAGAACGAAAAACGTATGCTTCAGGAAGCAGTCGACGCTCTGATTGACAACGGACGCCGCGGCCGTCCGGTTACCGGACCGGGTAACCGTCCGCTTAAATCTCTTTCTCACATGCTGAAAGGGAAACAAGGGCGTTTCCGTCAGAACCTTCTCGGTAAACGTGTAGACTACTCAGGACGTTCCGTTATCGTCGTAGGTCCGCATCTGAAAATGTATCAGTGCGGTTTGCCGAAGGAAATGGCGCTTGAGCTCTTCAAGCCTTTCGTCATGAAAGAGCTTGTTGAAAAAGGCCTTGCTCACAATATCAAGAGCGCAAAACGCAAAATCGAACGCGTGCAGCCTGAAGTATGGGATGTACTTGAATCTGTCATTAAGGAGCATCCGGTCTTACTGAACCGTGCCCCTACTCTTCACAGATTAGGTATCCAGGCTTTCGAACCGACGCTTGTTGAAGGACGCGCCATCCGTCTTCACCCGTTAGTATGTACAGCTTATAACGCTGACTTTGACGGTGACCAAATGGCGGTTCACGTACCTTTATCAGCTGAGGCTCAAGCTGAGGCGCGCATTCTGATGCTTGCGGCCCAAAACATCTTGAACCCTAAAGATGGTAAACCGGTTGTTACGCCGTCTCAGGATATGGTATTAGGAAACTACTACCTGACGCTTGAGCGCGCCGGAGCAGTCGGCGAGGGTATGGTTTTCAAAAATACGGACGAAGCGCTTCTTGCTTATCAAAACGGTTATGTTCACCTTCATACGAGAGTAGCTGTTGCAGCGAACTCCCTTAAGAATGTGACATTTACTGAAGAACAGCGTTCAAAATTGTTAATTACAACTGTCGGTAAGCTCGTCTTCAATGAAATTCTTCCGGAATCATTCCCTTACATGAATGAACCAACGAAGAGCAACATTGAAGAGAAGACACCTGACCGTTTCTTCTTAGACAAAGGTGCTGACGTAAAAGCTGTGATTGCTGAGCAGCCGATCAACGCACCGTTTAAAAAAGGCATTCTCGGTAAAATCATCGCGGAAATCTTTAAACGATTCCATATCACGGAAACGTCTAAAATGCTTGACCGCATGAAAAACCTCGGTTTCAGATATTCAACGAAAGCCGGCATCACAGTAGGGGTTTCTGATATCGTCGTTCTCGATGATAAACAGGAAATCCTTGAAGAAGCACAAAGCAAAGTTGATAATGTCCTGAAACAGTTCAGACGCGGTTTAATCACCGAAGAAGAACGTTATGAAAGAGTCATTTCAATTTGGAGTTCAGCGAAAGATGTTATCCAAGGCAAACTGATGAAATCATTAGACGAAGTCAACCCGATCTACATGATGAGTGACTCAGGAGCCCGTGGTAACGCATCTAACTTTACACAGCTTGCGGGTATGCGCGGTCTGATGGCCAACCCGGCTGGACGAATCATTGAATTGCCGATTAAATCAAGTTTCCGTGAAGGTCTGACAGTATTGGAGTACTTTATCTCCACTCACGGTGCGCGTAAAGGTCTTGCCGATACCGCCCTGAAAACAGCTGACTCAGGTTACCTTACACGCCGTCTTGTTGATGTTGCGCAGGATGTTATCATTCGTGAAACAGATTGCGGAACAGACCGCGGTATTCTTGCAAAACCGCTCAAAGAAGGCACGGAAATCATCGAGCGTCTGGAAGAGCGTCTGATCGGACGTTTCGCCAGAAAACAGATCAAACATCCTGAAACGGGTGCTGTGCTCATTAACGAAAATGAATTGATCGATGAAGATAAAGCGCTGGAAATCGTTGAAGCCGGAATCGAAGAAGTGTGGATCCGTTCCGCGTTCACATGTAACACTCCTCATGGTGTATGTAAACGATGCTACGGACGTAACCTTGCAACCGGAACTGATGTTGAAGTCGGCGAAGCAGTAGGTATTATCGCCGCTCAATCTATCGGTGAGCCTGGAACACAGTTAACAATGCGTACGTTCCACACAGGCGGGGTTGCCGGAGACGATATCACACAAGGTCTTCCGCGTATCCAAGAGCTTTTCGAAGCGCGTAATCCGAAAGGTCAAGCGACGATTTCTGAAATTGACGGTACAATTGCCGAAATCAATGAAGTCCGCGACAAACAGCAGGAGATTGTTGTTCAGGGCGCTGTTGAGACACGTTCATACACGGCACCTTACAACTCACGCCTGAAAGTGGCTGAGGGTGATCAGATTACCCGCGGCCAAGTGCTGACAGAAGGTTCTATCGATCCGAAAGAACTTCTTAAAGTCACTGACCTGACAACGGTTCAGGAATATCTTCTGCATGAGGTTCAGAAGGTTTACCGTATGCAGGGGGTTGAAATCGGCGATAAACACGTAGAAGTAATGGTTCGCCAGATGCTTCGCAAAGTCCGTGTGATCGATGCCGGAGATACTGATGTTCTCCCTGGCACATTGCTTGATATTCACCAATTTACAGAAGCGAACAAAAAAGTGCTGCTTGAAGGCAATCGACCTGCTACAGGCCGTCCTGTCCTTCTCGGTATCACAAAAGCTTCACTCGAGACGGATTCATTCTTGTCTGCCGCATCATTCCAAGAAACAACACGCGTTCTTACAGATGCTGCGATTAAAGGCAAGCGCGATGAACTTCTCGGCCTGAAAGAGAATGTTATCATCGGTAAACTGGTTCCGGCCGGTACCGGTATGATGAATTACAGAAAAGTAAAACCTGTTTCAAACGTTCAGCCTTCGGAAGATATGGTTCCGGCTGAATAATAGAAACTGCTGCAGGAAAGGCTGTTTCGACAGCTTTTCCTCAGTATTACAATTATTCTGGCGGGGGACTGCACTAAAAAATGTCATACGTTGTTGACATCCGTCCCGCAGAGTGATAATATAACCAAGGTGCTCGAAATAAAACCTGTTACTTTGGAGGATATGTTTATGTCTTATGATAAAGTATCACAGGCCAAATCAATTATTATTGGTACGAAGCAAACAGTGAAAGCTCTAAAACGAGGTTCAGTGAAGGAAGTCGTCGTGGCAAAAGACGCGGATTCAGTTCTTACGGCTGGCGTTATCCAGCTTGCAAAGAACCAAAATACCGCTGTCTGTATGGTGGATTCCATGAAAAAGCTCGGCAAAGCCTGCGGAATTGAAGTGGGAGCAGCAGCTGTTGCCATTATGTTATAGCGTACTTTTTGTTTTTATATAAGATATCATTCTTGTGTAAAGACATTGTTTTTTGCCTAATGATGAACCACCTGGGTATGTGGGTTATAAAACGTAATGAAGGGAGGAACACAACATGCCTACAATTAATCAGCTAATTCGCAAGGGACGCGTGAGCAAAGTTGAAAACTCTAAGTCACCTGCATTAAACAAAGGATACAACAGCTTTAAAAAAGAGCACACTAACGTATCTTCTCCACAAAAACGCGGGGTATGTACTCGTGTGGGTACAATGACACCGAAAAAACCGAACTCAGCACTTCGTAAATATGCTCGTGTTCGTTTGACTAACGGAATCGAGGTTACTGCCTACATTCCTGGTATCGGTCACAACCTGCAAGAGCACAGCGTTGTACTGATCCGCGGCGGACGTGTAAAAGACTTACCGGGGGTACGCTACCACATCGTTCGTGGCGCGCTTGATACTGCCGGAGTTGAAAACCGTGCGCAAGGCCGTTCTAAATACGGTACGAAACGTCCTAAAGCAAAGTAATCAAATAAATCATTAAAACTATGAAGGGAGGATATTCAGATGCCACGTAAAGGTCCTGTAGCAAAAAGAGATGTTTTACCTGATCCGCTTTACAACTCTAAGCTGGTATCCCGCCTGATCAACAAAATGATGATCGACGGTAAAAAAGGTAAATCTCAAACAATCCTATACAAGTCATTCGATATCATTAAAGAACGCACTGGCAATGATGCAATGGAGGTTTTCGAACAAGCATTGAAAAACATCATGCCTGTACTTGAAGTAAAAGCACGCCGTGTAGGTGGAGCTAACTACCAAGTGCCTGTAGAAGTTCGTCCTGAACGCCGTACAACTCTTGGTCTTCGCTGGTTGGTTAACTATGCGCGTCTTCGCGGAGAAAAAACAATGGAAGAGCGCCTTGCTAACGAAATTCTTGATGCAGCTAACAACACTGGTGCTGCCGTTAAGAAACGTGAAGACACTCACAAGATGGCAGAAGCGAACAAAGCATTTGCTCACTACCGCTGGTAGGATTCATATAATCAAAATAATAATTCCCTAATAAGGAAGGAGAAATTACCCAATGGCAAGAGAGTTCTCCTTAGAAAAAACTCGTAATATCGGGATCATGGCTCACATCGATGCCGGTAAAACGACTACTACAGAACGGATCTTGTTCTACACAGGCCGTATCCACAAAATTGGCGAAACTCACGAAGGTGCTTCGCAAATGGACTGGATGGAGCAGGAACAAGAACGCGGTATCACAATCACTTCTGCAGCAACGACTGCACAGTGGAAAGGTTACCGTGTAAACATCATCGATACACCGGGACACGTAGACTTCACAGTTGAAGTTGAACGTTCACTCCGTGTACTTGATGGTGCGGTTGCCGTACTTGATGCTCAATCAGGTGTTGAGCCTCAGACAGAAACAGTATGGCGCCAAGCAACAACTTACGGAGTACCGCGTGTTGTATTTGTCAACAAAATGGACAAAATCGGTGCAGACTTCCTTTACTCTGTAGGCACTTTAAGAGACCGTCTTCAAGCTAACGCTCACGCAATTCAATTGCCGATCGGCGCTGAAGACAACTTCGAAGGTATCATCGACTTAGTAGAAAACGTTGCGTATTTCTACGAAGATGACCTTGGAACTCGTTCAGATGCGAAAGAAATCCCTGAAGAGTACAAAGAACAAGCTGAAGAGCTTCGCAGCAGCCTGATTGAAGCTGTAGCTGAGCTTGATGAAGAGCTTATGGAAAAGTACCTTGAAGGTGAAGAAATCACTATCCCTGAACTGAAAGCTGCTATCCGTAAAGGTACACTGAATGTTGAATTCTACCCTGTACTTGTTGGTTCTGCTTTCAAAAACAAAGGTGTTCAGCTAGTACTTGATGCTGTTCTTGACTACCTTCCTGCGCCAACTGATGTTGCTGCAATCAAAGGTGTACGTCCTGATACAGATGAAGAGATCGTTCGTCATTCTTCTGATGAAGAGCCATTCTCTGCACTTGCATTTAAAGTTATGACTGACCCTTATGTCGGTAAGCTGACATTCTTCCGCGTATATTCCGGTACACTTGATTCCGGTTCATATGTAAAGAACTCTACAAAAGGCAAGCGTGAGCGCGTAGGACGTATCCTTCAAATGCACGCTAACAGCCGTGAAGAGATCTCTACTGTTTACGCTGGAGACATCGCAGCTGCTGTAGGTCTAAAAGATACTTCTACTGGAGATACTCTATGTGATGAGAAGGATCTTGTAATCCTTGAATCAATGGAATTCCCAGAGCCTGTTATCGACGTAGCGATTGAGCCTAAATCAAAAGCTGACCAAGATAAAATGGGTATCGCTTTAGCGAAACTTGCTGAAGAAGATCCTACATTCCGTACACAAACAAACCCTGAAACGGGTCAAACAATCATCTCTGGTATGGGTGAGCTTCACCTTGATATCATTGTTGATCGTATGAAGCGTGAGTTCAAAGTTGAAGCTAACGTTGGTGCTCCTCAAGTTGCGTACCGTGAGACATTCCGTACCGGTGCAAAAGTTGAAGGTAAATTCGTACGTCAATCAGGCGGACGCGGTCAGTTCGGTCACGTTTGGATCGAATTTGAACCGAACGAAGAAGGCGCTGGCTTTGAATTCGAAAACGCAATCGTCGGTGGTGTTGTTCCTCGTGAATACATCCCAGCCGTACAAGCAGGTCTTGAAGACTCTCTTGAAAATGGTGTCCTAGCCGGATTCCCGCTAATCGACATCAAGGCGAAACTTTTTGATGGATCTTACCATGATGTTGACTCAAACGAAATGGCGTTTAAAGTCGCTGCTTCTATGGCATTGAAAAATGCAGTCAGCAAATGTAACCCAGTTCTTCTTGAACCAATCATGAAAGTTGAAGTTGTTATTCCTGAAGAATACATGGGAGACATCATGGGTGATGTTACTTCTCGTCGCGGACGCGTAGAAGGTATGGAAGCTCGCGGTAACGCTCAAGTTGTGCGTGCGATGGTACCTCTTGCTGAAATGTTCGGTTACGCTACTGCCCTTCGTTCTAACACGCAAGGACGCGGTACGTTCACAATGTTCATGGATCACTACGAAGAAGTGCCGAAGAGCATCGCTGAAGAAATTATCAAAAAAAATAAAGGCGAATAATTGATTTTGCCACTTAACTCAAGTATAACTACTATTGTAAGATGAGGAAGTGAGAGCTTGCTTTCACTTTCTATCACTCTATACATTACTAATTAAAAGCTCTTAAGGAGGATTTTAGAATGGCTAAAGAAAAATTCGACCGTTCCAAATCACATGCCAATATCGGTACAATTGGACACGTTGACCATGGTAAAACAACATTAACTGCTGCTATCTCAACAGTACTTCATAAGAAATCTGGTAAAGGTACAGCTATGGCGTACGATCAAATTGATGGTGCTCCAGAAGAACGTGAGCGCGGTATCACAATCTCTACTGCACACGTTGAGTACGAAACTGACACTCGTCACTATGCACACGTTGACTGCCCAGGACACGCTGACTATGTTAAAAACATGATCACTGGTGCTGCGCAAATGGACGGAGCTATCCTTGTAGTATCTGCTGCTGATGGCCCAATGCCACAAACTCGTGAGCACATCCTTCTTTCTAAAAACGTTGGTGTACCATACATCGTAGTATTCCTTAACAAATGCGACATGGTAGACGACGAAGAGCTTCTTGAGCTTGTTGAAATGGAAGTTCGCGATCTTCTTAGCGAATACGACTTCCCTGGTGATGATGTACCAGTTGTTAAAGGTTCTGCTCTTAAAGCTCTTGAAGGTGACGCTGAGTACGAAGAAAAAATTCTTGAACTTATGGCTGCAGTTGATGAGTACATCCCAACTCCAGAACGCGACACTGACAAACCATTCATGATGCCAGTTGAGGACGTATTCTCAATCACTGGTCGTGGTACAGTTGCTACTGGCCGTGTAGAACGCGGACAAGTTAAAGTCGGTGACGAAGTTGAAATCATCGGTCTTCAAGAAGAAAACAGCAAAACAACTGTTACAGGTGTTGAAATGTTCCGTAAGCTTCTTGACTATGCTGAAGCTGGAGACAACATCGGTGCACTTCTTCGCGGTGTAGCTCGTGAAGACATCCAACGTGGACAAGTACTTGCTAAACCAGGTACAATCACTCCACACAGCAAATTCAAAGCTGAAGTTTACGTTCTTTCTAAAGAAGAGGGTGGACGTCATACTCCATTCTTCTCTAACTACCGTCCTCAGTTCTACTTCCGTACAACTGACGTAACTGGTATCATCAATCTTCCAGAAGGCGTAGAAATGGTTATGCCTGGAGATAACACTGAAATGATCGTTGAACTTATCTCTACAATCGCTATCGAAGAAGGAACTCGTTTCTCTATTCGTGAAGGCGGACGTACAGTTGGTTCAGGCGTTGTTTCTACAATCACTGAGTAATCGACTCGTTCATTAATGCGGGGTCCCTTATGGGGCCTCGCTTTTTTGTTTCGCCGCTGATTCCATGTATAATAGAACGTATACAAATTTTAGGAGCAGAGCGATGAACGATAACTTCAAGAAAACCAATCGTATTTCAATGCTTCAGCAATTGCTGATTAATGGCAGTGAACAAACCATTATGATTAATGGTGATGACAGGAGTAATCCGCTGCTTTTGTTTTTGCACGGCGGTCCCGGCACGCCTCAAATCGGCTATGCGAGAAAATACCAGAATAAGCTGGAAAAGCATTTCACCGTTGTGAACTGGGATCAGAGAGGGGCGGGTCTCTCTTATTCAAAGGAAATTCCGGGTTCATCTATGACTTTAAATCAGCTGACAGCCGATACCATTCATTTGACCGAACACTTATGCAAGCAATTCAGCAGGCAAAAAATATATATCGCCGGCTATTCGTGGGGTTCAGTTCTGGCGCTTCATGTTCTTCAAGAGAGACCTGATTTGTATTATGCGTATATCGGTATCAGTCAGGTGGTTAATATTCAAAAGGAAGAAACGGAAGCTTACCGGCTGATGATGGAATGGAGCAGGCAACGGAAACATTTCCTGCTGGAAAAGACGCTGCGCTTTATCGGAGCGCCTCCATGGGAGAAACAGCTGCAGCGATCGTTATTTCTGCTTTGTATCGAGATGAGGGGAGGGGGCTTTACCCATCATCCGATCGGTGCTCTTAAAGCAGGGGGGCGAATGCTGTTTGGTGAACCGTACGGTGTGAGAGGGAGCTTCTTAGCCGCGCGGGGACAAATGTTCAGCCTGAAACACCTGTGGGAGGATCTCATTTTCTTTGATGCCGGGAAATCAGTTTCTTCTATTATAATACCGTGCTGTTTTATGTCAGGGAGATACGATTTGACGGTCCCGGGGACGACGTCTTATGAATATTATCAGAAGGTTGATGCGCCTTATAAAGAATGGCATTGGTTTGAGAACTCAGCCCATTCGCCTCACTTGGAGGAACCGGATCGCTTTGCCGAAGTTGTCAGCCGGTTCGCATCGTTCCATCTCTGAAAGAAAACAGGCATATCCTTGATTAATCATGGTATCACCTGTATAATAATCAAAGTGTGAAAACCACAAGGTTCTTTAAATAAACCTTGCAACATGCGTCTATTTTCTGTATAATAGTGTATGTTGGTCTTTGACTGCGATGAAGTGAGAGGTTGCTGACACACCCGGCCGCTTTGCCATGGCAAGGTGATCAGGTTTTTCTCACGGAGAACTGTCTAACGTGATGTAGGCGAAAAGGAGGGAAAATAATGGCAAAACAAAAAATTCGTATTCGTTTAAAAGCATATGATCATAGAATCCTTGATCAATCTGCAGAGAAGATTGTTGAAACGGCAAAACGTTCTGGTGCCAGCGTATCTGGTCCGATTCCGTTGCCAACTGAAAAATCAGTTTACACAATCCTTCGTGCGGTGCACAAATACAAAGATTCTCGTGAGCAATTTGAAATGCGTACACATAAACGTTTAATCGACATTGTGAACCCAACACCACAAACTGTTGATGCTCTCATGCGATTAGACTTACCATCTGGTGTCGATATCGAAATCAAACTTTAATTCTAAAATATAGAATGATCTTAATAGGAGGTGTGACGAATGACCAAAGGAATCTTAGGAAGAAAAATTGGTATGACGCAAGTATTCGCAGAGAACGGTGATCTTATCCCGGTAACTGTTATTGAAGCAGCTCCAAACGTTGTTCTTCAAAAGAAAACAGCTGAAAATGATGGCTATGAAGCGATCCAGCTTGGTTTTGACGATAAGCGTGAAAAGCTTTCAAACAAACCGGAAAAAGGACACGTTGCAAAAGCGGAAACTGCTCCTAAGCGCTTCGTTAAAGAATTACGCGGCGTGGATATGGATGCGTATGAAATTGGTCAGGAAGTCAAGGTTGAAATTTTCTCTGCAGGAGAAATCGTAGATGTAACAGGAGTATCTAAAGGTAAAGGTTTCCAAGGTGCAATCAAGCGCCACGGACAATCTCGCGGACCTATGTCTCACGGTTCACGCTACCACCGTCGTCCTGGTTCAATGGGACCTGTAGATCCTAACCGTGTATTCAAAGGTAAACTATTACCTGGACGCATGGGCGGAGATCAAATCACTGTCCAAAACCTTGAAATCGTAAAAGTAGATGCTGAGCGCAATCTTCTTTTGATTAAAGGTAACGTACCTGGTGCGAGAAAAACTTTAATCACTGTTAAAAGTGCTGTTAAATCTAAATAAGTCTCTTAGGAAAGGAGGAAATTGATCATGCCAAAAGTAGCATTATACAACCAAAACGGTTCTACTGCTGGTGATATCGAATTAAACGCGTCTGTATTTGGAATTGAGCCAAATGAGAGCGTAGTATTCGACGCTATTCTTATGCAAAGAGCTTCCTTACGTCAAGGATCTCACAAAGTAAAAAATCGTTCTGAAGTACGCGGCGGAGGTCGCAAACCATGGCGTCAAAAAGGTACAGGTCGTGCCCGTCAAGGTTCAATCCGTTCACCGCAATGGCGCGGAGGTGGTGTCGTATTCGGCCCAACACCACGCAGCTATTCTTACAAATTACCTAAAAAAGTTCGCCGCTTGGCAATCAAATCAGTATTGTCTTCTAAAGTGAACGACAACAACATTATTGTTCTTGAAGATCTTACTCTTGATACGGTTAAAACAAAAGAAATGGCAGCTATCCTTAAAGGATTATCTGTTGAGAAAAAAGCTTTAATCGTAACTGCGGATGCAAACGAAGCAGTATCTCTTTCTGCACGCAACATCCCTGGAGTTACAGTTGTTCAAGCTAACGGAATCAACGTGTTAGACGTTGTCAACCACGAGAAGCTTCTGATTACAAAAGCTGCGGTTGAAAAAGTAGAGGAGGTGCTTGCATAATGAAAGATCCTCGTGATGTTCTTAAGCGCCCCGTCATTACTGAACGTTCTGCTGATTTAATGACTGAAAAAAAATATACTTTTGAAGTTGATGTAAGAGCTAATAAAACAGAAGTGAAAGATGCAGTTGAAAGTATCTTTGGAGTGAAAGTTGACAAAGTCAACATCATGAACTACAAAGGGAAATCAAAACGTGTCGGCCGCTACACTGGTATGACTAGCCGTCGCAGAAAAGCGATCGTAAAACTTACTGCAGACAGCAAAGAAATCGAAATTTTTGAAGCTTAATTATCTGTAAAAAGAAGGAGGGAAATTCAAAATGGCGATTAAAAAGTATAAACCGACCTCTAACGGACGTCGTGGCATGACAACTTCAGATTTTGCTGAAATCACGACTGACCAGCCGGAAAAATCCTTGCTTGCTCCCCTTCACAAAAAAGGCGGACGTAACAACCAAGGTAAATTGACTGTACGTCACCAAGGTGGCGGACACAAACGCCAATACCGTGTTATCGACTTCAAACGCGATAAAGATGGTATACCTGGACGCGTTGCTACAGTTGAGTACGATCCAAACCGTTCAGCTAACATTGCACTAATCAACTATGTAGACGGAGAAAAACGTTACATTCTTGCACCAAAAGGAATTCAAGTAGGTACTGAAATCATGTCCGGCCCTGAAGCTGACATCAAAGTAGGTAACGCACTTCCGCTTATCAACATCCCTGTTGGTACAGTTGTGCATAACATTGAATTAAAACCTGGTAAAGGCGGACAGCTTGTACGTTCAGCTGGTACATCTGCTCAGGTTCTTGGTAAAGAAGGCAAATACGTTCTTGTACGTCTTAACTCTGGTGAAGTTCGCATGATCCTTTCTGCTTGCCGCGCTTCTATCGGTCAAGTAGGTAACGAGCAGCACGAACTTATCAACGTTGGTAAAGCAGGACGCTCTCGCTGGAAAGGCATTCGCCCTACAGTCCGCGGTTCTGTAATGAACCCTAACGATCACCCGCACGGTGGTGGTGAAGGTCGCGCGCCAATCGGACGTAAATCACCAATGTCTCCTTGGGGCAAACCGACTCTTGGATTCAAGACACGTAAGAAAAAGAACAAATCTGATAAATTTATCGTACGTCGTCGTAAAAATAAATAACGGGGTTGTCTACGGTTCATTTCGGACCGTAGTGCAATCACGAAGGGAGGTTCCAAAATGGCTCGCAGCTTGAAAAAAGGACCATTTGTCGATGGACACTTGATGACAAAAATCGAGAAATTAAATGAAACGGACAAGAAACAAGTTGTAAAAACTTGGTCTCGCCGTTCAACTATTTTCCCACAATTTATCGGTCACACTATCGCAGTATATGACGGACGTAAACACGTGCCTGTATTCATTTCTGAAGACATGGTAGGCCACAAGTTGGGCGAATTCGCACCGACTCGTACTTACAAAGGCCACGCCAGTGACGATAAAAAAACAAGACGCTAAGAGAGGAGGCTTTTAAATGCAAGCTAAAGCTGTTGCAAGAACAGTCCGTATTGCTCCTCGTAAAGCACGTCTAGTAATGGACCTGATTCGAGGTAAGCAAGTAGGCGAAGCAGTATCTATCCTGAACTTAACTCCGAGAGCTGCTTCTCCGATCATCGAAAAAGTTTTAAAATCTGCTATCGCAAATGCTGAGCACAACTACGAGATGGACGCTAACAATCTGGTTATTTCTCAGGCATTTGTTGACGAAGGCCCAACGTTAAAAAGATTCCGCCCGCGTGCTATGGGACGTGCGAGCCAAATCAACAAACGTACGAGCCACATTACAATCGTTGTATCAGAAAAGAAGGAGGGATAAGTAGTGGGTCAAAAGGTAAATCCAGTCGGTCTTCGTATCGGAGTCATTCGTGATTGGGAATCTAAGTGGTACGCTGGTAAAGATTACGCTGACTTCCTGCACGAAGATTTAAAAATTCGTGAATTCATTAGCAAACGCCTTTCTGACGCTTCTGTTTCTAAAGTAGAAATCGAGCGCGCAGCAAACCGCGTTAACATTACGATCCACACTGCTAAGCCTGGTATGGTAATCGGTAAAGGCGGATCTGAAGTTGAAGCACTTCGTAAAGCCCTTAACAGCCTTACTGGCAAGCGTGTACACATTAACATTCTTGAAATCAAAAGAGCAGATCTTGATGCTCAGCTTGTAGCTGACAACATCGCTCGTCAACTAGAAAACCGTATTTCTTTCCGCCGTGCGCAGAAACAACAAATCCAACGCACTATGCGTGCTGGAGCACAAGGTGTGAAAACAATGGTTTCCGGTCGTCTTGGCGGAGCTGACATTGCTCGTTCTGAATACTACAGTGAAGGAACTGTTCCATTGCACACTTTACGTGCTGACATCGACTATGCAACATCTGAAGCTGACACAACTTACGGTAAGCTTGGTGTAAAAGTCTGGATCTATCGTGGAGAGGTTCTTCCTACTAAGAAGAAAACTGAGGAAGGAGGAAAATAATATGTTATTACCAAAACGCGTTAAATATCGCAGAGAGCATCGCGGAAAAATGCGCGGTCGCGCTAAAGGCGGTACTGAAGTACATTTTGGTGAGTACGGTATCCAGGCTCTTGAAGCTTCTTGGATCACGAACCGCCAAATCGAAGCTGCACGTATTGCGATGACTCGTTACATGAAACGTGGCGGTAAAGTTTGGATTAAAATTTTCCCTTCAAAACCTTACACTGCTAAACCGCTTGAGGTACGGATGGGTTCCGGTAAAGGGGCTCCTGAAGGCTGGGTAGCTGTTGTAAAACCGGGCAAAGTTTTATTTGAGATTTCTGGTGTGTCTGAAGAGGTAGCTCGTGAAGCTCTTCGTCTTGCATCTCACAAATTGCCAATTAAAACGAAGTTCGTAAAACGTGAAGAAATTGGTGGTGAATCAAATGAAAGCTAATGAAATTCGTGACCTTACCACTGCTGAAATTGAACAAAAAGTAAAGTCTCTTAAAGAAGAACTTTTCAATCTTCGCTTTCAATTAGCGACAGGACAACTTGAAAATACTGCTCGCATTCGTGAAGTGCGCAAAGCTATCGCGCGCATGAAAACTGTGATTCGTGAAAGAGAAATTGCTGCCAACAAATAATCACTGAGGGGAGGTCGTGAGCATGAGCGAACGTAACCAACGCAAAGTTTACCAAGGCCGTGTTGTTTCTGACAAAATGGATAAAACCATCACTGTTGTTGTTGAAACATACAAAAAGGATCCTATTTACGGTAAACGCGTAAAATACTCGAAGAAATTCAAAGCACATGATGAAAATAACCAAGCTAAAATCGGAGACATCGTAAAGATCATGGAAACTCGTCCATTATCTGCAACTAAGCGTTTTCGTCTAGTAGAAGTTGTCGAAGAAGCTGTTATTATCTAATAAAGTTCGGAATTCTTTTTCCGAAGGGAGGTAACAAATAATGATTCAACAAGAGACTCGTTTAAAAGTTGCTGACAACTCCGGTGCGCGTGAGGTACTTACTATTAAAGTTCTTGGCGGTTCTGGACGTAAAACGGCTAACATTGGTGATGTAATTGTTTGCACGGTTAAACAAGCAACACCAGGAGGCGTTGTCAAAAAAGGTGAAGTCGTAAGAGCTGTTATCGTTCGCACAAAAAGCGGAGCACGCAGAACTGACGGATCATACATCAGCTTCGATGAGAATGCATGTGTTATCATCCGTGACGACAAGAGCCCGCGTGGAACTCGTATCTTCGGACCGGTTGCCCGTGAATTACGTGAAAACAACTTCATGAAAATTGTTTCTCTGGCTCCAGAAGTTATCTAATGAAATAAATGCCTTACTCAAGGAGGTGCGATCAGGATGCATGTGAAAAAAGGCGATAAAGTAATGGTTATCTCTGGTAAAGATAAAGGCAAACAAGGTACAATCCTTGCTGCTTTCCCTAAAAAGGACCGCGTTCTAGTTGAGGGTGTAAACATGGTGAAGAAGCACTCTAAACCAACTCAAGCAAACCCTCAAGGCGGTATTTCTAATCAAGAGGCGCCAATTCATGTATCAAACGTTATGCCGCTCGATCCTAAAACAGGTGAAGTGACTCGCGTAGGATACAAAGTGGAAGATGGCAAAAAAGTTCGTGTTGCAAAAAAATCTGGGCAAGTCTTAGATAAATAGTATTTAAAGGAAGGGAGGTCTATCTCATGAACCGCCTTAAAGAAAAGTACAATAAAGAAATTTCACCTGCTTTAATGACGAAGTTCAACTACGACTCTGTTATGCAGGTGCCAAAAATCGAAAAAATCGTAATCAACATGGGTGTTGGTGATGCTGTTCAAAACGCGAAAGCAATCGACAGTGCTGTTGAAGAATTAACGTTTATCGCAGGTCAAAAACCTGTCGTTACTCGTGCGAAGAAATCAATTGCTGGATTCCGTCTTCGTGAGGGAATGCCTATCGGTGCGAAAGTAACTCTTCGCGGAGAGCGCATGTATGATTTCCTTGATAAACTTATTTCTGTATCTTTACCGCGTGTACGTGACTTCCGCGGGATTTCTAAGAAATCTTTCGACGGTCGCGGAAACTACACTCTTGGTATCAAAGAACAGTTAATCTTCCCTGAAATTGACTACGATAAAGTAACAAAGGTTCGCGGAATGGACATCGTTATTGTAACGACTGCTAACTCTGACGAAGAGGCTCGTGAGCTATTAACTCAAGTAGGTATGCCGTTCCAGAAATAATCAATGAAAGGGAGGCGAAATCGTGGCTAAAAAGTCAATGATTGCGAAACAACAACGTACACCAAAGTTTAAAGTGCAAGAGTACACTCGCTGTGAACGCTGCGGACGTCCGCACTCAGTCATTCGTAAATTTAAACTTTGCCGTATTTGTTTCCGTGAGCTTGCATATAAAGGACAAATTCCTGGCGTGAAAAAAGCCAGCTGGTAATCCCCAAGAATGGGAAGGAGGTAATTATATAATGGTTATGACAGATCCAATTGCAGATATGCTGACTCGTATTCGCAATGCAAACATGGTACGTCATGAGAAGCTTGAAATTCCTGCTTCTAAATTGAAAAGAGAAATTGCTGACATTTTAAAGCGTGAAGGTTTCATTCGTGACGTTGAGTTCGTAGAAGACAGCAAACAAGGTATCATCCGCGTTTTCTTGAAATACGGACAAAACAACGAGCGCGTTATCACTGGTCTTAAAAGAATCAGCAAACCAGGTTTGCGTGTATACGCTAAATCAAATGAAGTACCTCGCGTACTTAACGGTCTTGGAATCGCGATTATTTCTACATCACAAGGTGTTTTAACGGACAAAGAAGCCCGTGCAAAACAAGCTGGTGGAGAAGTTCTAGCATACGTTTGGTAAGAAGTTTAACAAGAATGGAGGTGTTTTAGTATGTCTCGTGTAGGAAAAAAACTGCTTGAGATCCCTTCTGGAGTTACAGTAACGCTGAACGAAGGCAACACTGTAGCTGTAAAAGGACCAAAAGGAGAATTAACTCGTACTTTCCATCCTGATATGGAAATCAAAATTGAGGACAACGTGCTTACAGTTACTCGTCCTTCTGATCACAAAGAGCACCGTGCGCTGCATGGTACGACTCGCAGTCTGCTTGGAAACATGGTTGAAGGCGTATCTAAAGGATTTGAAAGAGGTTTGGAATTAGTCGGTGTCGGTTATCGTGCGGCTAAATCCGGAAACAAACTTGTTTTAAACGTTGGATACTCTCATCCTGTTGAGATTGTTCCTGAAGAGGGCATCGAAATCGAAGTTCCTTCTCAAACTAAAGTAGTTGTAAAAGGTACAGACAAAGAGCGTGTAGGAGCTATCGCTGCTAACATCCGCGCTGTACGTTCTCCAGAGCCTTACAAAGGTAAAGGAATCCGCTACGAAGGTGAAGTTGTTCGCCGTAAAGAAGGTAAATCTGCTAAGTAAGACCGCTTAAAGTGAAGAAAGGAGTGACCTAAGGATGATTACGAAAACTAGCAAAAATGCTGCTCGTCAAAAAAGACATGCCCGTGTTCGTGCTAAACTTTCAGGCACAGCTGAAAGACCTCGTCTGAATGTGTTCCGTTCAAACAAACACATTTATGCTCAAATCATCGATGATGTAAATGGCGTTACACTTGCTAGTGCCTCTACTCTCGATAAAGATTTGAACGTGGAAAGCACTGGTGACAGCGCTGCTGCTGCTAAAGTCGGTGAACTCGTTGCGAAACGCGCTTCTGAGAAAGGTGTTTCTGACGTAGTATTTGACCGCGGCGGATACTTATACCATGGACGTGTAAAAGCTCTGGCCGATGCAGCTCGTGAAGCCGGACTGAAATTTTAATAAAAAAAGGAGGGACACATGATTATGCGTCGTATTGACCCAAGCAAATTAGAGTTAGAAGAACGCTTAGTTACGGTTAACCGCGTAGCGAAAGTTGTTAAAGGTGGTCGTCGTTTCCGTTTCGCAGCTCTAGTCGTTGTCGGTGACAAAAACGGTCACGTAGGTTTCGGTACTGGTAAAGCACAAGAAGTACCTGAAGCAATCCGCAAAGCTGTTGAAGATGCGAAAAAGAATTTGATTGAAGTACCAATGGTTGGAACTACGATTCCACACGAAATCATCGGACGTTTCGGTGCAGGCAATATCTTGTTGAAACCTGCTTCTGAAGGTACTGGAGTTATCGCTGGAGGCCCTGTACGTGCGGTACTTGAGCTTGCTGGCGTTGCTGATATCCTTTCTAAGTCTTTAGGTTCTAACACACCGATCAACATGATCCGTGCAACACTTCAAGGTTTAAGTGAGCTTAAACGTGCCGAAGACGTTGCGAAGCTTCGTGGAAAATCTGTAGAAGAACTGTTAGGATAAGGAGGGAACATTAATGGCTAAATTAGAAATTACCCTCAAACGCAGTGTAATCGGTCGCCCGGAAGATCAGCGCGTTACTGTAAGAACACTTGGTTTAAAGAAAACAAACCAAACTGTCGTTCATGAAGATAACGCTGCGATCCGCGGTATGATTAATAAAGTATCTCATCTAGTTTCTGTTAAAGAACAATAAAAATAAATTATAGGCTAAGGAGGTGTCCTAATGAAACTTCATGAATTAAAGCCTTCAGAAGGTTCACGTAAAGTACGCAATCGCGTAGGTCGTGGTATTGGTTCTGGTAACGGTAAAACAGCTGGTAAAGGTCACAAAGGTCAAAACGCTCGTTCTGGCGGCGGTGTACGCCCTGGATTCGAGGGGGGACAAATGCCTTTATTCCAACGTCTTCCTAAACGCGGTTTTACAAACATCAACCGTAAGGATTACGCTATTGTGAACGTAGACAAATTGAACGGTTTTGCGGAAGGAACGGAAGTCACTCCTGAACTTCTTCTTGAGACTGGTGTTATTAGCAAACTTAATGCAGGAGTAAAGATTCTTGGCAACGGTAAATTAGAGAAAAAATTAACTGTAAAAGCCAATAAATTCTCTGCTTCTGCGAAAGAAGCTGTTGAAGCTGCTGGCGGTACAGCTGAGGTGATCTAACTTGTTTAAGACAATCTCCAACTTTATGCGTGTGAGTGATATTCGGAATAAAATCATTTTTACATTACTCATGCTTATCGTCTTTCGCATAGGTGCGTTTATCCCTGTGCCATATGTAAATGCTCAGGCGTTGCAGACACAAAGTTCGATGGGGGTTTTTGATCTCCTTAATACATTTGGCGGCGGTGCGCTTTATCAGTTCTCCATTTTTGCGATGGGAATTACGCCTTACATCACTGCTTCGATCATCATTCAGCTGCTTCAGATGGATGTTGTGCCGAAGTTTACCGAGTGGTCTAAGCAAGGTGAAGTCGGCCGCCGTAAATTAGCTCAGTTCACGAGATATTTTACGATTGTGCTTGGTTTTATCCAGGCATTAGGTATGTCTTACGGGTTTAACAACCTGGCAAACGGTATGCTGATTGAGAAATCCGGCATATCGACATATCTGATTATTGCTTTAGTACTCACTGGAGGAACTGCTTTTTTAATGTGGCTGGGAGAACAAATTACTTCCAATGGAGTAGGTAACGGAATTTCGATCATCATCTTCGCGGGGATTGTGGCTAGTATTCCGAAAACTGTTGGGCAGATTTATGAGACTCAATTTGTCGGCAGCAGCGATCAGCTGTTTATTCATATTGTAAAAATCGCTTTACTGGTGATTGCGATTTTGGCCGTTATTGTTGGTGTTATATTCATTCAGCAGGCCGTACGCAAAATCGCGATTCAATATGCAAAAGGGCAAGGTCGTTCACCTGTTGGCGGAGGCCAGTCAACTCACCTTCCGCTTAAAGTGAATCCGGCAGGGGTTATTCCGGTAATCTTTGCGGTTGCGTTTCTTATTACGCCGCGTACTATCGCGTCATTTTTCGGAGAAAACAATGTGACAAAGTGGATTCAAGCCAACTTTGACAATACACATCCGGTGGGCATGGCGGTTTATGTCGCATTAATTATCGCCTTTACGTACTTCTATGCTTTTGTGCAGGTAAACCCTGAACAAATGGCTGATAACCTAAAAAAACAGGGTGGCTATATCCCGGGGGTTCGTCCAGGGAAAATGACTCAAGATAGAATTACGAGCATTTTGTATCGACTTACGTTTGTGGGTTCTATATTCTTAGCCGTGATTTCCATTCTTCCTATCTTTTTCATTCAATTCGCTGGATTGCCTCAAAGTGCACAGATTGGCGGAACATCATTGTTAATTGTCGTCGGGGTAGCCTTGGAGACAATGAAGCAGCTGGAGAGCCAGTTAGTGAAACGTAATTACCGAGGATTTATGAAAAATTAGAGGACTGGTTTTAACCATTCCTCTAAATAAGAGAGGACGGGGGAAATCCGAATGAACTTAGTCTTAATGGGACTTCCTGGAGCCGGTAAAGGCACACAGGGAGAACGAATTGTTGAGGATTATGGGATACCTCATATCTCAACGGGAGATATGTTCCGTGCTGCTATGAAAGAAGAAACACCACTCGGACTCGAAGCAAAGTCTTATATTGATAAAGGCGAGCTCGTACCGGACGAAGTCACAATCGGCATTGTCAAAGAAAGACTCGGCAAAGATGATTGTGAAAGAGGTTTTCTTCTGGACGGATTTCCGCGAACAGTCGCTCAGGCTGAAGCTCTTGAAAACATTCTTGAGGAATACGGCAAGCCGATTGATTATGTCATTAACATTAAAGTAGACAAAGACTCTTTAATGGAACGTTTGACTGGACGCAGAATTTGCAGTGTTTGCGGCACAACCTACCATTTGGTTTTCAATCCGCCGAAAACGCCGGGTGTTTGTGATAAAGACGGAGGAGACCTTTATCAACGGGCAGATGATAATGAGGAAACCGTCTCAAAACGGCTTGAGGTCAACATGAAGCAGACTCAGCCTTTACTCGATTTTTATTCTGAGAAAGGGTATCTTGTCAACGTCAATGGCCAGCAGGACATTAACGACGTGTACAAAGATGTGAAAGAGCTTCTTGGAGGATTGAGCAAATGATTATCTGTAAGACCCCTCGTGAGCTTGGCATCATGCGGGAAGCAGGGCGAATCGTGGCTTTGACTCATGAAGAGATGAAAAAGCACATTAAACCAGGAATCTCGACAAAAGAATTGGATCAAATTGCCGAACGTTTTATTGAGAAGCAGGGTGCAATCCCATCTTTTAAGGGGTATAATGGGTTTCGCGGGAGCATCTGTGTATCAGTTAATGAAGAACTCGTTCACGGAATTCCCGGTAAAAGGGTTTTGCGTGACGGTGACATTATCAGCATTGATATCGGTGCTAAATTAAATGGTTATCATGGTGACTCTGCTTGGACATATCCGGTAGGAAACATCAGTGATGATGATAAACGACTGCTGGAAGTGACAGAGGAGTCTTTATATAAAGGCTTGAAGGAAGCAAAACCAGGTGAACGTTTGTCGAATATTTCCCACGCAATACAAACGTATGTCGAAAATGAGCAGTTTTCAGTTGTTAGGGAGTATGTCGGACATGGTGTTGGTCAAGACTTGCATGAGGATCCGCAAATTCCTCATTACGGTCCGCCAAACAAAGGACCTAGGCTGAAGCCTGGTATGGTTCTCGCTATAGAACCGATGGTTAACGCTGGCAGCCGGTATGTGAAAACATTGGCTGACAACTGGACGGTTGTAACGGTAGATGGGAAAAAGTGTGCTCATTTTGAACATACGATTGCGATTACGGAAACGGGTTTTGATATACTGACAAAAGTCTAGATGATGAAATGAATTCCTTGACACATGTTTTTCATTCCGCACCTGGGCAGATTGTAGGTTTACAATTGGTCGGAAGAAAAACCGGCTAGCTGCTGTCATCGGAATGAAGATTCATCATCGTGTACTAAAGCAGACGGAGAAAGCGTACATTTCATTCTCCTTAGAAAAAGAATATCAATCATTCACCCTTTATGATTGCGTATCTCCGGAAGTTCAGAACAGTATAAACGAAACAGGGCGTGTGACAAACGGATAACTGAGATTTTCTCTTTTGAAATTTGTCAGAGAGCAAGTTACTGATTTGAAGAAGGGAGAACACTTGAATGGCGAAAGACGATGTAATTGAAGTGGAAGGTACGATTGTCGAAACACTGCCAAACGCGATGTTCAAAGTTGAACTCGAAAATGGCCATACGGTTTTGGCTCACGTATCTGGTAAAATCCGCATGCACTTCATTCGCATTTTACCTGGAGACAAAGTTACGGTAGAATTATCTCCATATGACTTAACTCGTGGCAGGATTACGTACCGTTACAAATAAAGCACTCCGGAAACTGAAGGAGGTTGGAAACACATGAAAGTGAGACCATCAGTTAAACCAATCTGCGAAAAATGTAAAGTTATTCGCAGAAAAGGAAAAGTAATGGTGATCTGTGAAAATCCAAAGCATAAACAAAAACAAGGATAATTAATAAGGAGGTGCCCAGAGAATGGCTCGTATTGCTGGTGTAGATATCCCACGTGACAAACGTGTTGTTATTTCTTTAACATATGTCTTCGGAATTGGCCGCACAACGGCTCAGCAAGTCTTGAAAGAGGCTGGTGTTTCTGAAGATACTCGTGTGCGTGATCTTACTGAAGAAGAACTTGGTAAAATCCGTGATGTTATTGACAAACTGAAAGTAGAAGGTGACCTTCGCCGTGAAGTTTCTCTTAACATCAAGCGTCTGATCGAAATCGGAAGCTACCGCGGAATCCGCCATCGCAGAGGTTTGCCTGTTCGCGGACAAAACTCTAAAAACAATGCGCGTACTCGTAAAGGTCCGCGTCGTACTGTAGCTAACAAGAAAAAATAAGTAAGTAAGGGAGGTACCTAAACAATGGCTGCTGCTCGTAAACAAAACACGCGTAAACGTCGCGTGAAAAAGAATATTGAGTCAGGAATCGCTCATATTCGTTCAACTTTCAATAACACGATCGTTACGATCACTGATACTCATGGTAATGCTATTTCTTGGTCAAGTGCCGGAGCTCTAGGATTCAGAGGTTCTCGTAAATCTACTCCTTTTGCTGCGCAAATGGCTGCTGAAACAGCTGCTAAAGGTTCAATCGAACACGGACTTAAAACTCTTGAAGTAACTGTTAAAGGACCAGGTTCTGGCCGTGAAGCTGCAATCCGTGCTTTACAAGCTGCCGGGCTTGAAGTTACAGCTATCAGAGACGTAACTCCTGTTCCTCATAATGGATGCCGTCCACCAAAACGTCGCCGCGTGTAATTTGTTTGTATAGATTTTGTGTCCCTGTCAATAATGGGTTATGATACAGTTATTTATGAAACGAATGCACCGACTCGTTGCCTGAGCACATACGGGACTAAACAATGGGGAATTTCGGATGGAATCTCATATGATTCTATTCGAGGTTTCGACGTTTTGAAGGAGGGTTTTAAGTAATGATCGAGATTGAAAAACCAAAAATCGAAACGGTTGAAATCAGCGACGATGCCAAATTTGGTAAGTTTGTCGTAGAGCCGCTTGAGCGTGGATATGGTACAACTCTGGGTAACTCCTTACGTCGTATCCTCTTATCCTCACTCCCTGGTGCCGCTGTAACATCGATCCAGATAGATGGTGTACTGCACGAATTCTCGACAATCGAAGGCGTTGTGGAAGATGTTACAACGATAATCTTGCACATTAAAAAGCTTGCATTGAAAATCTACTCTGATGAAGAGAAGACGCTTGAAATTGATGTACAGGGCGAAGGAACTGTCACAGCAGCTGATATTACACACGACAGCGATGTTGAAATCCTTAATCCGGATCTTCATATCGCGACTCTTGGTGAGAATGCGAGTTTCCGAGTTCGCCTTACTGCACAAAGAGGACGTGGGTATACACCTGCTGATTCGAACAAAAGAGACGATCAGCCAATCGGCGTGATTCCGATCGATTCAATCTTTACGCCAGTTTCTCGTTTATCTTATCAGGTAGAAAACACTCGTGTAGGCCAGGTTGCAAACTATGACAAACTTACACTTGATGTTTGGACTGACGGAAGCACTGGACCGAAGGAAGCAATTGCGCTCGGTTCAAAGATTTTAACTGAACACCTTAATATATTCGTCGGTTTAACTGACGAAGCTCAGCATGCTGAAATCATGGTTGAAAAAGAAGAGGATCAAAAAGAGAAAGTTCTTGAAATGACGATTGAGGAACTTGATCTTTCTGTCCGGTCTTACAACTGCTTGAAGCGTGCGGGCATTAACACGGTTCAAGAACTTGCGAACAAGACGGAAGAAGATATGATGAAAGTTCGCAACCTGGGACGCAAATCACTTGAAGAAGTGAAAGCGAAACTTGAAGAACTTGGACTCGGCCTTCGCAAAGACGATTGATCTAGTTTCCATGTGAACTAGGATTTTCGTGTGTTTTTTATTTAGAAACAGCATTCCATTAAAGGAGGGGACATCACATGTCATACAGAAAACTAGGACGTACGAGTTCACAGCGTAAAGCTATGCTTCGTGATCTTACAACAGATTTGATCATCAACGAAAGAATTGAAACAACTGAAACACGTGCGAAAGAACTTCGCTCTGTTGTTGAAAAGATGATCACTCTTGGTAAGCGCGGTGACTTGCATGCTCGTCGTCAAGCTGCTGCATACATTCGCAACGAGGTTGCTAATGAGGAAAATAACCAAGATGCACTTCAAAAATTGTTCTCTGACATTGCAACTCGTTACGAGGAGCGCCAAGGCGGATACACACGTATTATGAAGCTTGGTCCTCGCCGTGGTGACGGTGCACCAATGGCAATCATCGAATTGGTTTAATCACATATTTTTGTGTATCTAAAGAAGGGCGGGACAGTTTCTAACTGGATCTATGCCCTTTTTTTAGATATCAGAACTTTTTATCATGAGACAGACAAGCAGAGCTATAGCTGAGAGGAGGCCAGGCGCCCGTGGATCAAAAACAGCTTATATCCGTAAAAGACATTCTATTCCGATACCGCAAAGATGCGGAAAGACCGGCGCTGGACGGTGTGAGTCTGGAGGTATACGAAGGAGAATGGCTTGCTATCGTAGGCCACAACGGTTCAGGGAAGTCGACTTTGGCCAGAGCGCTGAACGGACTGATTTTGCCTGAGGCCGGAGAAATTGAAGTCGGCGGCATCAAGCTGACTGAGGATACCGTGTGGGATGTGCGAAAAAAAATAGGGATGGTCTTTCAGAATCCCGATAACCAATTTGTCGGAACGACTGTTCGCGATGATGTGGCTTTTGGTTTAGAAAACAATGGTGTTCCGCGCGAAGAAATGATTGAGAGAGTAGTTTGGGCTGTCACACAAGTCAATATGCAGGATTTTCTTGATCAAGAGCCGCACCATCTCTCCGGAGGTCAAAAACAAAGAGTGGCGATCGCAGGAATTATTGCCGCGCGTCCTGATATTATGATTTTGGATGAAGCGACATCCATGCTTGACCCGATTGGGAGAGAAGAAGTCCTTGATACTGTCAGACGCTTAAAAGATCAGGGCATGGCCACCGTCATTTCGATAACACATGATCTGGAAGAAGCCGCAAGGGCGGACAGGATCATTGTGATGAACGGCGGCAGGAAATATGCAGAGGGCACGCCTGAAGAGATTTTTAAATTAAACGAAGACTTGGTTCGCATCGGTCTTGATTTGCCTTTCTCATTCCAGCTCAGCCTGCTTTTGAAAGAAAGCGGACTGGCGTTAACGAAAAACCATCTGACTCAGGAAGGGCTGGTGAATGAGCTGTGGACATTAAAATCAAAGATGTAGAACACCGCTATCAAATGAAGACACCGTTTGAACGGCTTGCTCTGTATGATATCAATGCCGTAATAAAAGAGGGCAGCTACGTTGCCGTCATCGGGCATACAGGGTCGGGCAAATCGACGCTCCTGCAGCATTTAAACGGTTTGCTGAAACCGACTAAAGGACAGCTTGAACTCGGGAGCACGATTCTGGCAGCCGGTAAAAAGAATAAAGACCTTAAGACTTTACGAAAAAAAGTCGGAATCGTTTTCCAATTTCCCGAACATCAGCTGTTTGAAGAGACTGTGCTGAAGGACATCGCATTCGGACCGATGAATTTCGGTGTAAAAAAAGAAGACGCTGAACGGAAAGCCAAAGAAATGCTGGGGCTTGTGGGCCTTCCGGAAGACATTTTGGATCGTTCACCATTTGAGCTCAGCGGCGGCCAGATGCGCAGAGTGGCGATTGCCGGCGTTCTCGCGATGGAGCCGGAAGTGCTGGTTTTGGATGAACCGACGGCCGGTCTTGATCCGAGAGGGCGCCAGGACATTATGGACATGTTCTATGCGCTTCATCAGCGGGGAAACCTGACAACCGTTCTCGTCACCCACAGCATGGAGGACGCCGCCCGTTATGCCGACGAGATGATCGTCATGCACAAAGGAACCATTAAAGCGACGGGGAGTCCGCGTGACTTGTTTGTAAAAGGTGAAGAGATGTCCGAAATGGGCCTGGATCTTCCTGAATCGGTGAAGTTTCAGAGACGGCTTGAGAAGGCTCTCGGCGTCAAGTATGAGAAACCCATGCTGACCCTGCAGGATGCCGCCAGTGAAATTAAGGCTTTCTTTCAGGAGGAAAAGGACCAATGATGGACAGCATGATTATCGGAAAGTATGTTCCCGGATCATCGCTTATTCACCGATTGGACCCGCGAACAAAACTTGTCAGCATCTTTCTTTTTGTATGTATTGTTTTTTTGGCAAACAACGTACAGACGTACGCTTTACTCGGGTTGTTTACATTCGGGGTGATTGCCTTAACACGAGTGCCGTTCAGCTTTTTGCTGAAGGGGCTTAAGCCGATTATCTGGATTGTGGCGTTTACCTTTTTATTACACATTTTCATGACGCATGAAGGATCTGTCATTTTTCAGCTTGGCTGGTTTAAAGTGTATGAGGGCGGACTTATACAGGGTATTTTTATCTCCCTCCGTTTCGTTTACCTTATCTTTATGACGACGCTGCTGACGCTGACAACAACGCCGATTGAAATAACAGATGGAATGGAGCAGCTGCTGAACCCTTTTAAAAAGGTGAAGCTGCCCGTACACGAACTCGCATTGATGATGTCGATATCATTGCGATTTATCCCGACATTGATGGAAGAGACAGATAAAATCATGAAGGCGCAAATGGCGAGGGGTGCGGACTTTACAAGCGGCCCGGTGAAAGACAGAATCAAAGCGGTTGTTCCGCTGCTTGTCCCGCTGTTTGTCAGCGCCTTTAAACGCGCAGAAGAGCTCGCGGTCGCCATGGAGGCGAGAGGCTACCAGGGCGGTGAGGGGAGAACGAAATACAGAAAGCTTGTCTGGACCGGAAAGGATACCGGAGCTATTCTGCTCATCATGGTATTAGCCGTGTTATTGTTTTTCTTAAGAAGTTAGAGGTGCTGCTGAATGAGAGTGAAATGTACCATTGCTTATGACGGGCATTTATTTAACGGGTATCAGGTTCAGCCTGGAAAGCGGACCGTTCAAAGTGAATTGGAAAAAGCGCTGGCCGTCATCCATAAAACGGACGGCAGAGTGCCTGTTTACTCATCCGGCCGCACGGACAGCGATGTTCATGCTGCCGGGCAGGTCATTCATTTTGATACGCCGCTGTCCATCCCGGCTGAGAAATGGCCGTTTGCGCTCAATGCCCTGCTGCCTGATGATATTGCCGTCAAAACAGCAGAGATTGCGGATGATGGGTTCCATGCACGATTTAGCGCGGTCCAAAAGGAATATCGCTACATTGTATATACGGAGAAACACCCGGACGTATTTAAACGACATTACGCTTACCATTTTGCATATCCGCTTAATGTGCAGAAAATGAGGGAAGCTTCAAGGCACCTCATCGGGACACATGATTTCACAAGCTTTTGCGCGGCTGATACCGCGGTTCAGGATAAGGTCAGAACGATTTACGAGCTGGATTGGACTGAGACCGGAGACGGCCTGCAGATGCGGATCACCGGTAACGGTTTTCTCTATAATATGGTCAGAATCATTGCCGGAACGTTATTGGATACAGGAGCTGGAAAATTTTCTCCCGATGATGTAAAAGCAATGCTCGAAGCGAAAGATCGCGAAGCCGCGGGGCGCACCGCACCGGGGCACGGGCTGTATTTATGGAGCGTTTGCTATGACAACTAAACCAGGTGTAACATTTTCTTGACAGAGTCTGCATAAAGTTATAAGATATCATATGGTATGTATTTCAACCCCACGATAAGCCCCGGAACTTATTGTGTTGTGAAATAGAACGTAATCGAAGATTATTGAAAATGACAGATCATTTAGGAGGGAAATTCAATGCGTACAACACCTATGGCTAACGCAAGTACTATTGAACGCAAGTGGTTAGTTGTTGATGCAGCTGGCAAGACTTTAGGACGTCTTTCTACAGAAGTTGCATCTATCCTTCGCGGGAAACACAAACCGACTTACACACCGCACGTTGATACTGGAGATCATGTGATCATCATCAACGCTGAAAAAATCGAGTTAACTGGTAAAAAGTTAACTGACAAAATCTACTACCGTCACACTCAACATCCAGGCGGATTAAAATCAAGAACTGCTCTTGAAATGCGTACAAACTACCCTGAGAAAATGCTTGAGCTTGCTATCAAAGGCATGCTTCCAAAAGGTTCTCTAGGTCGTCAAATGTTCAAAAAATTGAACGTATACCGTGGTTCTGAGCATCCACATGAAGCACAAAAACCTGAAGTTTACGAACTTCGCGGTTAATTAAAAAGGAGGTTACCAATTTGGCACAGGTTCAATATTACGGTACTGGCCGTCGTAAAAGTTCTGTAGCGCGTGTGCGCTTAGTTCCAGGAGAAGGTCGTATCGTCGTTAATAATCGTGAAATCAGCGAGCACATTCCATCTCCAGCTCTAATCGAAGATATCAAACAACCATTAACTTTAACTGAAACAGCTGGTACTTATGATGTTTTAGTAAACGTACATGGAGGCGGCTTATCTGGTCAAGCTGGAGCAATCCGTCATGGTATCGCTCGTGCTTTGCTTGAAGCAGATCCAGAATACCGTGCAACACTTAAACGTGCTGGTCTTCTGACTCGTGACGCTCGTATGAAAGAACGTAAAAAATACGGTCTTAAAGGCGCTCGTCGTGCACCTCAGTTCTCAAAACGTTAATCGTTTTGGATGGCAAAAACCACAACTTCTTGGTTGTGGTTTTTTTGTATTTTTTTCTCATATTCAAGAGGTTATCCGATGTTTTTCTAGAATTGTTTGTTATACTCTATTCATTACCAATAAGGAGCGCAGTTATAATGAATAAGTTAGTCATACATAACAGCAAGGCATGGGATAAAAAAGTCGAAACAGGCAATGAATGGACGGTTGCGGTTGATTCTCATACGATTGGTGAAGCGAAAAAAGGCAATTGGAGCATCAGAATGACCCCCGGAAAAGATGTGCCGGCGGATTGGTTTCCGCCCATAGACGGTCTGAAGGTTCTTTGTCTCGCTTCAGGAGGAGGACAGCAAGGGCCGGTCCTTGCTGCTGCAGGAGCGGACGTGACCATCTTTGACAATTCGGAAAAACAGCTTGCGCAAGACAGAATGGTTGCCGAGCGGGACGATCTTACGCTTCGGACTGTCAAAGGCAGCATGAATGATCTGAGCTGTTTTGATGATGAGTCATTTGATTTTATCGTGCACCCGGTATCGAATTGCTTTGTTGATACGGTTCTTCCGGTATGGAAAGAAGCTCATCGCGTATTGAAAAAAGGCGGGTCTTTAGTCTCCGGTTTTGTAAATCCCGTCGTGTTCTTATTTGATATGGATTTAGAGCAGGAAGGTGTACTCAAAGTAAAGTATTCCATTCCGTTTTCGGATGAAAAAGACCTGAGTAAGAAAAAGGTAAAGGAACTTATTGATAATCATGAAGCGCTTGAATTCGGCCATACGCTGGAGGATCAAATTAAAGGTCAGATTGACGCAGGCTTCATGGTTGCCGGTTTTTACGAGGACAAAGGCGGCCTCGTGCTGGATGAATACATTAATACATACTCCGTAACAAGAAGCATTAAAATATAAAAACGGCATCCCGTCAGAGGTGCTGTTTTTTTGCGGCTTTTTCCTGCGGACGGCTGATCACATTAGCCGAAACCGGTTCTATTCCAATTTCTCTGGCCCAAACCGACAGTTGTCCCATATGGTGAATCTCATGCGCAAGGATGTGGCGGAGAATATCTTCTTTAGGAAAGGTTTGGTCCATCCAGTCCGGCTTAACAAGATCCGGTCCTTTGAGGGAGACCGCATGAATGACATCCTCCCGATGCTGTTCAGACAGCTTTCTGAGATCCTGAATGCTCGTATAGTCAGACTCAGCAGGTAAAACATCATCTTTACCTAAAATGGCACGAGCCCAGCTGATCTCGACATCAATGATATGAAATAAAGTCCGCAAGATGCTCTCCATTCCGCCCGTCCGGGTTTTCGTCAGTTCCTCCCGGCTCAGCTTTTCACATATCATAAACCACTCGTCACGCACCGTCCAATTGTATTGAAACAGCTTTTTCATCACGTCACCTCAGCTCTTTATTCTTCCAGTTAACATAAAACTCCTTCATTTGGGAGGATTTCCACTATCAACAAAGCATGCTTTTTCCCTTTTCCTTTCAAAATAACAGTAAAAAGGAGCGTGGCTGGCAATGGCAGAAGTATTATCTTTTTCAGACGTGAAACGGCAGAAGGATTTTGAGCTTGAGAAGAGTTTACTAAAGGAGCTGTCACTGACGCAGATCATTCAGTCCGTAAAAGCATGTCTTACCCCTTTGTTTCCCTTTCTTCAAGACGAACACGGCATTCTGAGTGAAGGATGCATAGATTTTGCAATTGAAGCGTATTTATTAGGCGGCAGGTTCGGCGTCTTTGGCTATTATGGTGAGTCTTTGCAGAGGGCAAACGCCCGTTCGGCTGAGGAAGAGGAAGAACTGACGGTCGATTTTTTTGAATATCTTTGCAATTGGACGCATGAGCAATATTCTTCCGTTAAACAAAAAGAAATCTATGAAGCGTCCTGCCGGTTTATCAACAGCTGGTGGACGGAAGGATTTCTGCAAAGAGAAAAACAATGTAAGCTCCGCATGAGGTAATCATAATTTCTTCCCTTGTCCCATACTTATTAATAACGGGGACAAGCGGGAGGGAAAGGTATGACAAAAAAGCTGAAATGGCTCGGTTTTTTACTTGGCTTTATCATATTATTGTGTTTATTCCGGTTTCAATTCCAAAATGATGATTCTTGGCGGCCGTGGAGTCTGCCTCTGAGCGGGAAAATCATCTATCTCGATCCGGGACACGGCGGGCCGGACGGAGGCGCCACGGGAGGCAGTCACCTTGAAAAGGACATTACTCTCGAAGTGGCCTCCAGGGTAAGAGACTATTTGCAGGAGCAGGGAGCTTTGGTCATTATGACGCGGGAGACGGATACTGATTTAGCTCCTGAAGGGACGAAAGGCTACAGCAGACGCAAAGCGGAAGATCTGAGAAAGCGCGTGGAAATCATCAACCGTTCAGAGGCGGAGCTTTATATCAGCATTCATCTGAACGCCATACCGTCACCGAGATGGAGCGGCGCCCAAAGCTTCTACTATGGAAAATACGAAGAAAATGAAAAAGTGGCAAAATATATACAGGACGAATTGAGAATCAATTTGGAGAATACAACGAGAAAGGCGAAACGGATACACGGCATTTACTTAATGCAGAATGTAACCAAACCGGGCGCGCTGGTGGAAATCGGATTTCTGTCCAATCCCGCGGAAGCGAAAAGGCTCGGCCAGCCCAAATATCAGGACAAAATCGCTTCTTCCGTGTATAAGGGCGTATTGAGATATTTTACAGAGAAAGGAGACCCTCCCGAGTAAGGAGGGTTTTTCGCCGATTCTATGTTTAATATATGGTATAATACCATTTGTAAACGAATACACAAAGGGTGAGGGTTCGATGATAAGAGAAGATGAAGTAAGAAATATAGTCGGAAACATGCGCGAACCTTTTCTTCATAGACCGCTGGGAGAATTGGATGCCATTAAAGAAGTAAAGATCAAGCCGGAAAAACGGCATGTCAGTGTAAAAATTGCATTGGCAAAAACGGGGACGGCTGAACAGATGGGTATTCAGCAGGAAATCGTATCCGTTCTGAAAGAAGCGGGTGCGGAAACTGTGGGACTGCGGTTTGAAGAGCTGCCGGAAGAAACATTGGCAAAATTCAGCCGGCCGGCTGCTGAAAGCGAAACCCTGCTGAATAGGAAACACCCGCCGGTCTTTCTTGCGGTGGCAAGCGGAAAAGGCGGTGTCGGCAAATCAACGGTTTCCGTCAACCTGGCCATTTCTCTTGCGCGGCTCGGAAAAAAAGTCGGCTTGATTGACGCGGATATATACGGATTCAGCGTGCCGGACATGATGGGTATTACAGTTCGCCCGACAGTAGAAGGAGAAAAACTGCTTCCTGTCGAAAGATTTGGAGTAAAGGTTATGTCGATGGGCTTTTTCGTCGAAGAAAACGCTCCGGTTGTGTGGAGAGGGCCGATGCTGGGCAAGATGCTGAATAACTTCTTCCATGAAGTTGACTGGGGAGAGGTTGACTATATCGTTCTTGATCTGCCGCCCGGCACGGGTGATGTGGCGCTTGATGTACACACGATGCTTCCGAGCTGCAAAGAGATTATCGTATCAACGCCGCACCCTACAGCCGCATTTGTAGCGGCGAGAGCGGGTTCTATGGCGATTAAGACCGATCATGAAGTTGTAGGGGTCATTGAAAATATGGCTTACTATGAAAGTGCAAAAACCGGCGAGAGAGAATATGTGTTCGGTCAAGGTGGGGGAGATAAGCTTGCAGAGGAATTGCAAGTGCCGCTGCTTGGCAGAATTCCTTTAAAACAGCCTGATTGGGACAAGGATCAATTTGCGCCTTCTGTCTATGACAGAAGTCATCCGATCGGGAAAATTTATATGGGGATCGCCCAGAAAGTCATTGAAAAAACAGCTGAATAAAAAAGGGGCCGGGATCAACACGGCCCGGCCTTTTATTGGCTTTCTTTTTCAGAGCTTGAAGCCGCTTTTTTCAATTCATCCTCGAATTGCTTTTTGAAAAGCGGGCTGGAAAGTGTCTCTGTAATTACATCTTCTAAGTAACTGCGGAATTTTTGGCTTTTCACCAGCTCATAGTATTTTTTATCCATGCCGGGGTCCTGCATGATCTGCATAAAACTTTTCTGATAATCAGGGTCTTTCATCAGTTTTTTTATGATTTTTTCATGCTCGGGCTGAAGAGTTTTTGCAAAGCTCTCGGCGAACTTTGAGTCTTCAAAGATGGTTTTCCAGAACTCCGCCCCTTTTTTAGAGGTGAGGGTTTTCTCTATTGTGCCTTTAATGGCATTTTGATCAATCACCAATGCCTCATTCATCGCATCATCATTTAATATTTCCTTAATTGCTTTTTTTCCATCATCGGTCTTTAATATATCAACAACCATTTTTTTAGTCTGGTCATAATCCATATCCGCTGCTTGGTCTTTTGGAGCACAAGCTGTTACAGATAATACAACAAAACAGCTTATCAATAGCGTTTTGGCTTTTGACATGCATAAGCTCCTTCCTTACTTGTACTTATTTTTAATATGATTCATCGGAATGGATTTATACATAACAAAATATCGCTGAACGCGATTGTCAGGGGGATGAATAAGAGATGAAAAGCCGCGGGCTTGTTCGATTTTTCTTTTCGATTTTAGCTGTGGGCGCTCTTATTACAAGCGTCGTGGGATTTGCTCTGAAGTGGGGGGAGTACAAGGGGTTCTTTCTGAATTTTGAGGCCGGTCAGATTTTCTCCGTTCTGATCTGGTTTATCGGGGTAGGCATGATTTTCAGTGTGATCAGCCAGATGGGATTCTTCGTTTTTCTGACGGTGCACCGGTTTGCCCTTGAAATTCTCAGATCAAGCTCGCTTTGGAATCTGCTTCAGCTGTTTATCATTCTGTTTGTCGCTTTTGATTTAATGTACGTCAGATTTTTGTTTTTCGGAGAGCGGGATGACTCGATTGCGGGGTTTGTCTGGCTGCCGCTGGCTCTGCTTGCCGTCGGCCTGTTGACGGCGTATATAAAACAAAAGCAGTCCTCAAAAAATACGTTCGTTTCATCATTATTTTTAATGGTCGTTATTACAGCGCTTGAATGGGTTCCTGCGCTACGAGTGAATAATGAGGACTGGCTTTATTTGATGCTGATTCCGCTGATGGGCTGCAATGCGTTTCAGCTGTTAATGCTGCCGAAGTTTGCCCAGAGGTAGTTATTTCACTTCTGATGACTTGACGTCAGTATTTGCGATCAGGTCGCCGACGGTCACGTTTTTCAGTCCTTTTTGCTTTAAATTGTGAATAATGGCGGGGAGCGCTTCTTCAGTCTGTGTTGCTGAATCAGAGGCGTGCAGCAGGACAATGTCGCCGCCTTTTATATGACTGTTTACATTTTCAATGATTTTATCAGGGCCGGGATTTGTCCAATCCTGCGAGTTAACGCTGTAATGAACCACTGAATAGTGGTACTGCTGTGCAATGGTAAGAACCTTTTTATTAAATTGTCCGGTCGGCGGGCGGAGTAAATGAACATTCTTCACTCCCAGCTTTTTAAATGCAGTCTGGGCCCGGAGGATATCTTTTTTTATTTCATTGTCCTCTAGGTTGGTATAATTCTTATACGCATATCCCATGCTGCCGATTTGATGTCCGTCTTTTACCATACGTTCAACTGTGTCCGGGTGCCGTTCCGCCCAAGAAGCTGACAGAAAAAAAGTGGCGTTTTTAATACCGTTTGCTTTTAGCGCGTTCAGAATTGGAACTGCTTTTTCGTCGCCCCAGCTGATATCGAATGTTAATGCGACTTCGCCCGCTTTCGTCTCCCCTTTTGAAATAGCCTTCGGGCCGCTATCAGTTAAAAATACAGGAAGGGGGACGGCTCTCTGTATATAAAAAAAGCTGGCTGCTGCAAATGCGGCAATGATAATAATAAGCAGCTGTTTTATCCTTCTGATGTGCCACACGTAGAAGTGATTCACTGATGACGCCTCCTTATCTTGTCCATGCTTGATTACATCGTATGCTGCGGCGGAGATGAATATAACGAAATACGTTTTAAAAAAATGAAAAAAACACTTGCTAAATTTAAAGAATGCATGGTATATTATTAAACGTCGCTGATGAACAGCAGACAACAACAAAAAGCTTCGGAAACAACTTGAAAAAAGTTGTTGACATAAAAGAAGCTGAGTGGTAAGATAATAAAGCTGCTTCAACAAGCGGTAATGATCTTTGAAAACTAAACAAGACA
>NZ_JBSIOT010000004.1:0-263222 GCF_053613335.1 Bacillus sp. LR--39 | reverse complement strand
CCGTCCGCCGCTAACATCAGGGAGCAAGCTCCCATCTGTCCGCTCGACTTGCATGTATTAGGCACGCCGCCAGCGTTCGTCCTGAGCCAGGATCAAACTCTCCGATAAAGTGTTTGACTGACTACGCACATCGCTGTGCGATTTATTTAAAACTTTGAATTAACAGGTACGTTTTGTCTTGTTTAGTTTTCAAAGATCATTTCAACCTCATCTCGAGGCGACTTTTTCAGTATAACATTTCAGCGAGTTGCTGTCAAATGTTTTTTTGTTTTTATTTCTCCGCCGCTGTGAGCTTTTTGTTGAAGCGCATCAGCGACGTTTAATAATATACCATGCCTATAATTCAGCGTCAACACTTTTTTTGAAAGAATATCCTCGATGATATACTTCCTGCCCTTTGGTCTCTATTTGAGATACTTCAACAAAGCCTTTTTCCGTCAGGTAATCAAGCATGACACCGAGATCTTGGGTGAAGTGCACCAGTTCAGGGTGCTGAAGCAATTCTCCAAACTGCCACATTTCTTTTTCTTTCATCACTTGAAAAAGATGCGCAGAACCGATTTCAGCTTTTGAATGGATGAGAAAATCATTTGCTAAGAATAATAATTCGAGCCTTTTCTCCAAACTTTCGTGACTCTCGACAAGTTCGGAATATAGCTTATATACCTGCGGCTCAATGTGACGGACCTGGTTCCAGACTGTCGTTTCGGGATAAAATCCCCGGTCAATCACTTCTATGCGGGCCAAGTGGTGAAGAGCATGCACTACCGCATAATATGCATCCAGAAAATGATCAGCTTCAAAAAACGCTTTTCCTTCTACAAATCTTCTGATCAGCTTGCCGTATTCCATTCCAATCTTTAATTTCCGCTCGGCGAAAGGAAAAGTGCTGAGCCGGTCATTGAGTTCAGATATATATTCATTGCGGTCAAACAGCACTTTGCCGTTGATGATCCAATCTATGACTCTTCTATTGGTCCCAAGCAGAATCCATTCCTGAAGCAGAGCATCCGTTACAATATGTAAAGAAGCGGTTTTTTGTTCGAATTCATAATGCTTTATAAAAAGAGGTTCATCAGCCTGTTTGACAATGACAAGCATGACCGCATCAAAGTTATCCGTGATGGATGATGCTTTACTCCTTCTCTCAATCATAAGGACGGCCAGCGTATCGGGATGACTTGCTCTTTCTTGGTAAATTGGACGGAGAAGATTGTCCATTACGATTCCTCCAATGCGATTGTTTCACTAGCTATTGTTTCTACATTTCTATGATAAAACATGAAAGTCCTTTTTTCTAAACACATTGCACTATTATAACAAATTTCCTTTCAGGTGCCATATTTATTCTTCCCTTTTCTTACGAAAACATGAAGAATATGCCATCTGTTTTGTGCTATAGTTAAACGAGAGGGGGATGGCCATGGCGAAATACTCAAGCAAAATTAATAAGATCAGAACGTTTGCGTTAAGTTTGGTTTTCGTTGGGTTTATCATTATGTACATCGGGCTGTTCTTTAAGCAGTCTGTTTTGCTTGCCAGCTTGTTTATGATTCTCGGCCTGCTGTCGATCGGACTCAGCACCGCCGTTTATTTTTGGATCGGCATGCTGTCCACAAAAGCGGTCCGGGTGATGTGCCCCGCTTGCGAGAAAGAAACGAAGATTCTGGGCAGAGTGGATATGTGCATGCATTGCAGAGAGCCGCTCACATTGGATAAAGGATTGGAAGGCAAAGCGTTCGATGAGTCTTATAACAGAAAAAACAGTGTAAAATAAACGAAGCTGACCGTATCAAAGCGGTCAGCTTCGTTTAGTGGTTTTCTTTTTTGGAACATTCTTGGCATACGCCGTAAATCTCCAAACGGTGGTGGCTTACCTTAAACCCCGTGACATGAGCCGCAAGCTGTTCCACTTCGTCAAGCCCGGGATAATGGAAGTCTACGATTTTTCCGCAGCTTTCACAAATGGCGTGATAATGGTCAGAGGTGACAAAGTCAAATCTGCTGGACGCATCTCCGTACGTCAGTTCCTTTACAAGCCCCGCTTCCCGGAATACACGCAAATTGTTATACACTGTCGCAACACTCATATTAGGGAATTTCCCTTCCAAAGCTTTATATATATCGTCCGCTGTCGGATGTGCCATAGAATCCACGAGATATTCCAGAATGGCATGACGTTGAGGAGTAATCCGGACTCCCGTATCCTTCAACGTGTCTAAGGCTTCTTTTAATTCATGTGCAGCCATCCGTCATGCACCTCTCTTCTAAAAAAGATTCTTACTTTATAATGTTTATAATTAGTGTACATCTTTTTCCGGTCTCCTGTCAAATGTAATCTGAAGAAAACCCCGTGAGTTCAGCATTTGTCCATTAATTAGACGCAATTTGTTCCAATTCTCGAAGCGCCTCGGCAACGTGATCTTTCACTTTTACCTTTCTCCACTCCTTCACAAGACGGCCTTCTTTGTCTAACAAAAAAGTGGATCGCTCGATACCCATATATTCTTTCCCAAAATTCTTCTTCAGCTTCCACACATCAAAAGCTTCCGCCAGTTTGTGCTCATCATCAACGAGGAGCTGGAAAGGAAGATCGTGTTTTTGCTTAAATTTTTCATGTTTGTCACGGCTGTCAGGGCTTACTCCGATGATAACGGCATCAAGTCCCGCGAAACTTTCGTGCTGATCACGGAAATCACATGCTTCCGTCGTGCATCCGGATGTCATGTCTTTCGGATAAAAATAGAGAACGACGTACTTCCCTTTAAAATCCGTCAATGCTACTTCTTCCCCGCTGTCATTCACTAATTTCATATCCGGTGCTGTTTGTCCGATTTCAATCGTCATTTCTTATACCTCCGGGTTTTTTATTAAGCGTATCCAATTGACGTTAAGATTACAACCGTTACCCCCCCCGCTCTTTTCTGGAAGCATGAACCCGTTGTGCTCGCAATGAAGCATGCTACAATAGAACATGATGTAAGGAGATATTAGGAGGGTCATTTTTTGTATACAAAATCAGTTGAACTTCATAAGGAAGCGTTAGAGCATATCGTCGGAGGCGTGAACAGCCCGTCCAGATCCTATAAAGCGGTAGGCGGCGGTTCACCCGTTGCGATGGAAAAAGCGAACGGCGCTTATTTCTGGGATGTAGACGGGAATCAGTATATCGATTATTTAGCGGCTTACGGCCCGATTATTACCGGACATGCCCACCCGCATATTACTGAAGCGATTAAAACAGCGGCGGAAAACGGTGTGCTGTACGGGACGCCGACCAAACATGAGGTCACTTTCGCCAAAATGCTGAAGGAGGCCATTCCTTCACTTGATAAAGTACGATTCGTAAACTCAGGCACTGAAGCGGTAATGACAACGATCCGGGTTGCACGCGCTTATACAGGCCGGACAAAAATCATTAAATTCGCAGGCTGCTATCACGGCCATTCTGATCTCGTACTTGTCGCTGCGGGTTCCGGTCCGTCTACGCTCGGCACCCCTGATTCCGCCGGCGTGCCGAAAAGCATCGCCAATGAGGTGATTACCGTTCCTTTCAATGACATTGAAAGCTACAAAGCCGCGCTGGATAAATGGGGTTCGGAAATTGCAGCGGTTCTCGTCGAGCCGATCGTCGGCAACTTCGGCATCGTTGAACCTGAAGAAGGATTTTTAGAACAGGTAAATGAATTGACCCATAAAGCGGGTGCGCTCGTCATTTATGATGAAGTGATCACGGCGTTCCGTTTTATGTACGGAGGCGCGCAGGATCTTCTTCAAGTGAAGCCTGATTTAACGGCGCTCGGTAAAATTATCGGGGGCGGCTTGCCGATCGGCGCTTACGGAGGCAAAAAAGAGATCATGGAGCAGGTTGCTCCGCTCGGCCCGGCATATCAAGCCGGCACGATGGCCGGAAACCCGGCATCTATCCTATCAGGCATCGCCTGCCTGGAAGTGCTGAAGGAAGAAGGCGTTTATGAGCGGCTTGATGAGCTCGGCGCCAGACTTGAGCAAGGCATTCTCACCCATGCGGAGACACATGGCATTACCATCACCGTCAACCGTTTAAAAGGCGCGCTCACGGTTTACTTCACTGATGAAAAGATCGTCAATTACGAGCAGGCGGAAAATACGGACGGAGAAGCATTCGCCAAGTTCTTCAAACTGATGCTTGAGCGCGGCATCAATCTCGCTCCATCGAAGTATGAAGCTTGGTTTATCACAACCGCACATACTGAAGAGGATATCGACGCCACTTTACAAGCCGTTGAAGATGCGTTCAGACATATGAAAAAATAACTGCTGAAACAAGCGGGAGCCCAGGGCTTCCGCTTGTTCTTTTTGTCCGATTTGTGAGATAATGGTTTTTTCAAAAAAAAGACCTTGAATAATTGGTATGATCCCTGTATATTACTTTATTGTTTAGCAAATCAGCCGACAGGGAAATGTAAGTGTCAGCCGTTCGTTCGGCACATAATTTATTAGAGAAAGGAATGCACGCACAAACCAATGAAACTTGGTGCCCGCATTTTTAAAACAGGGATTGCGATTACGCTCGCGCTCTACTTAGCATCATGGATCGGACTTCCGTCGCCGATCTTTGCCGGGATTGCAGCTATATTTGCCATACAGCCCTCTATTTACAGGTCTTTTCTTATTATTATTGATCAGGTTCAGGCAAATATCATCGGCGCTGTCATCGCTACGGCATTCGGACTGATTTTCGGACCGAGTCCGATTATGATCGGATTGACCGCAGTGATTGTCATCACGATCATGTTAAAACTGAAAATTGAACACACCATTTCGATTGCGCTCGTGACGGTTATCGCAATTTTAGAAACACCGGGAAACAGCTTCCTGACGTTCGCTCTGATACGAACAAGCACCGTTATTTTAGGCGTGCTGTCTTCTTTTATTGTGAACCTTGTGTTTCTTCCGCCGAAATACGAAACGAAGCTGACTCATCATACGGTTGAATATACCGATGAGATCATGAAATGGATCAGGCTGACGATGCGCCAGTCCACGGAACACTCGATATTGAAAGAGGATATTGAGAAGCTGAAGGAAAAGATGATGAAGCTTGATCATACGTACCTTCTTTATAAAGAGGAGAGAAGCTACTTTAAGAAAACGACGTATGTAAAGTCGCGCAAGCTTGTTTTATTCAGACAGGCGATTATTACGGCGAATCGGGCGCTTGATACGCTGAAAAAGCTGCACCGCTATGAAAACGAGATTTATCATATGCCGGAGGAATTTCAGGAGACGCTGACAGAAGAAATTGATTATCTGCTTCATTGGCACGAAAGGATTCTGATGCGGACGGTCGGCAAGATCAAACCGCATGATGACGATGCTGAAGAAAGCATAAGATATAAACAGCTTTTGACGAAGTCTTTCTTGAAAAATCAGCAGAACTGCGAGGATGAACTGCTTGATTACAATATGCTCAGCATTATGGCTGCGGTTGCGGAATACCGCGAGCAGCTGGAGCATCTCGATACATTAATTACGAGTTTTCAGACATACCACCCGGAAGACAGCGAATTAGAAACAGACGAAGAGTAACCCGGTGCTTCCGTAAAACCGGGTTTTTTTGCATTCAAAAAAACTTATGCCGCCCATTCGGACGGCATAAGTTTTTGTATCAGTTCAAATTCTGAATCGTAAATAAGTGTCTGTACTGGCCGCCTTGGGCCATTAATTCCTCGTGCGTGCCGGTTTCGACGACGGCGCCGTTTTCCATGACGACAATTTTATCCGCGTGCGTAATCGTGGACAGCCTGTGGGCGACGATAAATGTCGTCCGGTTTTTCGCAAGCTTTTCCATCGCTTCCTGAATGTAGTGTTCACTTTCAAGATCAAGAGCCGATGTCGCTTCATCCAAGATTAACAGCGGCGGATTTTTTAAGAATACACGCGCGATGGAAATCCGCTGTTTCTGCCCGCCTGACAATTTGACGCCCCGTTCGCCGACTTTGGTTTCGTAGCCTTCGGGGAAATTCATAATAAATTCATGGGCATTTGCCGCTTTCGCAGCCGCAACCACCTCATCCAGAGACGCTCCCGGTTTACCGATGGCGATATTTTCACGAATCGTCTCACTGAACAGAAACGTATCCTGAAGCACCATTCCGACTTGATTGCGGAGGCTCCTCGCTTCATACTCGCGAATATCCGTTCCGTCAATCAGCAGGCTGCCGCCGGATACATCATAAAAACGCGGTATGAGGCTGACAAGCGTCGATTTTCCGCCGCCGCTCATCCCGACGAGCGCGACGGTTTCCCCTTTTGTCACCTTTAAGGAAACGTCCTGCAAAATCGTTTCTTTTCCTTCCTCATAACGGAACGAGACATTTCGGAATTCGACTTCGCCCTTAATGTCGTCAGCTTTTAGTGCATTCGGTTTATCAGTCAGTTCATACGGCTCGTCGATAAATTCAAATATGCGATCCATTGAAGCGATCGACTGGGTCAGCGTCGTCGATGAGTTGATCAATCTTCTGACCGGGTTGTACATTCTGTCAATATAGCCGACGAACGCAACCATCGTCCCTACCGTCAGCGGACCGTTTATGACAAAATAACCCGCAAACGCGATAACAAGCAGCGGCGCCAAATCCGTAATGGTATTCACGACTGCAAACGTTTTTGCGTTCCAATTCGTATGACGGATCGCCCTGTCCAGAAAATGTCCGTTTTTTTCATCAAAATTGGCTTGTTCATAATCTTCAATGGCGAAACTTCTGATAACGGGCATCCCCTGAACTCTTTCGTGCAAATGTCCTTGAACTTGGGCAAGTGCCTGAGAACGCTCACGTGTCAGTTTTCGGAGACGGCCGTAAAAGTATTTCACTGAAATTCCGTATAACGGAAACAAAATGACAGATATCAATGTCAGCTTAACATCGAGTGTAAACATAATGCAGATGACGATCAGCACCGTCATCATATCAAGCCAGATATTCATCAGTCCCGTTATGACAAAGTCTTTTGTCTGTTCGACATCATTTATCACCCGGGAAATGACTTCGCCCGTTCTCGTGTTGGCATAAAACCTCAGGCTCAATTTTTGAATATGATCAAACAATACCCCCCTGATATCGTAGAGCACCCGGCTGCCCGTCCATTGCGCGAAGTATTGCCGATAGTACTCTACCGGGGGACGCAGAATTAAAAACAGCACGAACATGATGCCCATTATCGTGAATAGCGATGATGTTTTAGCGCTTGCCGTTCCGCTCCCTTGAATAATGTCATCGACCACGTATTTTAACAGAAGCGGGAGAGCCAGCGGGATGGAGAATTTTATGATGCCGATTAACACTGTGATAAAAATTTGTTTTTTATAAGGTTTTACAAATTGCATATAGCGTCTGATTACGCCCACACTTTATCCCCCTCTCTCTTTAAGGCGTGTGAGCCCATGTGAAAAACCTGTTGACACCCCAACAGGTTTTTTATTGTATCTTTATTTTGTATAGCGCAGATACCGTTCATACCACATATCAACAAATTCCGGAGCAAACGGTCCTTTCCGCTGATGAATCCAGTGCAGCAGCGTATTCAGATACTCCTTCAGAATGCTGTCGATCTCTTTAGGGTAATTCATTGATTTGCGGTGGTCATCGTATTCATCCTCGTCAAGAATGTTATACGTCATATCCGGAAACACCTTGACATCCAAATCGTAATCAATATATTTGATGGCCTCTCCGTCATAAGCGAACGGCGAGCTGATGTTGCAATAATAGTGCACCCCGTCATCTCTCAGCATTCCGATGACGTTAAACCACTGACGGGCATGAAAGTAGCAGATCGCCGGTTCTCTCGTCACCCACGTCCGTCCGTCGGATTCCGTCACCATTGTCCGGTCGTTGGCTCCGATGATACACAATTCCGTACTTTTTAAAATCGTCGTTTCATTCCAAATTCGATGAAGCAGCCCGTTATGCTTATAGCTGTGAATTTGAATGGTTTCTCCTTCCTTGGGATACCCCATATTTCTCCCCTACTTTCTGTAAAGCCCTGCAGTCAATGCAGCCGCAATTGCTTTCCGACAAGTCTTTTCACTATTATAACGTTACGAATTAAAAAATGAAAATAAAAGAACCACTCCGCTTCCGGAATGGCACATTCATTTCTGCACATAGGAAGACGGCTTTTCCGTGCTGCGATAAGACTGGATGACTTGCTCTGTCTGCCTTTGGAATAACTCCTGTATGCCGGCCAGGTCTTTTCGCTTTGTCGCAATTTCGTCCTGTACATTGTCCAGCTTTGCATCTCTTTCCAGACTGATGAGTTCCGCTTCCACCTGCCGGCAGCGGTCAAGTTCTGACTGCAGCTCGAGAAGCTGATCCATGATTTTCATCTGTTCACTTACAAGCTTTTCAAACTCTGACATCGGGTTCCTCCTTAGGCTTTTAGGTTGATACTCCTTACCATTTCGATTTTCCGCCGGAAAACCCTTTGACTCATTCTGTAGAGGAATCACAAGTTTTGTCGTTTTGGCAACAAAAAAAAGCACTTCATCCGAAGATGAAGTGCTTTTTCGTTTCAGTGATTAGCTGTTTTGTTGTTTGTTTTGTTCAGCAGATTGGTTTTGCTTTCTTACCTGCTGCACATCAGTTTCACTGCCGAATTCAGTGCCGAATTGACCCTGACCGGAAGCTGATTGCTGGTTTTGTCTTTTCACCTGCTGAACGTCTGTTTTGCTGAATTTTGAGTTTGCCATTGTTATCACCTCCACGCACTTTAGAATGCGCAGGAGACGATAAGGCTATTCATCTTTTTTAAAACTTATACGAGCAGAGAGCGTCCGCCGTCAATTATGATGGTCTGACCGCGGATCATGTCCGCTTTTGAAGAAACTAAAAACTCCACCGTATCGATCATATCTTTAATTTCGACCATTCTGCCGGCCGGCGTATTTTGGCGGGCATCTTCCAGCAGTTCATCTCTGTTAGGGAAATGCTTCAGCGCGTCCGTATCAATCGCTCCGCCTGACACCGCGTTTACGATGATATTTTTCGGAGACAGCTCAACCGCCAGATAACGGGTTAACGCTTCTAAAGCGGCTTTTGAGACACCGACCGTCGTATAGTTTTCAAGATAGCGGATGCTGCCGAGCGAGCTGATGCTGACGATGTGGCCGCCTCCGTTTTTCTCCATCATCCTTGCCGCTTCCTGGGCGCAGAAAAGCAATGCTTTCGCATTGATATTCATCGTCCAGTCCCAGTGTGTTTCTTCAAGTTCCATAACCGGTCTCAGCACGCCTGAAGCCGCATTATTGACGAACACGTCCAGTCTGCCGAATGTTTCGTCAATCTGGCGGAACATGTCTTTGATTTTTGCCGGCTGGCCGACATTGGCTTTAATGACGAGCGTTTTCACGCCGAGTTTTTCAATTTCTTCGGCGGTTTCTAATGCCGCTTTTTTACTGCGGGCGTAATTGATGACGATGTTGTATCCTTTTTCCGCGAGTCTGATGGCCGCTGCTTTCCCGACGCCGCGGCTGCTTCCCGTGATCAGTGCGCATTTATTTTGTTCCATTTTTCCTCAGCTCCTTGCTGTGTATAGTTCTTTTCATTCAACAAACAATAAAAGCAATATGTGTTGAAAGGGGTCTTTTATATGTATGTCGGACGTGATATGGGCGAATTGGCCATGATGCCCAAAAAAGATTGGAGAGATTCAGAGCTCGCCTATTTCCATCATGCCTTCCAGCAAATTATGCCGTATTTAAACGAAGAAGGCCAGTCCAAATACCGGGAACTGATTCAGGAAATCGAAGCCCGCGGCGGACTGAAACGGAATGAAGCGGATTACGGCCACGGCACTCGCGTCAGCTATGACTGACGCTTTTTACAGGCGGCCGCTTTCTTCCGCCATTTTCCATATCTTTTGATGGGATACGGGAAATGCGTATTCCTCGAGCTCCTCTTTTGTGACCCGTATGAATTCCGTTGTATCCGACACTTGTTTTACTTTACCGAAAAAGACCGAAATATTCCAGACGAGATGGGTGAAAACATGTTCTACGATGCCTTCCAGCTCCCCAATTTCAGCGGTTGTTCCCATCTCTTTTTCTAAATAGGCTTCAAGCTGCTCTCTTTCGGTTTTGATTCCTTTCTGGGTTTCGGTATTCGGAAACTCCCACAAGTTGGCGAGCAAGCCTTTTGGCGGCCGTTTATGAATATAGACATCGCCTTGATCGTCTGTCAGCACAACGGCTGCCATTGTTTTTATTCCGGGCTTTTTCTTTTTGCTTTTAACGGGCAGCTCCCGCTCTGTCCCTTCCGCAAATGCCGAGCAGTGCTTTTGTACGGGGCAAAGCAGGCAGGACGGCGATTTCGGGGTGCAGATGATCGCGCCGAGCTCCATTAAACCCTGATTGAATTCAGATGGTTTTTCATGAGAAATGAAAGCGGATACCGCCTGTTCGAAAATGGTTCTGGTTTTAGGTTTTGCGATATCGTCCCATATGGAAAGAATTCTCGACATGACACGCATCACATTGCCGTCTACGGCGGGAATCGGTTTGTTGTATGCGATGCTGAGCACGGCGCCTTTTGTATAAGGGCCGACGCCTTTCAGTCCGCCAAATTCCTTTTCCTCGGCAGGGACGACTCCCCCGTATCGCTCATGCACTTCTTTTACAGCGCTTTGCAGATTTCTTACACGGGAGTAATAACCCAGCCCTTCCCAGGCTTTGAGCACTTTTTCCTCATCGGCTTCAGCGAGCGCCGAAACGGTCGGAAATTGCTCAACAAACCGCCGGAAATAAGGGATGACGGTATCTACGCGCGTCTGCTGCAGCATCACCTCTGACACCCACACCCGATACGGGTCCTGATTTTCTCTCCACGGCAGAATTCTCTGTTCTCTTTCGAACCATGTAATTAAGTCCTCGCGAAATTTGTCTATATCTTTTTGTTTCATTTTTTCTTCAAGTGCGTTCATATCTTCTCCTCAGATGTTTCGGGTTCCGCTTTTCTTGACACCGTATTTTGGTGTAAACTTAGGGCACGTTACGATAATATGTTACATTAAATAGTGATAAAGAAAAAGCGGAAACATATGAGAACGGCGGATAAACGCCATGATTGGGCAAACAGAAAATGGGGAATATCTTATAATGCGAAATATGCGGGCGACTGATTGTTAACGCCTGCTAGGAGGTCAACAATGGATACTGGCACTCACGTTGTCATGGGTATCGCGCTTGGCGGAATCGCAACTCTTGATCCTGCCGTCGGCATGCACACCCCCATGTCTCAGGCAGTTATGATCGCCGCTCTTGCCGGCTCTCAGGCACCTGATATTGATACCATATTGAAGCTGAAAAATAATGCCGTTTATATTCGAAATCATAGAGGGTTCACGCACTCCATTCCCGCCGTTTTATTTTGGTCCGTTCTGATTCCGGGTATTTTGTTTATGTTTTATCCGGAAGCGAACTTTTTGCACCTGTGGCTGTGGACGCTCCTCGCTGTCGTGTTGCATGTGTTTGTTGACATTTTTAACGCGTACGGCACACAGGCCATCCGCCCGTTTTCGAGAAAATGGATCGCTCTCGGTTTAATCAATACCTTTGATCCGTTTATTTTCGTCAGCCATTTGGCCGCGATTGCTGTGTGGTATATCGGAGGTCATCCGGGCGTGACATTTCTGATGCTTTATATCATCCTCGCAGGATATTACGCCGTCCGGTTTTTGATGCAGCTGCGGATAAAGCGAAGGCTGCGCGAAATGATTGAAGAGGAGATTGAAACCATCATTATTTCGCCGACGATGAAATTCAGGCAGTGGCGTATCGCCGTGACGACGGCGCATGCCTTTTATGTCGGCAGAAGCCTTGACGGCCATGTCGTGATATTGGATACATTCAACCGCGTGCCCGTTCCGGAAACCGATGTGATGAAGGCCGCGAAACAGGACGAAAATATTGCAGCCTTTCTTTCATTTTCCCCCGTTTACAGGTGGGAGGTCGATACCTTTAAAGATCATTATGAGGTGCGCTTTATTGATTTGCGCTACCGGAGCAAAGGCCACTATCCTTTTGTCGCCATCGTCCACCTCAGTCATGATTTAGAGCTTCTCTCTTCTTACACGGGCTGGATTTTCAGCGAGGAAAAACTGCAGAAAAAATTAAAGCTCGGCTCTGTTTAAGAGCCGGGCTTTTTTTGTCTTCTCACATATAGAGCCGCAAACACGAGGCTGATCACCGATAGAGCGGCCGCGGGTTTAAAAAACGGCGGGTAATACGTTAATTGAATATCGTTTTTTCCTTTTTGCGCTTTAAATCCGATGAAGGAATAATCCGCTTTTTCAATCTGCTCCTGTCTGCCGTTTATCTTCAGCTCCCAGCCTTTTTCATATGGAATCGGAAGCATGATATACGGCGCGCGGGTTTTGTTTTCATACGAGATATGAAGCGTATTTCCGCGCCAGCTGAGATCGGCCGGCGGTTCTTTTTCCGCTTTTCGGTATACGCTTTTCAGCGTATCGTACCGTTCTTCATAAAGCGCCAGTCTGTCAAGCTGATACGACCCTTTCGGCAGACGGATTTGGATGTTTTTTGTTTTCGGCACTCTCACAGTAAGATCGTTGACACCTGTTTTGTAAATGGATTGATTCGATTTTCTCGTTGTCGTGTAATCGTTCACTTTTAATGTAAAGCCCTGGTCCTTCGCTTTATTCTTCAAATAAAAGCTGACGTAATAATCGCCGCCGTCCATCTTAGCGGCTTGCGGCGTAATGATCAGGCCGCCGCCGTCTTCGTTTACCGTCAGGATGCCGTTATGATAATCGCCATGTTCGGCCGCTACCTCTGCATGGCGGATCATATTTTTCGCCTCAGGCGCTTTTTTCGTGTTGATTGTGCTTGATTTCATGACGATCCCGTCAAGCATTGCCCGTTCCCTGGCAAGGGCGGGAGCTTTTTTCAGGCCGCCCTCGTTATATACGCGATCGGCTGTCCGTACGAACGGAAGCACATATTGATTTTGATAAACCGCATAATGGTTTGATTCCATGATTTTTTTGAACCCGTACGGCACGCCGGCCTCGTTTGTTTTTTCCGTCATATAATATTTTCCGTAAAGCAGGCTGTATAAATTAGCCCTGTTTCCTAATGTCGCATAGCGGCTGACGCTTTCTCTGCCCATGTCAATCTGGAGGTCGTTCCAGTAAAAGGACAGCAGATTACGGTTCAGTATGCTTGAGTATACGCTGAATCCGTTGAACCCGTATATGATCGGGGTGTTATTGAAAACACCGTTCATCCAATCTAAACGGGCAAACGGATCAGGGTCTTTTTCTTTCAGACGCTGAATGAGCTCCGATTGTTCTTTGCCTTTATAGCCAGCACCCGTCATAAATGTATGCGATACCGTATAAATCTTCCCGCCTTCTGATAAAGCATATTTTTCATATGTATTAGCCGTAAGCACAGCCGTAAGCAAAATGACGGCATAGACGGCGGGCACCGCGCCTTTCAGTCTTGTCTTTGCTGCAAAGAAAGCGGCTATGCTCAGCACCAGAAGAAGGATGACGGGCAGGTTGGCGTGATCAGAAATATCCAGACTGTACCGCCTCACCTGGCTCCAATAGAGCAGAACGACGAGTACGGCGGACATCAGCATACTCTTCATGCTGATGTCTGAAAGCTTAGAAAGCCCGGCTGAAACCGTTCCGGCAATCGTGAAGCAGAGGACGTATTCAAACCTGTTCTGCGGAGCTGAAAAACCGTTAAAGGCACTTGCCGCAAACGGACTGAAGTGAAACAGAATATACAGCAGACTGATTCCCGCAAACAGCCGGAACAAGCGGTTTTTGTATAAAGTAAATGTAAATAGAAAAAGCAAAAAAGCCGCCGGCAGGATGATAATCCGGCTTGAAAATAAAATGTTGTCGGAAAAATCAAGCCAAGCAATATGCTCTGAATACGGCGGCCGCAGATTATGAAGGTATCCGTATACGACAGGAATAAAGGAAACTGCGCTTATGCCGAACCCGAGAAGACCCGACAGAATAAATATCCTGCATTGAGTGAGCCTTTTCGCCTCATTGCCTTCAAGGGGGATCACCCACCTGAATAAGATATAAATGCCGATGAAAATCAGATTAATATACGCAAAATAAAAGTTGTTGATCAATGTCAGCGCACAGGCGAAGATAAACCACGCCGGCTTTTTTTCCCTGATGATTTTTTCCGCGCCCAACACAAGCAGCGGCAGCCACACCATACTGTCAGTGAAAAAGTCCCAATATACCTCATGCCGGAAGTAGATAATCGAGACCCCGTACAACACGGCGCCGGCAAAAGCAGGCACCGTCCGTTTGACGAAATAACGGAATACACACGCCGCCGTGAATATGATAAAACTCTGCTTGGCAATGCTGATAAAAACGGAGGCCTGCGCCCAGAACAGCGCATCAGCCTCGCCCGTCAGCTGAATAAGCTGCAAAAAGCGGACAGCGGCGGAGATAAACAGGAATAGAAAAGAAGTAGAGAAATAATAGCCGAGCTGACTGTACACTCCCCCGCCCAGTCCGAACGAATAGCTGTAAAACAGCCTGCCGTTCATATATTGATCAAACAGCAGCTTTTTGAAGACCGCCATTTGGGCGATCCCGTCTCCAGACCCCGTCATATAGCGGCCTGCCGACCACTCTTTTAAGAAAAAAATATGAGCGGCTGCCGCAGCCAGCACACAGGCTGCCGGCAAGATCCATTTATTTTTTTTCATACAACGTCCCCAGACCCTGCGCACAGCGGCGGCTGTTTAATGGTTCCACTTGCGCTTTTTTGTATAATTCGTTTCATTTTGTTCTCCGTATGTTATATTCGCTTCTTTAATTAAATAGTGCGGGCGTTTTTTTGTTTCATAGTAAATCCGGCCGATGTATTCTCCGATGATGCCGAGACTCAAAAGCTGGATGCCCCCTAAGAACAGCACGGCGGAAATAATGGTGAAGTATCCGGGTACGGACACGCCGTGTGTCAGAATCTGAACAAAGGTCGTTACAATATAAACCATCGACAGAAGAAGTATCAGAATACCGGTGAAAAAGCATACCCTCAGGGGCTTGTTGTTGAAGGAGACGACACCGTCCATTCCGTAGTTGAACAGATTACTGAATGACCATTTGGACGTGCCGTTCTTCCTTTCGACATTTTCATAAAACACGATTTTCTGGTCAAACCCGATCCAGCAGAACAGCCCTTTCGAGAAACGGTTCCCTTCACTCAGCTTCAAAAGGGCATCAACGGCCTGCCGGCTCAGCAGGCGGAAATCTCCGACCCCGTCACGCAGATCCACTTCGACGGCTTTGTTGATAAATTTATAATACAGGGAAGAAAGCACGGAACGCACAGGGCTGTCCCCTTTTCGGTTGCGCTGCGCGATGACTTGGTCATACCCTTCTTCATAGCCTTGAATGAAGTCTTTCAGCAGATGGGTCGGATGCTGCAGATCGGCGTCCATCACGATTACCGCTTCGCCCTGCACGTGTTCAAATCCTGCCAGAATGGCCGCTTCTTTCCCGAAGTTGCGGGAAAAAGATATGTATTTGACGCGATGGTTTCTGGCGGCCAGTTCTTTAATCTGCTGAAGGGTGTCATCCGCGCTTCCGTCATTGATGTAGAAAATTTCATAGTCATAATGAATCGTCTGAAACTCTTTTTTTAAAGATTCATGGATGAGCTTGACATTGTTCCCTTCATTGTAAGACGGAATAATAATTGAGATTAACCTTTGTTTCATGAAGGCACCTTCTTTGTATTATTCTTTTTTTAGGACGGCCTTAAAGGAATTGTCCGCAAAACTTCAGTAAGGCTTTTCCTTTTTTTAATGACGTTTAAACCCTTTTTTTGTTACACGGGCAGAAAATTTTTTCTGCATATGGTTTATATTTTGTCATGTTTTTCGGCAGATATGAGAAAAAAAAAGAAAAAGTCTGTACGCGGGACAGACTTTATTGCTGAAGGTATTCATGAATCAAATGGCTGACGATGCGCGGTTTTTCGTGAATGACCCAATGTGAGGCATCGTCTATAAAGATTAAGTCGCCGTTTGGAATCATCCGTTTTGTTTCCTTGGCGAGCTTTTTGCTCAGCGCGCGGTCATTGACGCCCCATATTAATCGGTACGGAACGGGCATTTTTAGCGGAACGGCAGGGCCTAAACCGCCGGCTCTGATCGCCCGGTACCAGTTCAGCATCGCCGTGAGCGCTCCTTTTCTGCCCCATGCCTGTTTGTAGCTGTCGACATCTTCCCGTGAAAAAAGCGCCGGGCGTTCGGATAAGCCGATCGCGTGATCCAATACGCGGTAATTGTCTTCAGACAATCTCCGTTCCGGCTTTTCCGGAAGCTGAAAGAAAGCGATATAAGAGCTTTTCTTCCACTGCGGCGGGTAGAACGGTGTGACCTTCCGCATAACCGCCGGGTGCGGGATATTGACCGTGATCAATTTTTCAACGTATTGCGGCCGCGTGGATGCCAGATGCCAGGCCACGGCTCCTCCCCAATCGTGTCCGATGACGACGGCTTTGTCATCTGTAAAATGAGTGATCAGCCCGATAATGTCGTCTCTGAGCGTATCAATGGTATAGTTTTCAATGCCCTCCGGTTTGTCACTGAGATTATAGCCGCGCTGATCAGGCACGACAACATGGTATCCGGCATCCGCCAGCGGTTTGATCTGGCTCTTCCAGCCGTACCAGAATTCCGGAAACCCGTGCAGCAGCACCGCCAAAGGACCGTCTTTCGGACCGGCTGAAGCCGTGTGCAGCGTCACTCCGTTTGTTTCGATCATGTGAAACGTAATGTCATTCATCGATTCTCCTCCCCGTTTGTTTCAATCTTCTTTCTGTTAAGACGATGATCAGTACGCTGATCGCAATCAACAATACGGCCTGAACGATCAGGGCGAACGGCTGAGTCAGCCGGATAAGCAGGCTGCCCGCAAATCCAGCTGCCGCCGATATAAGGCCGAACAAAATCATGAGGAGCGCACTGAATCGATTGCCTTCTTTCCACTGCGACTCATCCGCCATAGAGCGCTTCGTCCGATATCCGTACAGGCTGTTGATCGACTTCGGCGGAAAAAATGTGACTAAAATGCCGGCCGCAGCCATCAGAAGGCCGCCGATTGCCATTATCATATCCGTCACTCTCCTTTTCATCTTTTACGAAAGGAAAGGCGAAAGGTTTCAGAAAAAAAGCAGGCTCATTCGCCTGCCTGAATCTTTATTTTCGATTTAAGTCGGCCGTTTTCACATAACCTGCTTTCCCGCCGTATATGACGTACGCCCATTTACGGTCAAACCCTCCGTCATGGCTGAACCCCCAGCCGAGCACATTGACGGTTTCACCCGCTTTAACGAACCCTTTTTTGCCGGTTTCCAAAGTCGGCGTATAAAAAGCGGTTTGTTTCGCCGTCACCGCCTTCACCGGCTGCTTCATCAGAAAATGTGTGGAGATATAGGCTTTGTGACCTTTGTAGTCAATTTCAGCCCAATCTGCTCCTTGAAGCCGTTTAACCTTTACGGAATCCTCTGAACGAAGCGTGCCGATAATCGACCCTTGTTTATTTGGTTCTTTGCGGACGTTAAGTTCTCCTGCTTTCACGATATATGTATCTGCTGCGGTGTCTATTTTTGTCTGGTGCACTGCTGCGGCATTCGCTGCCGGATCAAAAAACACGGTGCCTGCGGCTAAAAATAAGCAAAGTCCTGCGGCCGGAATAAATGCGGTTAACCCCTTCTTCATGTTCATTGTGGTTCCTCCCCGCTATTTTATGAGTTATTACACATTTCCACATTCCGCGGGTCGTCAAACATGATTTTCCCATTTCTTTTATAAAAAGAAAAAACCGCCGGACGGTATCCGGCGGGCGCACTGCTATGTTAATGCAGGAGACCCCTGCTTTGATCCAAATAATGAGAAACGTCTTCCCGAACGCTCTGGAACATATGGAGCTTGCTGCCGTATGATTCGATCCATTCCTTGACGACGCGTTCTGTCATTTGCTCTCCTTGATACGGGCGGCCGGCTTTTGCGTAAGTCGCTTCGAAATCTCCCCATAAAAGCTCAACCCAAGTTCGCGCTTGCAAATAGCTGAGCATGTCATTTTTCTCAAGCAGCAAATTCGTCAGTTTGTCGATATATGTATTCATGTCTCTGTCTCCTTTCCTTGGGAAAACCTGCTGCTTTTACGCAGCTTGTCACAGGCATATACTAACTTTACGTCTTCAATCCAGAAGGCGCAACCTTTTGATATTGGCCGAGGGGGAAAACAAATGGTCCGGAACAAGGCAAAAGGATTTCCTAATCAGAACAATAATAAGTTTGAAGGCGAACCGCGGGCAAAGGATGACTACGCTTCTAAACGGGCGGACGGTTCAATTAATTCGCACCCGCAAGAGCGCATGAGAGCTTCAGGCAGACGATAACACACACCGTAAGAGACCGGGAATGAGCCGGTCTCTTTTTTTGCAGAAAAAAACATCCTTTTGCGGTCATAACGCTAAATAAATTCCATAATATGTTAAATGTTCAACCGAAAGCCGGTAGACAAAAAAGGAGGGGTTTTATAAAATGAAGACAGTTTCCAAACGATTGCTGAGCCTTACCGCATTCTTACTGTCAGTTTCATTATTTGCTGTTTCAGCTGAAGCAGCGGGCAGCCCGCAGACATCTGTATCAAACAGCGGTGAGGAGTTTGACGCCAATCTGAATCAGCCTGTACAAACAACACAGACATCCCCCGCTTATGAAGGAACGGGCCTCACCAAAAGACAGCTTGCACAAAACAGCAAAGCTGACATCAAGTCATTAAAGCCTTCCAGTATTATTGGGACAGACGAACGAATCAGAATTTCTCCTACAACATCATTTCCATATCGCGCGACAGCACAGCTGACCGTCACATACAGCGGCAGCACAAGCACCTACGGATGCACCGGTTTTTTTGTCAATGCCGACACGATCGTTACGGCGGGACATTGCGTGTATGACCAGAAAAACGGCTGGGCATCGAAAATTACGGCAGCTCCCGGCCGCAACGGGTCATCGTACCCGTACGGCTCTTATTCAGGAAAGACATTCTACAGTGTCAAAGGGTGGACAGAAAACGGTGACACAAACTATGACTACGGCGCAATCAAAGTAAACGGGTCGCCCGGGAATACTGTCGGCTGGTACGGCTACCGGACGACCAACAGTTCCAGTCCGACCGGGCTTTCCTCAACCGTGACAGGATATCCGTGCGACAAAGTGTCCGGTTCCATGTGGTCGGACAGCAAACCGATTCGTTCTGCCGAGACATATAAACTCACCTACACGACAGATACGTTCGGCTGTCAGAGCGGATCGCCCGTTTACCGCAATTACAGCGACACCGGCCAGACCGCCATTGCCATTCATACAAACGGCGGGTCGTCTTACAATCTGGGAACAAGGGTGACAAACAGTGTATTCGACAACATTCAATATTGGTCAAATCAATAAAGCTTTTGTTTTCTTTCTCGCGGCGGCCGTTTTATGCGGATGCGGCAAAGCGGATGATTCCGCCGCCAAAAAAGCACTGCCCGTTACGCTCCGTGTTGAGGATGCAGACGGTTCACCGGCGGCCGGTGTGACGGTCACCGTGATGAAAGCGGCGGAGTCAGATCATCAGCCGAATATAGACCGCGGAGAGATAATAGGCAAGACTGATCACCACGGCGAGATTGCATGGAAAAGCGGCGCAAAAGGAACCTATGCCGTCGTTTTTGAAAAAGACGGAGTACCGGAAACCCGGAATATTTCCTTAGCTGAGAGTGATAAACATACGGTGATCAGCATTACATTGAAACACTGAAAAAAGCTTGCAGGCGGAATATCCCCTGCAAGCTTTTTGTTATCCTTTATGCACTTGATATTCATAAACATCTTTCTTCTCAGACAGATGAGCGAACGTGGAAAGCACAAGGCCGAGAGCTGTCATCAGCGCACCGCCGGCAAACAGCCATGAGTAAGATCCCGTTCCGCCGAGAATCAATCCGCCGATCCAGGCGCCGAGCGCGTTTGCCAGGTTAAAGGCGGAAACGCTCACCGCAGCGGCGATTGTCGTGCCGTTTTCAGAAGAAGAAATAACCTTGGTCTGCAAAAGCGGCGGCGTGCCGAACGCACATGCGCCGAATAAAAATGTCGCTGAAACCGCGGCGGCTGGAAAAACGGCGATATAAGGAAAAATCGCCAAGACGCCGATCAAGCCGATCATCACACCGATCATCGTGCGCGTCAGCAGTTTGAGCGGCACTTTCCCCGCGAAGAAATTCCCCGCCACTCCGCCGAGACCGTAGGCAAATAATGCGCCTGTAATGCCGACTGTGCCGAACCCCGCTGAATCTCTTAAAATCGGCTCAATAAACGTGTAAGCGATAAATACGCCTGAGTAGCCGAGAATGGTGATCGCAAAGGAAAAAATCACTTGTTTATGCTTAAAGACACTCCATTCATTCATCAGCATCGGAATCACTTTCGGTTTCCGGTTCGGTACGACCAGCATCAGTCCGATCAGCCCGATCATGCCTAAAACGGAAATAATGAAAAAGACGGCCCGCCAGTTAAGGGCATCTCCTAAATATGAGCCGAACGGGACGCCGAGCATCAGCGCCACGGTTAATCCGCCGTTCATGGAAGCCGCGGCGGCGGAACGTTTTTCAGGCGGCACCATTTCACTCGCAAATACCATGGCGATCGCAAAAAAAGCTCCGTGGATGGATGCGGATAAAATTCTGGAAATCGCCAGCACGGCGAAGTTCGGCGCAAAGACGCTCATCAGGTTGGCAAGGACGAAGATGCCCATCAACCCCAGCAGCACCGGCTTTCTCGGCAGCTTAACCGCGATAATGGTTACGATCGGGCCCGTCAGGCAGACGCTTGCCGCGTACGCCGTAACAAGCATGCCCGCTGAAGATACATGTATATGAAAGTCATCGGCAATCGACGTCAGAATACCCATGACAGCATATTCCGTATACCCGATGGAAAATGTGCAGATCATTAAAACAAAAATCATTAATTTCACAGATGGCTGTTTCATTTTGATATTCAACGCAAATCGCCTCCTTTTTATTTAAAAAACAACGAATTCCATCTTAAAAGATATCAAAAATGAATTCAATCATTTTTTACTGAAAGGTTGAAACGAATGTGCCCGAAAAGAAAAAGAGGCCGGAACCGGCCTCTTTTGTTATTTTTTTTCTTTTAAAACGGAAATCGGCAGTGCTTCTTCCCCGTCTGACGGGGAAGATCTGTGTCCCCAGGCGAATACGCCGTTGATGTAATCAATGCGGAAAGTGTCATCAGAACCTTCTATCTGATACACCCCGCCGGGCCGAAAGTCTTCCGGGTTCAGCATGTAAGCTTTGGCCATCGTAATTTTCCGTTCAAGCACGGCCAGTTCATTTACAATGCCCATCTGTTCCGCTTTTCGCGCTTTTTCCGTCAGTCCCGCAATTTCTGTCTGAAGTTCATGAGGCGTCATTTGACTGTATCGTTTGTCCATTTCAGTTTACTCCTCTTCCTGCAAGAATTGATCAATATCGTCAATCGAGAATCCTTTTCTGAATAAGTACTGTTTAACCTTCATTCCGCTTTCATAGCTGCCGTCATAGCGGTATTTCCTGATCGCTTTTTCCGCATGAGCCTTCAGAGCTTCCATCTCGGCTTCATCATCATTTTCATACTCCGTCTGCTCCAGAGCGGCATTGATGACGTCGAAAGGGAAACCTTTTCGCTGAAGCTGCATCTGCGCCCGCTGTCTGATCTCTTTTGTGGACAGCTTTTTGTCCTTTTTCAGGATTTTGCTGATATGTTTCAGCGCTTCTTGTATCTGCTCATCAAATGTAAACGCACTGAGCGTCTCCTTGATGGTATCGTCGTCTATTCCTTTCGCTTTCAGCTCGCGGAACAGGACGTCAGGGCCTTTGCCGTTTGTTTTTTTGTGGGTGCTCGCATAGGCTTCGGCAAATTCTTTGTCATTTAAGTAGCGGTAATCGTACAGTTTATGGATGACTTCAGAAATGACCATGTCCGGTGTTTCTTTTTTCTTCAGATGATCGCGGACTTCTTTTTCAGAGCGCATCCGGTATGATAAAAATTCTACGGCGCGGTTAAAGGCTTTTTTCACGTCATCGCCGTACTGGATTTCAAGAATGTCAAGCTCGTCCAGTTCTTTCCCTTTTTTCAGGTCATAACGCACAAGCACGTCGGCGTCGACGCTGAATGCATATTTCTCATCAAGAAAGATGTTGAAGCGCTCGGTATTTTTCTTTTGGGTCGATATTTTTGTAATAAACGGCATCCCGGTCTCCTTCCCCGCCCCGATGTTCAGGCGTTTTTCTTTTTGGCAAATGAGGTACAGTATATATATCAACGTGTAAGGAGAGATGGATATGAATATCGCGATGACAGGCGGCACTGGTTTTCTGGGCCGGCATCTGACAGGTGTGTTTACCCGCCGGGGACATCATGTCTATATTTTATCAAGAAAACAGAGAGAAACCGAACAAAAAAATGTGACATATGTTCAATGGCTGGCCGAAAATGCGGCGCCTGAGCGCGAGCTTCCCCCTATTGATGTATGGGTGAACCTCGCCGGCAAATCCATCTTTGACCGCTGGACGGACACAACGAAGGAACAAATCATCTCAAGCAGAATAGAAGCGACGAGAGAAGTCAGACGGATTATGAAGCAGCAGCCGAAAAAACCCCGGGCTTTGATTCAGGCCAGCGCCGTCGGCATTTACGGCACAAGCACAGAAAAAACGTTCACCGAACAGTCCGATACGTCAAATGAAGACTTTCTCAGTCATACGGCTCGTATGTGGGAGCGTGAAGGCCAGAAAATTGAAGCGCTCGGCATCCGGACGGTATATGCCAGATTCGGGGTGATGCTCGGTGAAAAAGGCGCCCTGCCGCTCATGGTTCTCCCTTATAAGCTGTTAGCCGGCGGCACCATCGGCTCTGGACGGCAATGGCTGTCATGGGTTCATGTGGATGACGCCGCGGGACTCATCGCTTATGCGGCGGAGCATGATGACTTGTCCGGTCCCATGAATGTGACATCGCCGAACCCCGTAGAAATGAAGCAATTCGGAAAGACGATCGCAAGCGTCCTGCACCGCCCCCATTGGATTCCCGTACCGGAACTTTTTCTGGAGAAGACCTTGGGAGAAATGAGCCTGCTGATCGTAAAAGGCCAGCGCGCCCTGCCTAAGCAGGCGCTGACATCCGGTTTTCAATTTACATATGAAGAACTTGATTTGGCTTTAAAGGATCTCTTATCTGCATAAAAACGGAAATAAAAGCCAATCCTATTGGTATTCTGTTTTGAAGGAGGGTCTTCTTTTATGGAAAAGAAGCGCGAAAAACATCAGCAGGGAGCCAATCTGAAAAAAATGCAGGAAGTCCTTTATTCCGGTGAATTCAAAAAAGCGGAAAGAGCAGCCAAACGGAAATAAACTGAATAAAGATCAGGACCGGGCAGATACTATGTTTGTTTGATATCACTTTTTTCAGGGGGCGATTGATATGGGCAGAAATCATACTCACAAAAACCGTGATAAAAACAAACAAAAACTTCCTCAAGTTCCGGATGCTTTGAAACGCGAAACAGACGGCACGTACGAGGAATATTCAAGCGAGCTTGCTGATTCCGCTGACCGCGAAGCGCAGGCGCGGATGAAAGCCGCTGACAACAGAGCTAAAAGCAAAACCCGCTAATACGAAATCCCCGCCTCTGTATAGAGACGGGGATTTTTTTTACAGTTCGGTAAACAGGCTTTTTGCCGGCGTCCGTTCTTTCGCCTTAGGCTGTTCGTCCGGATAGCCCGTTTGAATGATGGCGGCAAAGCGCTCATTATCAGCAAGACCGAAGTCTTGGTGCACCTGTTTGTCATACATGATGCGGCCGCTTTTCCAGACCATGCCGATGCCGTTTGAATGTGCGAGAAGCTGAAGGTTTTGAATCATGCCGCTCAGCGCCGCGAAATCATCGTTTCTCGTAAATTCATTTTCATCTTCTTTTAAGACGACCAGTAAAAATCCCGGAACGGCGCTGAGGTTTTTTCTCATGTTCCGCTCTTTTTCCTCGTTGAAATCATCTTTTATCTTTTTGAAAAATGAGACGTAGCTGTCCGCAAGCTTTGCTTTTCCCGCTTCGCTTGCTGCGTAGATAAAACGCCATGGCTCCGTCAGTCTGTGGTTCGGTGCGTAAACGGCCGTTTCAAGCATCTCTAATATGACTTCAGAAGGTACGGTTTCCGGTTTAAACGACCGGATGGATCTTCTGTTTCTGATTGTATGTGCAAGACTTTCGTTTTGCTGTAATTGTTCGGTTTTCGGCATGCCGATTCACCTTCCTATCCAAATGAAAATGATTATCATTTATAATATAACGGATACGACCGGCTTTTGTAAACCGTTACGGAAGCTGAAAATTGATTGTTTCGGCATACACGGCCGTTCCCGTCATCTTGATGTTCATCTTTTCGTTATCTTCTGTAATCCTGATTTCCACTTTTCCGTCTTTCCCGATTTCCTGGCCTTGTTCAATCGTGAGGCATTCGGCTTCGGAGCCTCCGTATTGCCGCATATAGGCCGCCATGACGCCTGAAGCGGTTCCCGTGACGGGATCTTCGGTCGTACCGGAGAAAGGGGAAGAAAAATGGCGTCCGTGCAGATCACTTTCCGGATGAACGGTTTCAAGAGAAAACGGATGAACGCTCGCTTTCGGAAGATCGCGCAAAATAGCGGGGAATTGTGCGTTGTCCGGCACCATATTCCGTGATGCTTTAAGTGATCTCAGCGGAACAATCAGTGTCCAGATCCCCGTTGATCCGTAAACAATCGGCAGCTCGCTGTGAAAATCCTCAGCCGTAATTCCGAGCGAGGCCGCAAGCTTTTCTTTGTCGCCCGTAAACGGCAGAAATTGCGGGGGAGCCTGTTCGAGTGTGATGTATACCCGGCCGTTTCGTTCAGCGGCTTTTGCGGGAAGAATGCCGGCTTTTGTTTCAATTTGATATGTCTGATCAGCCTGAAGCCTTCCCTTTTCAATTAATGCGTAAAGAGAGGCGACGGTAGCATGTCCGCATAAATTCATTTCGTGGCCGGGTGTAAAATAGCGGATGCGCAGATCGGCTTCTCCGCTTTTACAGAGAAATGAGGTTTCATTGTACCCTGCCATTTCGGCGATCATCTGCATCTCTTCATCTGAATAATCATCTCCGTTAAAGACGATTCCCGCGGGATTTCCCAAATCCGGAATATCGGAAAACGCTTCATATTTAAACACGGTTGCCTGTTTCATTCATCAGCCTTCCTTTCACCTTATGATCATGTTATTCAGTATAACAGAGTGAAATTAGAATTTTTAGTCAATTATTTTTAAAAAAAGACGCCTTTTAACGGCGTCTTTTTTTGGTTTTTCCGATCAGGCGGGTGACGAGGATCATCGTGACGGACAGCGATCTGTTTTTGCGGTACGCCAAGTATTTCCCGCGCCACTCCGGTTTGTATTTTTCTTTAAAGGCCCGCAGCCCGCTGAAGCTGTACATATACCGGACGTTGTTGAAGATGACGGCCGCGATTCTTTCCGACCAGAAAGATGTAAAAGCCGTTCCTACGTTTGACAAAGGCGCCATGCCCATATTGAAGGTGGTATAGCCTTTTTCCTGCGCCCAGAGAAACAGACGGATGAAAAGCGCGTCCATAATACCGTTCGGCGCGCTTTTCCGATAACGCATCAAGTCGACGGATATCTCGCCTTCCTGATACATCGGCATCAGGTTGGCAAAAGCGATGATCTCCCCTTCCGCGTCTTTCACGTAAGCAATCGGCGCCTGTTCCAGATAATCCCGGTCGAAGAAACCGAGGGAAAAACCTTTCTCTTTTTTCGGTCCGAGCCATTCGTCCGAAATGTCTTTCAGCTTGGCGATAAACTCGGAGGAAAACGGCGGTTCCCCGACATGAAATGTGTAGCCTTCGCGGTCAAATTTGTTGTTAATCGCCCGCAGCCCCGCTTTTTTCTTACCTGAGAGCGTAAAGGCCTCCATATCCACGAATGCTTCTTCTCCAAGCTTGAAGAAGTTATAGCCGAAGTCATGGTACAGCGCCAGATCTTCACGTTCGATCTGATAAAACATGACACTCAGCCCCTGCTTATGCGCTTCATTCAGAAATTCCTCAATCACAAGCGGAAAAGAGTCTCTCTGTCCTGACGGATCACCGAGCACGACAAGCCTTCTGGAAATCTGGCTGAACAATAAAAGCGCTTTGCCGTCGCTTGAGAAATAAAACCGCTTATCCCCGAGAAAGCCGAGATGGCTGAGCGCGTTTCCTCCTTCTTCCGCCAAAAAGGACTTCAGCCGTTCAGGATCGGCCTCTTCTCCGATCGGCTTCGATCTTTTATGATAAAAGAACGTAAACAAAAGGAAAAACAGCGGCACAACAATAATGGCCGTCATCGTGGCATATGTAATGTGCGAATTGTTATGGACGAAATAGTCGTGGCGCAGGAGCCGATTCATTTTATCCCAAATAAAGCCGGCAATGAGATTGTAGTTAAACAAGGCGATAATAAACAGAGCGGCCGCAAAAATCATCTGGCCGAGCGTATACGATGCCTGCTCTCTGATAAACTGCCGCTTTAACAGCACAAGCAATACGATGACGACAGGCAGAATAAAGATCGCGCTGATGTTCATTCCTTTTAAGAAACTGAACACAAAACCGCCGACCAGCGCGGCAACCGCCATTGAATAAGAACGTTTCGTCCGTTTGTATAATTCAATCGGCAAAATTAATAGAATCAAAGCCGCGCTTAGCGATAACGCGTTAAACGCAAGGAGCGCCGGGCGCGGAATGTGCGGGATGACCGTCTCCCTGTCGATCGGCAGGGCGACGGACGCAAGCACGACGACTCCCGCCATGAAAACCAAAAGCGACAGCGAACCGTAAAGCACCCTGATTAAGATAGCGCGCTGGAATACGAGAAGCACGTTCGTCGTTTCCACGGCAGGCGCCATCTTCGGATTTGATTCCAGCCGTTTAAGCGTATTTTCCGTTAAGTCGCCGGCCGCAAAGAACAGCCCGAACACAAACGGAATAAATGAATACACAATCCGATAGATGACGATGGATGTCACAACCGCCTCCTGGGGAAAGCCCATATTCTGCATGCCGAGCAGAAACAGAAGGTCAAACGAACCGAATCCTCCCGGCACAAGGCTGATGATTCCCCCGATAGCGGCAATGGCAAATACACCGAATACATGGCGGACATCCGCTTGAATCCCCATGACATACAGGGAATAATACATGACGACGGCCGCCGCAAACCATTCGGCAAACGATGCCCCGATGTAAGAAAAAACCGGATGCCTCGGTTTTGCTTCACCGTCTTCTGCGCCAGCTTTTTTATTGTTGATCCCAGCGGCGATTAAGGCTGCCGGCACAATAAGCGCCACTCCGGCGATAACAGCCCACAGCCACGGTTTCTCACCTGTAATCTCTCCAACCGGCAGAACCCGGGCGATGGTCAGGATACTGAAGACGGACAGCCCGAGCAGCGCTGAGGACGTAAGCCAGGCGATGCCTGCGACGAGGCGTTTTACGTCATTCGTATGTTCTTTGTAAAGCATCGTCCGCAGCCCGATGCCCGCCAGACCGCCGAATCCAAGGACATTGTTAAAGGAATTGGCGATAAAGGAGACCCTGAATACTTTCCAATTCGGAATGTTGAGGCGAAGCGTCCGTTTCAGCACAAAGTCATAAAAGGACATCGCGCTGACGGCAAGAAGGCCGAGCAGAACGAGAATAAATAAATCGTAACGCTCAATCCCGTTAATAATGTACAGCGTTCTTTTAAAAGAAAGGTCTGTCAATTCCTTTTTGGACTGATAAATGACTAAAAGCAAAACTGCAATAGGAAATAATACTTTTAATATCGATAAGGCATTCTTTTTAGTCAGCAATGTTCTCTCCAATCATCATAAAATAGCTTATTTATCATAATTCCCCCAATAATCTCCAACATATTATACACTACCACCTCACATTCAAACAAAACTCGTCTGCAACTTTCTTTCTCTGATTAAAATCAGTAATATGGTATGCAGGAGTATGAATGAGGAAGTGAGACGATGGATTATAATCTGCATGATACAACAGTATTAGGCGGCGATATTTTTTCTCCTGAGGAACGGGATATTTGGGTGCTGTACATGAAAGTGATGACATCGGCGGGGCTCGGCGATGTGTCGGAGTGGATGAAGCTTGATATGAGCATGCCGCAAATGAAGGTGCTGATGCTTCTGAACAACCACGGGACGCTTAAGGTGAGTGACATAGCGGAGAAAATGGGCGCTTCTCTTTCAAATACGACGGGGCTCCTTGACCGTTTAGAAAAATCATGTTTCATTACACGCGCTCCGTCAGAAGAAGACCGCCGTTCAGTCGTCGTTCAATTAACGGAAAACGCGAAAGATATTTTCCGCAGCCTTTATCAAAAAGGACATGTAAAATTGAAGCGTTCATTGGAAACGCTGACCGCTGAAGAAAAACAAACGGTCAATCAAGGGCTTTCCATTTTGGCAAGAGCGCTTGATTCTTCCAAACAGGGATAGAGATGAAAAAGGCCTGCCGGTATCGGCGGCCTTTTTTTGTTTGACATTTAATTCATTTGAAGTGAATAATATATTCGAAGTGAATTAAAAACGGAAGGATTGATCAGTATGCCGGAGCCATTGCAAACAGAAAAAAACCAGAGCTGGGCCATCACTCTCTTTACGATCGGTGTGTTCATGGCGGCGCTGGACAACGGAATTATTTCCGCTGCTCTGACGACGATTAACAGCTCTTTTGATGTTTCTCCTTCATGGGGATCGTGGGGAGTGACCCTTTACACATTGGGACTCAGTGTCAGTGTGCCGATTGTCGGCAAGCTGTCGGACCGATACGGGCGGAAAAAGCTGTTTATGATTGAAGTCGGGTTGTTCGGACTCGGCTCTTTGCTTGTCGCACTCAGTCAGAGCTTCCCGATGTTTTTGGCGGCACGGCTCATTCAGGCCCTTGGCGGCGGCGGAATTTTTATTATCGGGAGTTCGCATGTACTGGCCGTGCTTCCGAAGGAGAAACAGGGGAAAGCTCTCGGGCTTTTAGGGGCGATGAACGGTATGGCGGCCGTCCTCGGACCGAATATCGGGAGCTTTTTGCTTGATGTAACCGGGTCGTGGCATTGGCTGTTCTTGATTAATCTGCCGATTGCCGCCGCTTTGGTTGTGTGCGGCGGTTTGTTTATCGCTGAAACGAAAGAGCCTGAGGCGAAACGGCTTGACCTCGCCGGCACAATGCTGCTGTCTCTTGCGATCTTATCTTGCATGATCGGTATCACGAATCTCGATGGGGCGAAGCTGTCAGAAAGCATAATGAACGTAAAGGTGTACGGGTATCTTTTGGGAGCGGCACTTCTCTTTCTGGTGCTGCTTAAAGTCGAAAAGCGGGTTGAAAACCGAGGGGGCGATCCGATTCTCGCCTACTCGCTGCTGCAAAATAAAGTGTTTCAATGGACGCTCGTCATCGGATTTTTATCGGGAGGGCTGCTCGCTGCGGTCATTTTTATTCCTTCTTATGCGGAGCAATATTTGCACGTATCGGCGGAGAAAGCGGGTTATTGGATGACGCCGCTCGCGTTGGCGTCAGGAATCGGAGCGTGGCTCGGCGGGGCGATCACGGATAAAAAAGGGCCGGTCTTCTCCGCGGTTGTATCAGGCGCCATCGCATTTGCAGGCTTCAGCCTGTTTCCGTTATGGGTGACGGATAAATGGGAATTTGTCACAGCGAGTGTCATTGCGGGGGTCGGTTTCGGATTTCTGCTCGGGGCTCCGCTGAATGTGCTTGTATCAGAAACTTCGGGCCAAAACAAAGGAACAGCGCTCGGCACGCTGTCACTCGTAAGGCAGGTCGGGCTGACGCTCGCTCCGGCTTTATATGCCGGCTTCATTACAGCGGGCTTTGACCGGATCGGAGATGACATCAAAAACCGTTTAGCGAAAAGCGGCATTCCCGCTGATCAGGCGCAAATGCCCGATATCGGCGGCGGACTTTCTTCGTTGCAGGAGCAAGTGAGCCGAATCCCTGTTCCCGCCGTCAAAAAAGCGGTTTCTGATGCAATTGAAGCGGGCATTTCCAGCGGCTACCACCATCTTTATACGGCAGCCGCCGTCATTTCATTATGCACGATTGTGTCTGCGGCTGTTTTGGCGTATTTCCGGAAGCCGGCATCCTCTAAGACAGATGCCAGCCCATCCGCCGGGAAAGCTCAGTAATATGGGCGATGTGATGTTCAGAGTGCCAGACATATAGCCCGAGCGCTTGTTCCAGCGTAACCGTCTCTTTAGATACAGGATGGAAGTATGTCCGTTTGAATTGGGCTTCCGTCATGGAGCGCAAAAGAGCGGCCCATCTTCTGTGCAGGATCGTTAACAGCTCAAGCGCATCCCCGCAAGCGGCGGTTTTGGAATCATGAAGATCGGCCCAGCCTTTTTCATCATAAGGACGGATTTCCGGTTCATTCTCCGTTAAGCTCAATTTAAACCGGGTATAGCCGTTCATGTGGCTGTCCGCCAGATGGTGAACCACTTGGCGGACAGTCCATCCCCCTTCGCGGTAAGGCGTATCAAGCTGACTGTCCGACATCGCTCTGACAGCTTGTTTCAGTTTGGCCGGAGCGTGTTCCAGCGCATTGATCCATTCTTGTTTCTGTCCGGCCGAAATCGATTCAGCCGGCTGATATTCTCCAATCGGATAGCTGAGGGTTTGTTTTTCCATTTTTGTCTCTCTCCCGCTGATCGTATTATGAAAGTATGATGGTGATGTCGCAGCCTTCCGCTTTCGCTTCACGAAAGACCTGAAGCACACTCTCGGCGCCATTTTCTGTAAGCTGCTTGCTTTGTTCAAACTGGCTCCATTCTAAAACGAGGGGGTATTCCACCCAGCCGGTCAGACAATCCCATAAAGCGTCAAGGTTTTCACCGTAGTATTCAGGAAGGGCAAGTTCCTTTTTCAATGTCTGGTGCAGGTCGCTCATACTTCTGATTTGCTCCCCGTTAATAACTGCTTTATTCATGCGCTGCTCCTTTCCCATGTTTTTATTCTATCAGTTTACCATTTTCCTCTTCAGAAGTGGCCGGAGTCTGCCGCGGTTCCAGCTGGACGATGCCTTGCCCGCCGTCAACGGCCACCCTGTCCCCCGTTTTCAGTTTTGACGTTGCATTTCCGCATCCGACAACGGCAGGAATCCCCAGTTCCCGGGCAACGATCGCCGCGTGGGACAAAGGGGCGCCGACATCCGTTATGATAGCAGCCGCTCTTGGAAAAAGCGGGGTCCAGCCTACATTGGTTGTCGACGTCACTAAAATTTCCCCCGCCGCAAAAGAATCCCCGTCTTCCGGAGCATCAAGGACACGGACAATGCCCTCCACTCTCCCGGCCGCTCCCGCGAAACCTTTTAAAGTATGCGCATCATCAGTTTCCGCAGGCATAAAAGCATCGTAATAATCCGCTCTTCTGTCAGGATCCTCAGCCCATTTAAACGGATTGAACCTTCCGTTAATAACGGATGGGAACGGCGGCAGTTTTTTATAGGTTTCATAGTTTTGCTTTCTCGCTTGAATCGACGCAACCGCCGGCTCTTTCCCCGCGAGCAGATCGGTTATTTCATGCAGATACAGGAAGAAAATATCGTCCTTCATGCCGGTCATTTCCGTCGCTCTGAGCGCGAATGCTCTGGCTGTCCGGTACACCCTGACAAATTCGGATCTGGTTGTTTCTCTAATATTCGCGTATTCTGACGCTTTTTCCATTTTGGCTTTGAGCCATTTGACCTTATGAGGATACTTTTCTTCAAATCTTCGGAAGGCCTGTTCATGCGCCCGCTGCTGTTTCAAAAGCAGTTGTTCGGCATCAATACCCGACTCCTTGTGTTCTTTGATCTGCTTCGTCAGCCAATCCCGGTTTTCTCCCGGATGCGGTATGGAAAGTTCGTATTCATGCGGGCCACGGTGGCCTTGGTTCCTGAGATATTCTTCCTCGCTCATACGGCCTTTCATGACTTGATCAATGCCGATAATCGGCTCCAGGCTGGCCAGTCCGCCTTTTCCCCTCAGATTGGACAGCAGGAGATTCGCATCTTCTATCCCTGCGAGTTTTGTTAATTGAGAGGTTAACGACGAAGAGGATTGCGCAGAATCACGCCCGCCGGATATTAACGCAAACCACGCGTTGCATAAATACGGATAGATCTCATTGTTCCATATCGCTAATAATGCCCGCTCCGTTTCGGCACGTTTCAGCTTTTCCTCAATATTCCGGCACCACTCCGGCGATTCGTCCAAGTAGGAGGACATGTTTTTTTTCGCTTGCTTCATTTTCGACAGATACGGTTTCAGTTTTTTCGGGATGATCTTCAAAAGTTCATACTTTGAGAACGGATATAAAGGAATCTTCATTTCCGCCGGGATTTCACCCAATGTATCGCTCATCATTTTTCCTATTTTTCCGCCTTTCGGATTCAGACCGAAAGCGGCAAGAACGGAAAGAGGCTGGCTCATATTGTTATAGGCTCTGCCGCAAATATTGCCGGACCAGACATAATAGCCCGGAATAATGCCCGACTCTTCATCCAGATTCCGGAGGAGCGACCATGTCAGCGGCGTCATCACATCGGGAATCGCTTCTCCTATATTGGTGTTTGTCCATAAAAAATCACCGCTGAAAGAATCATTCCATTCATAGGTTTCCAGATTTCCGGCTTGTAAGGTCGTAATCGGGCGGGATTGAAGAATATACAATGTCCCGCCCGCGGCAGCCCATTCAATATCCTGCGGCCCTCCAAGATCTTTTTCCAGCTTTTTCGCCAGTTTATAGAGCTTTGACGCATATTTGCGAAATTCCCCGGGGCCGTCATATTTTTTCTTGGGCCGTGCCAGTTTAAAAGAATAGGCATCGGCTTCCCCGGAAACAAGCTGCTCCCCGAGACCGTAAACGTAATTGCCTGTCATCTCCCGCCTGCTCCCCGTAATCGGATCTGCGGTAAACAGCACTCCGGATATGTCAGACGGTATCATCAGCTGGATGACGATTGCGATTTCATGCTCATCTTCCATTCCCTGAACGGCGCTGTACGCTTTTACTCTTTCTGACTGTGTCGATCGGCGGACTTCATCAATCGCCCTGAACATGTCTTGATCTGTTTTGACATTCAACACCGTATCGAATTCTCCGGCAAAGGAAGCCTGAGCGGAATCCTCGCTCAGCGCGGATGAGCGTACGGCAAACAACGCAGATGCATGGCGGCTGCGGATGGAATTCACATATTGATCAACAGCCTCTCTCGCCTGATGGCGGAGCTGTCCGTCCTGAAAGGCAGACGGCAAAATCACAAACCCTTCAGGCACAGGATACCCGCTTTGATACATTTTAGAGAGAATGCTTCCTTTTCCTCCCGCAAAGGAATAAAGTTCGGCCGGAAGTTCTCCGAATGTTTTGACACAGTCATTCATAATGTCCCCGCTCCTTTTTAGTCGTTCATCCAAGCTCACAGTTTTTCTCTTTTTCACTTTTTTTGAAAGTATTTCCTATAAGTATACAATATATCGGTCTTCACAAGGGAGAAAATCGATGGCGTTATGTTGTCATAAATGCATCCGTCAAAACGGCCGCAGGCGGGGGCTTTGTTTGCAGGATGTACAACTATCCGTCCTCGTGCCGGATAAGGCGGACCCATATCAAAAAGGCGGCCGAAACGCCGCCTTTTTTTCAGACTGTGCGGCCTTGATGCGCCGCCGTATTTCTTTTGGTCTGCTTCGGCTGATACACTTTCCCGACAAACAGGTATCCGTATCTGAAATGGTTGCACACCCAAGATACGAAAATGGGACCGAGCGTGCAGATCAAAAATAAAAGAAGGATGGCAGCCGGCAAAGGCATTGACCGCAAATAGCCTTCCAGAAGATATCCGCTGATTAAAAAGTAGGAGTGCAGCAGATAGATTGAAAACGAATAGTTGCTGATCATCATCACAATCGCGGGCACTTTTTTGAGCTTTGAAAACAGATGAAAACACAGAAAGATCATACTGACCGCGTAAATCATAATATCCGGACGCTTAGAGGAAATGGAGCCGCCGCTGATATATGAAACGGCCACAATCAATATTGCCGATACGGCTGCACTGAAGTAAACCGCATAACGGTACTGATTGATGAGCGATAAAAAACGCGGATATTCCTTTCCGCAATAAAATGCCAGACAGAAATAAAATACCCAGCCCGGAAACGGAACCCAAAAGAACGGAAAAATAGAATCAAGCCCCGATGATACGGGCGGATGAACGATGGAAAAGTAAGCCAGATAGACGGCGTTGATGATAAACGAAACAGACAGCACCCACACGGGAGATGTGTTGTTCAGCCAGCGGTGCAGCAGCATATGGAGAATGTAAAATTGAAAGATCACAAGAATGAAGTAGCCGATGAAGTTTCCTAAAAACACATTTTCTAAAAATTTACCGATCACTGAAACGAATCCGGCTCCTTCTTCCGCCACGCTTTTCATTAAAATGGCATCCACCGCGGCAATAAACAGAAACGGCACGAAAATGACTTTGCCCCTTTTCTTTAAAAAACCCGCGGGAACGCCTCCCGGGTATGACCTGGCAAGCAGAAATTCCGAAATAAAGATAAACGCCGGCGTGCTGAACATCAACAGGGTCCGAAAAGCATCAACCGTATGGGCGGCACTGGCTAAGGACTCTTCCTGAATCATCAGCACCATTGAAACTGCATGAAGCAGAACCACACTTAAACAGGACAGGCAGCGAATCACGAAAATTTCTTTTATCTGCATGCGGCCGCTCCTTTTTCACAAGCGCGCCGGACTTTAGCGTATGCTTGGCGCAGCCATTTTTCCCGCAGCTCGGGTGTGCTCGTTTTGACGACAGAAAAAAGGTTCCGCTCGGCTTTTTGAATGCCGCAAAATTGCAGAATGCCTTTTTTCAGCGTAATCCAGTCCGAGTTTTTCCGGAACCACTTTAAGTACCAGCCCGGGGAATCCGCCGTATAAAAGACTTGTGCCGTCTCTGCCCGGAGCAGTCCTTTTACGCGGCCGTTTTCATATGTGTAGGCTTCTCCGGCGACAAGCACTCTGTCAAAAAAGCCTTTCATAATCGCCGGAACGCCTCCCCACCACAGCGGGTAGATGAAAATGAGATGATCCGCTTCTTTCATCAGTTTCCGGTATTTCTTCGTTTCAGCGTCCCGGTTCATGTCAGAGCGCTTTTTTTCGCCGCCGTACTTCAGCACGGGATCAAATTGGTCGGCGTATAAGTCAATGACCGTATAGCTTCGGCCGCTGTCCTTTAAAGCCATGACGACGTATTTTACGAGAGCCGCATTGAAACTGTTCTCATCCGGGTTTGCATACACAATCACCGTCTTCATATGTCCCTCCCAGTATTTCTTAATTTTTACAATGATTATATCATGATGTCATATGAATGAGGCAAAGACATGAGAAAGGCTTTTTGATAACCCCTTTCTGCATATTTTCGCTGATTTTGCCGCCGCAGATTCAATTACAAGCATCCGGCACTTCTCCGTTTTTGAGCGGCCGTATGGTATACTAGCTGTCAAATGAATGGGCTTGGAGGACAACATGAGAATTTTAAAGTACGCGATTTTAGGGCTTTTGCGAAAAGGCGAATTGAGCGGATATGATATATCGAGCTATTTTAAGGAAGAGCTCGGCCAGTTTTGGAGCGCAAAGCACAGCCAGATTTATCCGGAATTAAAAAAACTGACGGCTGAGGGATTTATTACGTTTCGCACTGCGATTCAAGGAACAAAGCTTGAGAAAAAAATGTACACGCTGACTGACAAGGGAGAGCTGGAGCTTGCTGCCTGGCTGACGAAAAAAGACCCGATTCCGGAAACGGTGAAGGATGAATTTATGCTGAAGGCTTATTTCATCTCAGCTTTGACGCAGGAAGAAGCGGATGAGCTATTCACCGATCAGCTCGTAAAGCGGAAGGAGAAATTGTCCGATCTGGAAAACAGTTATCAAGAACTGATGACATCGTCCGCGGAGGCGGATTCATTTTCTTCTCCTGATTTCGGCCATTATCTCGTGCTGACAAAAGCGCTTGAGCGGGAACGGAATTATATTTCCTGGCTTGAAGATATTTTGGCTCTCATCAAAAAAGCATAAACAAAACGGGGCGGCTCTGTATCTGCAAGCCGCCTGTTTACGTTCTGAGAACCGCATTGATAAACGAATCAGCCATTAAAATAAGGAAAAGCAGACTGAAATACACAATCGAATAAAAAAACATCCCCTTCGACCATTGCGTGTCATCCGCCGCCTGAAAGCCTTTGACGCTCCGGTACAGCCAGATGGCTCCGAGCAGGAGAGCGGACGCGGTATAAAACGGGCTGACGTCTATATAAAGAGGAACGAGCAGCGAAACCGCAGTCAGAACGGCAATATAGCGCAGCATTTTTATTTTTGTGACGCGATTGCCTTTTATAATCGGCAAAAGCGGAATGCCGGCGGCACGATACTCTTCCTTTCGCCTGATTCCGATCGCCCAGAAATGCGGCGGCTGCCACAAAAACATAATTGCGTATAACAAAATCGCGGGCATATCAATGTACCCAGTCAGCGCGCAATAACCGATTAAAGGCGGAGCCGCCCCCGGAAAGCTGCCGACAAATGTGCTCCAGACGGATTGTCTTTTAAACCAAAGCGTATAAACGACGGCATACAGCAAAAATGCAAGCAGGCCAAGAACGGCGGTCAGTACATTAAGCGAAGCAAGCATGATGAATCCGCATGCGCCGAGACATGTGCCGTACAGGATCATGACCGGCGGCGGTATTCTCCCCGTGACGCTTGCGCGGGTGCGGGTTCGAGCCATCTTTGCGTCCATGCCGCGGTCAAAGAAGTTATTAAAAACAGTGCTTGATGCCATGACCAACGCCGTTCCGATCATAGCAACCGCCATGGCGGCAAATATACCGGGCCCTCCGCCCGTCCTTTCCGACTGAAGCCATGCAATCCAAAATCCGCCCAATGCGGCAAGTGAATTTGAGATGATAATCCCCGGCTTGGCTAGAATGATAAAGTCCTTAACCGTCACCCGGTTTCCGTTATGCTTCATCGGCTGTTCCGTCTGTGCTGCATTTGAATTCATTTGTTCAGGTTCTCCTTTTTCGGCTTATCATATCAGGAAGAATCAGGAAGAACAATTTATTTTGGACATTTTTCACACAATTGTAAATTGTATATGAAAAGCCGCATCTTGTGACCGGATGCGGCTTTTGCCTTTTTCTATTCAAATTCTGCCCATACAACACCCTGATCCGCCGAACGGACACAGTTTTCAATCCAGCGGATGCCCTGAGCTCCGGCCGGCGATGGCGGGCTCCATGCGTCATTTTTGCGCCTCACTGAGATGTTCGCTCTCTTCAGTCACAGACGTTCTTTCCCGAGCCTTTTCAAGAAAAACTTCAGAAAAATAAAAACCCTTGCCGGTTAGACGGCAAGGGTTGTTTCTTACAGTGTAAATGCGATATCCGCCCCTGATACAGGGTCTTTGACGAATACGCCCTCTTCTTTTTCTTCGATCTCAAAGCCGGCATCGGTCAGCGCTTTTGTCACACGTGACAGCTCTTTTTGATGCGGCAGCGCGATGGTGTAATAATCCAGCCCGCTTGCATTTCCCGGTTTCGGCGACGCATGTTCTCCGGCCCATATATTCAGACCGATGTGATGGTGATACCCTCCCGCCGAAACAAACAGAGCAGACATGCCCGCGTAATTGCCGACAATGTCAAAACCAAGAATATCGGTGTAAAACGCTTTGGCTTCCTGTAAGTCCGTCACATGAAGATGGATGTGGCCGATAACAGTTCCTTCTGGGAGACGGCTTTTCCGTTCAGCTCCGGCTTCTTCCAAAAGCCCGTCCACATCGACGGGCGCCGTTTGCATAACATAATTGCCCTCTGCATCCCGGCGCCACGTGCTGCGGGGACGATCGGCGTATATTTCAATGCCGTTGCCGTCCGGATCAGACAGGTAAAGAGCCTCACTGACCGCGTGATCCCCCTGACCGAGCGCGATGCCGTTTTCAATCAGCCTGGCCAATGCGATACCGAGTTCTTTCCGGTCAGGCAGAAGTATCGCGAAATGGTAAAGGCCGGTGACAGACCGCTCCGGCAGAACGACGGCGCCTGGATTTTCTTCAAGCACCAGCAGTACGCGTTTTCCGTCTGCTGACAGTCTTGCTGAACGATCTGTCTGCGAGATGACTTGAAGGCCGATTACATTCCGGTAAAAGCCGAGCGAGCGTTCCATATTTTTAATGGTCATTTTGACATAGCCGATTGCCGTATCTTGATGAATACCGGTCATTTGAACGCCTTCTTTCTTATGCTGAAAAAGTTTCTCCCTTTTTTGATTTGAAAAGGAGCTGATCCAATGAAAGCAGACGGCTTCCTGAAAGCGCTAAGTGAATTGACGCAACCAGTAAGATGAAATCAAATTCCGATCCGCCCATAAATGGTGAGGAAAGCTTCGCCGTGAAGATGGCGCCGACTAATGTGACGGCAAACAGAACGCCGATAATGCGCGTTGCCAAACCGAAAAAGATCAGAACCCCGCCGACAAGCTCAATCGTAGCGATGACATAGACCATAAATGCCGGAATCCCGATGCTCTGGAAAAATTGCGTAGTTCCTTCCAACCCTTGAAACTTGGATAAACCGTGAACAAAAAAGATAATACCTGTTACAACCCTTAAAAGCAGTGTTCCTGTTTCGAATGATTTATTCATAAAATCCTCCTTGAAAATTATTATCACTTACTTTATGTAAGCTAGTATATATACATAACTTATTTACGTCAAGTAATTTTGTTACATTTAACGAAAATAACTTAAAAGTACTATTTGCCTTCGCAAAAAAAGACCTCCGCACTCTGTCGGAGGTCTTTTTCCCTATCTATGATTCCCGGAACTGGCTTTCATATAATTCCCGGTAAAACCCGTTCTGCCTGAGAAGTTCGGCATGGGTTCCTTTTTCAGCCATTTCGCCGTCCTTCAGCACAAGAATCTGATCGGCTTTTTGAATCGTGTTCAGCCTGTGAGCGATGATGACGCTTGTTCTGCCCGCCATTAAACGGCCGAGCGCTTCTTGTATTTTCACTTCCGTCACCGTATCAATGTTGCTCGTCGCTTCATCCAAAATGAGCAGCACCGGGTCCGCCAGCACAGCTCTCGCGATGGAAATAAGCTGTTTTTGTCCTTGGCTGATGCCCGCGCCGTTTTGGGTAAGGACGGTATCGTAGCCTTTCGGGAGCCGTTCGATGAATCCGTGGGCATTGGCGGCTTTTGCGGCTGCCTCCACCTCTTGATCAGATGCGTCCAGACGGCCGTAACGGATATTTTCCCTGATGGTGCCCTGAAAGAGAAAGGAATCCTGCAGGACAAACCCCATGTTTTTTCTCAAACTGGATCTCGTCAGTTTTTTGATGTCCGTTCCGTCAATGAGGATTTTTCCGTTATTCGGCTCGTAAAAACGGGCGATCAGGCTCGTAACGGTTGTTTTACCCGCTCCGGTCGGTCCGACGAAGGCGATTGATTGTCCTTTCGGAACGCTGAAGGACAGGTGTTTTAAGATCGGGCTGTCTTCCTGATAGCCGAAGGAGACATCTCGGAATTCAATCTCTCCCGTTTTGATCGGCTGGTACAGCGCATGCTCTTCATCTTCCCGCTCCTCTTTTTCATCCAGCACGTCAAACACCCGCTCAGCCCCGGCGATGGCCGATAACATCGTATTGAACTGATTGGCTAAATCATTTAAAGGGCGCGTGAACTGCCGCGAGTATTCGGCGAATACGACGATAGATCCGATTGAGATCCATCCCTTCAGCGCAAACAGCCCGCCGACCGCCGCTATAATCGTAAAGCTTAAATTGTTTAAAGAGTTCATGACTTTCGGAATGAATCCCGAAATTGTCTGCGCCCAAAACCCCGATGATTGTAACGCCGCGTTTTTTTCTAAAAATTGTTCCATGACGCGGTCTTCCCTCGAATAGGCTTTAATGACCTTCGCCCCTGATATCGACTCTTCAATAAAACCGTTCAGCTCGCCGAGGTTTTTCTGCTGCTGTTTAAACAGCAGTCCCGTCCGGTTGGTGATCCATTTAATGCTCAAAAGCATGATCGGAATAATCAAAAGCGTGATCAATGTTAAAAGCGGACTCATGTACAGCATGACGGAGATTGTGCCGATGAATGTAATGACGCTCGACAGCACTTGAATGACGGATGTATTTAAAGTGGAGCTGACATTTTCGATATCATTGGTGACCCGGCTCATTAAGTCCCCGAGCCGCTGTTTATCAAAAAACGGAATCGGCAGCTCATGGAGATGGGTAAACAGCTCGCTCCGCATTTTAAACACGGTGCTTTGCGAGATATTGATCATCCAATAGTTTTGAAACCATAAGGACAATGATTGCACGAGGTAAATCCCAAACAGGATGAACAGCACCCCCGCCAATCCGTCTGTCGTCTGTCCGACGATAAAATGATCAATCGCTTTCCCGATGACGAACGGTCCGAGCAGGCCGAATATGGCGCTTATGACTACCATGATGATCACAAGGGTTAAAAGCCCTTTTTTCTCGGCTACATAAGACCAGATTCTGCGCAGCGTGCCTTTTGTATCTTTTGCTTTCGCGCGTTTTCTGCCGCCTTCATTTGATTTGAGCGGTATTTTCGGATATCGGAAAGGTTTACGAATGTCTTTTTGCATTGTCAGCTCCCTCCTTTCCGAATTGTGATTCATAAATCTGCCGGTACAGATGAGACTGTGCCATCAGCTCTTTGTGCGTGCCTTTGGCCAGCAGTTCGCCGTCTTCAAGCAATAAGATGGTGTCAGCCTTCATTGCAGTCGTTATTTTCTGCGTAATAATCAGTGTCGTGCATTCATAGGATCTGATCGCTTGTAAAAGCTTCGCTTCCGTCTGAAGATCGAGCGCGCTCGTACTGTCATCTAACAGCAGGAGGGACGGCTTTCTGATAAAAGCGCGTGCGATGGAAATCCGCTGTTTCTGCCCGCCTGACAAATTGACGCCCCGCTGTCCCAGCACGGTGTCGTATCCGTTTGACAGCTTCATAATTGTGTCATGGATTTGCGCGTCTTTGGCCGCTTCCATTACTTCATCTAGTGAAGCATCCTCCCGCCCCCAGGCGATATTTTCACGGATTGTTCCCGAAAACAGAAGCACTTCCTGCGGAACATAGCCGATTTCCCTGCGCAGCCCGCAAGCGGAGAATTCACCGATCGGTTTGCCGTCTATGAAAATACTGCCCGAATCAGCCGTGTACAGGCGCGGAATCAGCTGAAAAAGCGTTGATTTTCCTGAGCCTGTCGCGCCCATAATGGCAACCGTCTCTTTTGGGCTGGCAGAAAAGGACACGTGATGCAGCGCGTCTTTTTCCATGCCCGGATAGCGGAAGGACACTTCGCGAAACTCAATCCCGCCTGCAAGCGCCCGTGCCGGGTCCTGCCCCGTTCCCTCGCCGCCTTCTGTTTCCAGCACCTCGCCGATTCTTTCCCCGGAAGCCTTCGCCCGGGAAAATACCATGATGAGAAAAGGAAGGACGGACAGCGCGCCTGTAATCCGCGTCGCATAGTTAATGACGGAAACGACATCGCCGACCTGCGCTCCGCCCTGAGCAATGCTTTTGGCGCCGAACCATAAGATAAACAAAATGCAAATGTTCATCAGCAGCATTAAAATCGGCATCGCCGCTTCCACGAGACGAAAAGCGGAGACCGTTTTTTCCATCAGCTTCGTATTCGATTTCAAAAAACGTTTCACTTCGTGGTTTGCACGGAGGAGCGCTTTAATCAGTTTGATCGCCGTCAGGTTTTCCTGCATGATCGTGTTGACCTGATCAAGCCGCTTTTGCACAGACCGAAACAGCGCGCCGCCTCTTTTCAGCACCCACAGCAAAAACAAAAGCAAAATCGGGACCGTGATCAGCAGAAAAAAACCGAGTTTCGCATTGACGGTCAGCGAGAGAATAATGCCGCCTGCGATCATTAACGGCGCACGAAGCATAAACCGGAGACTCATGAAAAGCATATTTTGGACCTGTGTCACATCGTTTGTCAGCCGGGTGATAAACGATGTGGATGAGAATTGCGCAAACGTCGAATAAGAGAAGGATTGAATTTTTTGAAAAATCCCCTTTCGCGTATCATACGCATAGCTCTGGCTGATGTGGGCGGAGTAGAATGAATTTATAATTCCCGATGCGAATGAAACAGCGGTCAGTCCGATCATCACGCCGCCCCACAGCCAAACCGTACCGAGATCCTGCTTTAAAATTCCTTCGTCAATGATTTTCCCGATCAGCAGGGGCTGTATCAGCTCTACCGCAAGCTCGATGAGCATGAAAAACAGAGCGATTCCCGCCAAAAGAGAATACGGTTTTACATATGATAAAGCCTTTGACATGTGTAAGCCTCCAAATCCTTTGTTCAATATGTATGTATATTTATTTTATTTGTTTGTCTTAAATGAATAAAGGATTAACCCTTGAACTCGCACTTTTATTATGTACTTTGTGTAAAATGATTGAAGATAAAAATGAAGGGATGAGGCGTGCAGATATATGGAGGCTGTCTTATCTTTTCTTATTACCAGCTTTTGAATCGGAGCCTTGATTTTAAAATGAATTAGCGGAGCCTTTAAAAAGGCGTCCGCTATTCAGGATGGTCAATTATGCTTTGTCATTTCATTTAACGAATGAAAACGAGAGCGACCCCGAATCCTTTACCAGCATCAAACTCATTGATCACTTTCATGACCTGCCAGCGCTGGTTTGAAGCATCAGATTTTGTTGCAATCCCGTTATGAGCGTGAATAAAATCTCCCGGTTTCACAGTCTCATCGCATCTGACATATACCTGGCCGATGAGCCCGACAATGTTCCATTCGTCTCTCTCTTCTCTTGAAGCGTAGTCTTCTTCAGGCCGAAAGTCCGGATTTTCCTTTGGCGCCATGACCGTATGGCCGTTCGCATCTTTCTGTTCTTCATAAACATAGCCGCCAAATTCATTCTTTACGTATCGTCCCGACCAGTGAAAACTCGACTCGCCAAGAATCACTCCGGCGGTCTCGGAAATGACCCCAAGCATGAGGTCACCTTTTTCAGCCGGTCTGATCTTATCACCTTCAAGTGTGACAAGTGTTCCCGTCGGAATCTTTTCCCCTCTCAGGCTTTCAAAATACTCGGCGTAGTCAGAGAATGTCGAGGAACCTGTTACGCCTCCCGCAGCCTTAATTGTTCCTTCTTTTGCGTGAAGCTCAATCTTTCTGTTGGCTGATGACGGAGTGCTGCCGGCACCCCAGCCAAGTGCTACAGAATCTGAATTCGGATTAATTGTATTGTACGAAGAAAGCACTGAAGATTGAGCCGCTCCGGTTGCTCTTCCCCGAACAGAACCAGCCACAAAATTATTATTGCCTGTAGCGTGAGATTCACGGGAGCCAATGACTCCGCTTCCTTTATGTTTGAATAAGAAATAAGGAGTGACTGCTCCTCCAATGTTAAAGTCAGTTTCATAACCTGAAAAATCACAATTGGATACATTAAGATCTGGATCTGAGGAATAAATTCCAACTGTCCCGCTATTATTTTTTGGAGATCTCTGTCCCCAAACATTACTAACAACAGACTCGTACATTCCGCTGCCAAATGCAACTCCTTTTTTTCCGGAGTCAATCAAGGTGACACCATCCACCATTACTTTCCCTACTGAGTTATCCCCGCCGACAATATATAAGTCATTGTCTGCAGTCTTAAATCCGCGAATGGTTATATTCTTTAAGCTAATTAAGCGTCCTTTATAAAATACGCTGACTACCGAATTACCCTTATAATCAATTGAACTATCATCACAAACAGCATGGAAATTCACAACACTCACCCCATCATATCCGGAGATTTGCAACGCGTTTGGACCCGCCCCTTTGTAAAGATCATTCGGCTTAGGGTTATATGCGATACAATTCGCAAGCTGCACATCGTGGGCTGTCGCTGACTGAGGATCGCTTGCTGTGTGGTGACCGATATGGCGAATGCTATATCCAATGGCATTTTCGTATGCGCGACAGTTAACAAGCTGCACTCTCTCGCAGCCGGTGCATAACCGTGTGCCTTAATCTCAAAGCCTCGGACTCCTCCAATTGAGATACAACTATCAATCATTACGTCTTGAGAGCCGTCATCAATTTCAAAACAGTTTGTGTTAGAAGTTCCATCGTTTAGCCCCATAGGATGATAAGAGAGGCAATGACTGAAAGTCGTGTGTTTCCCAAAGTGACAAGTAAAGTTATCATCGCCGGACCCTGTTGCTTCACAATGTGAAAACGTTACAAAGTTACAGCCGTTGGGCTGATAATAAGTTGGATCATCTTTTTCTCCATGTCGGTTATAGTTCGGGCTTGTAGAATCAAAGCCGTGCAGGCCGGCGTTCTTCGCAAACACATGCTCAACAAAAGAATAGTCAACATTCGCAAAAAGCAAACAGCTTGAAGTGGGACCTTTCGGAATCTTCCAGCCGGCAGGACGCGTATCCTTGTTCCAATCCAAAGTGAGATGGCCGACATAAATATTTTCATTACCGTTCGTATAATCACTGTTGGTCAGAACAGAATGGCCGACCGGTGTTTCGTCTAATAATTTAATGACCGTTCTTTTCTTGCCTGCTCCGACAAGCATTGTATTTGACGGAACAAACAATCCCGATGTTCTGAATACACCCGCGGGAACTGTTACGACATAACCTCCGTCGGCCATGGCATCATGAAATGCCTGCGTATCATCCGTTACGCCGTCACCTTTAGCTCCAAAATCCATAACGTTCCGCTCTGTCACATGTTCAAATCTGTTTTCATACATGTTAAGTCTTTCATTTAAATTTTCATAAGTTGACGTGCCGTTGCTAAGCGCAGCACCGATTTTGCTGTCAATCGCTTCAAAGTTTTGAGCAATGCTTTCAACCTCAATCCCCTCCGTTTTATCGGGTTTGTAAAGTCCTAAGAAAGTCGTATAGTTTGTCATTGCCTTGCCTCCTATTTTTGAATTGCTGTTTAAAACACCGAACACCACAGAAGTCTTTCGTTTTCACTCCTGCATGTACAGGTGGCAAAGGTATGACAAATTCATACATTTCTTCAAAACATAAAAAGAGCGCCGGATTAACAAGCGCTCTGTACATAGTCTGCTGCTGCAGTATTTTAACCGTTCAATATTTTCTCGACACGCTCCCGCATTTGCGGAACGCCTAATCCGACAATGACCTGAAGCGCCCTGCCTTTTCTGACAACCCCGTGGGCTCCCAGCTCTCTGAAATCGGCGTCACTTTTGACCTTTGATTCATCAGCGACAGTGACGCGGAGACGGGTGGCGCAGTTGGTGACCTCCGTAATATTGTCCTTTCCGCCCAGCGCTTCAATATACAAAGCGGCTGTATCCCGCCGTGTTTCGTCTGCCGCCGCTGTTTCTTTTGAAGCCTGCTTCCGTTCTCTGTACTCCTTTTTCGAATAGAGCTTTGTTTCCTGCCCTTCCTCTTTTTCTCTGCCCGGTGTGGCGATGTTGAATTTGAGAATGAGGAAACGGAAGACGAAAAAGTAAACAGCGGTAAAACACAACCCGATGATGATCTGGTATACATACGTCAAGCCGTGGCTTGACGCCAGCGGGATCCAGTTCAAGGTCGCAGCTTCGATCAAACCGCCTCCCATATTTCCGACGACGCCGGCCATATACATGACGGTTGCCATGGAAGCGGCAAGCAAAGCATGAACCGCAAATAAAAACGGCGAGATAAAAAGGAATGTAAATTCAATCGGCTCTGTAATTCCTGCGACAATGGACGTCAAGGTGACCGGGATCAATAGGCCGGCGACGATTTTTTTCTTTTCCTTTGAAGCCGTGGCGTAAAAAGCGAGCGCGATTCCCGGAATGCCGAAGATTTTCGAGTTGCCGTGAAGCGCGAAGCCCCCCTGCGGGAACAATTCTTTCAGCGGTTTGACGCTTTGAGAGTATTCCCCGAGATGCTGGGCCCAATAGGTGACGATACCGCCTTCAGCCACAGCCGGACCGTAAATAAACGGCGAGTAAATAAAATGATGCAGGCCGGTCGGAATTAAAATCCGCTCCAGGAATGTGTAAATCCACACGCCGATCGCCCCGGAAGAAACGAGAAAACTTTGCAGCGAGCCGATTCCGGACTGAACCATCGGCCATACGTATGCCACCGCAAGTGAAATCGGTATCATAATGAAGAAAGAAATGATAACGATGTATGAAGATCCTTGAAAAATCCCCAGGAAATCCGGCAGTTTTTTATCAAAATAACGATTGTGCAAATACACGACAATAGATGAAATAAAGATGGCGCCGATAATATTCGTATCAAGCGTTTTGATGCCGGCAATCATCGTCAGCCCGCTCGTTCCGCCGGCTTCCTGAGTCATATCGACGTGAAAAGCCCCGCCCCAAACCGTCAGAATCGCATTGATAAAGTAATTGAATGTCAGATAAACTGTAAGCGCTTCCAAACAGGCTCGTGCCTGCGCTTTTTTTGCTAAGGCGACAGGTATGCCGATCGCAAACAGGAGCGGCATTTGATTAAAGACGGTCCAGCCGCCCTGTTCAATGACGTACCAGCATTGATACCAAAGCCCGTCAGGATCAGCCAGCGGCCCCATCAGCGTTTTATTTTTAAACAGCGTACTCAGACCGACAATTATACCGGAAAATGCAAATAATAAAACAGGCACAAACATCGCGCTGCCGAAGCGCTGGACTTTTTGCATCATTTCACGTGACCTCCCGCTATTTATCAAAATGTTCGAGCTCTTTATAATCAACATATGCACGGAATAACGCTTCGCCCACCAGAAAAAACGGGGCAAATGCGACGATTTCCGTTTTATCGCTTAACGTCACCGGCTTGCTGGTCGCATAAAGATTATACGGCGTCGTTTGCGCCAGTACGTTGTTTTTCAGATTGGTGATTGAAATAAACGGAACTCCCTTTGCGGACAGGGTCCTTACCTGCGGAATTAATTCGGGTGTTTCGCCTGATAAAGAAATAATGATGAATACGTCATCAACCTTAAAATCATCACACATGATATCAAACTCTGTGATGTCCTGAATTAAAATCAGATACTTCCGCCGGGATACAAACATCCGCTGCAGCTCACGGGCGCACACCCTCTGAGCCGTCCCCGATCCGTAAACGAAAATCCGTTTTGCTTCATCTATCAGCCGGCACATCTCCGTCATATCTTTTGACTTCACGTATTTTACATTGGCTTCAATATCATCCAGCAGCTTTTCAAACGTCATATTCTCGCCCTCTTCAGGCTGATCCTCCCATTTCAGAAAAACCCGGAATTCACTGTAGCCGCTGAAGCCCAGTTTTTGGGCGAGCCGCAGGATGGAAGACCGAGAGACATTGCAGGCTTTCGCCATGTCATTGATCCCGAGATGGTAGCACGTATGTTTATGATTCAATATATATTTTAAAATATAAAAATCGTTGTCATTTAATTTCGCGTAATGCTGGTTAACCAGTTCTTCAAGACTCATCCCAAAAATCCCCCCGTTTTCTTTCTATTATATAGAATAACAGATAAAGAAAACGGGGAAGATTTTCATCAGGAAATAGGAGACGGACTCACATCAAGCTCAGGCCAGTAGTCCTTATTAGCCTCCATCAGATCTTCAAGAATCAGTCTTGCCACACGGGCATTCGGCACTGTTTTTGATAGGATCAGCGCCTGCCACAGCTTTTGAAATGACCGCTCTTCCCACGCTTCAGCCGTCAGTTTTTCGACAGACACCTGCTGTTCCATCAGGCCTTTTTGAAATTGCGGTATTTTCCCGACTGAGAGGGGTTCCGGTCCGTTTGAGCCTACGAGACAAGGAATCTCAACCATGGCTGATGGATCAAAGTTTGCGATCGCGCCGTTATTTTCAACGATTAACAGCATTCTCTCCCCGGTGTTGTAAGCGATGGCCCGGGCAAGGTCGACGATATATGAAGCATGATCATCAATTTTAATTTCACTGTTCTCCGATGATTGTTCGCGCGTAATCATATCGCATTGGCTGAAAATGAAAGCTTCGCGCCCTTCCATAACTTCATTGGCTCTCGTATGGTTCGGGTTTGATTTTTTCACCATATCATCCGGGAATAAGTAATATTGCAGATATGTGTTCGGGAGCGTATCCGGATCAGCCGCCTGTACGTCGCGCGCTTTTTTGAATGTGTCATTCCAGCTTGCTTCAGTCTGTTCGGCCTCCGTCTTCGGAACGTAGCCGTATTCACGGACATGCTCTTTCAGCTTCGGCATTAAATCATTGCCATGCCGGTCTGTGATGGACGTCCACCAGCCAAAGTGGTTTAAGCCGTAGTAACGGACGTTCATTTCTTTTCGTGAAGATAATCCGAGGATGTTCGCCATGCGATCCTCAATTCCGACCGGCATGTCGCAGATGTTCAATATTTTTGAATTCGGTCTGAGGCGCCGTGTAGCTTCGGCCACAATCGCCGCCGGATTGGAGTAATTCAGCATCCATGCGTCAGGCGAGTACGTTTCCATATAATCAAGAATCTCCAGAACACCGCCGATAGAGCGCATGCCATATGCGATTCCGCCCGGCCCGCATGTTTCCTGGCCGACCACGCCGTACTTCAGCGGGATTTGTTCATCAAGCGCGCGCATCGCATATTTTCCGACGCGGATATGCGCCATGACGAAGTCAACATCCGTAAAAGCCGTCTCTGGGTCATCAGTCGCCAAAAATTCAATGTCCGGCGCTTTTTCTTTTATGAATACCTCACACGCACCCGCAATCCGCTCCTGCCTTTCTTTATCATTGTCATAAAGTTTCAGCTTTCTGATCGGAAACTCTTCCAGGTGATTCAAAAGCATTAATACAATTCCGGGGGTAAATGTGCTGCCGCCGCCTGCAATAACGATTGAGAATGATTTGTCTGTCATGTGAAGCCCTCCTCTGATAACGTTTACATTTTATTTATATCATGAGAAGGTCCGATCTGTACCGGGTTTGGAGGAGTTAGATCATTTAATCATTTTTAGTTATTTTTCTCAAAAAGCGGGAAAGTTCCCACAGGTACGAAAGAGGCCTGCTGTCATCAGCAGACCCATTCTCAAAAATGCTCTTGTAAATCAGAAAGCAGCACTTCCTGCTCAAATTGAGGATTTCCGATCGGAAAAATTCTGGCTGTTTCCTTGTCTTCGTTGACATGCTGAATATAAATCGGAACTCCTTCATACGTCACATACGCCATGGCGGCGGATTCCGAAATGTCTTTCGCACGCTGTGTATTCACGTCTCAAACCTCCTTTAGGCCTCACACATAACGTGTCCGGCAGCCAAGAGAAGTATGCTTGTTTCTTACAATTGTCCGGCGGTGAGTTTGAATTTTTTGAGACGTTTGTAAAACGTGCTCCGCGGGATTCCAGCCATTTTGGCGGCCAGCGTGACATTCCCCTTCGCCGATTCAAGCGCGTTTACGATGATGTTTTTCTGAATGTGCTCCCGGATGGAGACGGGGGACGCTTCTTCCTGTTCATAAGACTCGGCCGCCTCTTTAAGACCTGACGCTTCAAGCAGGGCTGCGATGGGGCGCCCTGACAGCCGTCCGTCCGGGAACATGACGGAAAGACGTTCAAATACATTAAACAATTCCCTGATATTCCCCGGCCATTTCCGGCTCTTTAATAGGTCTAAAAAGTCATCAGGAAGCTCCCCCCGCCAGCCGCGATTTCGCTGAAATTCAAGGAAGAGGCCGGGAATGTCTTCGGTGCGTTCTCTTAATGGAGGGAGATGGATCGGACAGACGTGAAGCCGGTAAAATAAATCTTCTCTCAGCTTTTTGCATTCGACAAGCTGTCTCAGATCAGTGTGGGTGGCAGTGATGATTCTGATGTCAACGGGAATCTCTTTTGTCCCGCCGACCGGGGTGACTTTCCGTTCCTGCAGCACCCGTAACAGAGCGACCTGCATGGAGTGTGATATTTCTCCGATTTCATCGAGGAAAAGCGTGCCTTTATCGGCTTTTTGCAAAGCGCCGTTATGTCCTTTCCGTTTGGCCCCGGTGAAGGCGCCTTCCGAGTAGCCGAACAGTTCGCTTTCAATCAGCTTTTCGGGGACCGCTCCGCAATTGACGGCGATAAACGGGCCGTTTTTCCTGGAGCTGTTGTTATGAATCGCCCGGGCGGCAACCTCCTTTCCCGTCCCGGTTTCTCCCGTAAGACAAACGGTTGCGTCCGTTCGGGCGACAAGCTCCAGCTGCTGAAGCATATGTCGGGATGACGGGCTTTTGCCTGCCGCACCATGGAATATAAAAGACGGCTTTTCTTCTCGTTTGGATAAATAAACGCATGTGTAACCGTTCTCCTCCCGCTTCGCCTGCTTGATGTGATAGCCCTGTTCCTCAAGCTCGCGCAGCATATGTCCGGTAAAATGCTGAACGGGACGGCTTGCGGCGATAACCCGGCTCATTTCATTGCAAAGCACGATCGGATCGTGTGACCGGGTCAGCCCGGTGAATTTGCTGATCATGTCAAGTTCTGTCATTTTGATCTTTAGGGCAAGCTCCCGTTCCGCCGTATAAGCGATGGAGGAGGCAATTCCGAGCATAAAAGGCTGAGCGCGGGCGGCGGGGCAGGAAATATCAATGACACCCGCCAGCCGCCCGTCTTCATAACGGATCGGCGCGGCGGAACAGCTCCATTGATGAGAAGCGAGCGAATAATGTTCAGAGCCGTGTATCATGACCGGCTCATTTGTATAAAGAGCCGTCCCGATTGCATTCGTGCCGACGGCCGTTTCCGTCCAGCGGGCGCCTTTTAAGAAATTGATGCGGTTCGCTTCATGAATGGTGCGCGGGTGGCCGTCAACTGAATGGACAACGCCGTCTGAATCAATCAGGAGAACCATCATTTCCATTTCCCGCATTGCCGTTTTCATTCTTTCTGCATGAGGCATTGAGGCTGCTAAAAATAATGAATGCTTCTCGGCCTGCCTTTCTAAATGATCTGCCGGCATCACATTCGGCCCCTTTTCGAGATAAGGGTTGACGTCGGCTTTTTTGCAGCGGTGCCATGAGGCGGCCACCCGCTTCTGAATACGGGATTCATCAAGCACACCTTCTTTCACAAAGCGCTTCCAGGTTTTAAAATCATTCCGAATGACATTCATTGTATTCGCTCCCCCCTGTTCAGACCATCTTTTCATATATTGTAGGGGAAAAATAAAGCGCTTTCAACGAAAAACACCCCTTCTCATCTGAGAAAGGGTATTCCGGTTATACGGAATGCACCGCAAGTCCGGTGACATTCAGCAGGGCTTCCTGAAGCGTTTCTGACAGAGTCGGATGCGCCGCGATAAAGTGCTCCGACATATCCGCCGTCATTTCACCGTTCATCATCATGACCGCCTGACCGATCAATTCCGTCACGTCCGGCCCGATCATTGACACGCCGACGATTTCTCCGAATTCCGGTTCGGCAATGATTTTCATTTTGCCGCCATGCTGATGTTTAATTAACGCTTTTCCGTTAGCAGAAAATGAGCATTCTCCGATTTTCACATCTCCGTATGTCTCTCTCGCCTGTGTTTCCGTCAGCCCGACAGCGGCCATTTCCGGCGATGTATAAATACAGCGGGGCACCGCCCGCATATTGACTTTGCTGTCCTTTCCCGAGGCATGCGAGGCGGCTGTGATTCCTTCATGAATGGCGGCATGCGCGAGCTGCATTCCTCCGGCCGCATCGCCGCATGCGTATATATGAGGCACATTGGTCTGCATATGGTCATTGACTTCAATGCCGCGCGGAGAATACCGGATGCCGGCCTGCTCCAGATTCAAGCCATGCAAACGCGGCTTTCTCCCGATTGCAACCAAAACGTGATCAGCCTGCGCCTCAATTTCTTTGCCGTCTTTTGTCCACACGGCGGTTTTCCTTTCTTTGTCAATCCGCTGAAGGACGGCTTTTGTCTGAATATCAGCCCCGCTGTCTCTTAAAGAGTCTTCAAAAACGGCGGCGATTTCCCCGTCTTCTGCCGGGAGCAGCCGGTCAGCCGATTCAATCACCGTCACTTTCGTTTTAAACCGGCTGAATAAAGAGGCAAATTCACAGCCGATCACACCTCCCCCGACAATAAGCAGGGAAGAAGGGATTTTCTGTAAAGAAAGCGCGTCTTTGCTGTCGATCACCCAATCGCCGTCAAATGGGGCAAACGGCAGCTCCGCCGGTTCAGATCCGGATGCAATCAATATCCGATCCGCTTCCAGAATGTCTTTTGCGCCTCCTTCTCCTTCAACAAGCAATGTCTGCTCTGTGAGAAATGAAGCTGTCCCGCTGATGACTTTAATCTGATTTGCTTTCATTAAGTATTGAATTCCCTGCACGAGCTGGCTGACGATTTGCCGTTTGCGCCCCTGCATGCGGGCCCAATTGAGTGTAATGTTTTGCGGCAGTTCGATGCCGAATGTATCTGCATGCCTGATTTTATCGAGCACATTCGCGCTTTCCAAAAGCGACTTTGTCGGGATGCATCCCTCATTGAGACAAGTGCCTCCGAGCGGCCCTTTGTCGATCAGAACGACTTCTTCTCCCCTCCGCGCGGCAGTCACGGCAGCTGCATATCCGGCAGGCCCGCCGCCGATAATGGCTAGTGTCAATCTCTTCACCCTCTCTATAAAATCAATCCGGCCGGCTCTTCAAGCAGCGCTTTGACCGTTTTCAGGAAGTCCGCAGCCGGTGCGCCGTCACATACTCTGTGATCAAAGGTAAGGCTCAGCGGCAGCATGGTGCTTTTGACAAGCTCATCTCCTTTAAACGCAGGCGTTTCATAGCTTGCGCCTACTCCGAGAATACCGGCTTCAGGCGGATTAAGAATCGGGGTGAAATGCTCGATTCCGTAACCCCCGAGATTTGTAATAGAAAATGTCGATCCGTGCAGATCATCTCCGGAAGCATTGCCTTCCCGCGCCCGGCGTGCCGATGTGCTGATGTGCTCCGCAAGCTCAAGGAATGAAAGCTTTTCCGCATCCCGGATCACCGGCACGACGAGACCGTTTTCAAGAGAAACCGCCATCCCGAGGTGGACATATGGATAGGTGATGATCCGCTCCTCTTGATAAGAGCTGTTCAGCTCAGGATGCTGTTTCAGCGCAAGCACCGCGGCCCGGGATACGAAATGTGTGACCGTCAGTTTAACACCGCTCCGCTTTTTCGCGCTGTCGGCGAGCTGCTGCTGCCATTTTACAAGCTCCGTAATGTCCGCTTTCATCGTCAGCGTCAGCTGGGCGCTGTTTTGCAGGCTTTTGTGCATTCGGTCTGCAATCACTTTTCTCATCGCTGAAGCCGGTTTTCCCTCCGGCTGTGTCGTCTGAACCGAAGACTGCGGTTCAGATTCCGTCTTCATGGCCTTGATGACGTCAGCTTTTACGATTCTGCCTCCGGGCCCCGTCCCGTTCAGCATATCAACTTTCAACCCGGCTTTCTCCGCCATTTTTCGGGCAACGGGAGATATTTTCACGCGGTGTTTACGCTTTTGCACGGCTTTGGGAGCGGGAATATGTTCAGGTTCAGATTGCGGTTTCCCTGCATTTTCAGGAGCCGGCGCCTCCTTCTCCCGCACTTCTTCGCCGTTTTCCCCGATATAACAGATGGGCGTTCCCGGCGGGACTCCTTCTCCCTCTTTGACTTTAATGTGAAGAAGTGTGCCGCTTTCAGGCGCTTCTATTTCCATTTCTATTTTTTCCGAGTTGATGCTGGCGATGCTTTCTCCCTTTTCAACCGGGTCGCCGACTTTTTTATTCCAGACGGATACTTCACCTTGCTTCATCGCCATTCCCAGCTTCGGCATTACTACTTTTACAGCCATTCTATATCCCTCCTTTAATTCATTGCCGGCTCGCCAAGCAATTCAAGCGTGACGCTGACAATTTGGTCTGGTGTCGGCAAATATTGATCTTCAAGCACCGGCGAAAACGGTACCGGTGTATGCGGCGCTGTAATCCGCTTAATCGGCGCATCAAGCAAATCAAAGCCCTTATCGGCGACAATCGCAGCAATATCCGTGGCGATGCTGCAGCGCGGATTGGCTTCGTCAATGATGATCAGCCGGTTTGTTTTTTCTAACGATGTGAAAATCGCTTCCTCATCTAAAGGAGACAGACTCCGGGGATCAAGCACCTCGGCGTCGATGCCTTTCTCAGAAAGCTGTGCAGCCGCTTCAAGCGCGGTATTAACCTGCTTGCCGACCGCAAACAGCGTGATGTCGCTGCCTTCGCGTTTGATATCCGCTTTTCCGAGCGGAATTGTATAATAATCTTCCGGCACCTCACCCTTCATGTTGTAGGACGTTTTGTCTTCAAAAAAGAATACCGGATCATTGTCTTCTATTGCCGAAAGCAGCAAACCTTTGGCGTCATATGGATTGGACGGCACAACCGTCTTCAGACCCGGGATGCTGGTGAACAGGCCATACAGCGCCTGCGAATGCTGAGCGGCTGCCCGGAACCCGGCTCCGTATGTGGTGCGGACGGTGATCGGCACTTGCGCTTTACCGCCGAACATATAGCGGAATTTCGCCCCTTGGTTGATCACTTGGTCAAAGCACGTTCCGATAAAATCGTTAAACATCAGTTCCGCAATCGGTCTCAGCCCCGTGGATGCCGCAGCCATGGCCGCACCCATGTAGCCCGCCTCAGAAATCGGTGTGTCCAGCACTCGGCTGCGCCCGAATTCCTGTACGAGCCCCTTTGTGACCCCGAGTACACCGCCCCATGCTTCATCATCCTGCAAATGATCGACCGCCGCTCCCCCGGCGACATCTTCACCGATTACAAGCACATTTTCGTCTTTTCTCATCGCAAGCTTCATTGCTTCATTGATCGCGTCCGACATGCTTATGACTCTCGCCATCTCACATTCCCCCTTTTTCATATGACACGTAGACGTCTGTCAACAGCTCCGACTCTTTCGGATATGGACTCTTTTCGCTGAACGAGACGGCTTTTTCAATCGATTCGCTGACACGCTGTTCGATGTCTGACAGTTTATTTGCATCTGTTTCTTTTAGAAGATAGTTTTTAAAGCCTTGAATGGCATCCTTTTCTTCAAGATGCTCAGTCTTTTCATCCTTTGTTTTATAAGTTTGGGCATCCCCTTCGAAATGGCCGTAGTTTCTGTAAGTCATACATTCAATCAAAGACGGGCCTCCGCCGTTTCTTGCTCTTTCTATCGCTTCCCCGGCTGCCTGATAAACCGCTAAAATATCTTTTCCGTCCACCGTGACCCCCGGCATGTTATAGGCAGCCGCCCGATCGGCGATTGAATCACAGGCTGACGCGTACTCAAATGTCGTGGCTTCGCCGTAGCCGTTGTTTTCGGCGATGAACACGACAGGAAGGTTCCATACTGCCGCTAAGTTCAGCCCTTCATGGAAGGTCCCTTGGTTATTGGCTCCGTCTCCAAAGAAGCAAACGCTTACATTTTTAGTTTGTTTATATTTAGCCGTGAGCGCTGATCCGCATGCGAGCGTAAAGCCGCCCCCGACGATTCCATTTGCGCCTAACATGCCTTTATCAAGATCCGCAATGTGCATAGAACCGCCTTTTCCTTTACACAGTCCGGTCGCTTTTCCGAATATTTCCGCCATCATGCCGTCCAGATCACAGCCTTTAGCGATACAATGACCATGTCCCCTGTGCGTGCTTGTAATGCTGTCGCCATCATCTAAATGAGCGCACACGCCTGCAGCTACCGCTTCTTCACCGGCATACAAATGGACGAATCCGGGAAGCACTCCTTGCGCGAACAGTTCATGCACTTTGTCTTCAAAGCCCCTGATTTCCAGCATCTTTTGGTACATCCACAGCGCTTTCTCCTCAGTTAATGACAAGTCTTCTCGTTTTAACAATTCCATTTTGTGCGCCTCCTTCTATTTAGGGTTCACATATACAAATGCAAGAAGTGTGCCAGCCTTTGGAGCCCGGAAAATGAATGTTTTTATTTTTACACTGGAGACAGTTTGAGACAGGTGTCTCATTTTGTCTCGATCTGTTCCCTTTGTCTCGTTTTATGGCATACAAAAAAGACCGGGCATCACCCTGTCTTTGACAATGATCGACGTATTTATTTCCTCGGAAATCTTTTAACTGCTTCATTCTTCTGCATACAGTCTATCGCGGCGTTTGAGTGGTTACACTCTTTTTTTCATATCCGCGTGCTTGCAGTTCATGCTTTTCTTCAACAGCCCGATTCAGCGCTTGAAGCATGTAGCCAATGCCTTTATACGATGACAAAGGCCAGGTGATATGCTGATGCTCTCCGATGACGGCCTTTAGGACGCTTCGGTATTTTTTCCCGCCAAGCATGACAAGCTCTTCGATGTCGGAAAAGCCTTTTTCATGAAATTGACGGCGCAGCTCGTCCGCTGCCATGATCTCCGGATGACCGGTTCCAAAAGTGACATCGTAATTTCCGGGAACAATATCATCCGGACGAAGGAATCCGTGCTTCGCCGACAAAATCACCCACTCATCGAAAAATGCTTTCGCATATTGCTCGCACGCCTGATGAAACGGGCTGAGATAAGCGTCTTCCGCCCTTACCGGACCTGTATCTGAATGGACATCCCAAATTTTTTTCTTGCCGCAGGGGATGATGCACAGTCGTTTCATTTTTCTCTCCCCCTTTATGATGTATCTCCTATCAATGTACCATTATTCGTTTATTTCTGCATGACGGATATGTCTGGGTAAAAGCCGCACACAAAAAGACCCGGAATTCAAACCGAACTCCGGGCCGGATGAAGAGTTGTTTATGTCACTCTTGCTCCATCCCATCAAGATACTTTCTCTCAAAGTCATCGAGCAATGCACGCACTTCATCTGTTGACTTTGTATTCATGCATTGATTTCTTAATTCACTTGCTCCCCGGAATCCGCGGAGATATATCTTGAAAAAGCGAGGGAGCGGTTTATATGCTCGAGCTTCTGCTTTTGAATATTCATCATGAAGATCCAGATGCAATCTCAAAAGATCAAGCAATTCCTTACTGCTATGCTCTCTCGGCTCCTTTTCAAAGGCGAATGGATTAGTAAAAATGCCTCGTCCAATCATAATCCCGTCAACACCGTATTGTTCAGCGAGTTTCAAGCCGGTCTCCCGGTCAGGAATATCTCCATTGATCGTCAAAAGGGTCTCTGGCGCTATCTCGTCACGAAGTTTCTTAATGTCCGGGATGAGCTCCCAATGCGCATCTACTTTACTCATTTCCGCTCTTGTACGCAGATGAATGGAAAGATTCGCAATGTCTTGTTTCAGTATGTGTGTCAGCCAGCCGCGCCATTCGTCTATATCCGTGTAGCCGAGTCTGGTCTTCACACTTACCGGCAGACCTCCTGCTTTCGCCGCCTGTATTAATTCGGCTGCAACTTCAGGACGGCAAATCAGGCCGCTTCCCTTTCCATTCCCCGCCACATTAGGTACAGGACAGCCCATATTGATATCCAGGCCCTTAAACCCTAATTCCGCCATCCCAATACTCATTTGGCGAAAGTTTTCAGGCTTATCTCCCCATATGTGGGCAACCATCGGCTGTTCATCCTCCGTGAAAGTCAAACGGCCGCGCACACTATCCTTCCCATCCGGGTGACAATAGCTTTCTGAGTTTGTAAACTCTGTGAAAAACACATCAGGTCTGCCTGCTTCACTCACAACATGGCGAAAAACGACATCCGTCACATCTTCCATTGGTGCCAGTACAAAAAATGGCCGCGGTAATTCACGCCAGAAATTATCTGTCATAACAAATCCAAATCCTTTCATGATGGGATACAGCCAAACCTTTATCCCAAAATTAAAAACTGACCATGCTTCTTTTACACTTATAGCATGTGTCAGCACTTCTTATCAAACGATAGTAAATTTTGAACATTTCACTTTTTACACGTTAAAAAGTGAAAAGCAAACTGAAGCAGAACACCTTAATTGAGTTAACGTAATAGACTATCGCTAAAGTTAACCCCATATCGTTCATTTCTGATCAACTCAGTCAACTCCTTAACCTTTAAAAGGGTTTGAGAGAGAAAAAAGTGTGAAGATTATCTACACCTATTTTTTTATTTATATTGTGGTTTATTAATAGTAGCGCTGACCTTCATCTTACTTAGCGGCCTTACTTTTGCTCTTTTTGGACAAAAAGGATTCCAACCTAAATAGAATATCATAAGAGTTCTCCCTATTACCAATGCAAAATAATTGTCCTGTTATCGAAGATAAAATATTTAACGCTGCACCATATCCTTATCTCAATATCATTTTGCGGAAAACTAATTTCAAGAGATTTAATTATGCAAATTGAGTTGGGGATGGTATGGAGTAAGGAGGATGAGAAGAGAAAATAAACTCTTACTTAAAAGAATTCAAAACTTCAATCTGGACCATTTGAGATTTGCTCATGGTTTAGAAATAACCAACGCAGCAAGTGGCTTCTGGCTCTATACAGTATATGTACTAAAGGGCGATTGGCTTTCAAACCCCATATGTTAATATCTTTATACAATGTATAAGGTTACGATTCGGTAATCCTGATCCAAAACCAATAAAATAGACTGCTGACTAAGTGCCGCAGTCCTCACTCATAAGAATAAGAAAGTATTCATTTTCTTTCATCATTAAATAAGGCATCAGAAGTTATTGCTTTTATTTCGAATATCCTTTGTTACACCTGTAATTATTTGTATAACAGTGAAAACCCCCAAGAAAACAGTGACAATATTAAACCATGGATTATCATAGAATGAAAGATATGTTTGAAAGAAATCCAGTTCAACTATGTTTGCTGGGAATCCATTCATTTCTCTATAATTAGGACCCCATCCCGTTAATACTGCAAAATTAAAATAAAGCTGTGAAACTAAAAATGCCAACAACGTTTGAAACCAACTTCTTTTAAATAACAGTCGTTTTTTGTTTACTTTATCCATTTCCTTTTCTCCAATACTTTTTAGCCTAGTGTCAATCTAACATCATTATATGATGAAGAATGATTGTCGCGATAATTACTTATTAAGGATATAACCATCGCAGGTATTACTGTAATAGTTGTTATCACTTGCGTTTCCGCCTCGGATTTATTTCTTTTTTAGTAATAAGGAAAGTAATCGGGGGCCTTTTTTCCTGTTTAGGCTTTCATATCATGTATAACGACGAAACATGCTTTTTTAGTTTGTTTGATCTTTTATCCACAGTTGTTGCTGATAGTGATGTGCCAACTGCCGTTGTGATTAGTGTAAGTAAGCAACCTTGTCTTTTACAGTTTCTACTTCAGAACCTTCGTTCAGTTGTTGAGGTTCCAATATCTCTCATTCGGTTTCACCTCCTTTTTATCATTTATTACAACTATCGCCAATAGTAGATGTGCCGATGAGTGTCGGGGACTTTATTCTTTAAGAAAGAAGTTCACAAAATATTAACTGAGATTACAAGTATTCACGGAACTTGAACGACTTGTTATTGCTTCTGGTTCACAACAAGATCTTCATATTTTGTCTGTAATGCCGTTTCCAAACGGAAAAAAGAAAGTGTTAATAGAAAGCAGCCTGCTTGGCTGTTTTTCACTTGCTTTTCCATACGTTTTTTCAACTCTTTTTATCAGTTAAATAAAGACAGATAGGACAAGGGCAAAACATGAAAAAGACCCGGAAATCGGAATTGTTTATTTACCGAAATCCAGGTCTGAATTGTTTATTTTAGTTAGACGATTTCAAAACAAGCTTCGCCACGGCTTCCACATGAGCCGTCTGCGGAAACATATCCACAGGCTGAATATATTCGACGCGATAGTCCTTCGATAGCGTCTGCAAGTCTTTCGCCAGTGTGGAAGGATTGCAGGATACGTATACGAAGCGCTTCGGTTTTACTTTTTTGATGGTATCTAAAAATGTTCTGTCGCAGCCGGTTCTCGGCGGGTCGACGATGACCACGTCAGGGCGGAAGCCTTCTTTCGTCCATTTCGGGAGCCAGTGTTCGGCTGTTCCTGTGACATATGCCGCGTTTTTGATGCCGTGTTTTTTGGCGTTTTTCTTCGCATCATCAATTGATTCTTTAATGACGTCCATGCCGCGGATCTCTTTTGCGCCGCTTGAAACCCACATGCCGATCGTACCGACGCCGCAATACGCGTCTACGACTTTTTCTTTTCCTGTCAGCTGAGCCGCTTGTTTCACTTCGTCATACAGCTTGACCGTCTGCTCAGGGTTGAGCTGGAAGAAGGCGCGGGCGCTCAGTTCAAATGACACGTCACCGAGCACTTCTTGAATGGCATGGCTTCCGGCCAGCGCTTTTGTTTTGTCACCGAAAATGACGGATGTGCGCGCGCCATTGACGTTTTGAATAATCGATTTCACTTCCGGCAGACGGTTCTGAATGGCTTTGACGATCTCGTCTTTATTCGGCAGTGTCTCTTTCGCGGTGACAAGCACGACCTGCACTTCGCCTGTTTCAAAACCGACTCTCGTCACGATGGTGCGGACATCGCCTTTTTTGGTTCGTTCGTTATAAACGGATACGTTGTGTTTTTCCAAAATACGGCGGACGATACCCGTTGTTTTGTTTGTCGCCGGATGCTGGACAATGCATTCCTTAATCGGGACGATTTTATGGGAATCAAGTCCGTATAAGCCGGCAATGATGCTGCCGCTTTGCGAGCGTCCGACTTGGAACTGGCTTTTGTTCCGGTAATTCCAAGGGTTGTCCATTCCGATCGTATCTTTAATGTTCATTTCTTCGACATTGAATCTCGTATGACGTTCCAGAGACTGAATGACGATGTCGCGTTTTTCGCGAAGCTGCTGGGTGTATGCCAGATGCTGAAGCTGACAGCCGCCGCACTGGTCGTAGACCGGGCATGGCGGCGTGACGCGGTGTTCAGACGGCTTGCGGATTTTTTTGACGCGTGCTTCTGAAAATTTCGGCTGCACATTTGTCGCTTCGGCAACGACTTCTTCCCCTGGCAGAGCGCCGGGTACGAAGACAACTTTTTTCTTAAAATAGCCGACGCCCTCTCCGTTAATGCCGAGACGTTTGATGGTCAGCGGAAATGTCTGTCCGATTTTCAATTCGGCAGGCGCCTTTTTTTGATGTTGATTCACGTTTTTTTCTCTCCGTTTCTATATAAAGCCTTTCTCATGGGAAAACGGCTGATTTGAAATATCACATCTTTTCAGTATAACATGCAGCCGGCGGTTCCTTCATGTTTTTCACTGGAAGTTTCCTTTTTTCATTCAATGCTTCTCCACAAGTACAAGGACGCATAGCTTAAATACGGCGCCCATTCCCTGCTTACCTGGAGCATCATGTCTTTTGACGGTTTATCCTCTAGAGCGAAGCGGCGTTTGACGGCGTTTTGCAGGCCGATGTCCGCCAAAGGAAACAGATTCGGGCGGCCGAGGCCGAACATGAGCACGTTTTGAACGGTCCACGGGCCGATGCCTCTGATGGCGATCAGCTTTTTCATAATGTCTTCATCCGATAAATGAGAAAGTTCCGCCAGATTGAGCGCTCCGTCTGCAATCATCCGTGAAATGTCAATCGCATATTCCGCTTTTCTCATGCTGAACTGGAGCTCCCGCAAGTCCTGATAATCAAGCGCCGCGATCGTTTTCGGCTCGGGATAGCACCAGACGCCGTCTATTTGTTCACCGAAGGCATGGACGAACCGTTCCGTTAAAGTAAAAGCGAAGGAAAGGTTGAGCTGTTGGTGGATGATGCATTTCATGAGACAGTTGTAGACGTCATATTCCAAGACGAGCGGGGTTCCCGCATGCTCCTCAAAAAGCGCCGACAGATTTGTTTTTGAGAAATGATCAAGTACAGGCTGAAGCGGCTGCTCCCACTGAAAAATGTGTTTGATCCGTTCAATCATCTCTTTGCGGTCCGTTTCTCCGCTGACGAGAAAAACCGGGTCTGCGGCGGTGCCTTCCCCTTGAACCGTGATGACGGACAGTTTACCGTCCCGTGTTCTGAGCGGCACTTTGATTGACCTTGCTTTAAGATCGACCGCATTCAGCGGATCGAGCGACAGCCTTTCAAGGACTTTATCAAAATGATACGGCGGTGTGACCGAAACCATTTCCTTCCACATATGCTCCACCCCTTTTTGTCCAAGTATATCATGAAGCGGCCGAGCGGCAATTCGTATACTTTTCTTCATAACGCCGCATGATATAATGGCAGGCGGAGGGTTGTTTATGATACATATAACCGCAATCACAACACATAATGAGATATTAGATAATATCCCCCTATCACGTACAGAACAACCGGACATCGCATGGTACTGGATTGATTTTTTCGGCGCTGAGATGCATGAAACCGAGCTGCTGCGGGATTATTTTCATTTTCATCCGCTTGCGATCGAGGATTGCTTTCAGCACATGCAGCGGCCGAAAATCGACCACTATGACGGCTACCGTTTTTATGTGCTCCACGCCTTGAACCCGGACACACTGGAAATGGAAGAGGTGGACATTTTTCAGTCTGACCGTTTCATCGTCAGCTTCCATTTGCACGAATCGCCCGGCGTCTCAAAGGTGAGAGAACGTTTTTTCGCTTCTCCGGGATTAGCCAAAAAAGGGCCCGGGCACATCACTTATATGATTATGGATCAGCTTGTCGATGAATATTTCCCCGTGCTGTACAAAATTGAAGACCGGTTGAATGAAATTGAAGACAGCAGAACCCATAAATCTTACGGCACTTTAATGAATGAAGTGTTTGAATTGCGGACTGATCTTTTGAACCTGAGGCGGACGATCATTCCGATGCGCGATTTAATGTACCGGATTTTGAGCCTTGACCATGTAAGAGAAAGCCGTGAAACGAAAGCGTATTTCAGCGATATTTATGACCACCTGTTAAAACTGGCTGAGCTGATCGAGTCAAACCGTGATATGACTTCAGATTTGCGGGACAGCTATGTGACGCTGAATTCAAACCGGATGAACGCCATTATGATGACATTAACCATCGTCTCGACCATTTTTATCCCGCTGACGTTCATCGCGGGGGTTTACGGCATGAATTTCGATAACATGCCTGAACTTCATTGGAAATACGGGTATTTTATCGTTTTGGGCGTAATGGCCGTCCTTGTGGCCGCCATGCTGTTTTGGTTCGCTCGCAAAGGCTGGTTTAATATTTTCAAGTAAGAACGGCTGCCGGCTGTTCTTTTTTTTGAGAAAACATGATAGTCTGGAAAAAAACGTAAAGAGGTGTGCGCCGTTACCATCTTTTCTCACAAAATCATTTCTTCTGTCCTCCTGGCTTTCAGTGTCATGTCCATTGCCCCGCTGTATAACGGCCGCACGGTGTCTGATTACATCTTTGAGTTACTCGGCTTTTCCTCTTGGTCGGAAGATGGAGCCCATATCTCCGTCATTCCCGGGGTCGTGCTTTACTTTGCGGCGTTAATCTGGTGTGCCGCCGCGTTCAGGCGGACGCTTCCCGCGGCGGGGCTGTTTCTGATCTTTCTCAGTATGGGGGCCGCTTCCGGTATCAGTCCTGCCACCGAATATGCCGCTTTTTCCTTAAAACAGTTCGCGCCCGAAAAAGAGGCTGTCGAATATTTGAAGCACCGCAGCGAATGCAGTCATCTGGTTGAGCGAAAAAGAGCGGGCATGAGCTGCACGCTTTATATCAATCATTACGGAAAAGGGGAACAAACCATTTCTGTCACCCCGGATTTATCAGAAAACATAAAGGACGTCACATTCAACTCAAAAACGTTCACTGTAAAACCCCGTTCAAAAACAATCATTAAAACGCGGTTTAGCGGATTTTATAAGGGGAAAGCCGCCTCAGACTCCGGATGGTCTTCAGAACCTGAACTGAAAGTGGCAATCCTGTACACAGCAGAATAACCATTTTGCATGTATAATGGTGGAAAACTTTTCATTGGAGGGACTGTGAAATGAAGATCGCCATCGTCGGACTCGGCAATATGGGCCGCCCCATCGCCGAAAATATCATAAAAGCCGGATACAGCCTGACTGTATATAACCGGACGAAAGAAAAAGCGGCTGACCTGCTGGAAAAAGGGGCCGAATATGCCGAAACGCCCCGCCAGGCAGCTGAACATGCAGATATCGTGCTGTCCATGCTGTCAGACGATGAAGCCGTAACAGACGTGACTTTCGGAGCTTGCGGCATTATTGCCGGGTTATCTGAAAACGGCATTCATATTTCAATGAGCACGATCAGTACGGCGCTGTCAGAACAGCTTTCCGCCGCACATTCGGGCAGAGGGCAGTCCTTTATCGCCGCTCCCGTCCTCGGCCGCCCCGATGCCGCCGAGAAGGCTGAGCTTCGCATCATCACAGCCGGACCGGCGGAAGCGAAGAAAAAGGCCGAACCGCTGCTTAACATCCTGAGTCAGCAAGTATTTGACACTGGTGAAGAAACAAAGACCGCCAATGCCGCGAAAATCAGCGTCAATTTCTTGCTCGTTTCTATGCTGGAGGCGTTATCTGAATCATTCTTAATGATGGAGAAGTTCGGTTTAGAACGGAAACAATTTTTAGAAATTGCCGGCGCGCTCTTTGGCTCTCCCGTCTATCAAAATTACGGCACGATCATGGCTGAGGAGAAATTTGAGCCGGCCGGTTTCAAAATGTCTTTAGGGCTGAAGGATACCAATTTGGCGCTCGCCGCCGCAGAACAGGTTTCCGCAAAACTCCCTCTTGCCGAGCTGGCCAAGAGCCATTTTGAAAGCGGGATCGCACAAGGCTTCGGGGATCTGGATTGGGCTGCACTGATTAAATGTATCAAATAAGCAGTGAAAACCTCTCCCGTTTAGGAAAAAATGAAACCAATGTGTTCTCTAACACATTGGTTTCTTGGCTATTATAAGCGTCTGTTTCTCTTTCTAATCATTCCATTCATGTCCGTATTAATTTTATTTTTCCAAATGCAATGCCGAATGTTGTTTTTATATAAGGGGTGCTGTCAACCCATATTCTCCCTTGATTTTTCTCAATTAATGCTTTGGCAATTGAGAGTCCTAAACCGCTTCCCGAGTGTCCTGAGCTTCTGGATAAGTCTCCCCTGTACATCCTCTCAAATACCTTCTCTGATTCTGTCTTTGGTATCCCCGGCCCCCTATCCCAGATCAGCAGTTCAAATTCTTTGTCATTCTCTTTAAGTTCTATGCCAAGAACCTTTCCTTCTTTTCCGTAAAGGATGGCATTCTTCAAGATATTCTCAATAATTCTAACGATACTTAGACGATCCGCCATAATAAGACACTTTCTTTCAGGAATATTTATTTTAAGCTCTAATTCATTTCTTTTTATCTCCGGCAAGTATTCAATCAATAACTCTCTGGTTATTTCAGAAAAGTCAATAATATCTGGCTGCATCGGCATTTCATCTGCATCCAGTTTAGCCATGTTAAATATTTCATCAATTAACTGCTTTAAATGATTCGACTTCTTTGAAACAATGTTTACGTATTCTTTCTTTTCTTCTTCCGAGGCTGCAATATCGTCTTTCAACGCATCTAAATATCCTATAATTGATGTAAGCGGTGTGCGAATATCGTGTGATATGCTTGATAACAGGCTTTTTCTCGCTGCGTGCGTTTGAATCGTTTCCACCTGTATTTTCTCTAACTTCTCGATCAATTCGTTTATTGAAAAAACCATTTCATTAAATATCGGAGCCCCATTCGCAAATATTCTTGTCGTTAAGTTCCCATTTAATGTCCGCTTAACCGCATGGATCATTTGAATGAGCTCATTGTTGAATTTGCAGTAAATTGTAATAAGGATTACAGACAAACCGATCAGCAGACCATAGACAACCAATTTAACAGTGTTAAGCTCTTGGTGCTGCCAGTCATATAAACAATTGAGGCAAATCAGTGTAATCTGCAGAAACATAAGATATATGATTTTACGACTCATCTTTCTCACCTGCAAATTTGTATCCTATTCCCCAAACTGTTTGTATAAATTGAGGATTAGATGGGTCTTTTTCTATTTTTTTTCTCAGCTTTCTTATGTGAACCATCACGGTATTGTCATCTTCTAAGTAATGATTGCCCCAAACATTCCGAAACAACTGAGCCTTCGTAAATACCTGTTCCGGATTGGAAGCCATAAATTTCAGCAGCTCCAGCTCTTTTGCGGTTAATGATATTTCTTCACCTGCAACGCATACGATATATCTTTTCACATCAATTGATAAACCTTTATATTTCAGCAGCGGCTTCTCTTCTGTTCCGCTGCCGCTCCCTAAAATGAAAAACCTTCTCATCAGTGCCTTAATTCTGGCCACAACCTCGTTTACGCTAAAAGGTTTTGTAATATAATCATCTGCTCCTATACTCAACCCTACAATTTTGTCAGCTTCATGGTCCTTTGCAGTAAGCATAAGTATTGGCACATTGGTTTTTTCTCTTAGTTTTCTGCATACTTCAATCCCATCCATTTTTGGCATCATGAGATCCAATATTACGAGGTGATAAGTATTTTGTTCAAATAATGCCAAAGCTTCCTGTCCATCCTTTGCAACATCTGCTAAATAAAGTTCCCGTTCAATGTATTTTTTTAATAAATCTCTGATCACTTTTTCATCATCAGCGATAAGGACACGAATTTCTTTCACTTCATGACACCCGCCTTCATATTTTTTGTATTTATGTAAGTAACAGTGGGTATTCATTATTACATGATATGCAATCTATCATGTGATCTTTTAGCCAATTTTCAGTATTTTATATAAACACAGGTGTATTCAAATTGTCGGCTTATGAAAATTGTAACGCTCAGCTTCCAAATATAACTTTGACACAAACGTCATGATATTTAAAGAGTAAGCCCTAATTCCAACAAGATCAGTATTTCGATTATGTTTTTATGTCGGGAATTTGTCCCCTATCCGCTAAATTATTACCTGTTGATCAATCATCAATATGAGTTTTTTGTTTGTGCTCGAACGAACAAAAACACCTGGTTCATACAGGTGTTTCTCATCCGCCTAAACATTTTTCGACCTCTCTTTTCGGGGTAAAATACAGCCCTCCCCCTTTTCATAAAGAGTAAGAACTTTTTTAGTCAATGCAAGCCTTGGTACAATCCAATACGATAACACAGCTGATATAATTCCAAAAAGAGCTCCTGCAGCAACATCGAAAGGATAGTGTACACCTACCCATATGCGTGAAACAGCTACACTAAGCGCAAATATGATCCAGATCCAGCCTGTTTTTTTATATACAAGCCAAAAAGAAAATGAGATAGAAAAGAATAGGATGGTGTGATCGCTTGGAAATGAATTATCCACCGCATGATCTGCCAGTTTGTTAACATTTGAAAGAACTGCAAATGGTTGATGATTGGAATAGAGTTGACCGGCAATTTTCCCGATCATCTCTGCTATAATGAATGCCGCTCCCGCCTGTATGACCATCATTCTGTTTCTATCATTTCGGGTAAACCAGAAAACAAGCATAACGAGTGCTAAAATAAACACTGCATATTCAGCAAGTATGACCATTGCTGAGTTTAGAAATGGATATTCTTTTCCCAGATCGTTTACAGCACGAAAAGCGGTCATATTCATCTCTGAAAAAGACACTTATACCATCCTCCTATTTAAACACTCATTTATATTTTCACGGAATTTATGCGGCACAAATCAATCGGCTTTTCACTTGAAAGTCTTTCATAAACATTAATGTATATCCGCTTTGTTAAAATAGATCACCAAGGAAGCAAATCCCAATATTGAGATTAGGGCAATTCCTGCATAGGAGTACTCCGGAGGATAAGTAGGGAGAAGCGTATTCATTGAAATGTCTCCGGCTGCTGCCCACGGGAACAATCCTCTGTGTTCTGAGTTAGCTGTCATAATATTTATCAAAGTAATTAGGATTGTAAAAATAATGGTAGGTACGTAATTCTTTAGAACAACTGTGATCAGAACAATAGGTGTTGATAAAACAAATAGTAAAATTCCCCCAATTGAAAAGTGCAAAAATGATTTGAGTATGAGTGATTGGCTGAGATCCGGGAATTGCAAGATCACACCCAGTAATAAAGTAAGCCCCCACGCAACTAAAGTTAAAAAGAATATCCAGATAAATAGCAGCAATAGTTTACTAAGTATCAGATTGATTCTGGAAACGGGTATGGTTAAAAGGTTTTTCAGTGTATCATCCATGTATTCCCTGTTAAAAATATAAGCGGCAACAACTCCATACAGCGGGACCCCCACTACCAAGACTGTATATAAGTTAGCGTTGCTGAAAAGTTCATGAAATTTTATGACAGGAGCGGGATTCTCAGTCTTTATCTGTACATAGGATGCAACGACAACCATAAATGGGACGACCGAAGCTCCTATCGTACTTATTAGAAGCATCGCAGACCTTCTGAGTTTTAGTAACTCTGCATATAACAGATTAACCAATGGTTCCACCCCCAACCAATTTTGTGAAATAATCCTCCAGGCGGTCTTCACTCATCAAAATTTTAAACACCTCAATATCGTTCTGAACAAGTAATTTATTAATTGCTCCCTGTTGTCCAATATGCGAGAAAATGCGGATAATTCCGTCACCATGTACTTCGTAGTCAAAGATCTGAAAATGTTTCTCTAAAAGCATCGCAGCTTTATTATCATTCGAAACTTGAAACTCAAGAAACTTTCGATTTCTCTTCCGGAGAGTATCAAATTCGGTTTCCTCTAACAGTTTTCCCTCGTGAATAATGCCCAAATGATCAACTAATTGTTCAATCTCAGACAGGATATGGCTCGATATCAGCAGAGTAATTTTTCTTTCTTCAGCTAATGTTTTAATGAGCCTTCTCATCTCTTTAATCCCAATCGGATCTAAACCATTCGTCGGTTCATCTAATATTAGTAATTCCGGATAGTGAAGAAGAGATCGGGCGATGCCAAGTCTTTGCTTCATTCCTAAAGAGTATTTGCCTACAAGCTTTTTGGTTTCATTCTCTAATCCCACAATTTCTAATGCTTCTTCAATTGCATTTTTTTTGTGAATTCCAACGATCCTGGCATTTATTTCAAGGTTTTCTTTAGCCGTGAGGTTTCCATAGAATCCTGGTACTTCTACAATTGAACCAATTCTTTTTAGAATGTCTTTCTTATTCGTATGTAAATCCTCACCGAATATCTCAATCTTTCCATGAGTAGGCTTTATCAGCCCCAGCAGCATTCTTATTGTCGTTGTTTTACCTGCCCCGTTTCTCCCCAGAAACCCGTAAATATCACCTTCATTAACTGTTATGTTGAGGTTATCAACTGACTTTTGTTTTCCATAAACTTTTGTTAAATTTGTCGTTTTAATTATTTCCGGCATTGATCCAGACCTACTTTCCTAATGCTTATGTACAATAGTATAGGAATGCGTTTTTAACTGGGGATTAACTATTTCTTAACTATCTCTTAATTAGAGGGGCAAAAAAACCTGCCCCCTTTAACTGGGAGCAGGTTTCATCTCAGTGATGTTTATGGCGTAAGGGTTTTGACGCCTGCATCAAGATAAGACTATATGATGAGGCGCTTCCCGTTACAAAGACGGCAGCTTCATTTCTTTCTCAAACATCAGGTCATCAATGCTTTTAAACGTGTAGCCTTCTTTTTTCAAATCGGTAATGGCATCGTCCAGAGCTTCTGAATTGTCCTTTGAAACGGTGTGAAGAAGGTAGATCGCGCCGGGATGCGCCTGCTTTATCATGTGATCATAGGCATATTGTTTCCCTTTTTGCTCGTTAACCTTCCAGTCGACAAATGCGACGGACCAGAAAACGGTTTGGTAGCCGAGGCGCTTCGTTTCTTTGAGGACATATTCGCTGAATACGCCGCGCGGCGGACGGAGATACAGGTTGTCCCGCTTTCCGGTAATGTTGTACACAGCTTCCGTGACGGAATCGAGTTCGTCTTGAATCTGATCGCCCGTTTTTGTCGTCAGATCAGGATGATGAAAAGAATGATTGCCGATGATATGGCCTTCCTTTGACATCCGTTTAATCAAATCAGGCTGCTCTTTCACAAAATGACCTGTGACAAAAAAAGTGCCCGTGACGTGATGTTTTTTTAACACATCAAGCACTTTCGGGGTGTACCCATTTTCATATCCGTTATCAAACGTTAAATAGATGGTCTTTTCTTTCGTATTGCCCAAATAAAAGGCATCATATTTTTTGACCAGATTGTCCAGCTGTCTGCCGGCATCCGGCGGCTGATGATTGACGCTGCGTTTAAAGCCCCAGTTTATCCGTTCATTCGGCACGGCTTCTGCGCTGTTGATGCCTCCCGCAAGTAAAACGGCCATGCAGCAAATTGAACAAAACCATTTCATGACCAGCACTCCTTCTGCATTTTTCCTTATTTTGCAGTAGGCCCTGCCCTTTTATACAGCCGCATTATGGAAAAAGAAAAACCCCGGCATTCCGCCGGGGTTTATTCCCAATCCTTTTTAAAGCGTTCGTATTTTGCTTCCAGATCATCAAGCATGCCGATGAGCCGGTCTATATCTTCAACGTCCGTTGATTCAGGGTCTAATGAATCAATGACATTCATAAACATATCGAGTCTGTTCTTCAGGTAATCGAGCTGCTGATCTTTGCTGTTTACTGCATTCCCCATACTTCCACTCCATTCATTTTTTATAATGGTAGCGTATTTTTTGCCGTTTTTCAATGGTTCCGCTACTTGCGATCTTGGCAGATCAGGTCTAAAATTAACAGTTGGCAGACGTTAGTATGCCCCATTTATAAAGGAGTTAGATAGTCATGACACAAAACACAACACTGCGTCCGATCACACCGGAGTACGATCCTTGGGAAGCGTACATGGATGTCGACCAGTATGGAGATATGAAACTGACGAACGTTGAATTCACAACGACGACTTTGTGCAATATGAGATGCGAGCACTGCGCCGTCGGGTACACGCTCCAGCCGAAAGACCCGAATGCGCTGCCGATCGACCTTTTATTAAAGCGGCTTGATGAAATTCCTCTGTTACGCTCTATCAGCATTACGGGCGGCGAACCGATGCTTTCGCTGAAATCGGTAAAGGAATACGTCGTCCCGCTTTTAAAATATGCGCATGAACGCGGCGTCCGTACACAGATCAATTCAAACCTGACGCTTGATATCGGGCGCTACGAACGGATTATTCCTTATTTGGACGTTCTTCACATTTCTCACAACTGGGGAACGGTCGAGGACTTTGCCGACATCGGATTTGCGATGATGGAGAAGAAACCGACATTTGAACAGCGGGCGCGCTATTTTGACAAAATGATTGAAAACAGCCGCACGCTTGTCGAAGCAGGCGTAATGGTTTCAGCGGAAACGATGCTGAACAAACGGACGCTGCCGCATATTGAACATATTCACCGGCAGATTACGGAAGAAATGAAATGCCAGCGGCACGAAGTCCATCCGATGTATCCGAGTGATTTCGCCAGCGCGCTTGAATCACTCAGCCTGACGGACATGAGACAGGCTATTCATCATCTGCTCGACATTCGCGATGAAGAGACATGGATGCTGTTCGGTACGCTCCCGTTTTACGCATGCAGCCCTGATGAAGAAGACCAGAAGCTCCTCCGCCGCCTGCGGGAAGCAAAAAACGTTACGGTGCGAAACGACCCTGACGGCCGCTCCCGCCTGAATGTCAACATTTTTGACGGAAATATCATTGTCACGGATTTCGGCGATACACCGCCGCTCGGCAATATTAAAACAGACAGCCTTCCTGAAGCATATGACAAGTGGAGACAGACGAAGCTGAGCAAAGAGCTGAACTGCCGCTGCACAAACGTCCGGTGCCTCGGCCCGAACGTCCTTGTCAAAAACAGTTATTATCAGGATACGGATTTTTCATTACGAAAAGCCAGAGGTTAACAGAAGATGGAAACGACAATTACGGACATTTTGAAAAGCAAAGTGGTTGAGATCATCATCGTCGCTCTCGTGCTTTACGCCGGTGTTTTTTTGATCAACCGCTTTGTCCAGGTGTTATTTAAACGCACGGATTTCTTAGAGGAACGGAAAGGGAAAACGATTGAAAGCCTCGTCCGGTCCATCACCCAGTATACGGCGACGATCGGTTTTATCTTTTACGTCATTTCTTTATTCGTTCATGATTTCGGCCGAATTTTAGCCGGGGCGGGTGTTGCCGGTATCGTCATCGGTTTCGGCGCACAGTCGTTAATCAAGGACATATTGGCCGGTGTCTTTTTGATATACGAACGCCAGCTTCATAAAGGCGATTACGTGACGATTAACAATCTGTTCAACGGCACAGTCGAAGAAATCGGACTCCGTTCCCTCCAGATCCGTGAGTGGACCGGCAAGCTGCTTACCATTTCAAACGGTGAGGTCAGACAGCTTCAAAACTATAACATTGATTTTATGCGGATTACCGAATCCGTCGTGATCAGTTACAAGGAAGATCCCGAGCGGGTATATGCCGTCTTAGAAAAAGCCTGCGACATGCTCAATGATGAGCTTCGCGATTCACTGAAGCGGGATGAATTTCTCAATGCGACGGAGCCGTTTCAAGTACATGGAATTATGAGCCTGAACAAATTGACAAGAGGCATAGAATTTACTGTCAAAGGCATGGTTCAAGACACAGAATACTTCTCGGCGAGCCTTGCGGTGAGACGCGTTCTTGCCCGGGAGCTGTACAACAACAATGTGCAATTGCTTGAGGAAATGTATCACACACAAAAAAGCTGATTCCCGAACCGGAATCAGCTTTTTTTATTTATCTCGGCTGCGCTGTCATTTGAAAACCGAATGTGACGTGATCCTGCACCGGAATCCAAGCCCCGATTCCTTGCGAAGTCACATTTTTGACGACAAGTTTCCGCTTGCTGCCTTTCAGCACCAAATACACTTCACCGTATGTTACTTTTCCTTTTTCATTAACGGCCGGAGCGTAGGCGTGCAGGTAGCCGAGCCGCTGCGGAGAAATTTTGTAGGTTTGATCGCGTTTTGTGCCTGCGCCGATAACCGTTTCAAACGCGAGCGGCAGTTTTGTTTTCTTCATCGCTTTTTGCATCATCATGCTTTTTACGTCTTCTGCGTTCGGCACCTTCGCAGTGAGCCCGCCTTTGATTTTGTATTGCTGTTCTTGGGCGTATGAGATAACCGCGGTTTGCTGCCCGCCCCGGTTATCCGCTCTGTTCGTATTGATTTTTTTATATTCCCAGTTGGCGACCGTTTCGTTCGATTGATAGCCGAGCGCCCATTTCCCGAGAAATATTGTCGCCCGGTATCCGATGGCAAGCGGTGAACCGGAAACCGAGGATTCATTCAGCATCTTTATCAGATGCGGATTTTCGATGTTGATCTCGGATGTATCTAACAATTCCTTTGCCAGTTTGCTCGGCTGAAGCATCGGCTGATCCTGTGAAGCATTCGGATACGTATTTTCCTTTGAAATGCTTACGACAGAGTTGGGAACTTTAAACGGTTTTTTTGCATCGGCAGACGGCGTTGCGAAAAAACTAAAGGATAACAGCAGAATCAGTGTGGCATGAAACAGCTTTCTCATCATATCACTCTTTCTATAGCATTTTCCTTTAGTCTTTTCCTCCGCAATCGTTGTTATCCGCATTTTTTACAGGTTAAAGCAGGAAAAAACCGATCGCCATGATGACATAAGCGGCAAGGAGCGTAGCCCCCTCAAACCAGTTCGAATCACCGTCATTTGAAATCATCGTCATCAAAAGGACGGATGAGATCATCGCGACAAGCTCGGGCAATGTGAATACAAGCGGCATATTGACCGGAAAAAAGATGGAACAGATCACAAGAACCGGAGCCACAAACATGGCGATCTGCAAAGTCGAGCCTACCGCGATTTCAACGGCGACATCCATCTTGTCTTTGTACGCCATAATAATCGCCGACGCATGCTCTGCGGCATTTCCGACGATCGCGACGATAATCACCCCGATAAACAGCTCGCTCCAGCCGAACTGTTCAGCCACCGCATGAAACGTATGGACAAGGTTTTCAGATATGTAGGCGACGATAATGGTTGAAATAAATAAGACGGCTGTCGCTCTTTTCCCCGACCACTCAGGCTGCTCCTCTTCTACCTTTGCCTCCGGCTGATTCGGCTGATAAACACCGCGGTGGGTGACGAGCTTGAAATAAAGAGCCGCCACGTACAAAAGGATCATGATGATGCTGATGCCGACACTCAAATCAAGCTTGTTTTTTTCCCCCATATCCATGGAAAACACTTCGGGAATGACAAAAGCTACGATAATGGCAAAAATCAGCAGGCCGGAATTATGCCGGGCATCATGAATATTGAATTCCTGCCGCTTGTATTTCAAACCGCCGATAAAAAACGACAATCCCGCGACGAGCAGAAGATTGCCGAGCACCGAACCGGTCAGTGAAGCAAGCACGATGCCCGTCAGCCCTTCTTTTAAGGCGAAAAGCGATATAATCAGCTCTACCGCATTGCCGAACGTGGCATTCAGCAGACCGCCGATCCGCGGTCCCGCGATAATGGCAAGAGATTCAGTCGCTCTCCCCATATAACTTGCAAGCGCAATAATCGTCAAGCAATAAATAATAAACAAAACCGCTGACGGCCAGTGCATCAGGCCGCCGATGACTGAAAGCGGCACTCCCGCCGCAGCCGTAAAGAAAAAAATCCGATTCATATCTGCCTGGCTCCTTTTTTCGAATGAGTCTTTTTATATCCTTCTCAAAAACTCCCTCAATTACACTTCCGCGGCAGCCCGAATTGGCATTTTCAGGTTGCCGGACGCGACAAATCCGTGTACGATCAAGAAAGATACTGAAGAAGGAGAAATACGCGATGTCACGACTGTACTTCTATTTTGGTTCTGCTTGTTTCCATCTCCGGATTTTCCCAAGGCATGCTTCTGCCGGTGATCTCCGTCATTTTTGAAACGAACGGGGAATCAGCAGCCATAAACGGACTTCACGCAACCGGCCTTTATATCGGCGTGCTTCTGGCGTCGCCGTTTATGGAGGCCCCGCTGCGCAAGCTCGGGTTCAAACCTCTGATGGTCATGGGCGGATTTCTTGTTATCATCAGCTTATTCAGTTTTATTTGGCTTCAATCCATATGGTTATGGTTTTTTCTTCGGCTCTTTATCGGAATCGGGGATCATATGCTGCATTTTTCAACCCAAACGTGGGTGACGTCAAAGTCAACGCCCCGAAACAGAGGAAGAAACATTTCGCTGTACGGACTGTCCTTCGGGCTCGGATTCGCTGTCGGCCCGTTCATGGTCCCTCTTGTGAAAACAAGTCCGTCCCTTCCGTTCATCGTATCCGGCTGTATCAGTCTTGCCGCCTGGCTGTTTGTATTTGTCTTACGTAATGAGTACCCGGCGCAAGGTCCGGATGAAACATCCGGGGACAATAGCGCAAAACGGTTTTACCGCGCCCTTCTTTTCGGCTGGGTCGCTTTTCTCCCGGCTTTCGGGTACGGTTTTTTAGAAACGGCGCTGAACGGAAGCTTTCCCGTGTACGCCCTGCGTTTAGGCATATCAGTCGATGCCGTCGCGCTGATATTGCCCGCTTTTGCCATCGGAAGTATTGTATTCCAGTTCCCTCTCGGTTTATTAAGCGATCGATTCGGGAGAAAACGTGTCCTGCTCGTCATCTTATTAACGGGTGCCCTTTGCTTTTTGACGGCCGGACTGTTTCCGTCGCCTTCTGTCATCGGCTGCTGCTTTTTCACGGCGGGAATGGCGGTCGGCAGTATGTTTTCTCTCGGCATCAGCTATATGAGCGACCTGCTGCCGTCCCATCTGCTGCCGGCGGGCAATCTGCTCTGCGGCATTTCCTTCAGCCTCGGCAGCATGATCGGCCCGGTGGCGGGCGGCTGGTATATGCAGCGGTTTGAAAGCGCCAATTTGTTTTACTTTATTACGGTGATTCTGGTCTGTATTTGGCTTGCGCTCGTCTTCGGGAAAACAAAGCACAGTCCCGCATCCGAATCCCATTCTTTTCCGGCCTCATAAAAAAAGCCGCCTGATCTAAGTCAGGCGGCTTCTTTCTAGTGGTATCCGTTCTGCCCGTTAGCGCTTCCGCTTGTTTTATTCTTCGGGCCGTTTTTTGAATTTTGTTTATTATGGCTTCCGCCTTTTTTCGTATGCTTGGTCATAGCCGATTCCCTCCGTTTTTCAGCTTGAACGTCATCCGTTCCTCTATAGCTTGCTCCCGCGGTACGGATTTTCATCAGGAAGCTTTTTACGTTTATGTAAAAGCGCGTTGATTTCTCCTCCTAAAATCAGCAGTGTTCCCGTAAGGTAAAACCAGATCATAAGGACGATAATTCCCCCGATGCTCCCGTATGTGGCGCTGTAGTTGGCAAAGGTGCCGACGTAAAATGAGAACAGCATACTGACGATAATCCAGCCGGCTGCCGCAAATACGGCTCCCGGCAGGACAAAACGGAGGGAAAGCCTTTTATTCGGCGCGAAAATGTAAAGCGCGGTAAACACGATTAACAGGATAAGCGGACTGATACCCCAGCGGACAACCGACCACACCTGCAAAAACAGGCCGGAAGCGCCGATGAAATCTGCGGCCAGCATTCCGATTTCTCTGCCGAACACCGGCAGAAGCAGTGCGATTAAAATCGTAACCACCATCGCGATGGTTAAAAAAATTGAGGTCAGGCGAATGATGATAAATGAGCGGTTTTCCTCGACTTCGTAGGCATGGTTAAATGCTCTGACAATCGCGTTCATGCCATTCGAAGCCGACCAGATGACGGCGATAATCCCGAATGACAAAAGCCCGCCGCTGCGCTTGTTCAGCGTTTGCTCCGTTATGGATTTCACCATAGACATGGCGCTGTCGGGCGCGTATTGATCGACCGCCCCGAGCACGTCTTCTGCCGATATGGGAAGATAGGCGGTGAGCGTCAGCATGAAAATCATCAACGGAAACAATGACAGCAGGAAAAAATACGCCAGCTCCGCCGATTTACTTTGTCCTTCATGCAGTGAAAACCTTGCAAACAGCTCTTTTATAAAACCCATGACATCCCACCTCAATGATCGTTTTTCGAAAAATGCTCCTTCGTTTCTTTTAACAGGTCAATGACCTGCGGCGTCGTCTGCTTCAGCTTGGTGATCTGCCCGTTTAAAAAACTCAGATCTTCCGATACGGTATTGGCGATGATTTTCACTTGATCAAGTTTTGCGGAAGCCTGCTGTTTCAGGGCTTCAGGATGTTTTCGGTAAAATGCCGCACGGCGCCTGCACGCGTCCATGTTCCGGAAACATCCCTCTCTCGTGGGCTTATGTAATAAGGACAGTGCTCCGCCGGCGGCAGCGCCGATCAGAATCGCTTTTGCCATGATGCGTGTCTGCTTCATCGGTCAATCCCCCTTATAAGTGATGGTCTTTCTTTATTGTCTCCAGCAAATGACGGCACCCGGACTCGACCAAAGCGTACACCTCGCTGAAATTCCCGGTATAATACGGATCGGGCACGTCCGCAAGGTCCGACTCCGGTACATAATCAAGCAGCCTTGCAATACGCGGCGCCGCTTTTTTATAACCGGCCATGCTGCGCAGATGTCCGATATTTTCTGCATCCATCGCAATGACGTAATCAAAATCGGTCAGATCAGACTCACGGACCTGCCTCGCCGTGATGCCGCTTGCGCTGATCCCTTTCTTCTTTAGGATCTCCTTTGTCCCTTCATGCGGCGGATTTCCCGCATGCCAGGCGCCGATTCCCGCTGAATCAATGTTAATCTGCCCGTTCAGCCCGTTTTTCTTCACCATATCAGAAAATACCGCCTCTGCCATAGGCGACCGGCAAATATTTCCCAGACAGACAAACAGCACATGTATCATATCAATAACCTCCCTATTCTTTCCCCGCATTTTGAGGATCAAAAACCTTATCATCATCTTAGCAACTTTTCTGCGGCTGTGGAAATAAGCTTTTATTCTAAATGAATTCTGTTAGAATAAAGGGTACGAAAACGGTCATGAAAGGATGCATGAATTTGCCGAGCCAACAAACAGAAACGTTAAACAAAATGATTGAAGACATTTCGCAAAAGCTCAACATGCTCAATGTCGGTGTCATCAGAGCGGAAGATTTCAGTGATGAAAAAATAGAAGATCTTACATACCTTCATCAAATGGTGATGAAAAAAGCATCATTCAGCCCGAGTGAAATGCAGGCCATTGCCGAGGAGCTCGCCTCTCTCAGAAAATAAACCCATGTCAGACCTGCCGAAAAACGGCGGGTCTTTTTTGATTTAAAAAAGTAAAAAATAAAAGTTCATCGGTTTGACACATATAAAAAGAAGGAGTATAGTAACTGTGAACTTGGTAGAACGATATACTAAATGAGCGGGCCGCTTATCTTTTTTTATTTAGTAGAACGATATACTCATTGTGATATCAGCGTTATTCAAGTTTGTCTCAGCAGCCGTTTTATCAAACAGTTTTCAAAGAAAGGCAGTGGTTCAATAAAGGGGAATGGATCTGCGCTTATCAATTTAAAAAATAATTTAATTCTTTATTAACCGCATTAGGGGATGTCATCATGAAAAACATATACACCAAAATGGCAGCGGGTCTTTATATTAACTATTTCCTGCTGGGCATGATCAATATTATTATCGCATCCAATATGGAGGCATTATCAAAACAGCTTCATACATCCGCAGCCGGGGTCAGCTATTTGGTCTCCGCCATCGGGATCGGAAAGCTGATTTCGCTTCTGTTTGCCGGGAAGCTTTCGGATACATTCGGGAGACGGCCGTTTATCGTGTCGGGCGCCTTTCTGTATCTGATTTTCCTAATCGGAATTCCGCTTTCGACAAACTACACGGCCGCGTTTATCTTCGCCATTTTCGCCGGGATCGCCAATTCCTTTTTGGATTCCGGGACATATCCGGCGCTTATTGAAGGATTTCCGAAAAACGCAAGCTCTGCAACCGTGTTAATCAAAGCGTTTGTATCCATCGGTGCGACGGTGCTTCCGTTTTTTATCGCGTTTATTGCGGACAGGCATTTGTTTTACGGCTGGACGTTTTTCGTACCGGGCATTATTTTCTTCCTGAACGGCTTTTTCCTGTTAAAAGTTCCGTTTCCGAATCATAAGCAAAAAGAAGACGGCGGCCGGACGGAAGCCTCTCCGTCTGATGACGCGTTCACATCACAGCCGTCGATATGGCGCGAAGGTCTTGCGATCATTCTGTTAGGCTTTTCATCTACGGCGCTGTTTATGCTCGTTCAAGTATGGCTTCCTAAGTTCGGGCAAACCGTTTTGGGCATGCCTGAGGTGCAGGCCGTCAAATTGTTGAGCTATTACAGCATCGGGGCGCTTGTATCCGTATTATTGCTGGCTGTGCTGTTAAACAGAGTGATTCAGCCGATTACGGTAATGGTGCTGTACCCTGTGATCGCGGCAATCGCGCTGCTTGCTCTGATTTTCATTCATCAGCCGGCCGTATCGGTCATCAGCTCCTTTGTCATCGGACTTTCAACTGCGGGCATTCTGCAATTGGCGATGACGGTTATGGCTGTTTTATTCCCTAAAAATAAAGGTACGATCACATCTTTTGTTAATATAGCATCAAGCTTATCTTTTATTGTCATTCCGCTTGTAACGGGAGCGATATCCAAAGCGGCCGGCCTGACGCCTGTTTTTCTGCTTGATATCGGAATTGCGGCCGTCAGCGCCCTTCTCGCATTGTTTATCGGAATCCGCTTTAAGCAAGTGATGAAAGCCTGACTATTTTTTAAGGGAGAGGATTTATCATGCAATCTATCACGATCAGAAACACGGTCATCGGCGAAGGGCTTCCGAAGATCATTGTGCCGCTGATGGCGGCCGGAGAGAAAGAACTGCTCGAAGAAATTGAAGCCGTCAACAGGCTTCGCCCGGATATCATTGAGTGGCGGGCGGATGTGTACGAGCACGTTGACAGCCTGAACGCCGTAAAAAGCATGCTTGAAAAGCTGCGGAAAGCCGCAGGCGCAACACCGCTGCTTTTCACATTCAGAACTCATAAAGAAGGCGGAAATAAAGTTATTGATGATCGCTTTTACATTGAATTGCTTAAAACCGCCATCGAAACAAAACACATTGACCTTGTGGACGTTGAGTTGTTTACGGGAGAAGCGGAAGTCAAATCAATTGTGAAAACCGCTGAAGACAACGGCGTATATGTCGTCATGTCCAATCATGATTTTCATCAGACACCGAAAAAAGAAGAAATCATTTCCCGGCTGCGGAACATGCAGGCGTACGGCGCGCACATTCCGAAAATCGCGGTGATGCCGCAAAGCACTGAAGATGTTTTCGTCTTATTGGATGCCACTCACACGATGAAAACACAATACGCGGACCGGCCGATCATCACAATGTCAATGGCGGGGACAGGCCTGATCAGCCGCCTGGCCGGCGAAGTCTTCGGCTCAGCGTGCACGTTCGGAGCGGGCAAAGAAGCATCAGCGCCCGGACAGATTCCCGTTGAAGAATTGCGCAGCGTACTCAGCATTTTAAATAAACATATGTAATCAGCGTTTTTCTGCCCTCAAAGCGGGATGAAAAACAAATGAATGGACTTACGGAGGAATACATCATGAAGAAAGAATTAGGACGGATTAACGGAAAAACTCAGCTTATCGGATTATTCGCGACACCGATCGGACACTCTTTATCTCCGGCGATGCACAACCTGGCGTTTAAAAAATTAGGATTGAACTACGCTTACCTCGCGTTTGAAGTCGGCAATGAACAGCTGGAAGATGTGGTAACGGGAATGCGCGCCTTAAACGTCAGAGGATTCAATGTCTCGATGCCGAACAAGATGAACATTCTCCCTTACCTCGATGAACTCGCGGATTCAGCGAAATTCACCGGCGCGGTGAATACAGTCGTTAATGAAAACGGCAAACTGATCGGACACTCCACTGACGGTATGGGATACGTCCGCAACTTAAAAGAACACGGCATCAATATCACAGGCAAAAAAATGACGCTGGTCGGTTCCGGCGGGGCCGCCACTCCGATAGCGATTCAATCCGCATTGGAAGGCCTCGGAGAAATCTCTATTTTCGCCCGCAATGACGCGTTTTTCGAAAAAGCGGAAGAAAACGTCCGCATCATCAATGAAGAAATGAAGGGATCTTCTTGCAAAGCGAAAGTCTTCCCGCTCGAAGATCAAGATGCGCTGCGTGCTGAAATCGCTTCAAGCGATATTTTCACAAACGGAACGGGTGTCGGTATGAAACCGCTTGAAGGCTTGAGCGTCATTGAAGATACATCCATGCTCCGTCCTGATTTGATTGTGACAGACGTCGTTTACAACCCCGTGACGTCGAAATTGCTTGAACAAGCTCAAGCGGCCGGCTGCAACACCATTAACGGCCTCGGCATGATGCTTTGGCAGGGCGCCATGGCGTTTGAATATTGGACAGGCCGTGAAATGCCGGTTCAGTATATTAAAGAGCAAATGTTTGAATAACCTATTGTGACAGAAGCGCCGAAGGACAATCCGTCTTCCGGCGCTTTATCATTTTCTCCCCCTCTCTCTTTCTTCTCAGCCTCCAAAACGCTTATAATGGATGTAACGAATAAAAACCAAGTGAGGAATGCGACGTATGAAACAGCAAAAAAAACGCCGGGTGACATTGCAGCAGGTCGCTGAGCATGCCGGCGTCTCAACATCCACCGCTTCATTAATTGTCCGCAATAATCCCCGAATTTCCGAAGCGACCCGTGAGAAAGTGCTGCAATCCATGCGGGAGCTGGGGTACGTATATGATCGGGTTGCCGCGAATTTACGATCACAGACGTCCACAACGGTAGGATTGATTATCACTGACATTTCCAATACGTTTTTCTCAGAGTTTCTGATCGGCGTTCAGAATACGCTTGAGGAAGTCGGATTAACGGTGCTGTTAGGCACGACATTTGATTCCGTCGCCAAGCAGGAGCAGCTGATCTCGACCATGCTGGAGCACAGGGTAGGCGGATTGATTTTGTGTCCGGTTTCAGGTACGGCTGAGGAAACCCTTTCCCGCCTTGAGCAGCTTGACATTCCGGTCGTGCTCGCCGTCAGGGAGATTGCCGATGCCGACTGTGATTTTGTCGGAGCCGATTATGAGGAAGGCACCTATAAGGCAGTGCGTCATTTCATTGAGAAAGGCCATCAGGAGATTGCGTTTCTGGGCGGCGTGAAGCACTCGTCAACATGGACGAAACGTATGAAAGGGTTTAAAAAAGCGCTCCGTGAAGCGGATCTGGAAGTAAAAAATGACTATGTCATTGACAGCACGCCGACCCGCGAAGCAGGCTGTGAAGCCGTGACGGAGCTCCTCCGCCGGTCTGAGCGCCCGACCGCGATTTTCTGCTTCAGTGATTTGGTCGCGTTCGGCGTCATGCAAGGGATCAGAAAAGCCGGGCTCATTCCGGGCGAAGATATTGACATTGTCGGCTTTGATAACGTGCCGGAAGCTGAAATTTCTTATCCCCCGCTTACAACCGTTTCTTCCTTTCCGCGGCAGTCGGGAAAAGAAGCGGCTCAATTGCTGCATCATAAAATCACCAATTCCCAGCACAAAAAACAACGCATTATTCTGGCGCCTGAGCTGGTCATCCGGGAATCTTCACAAAAAAAGCGGAACGCCTGATACGGCGCTCCGCTTTTATATTACGCAAGCAGTTTTAATGATTCGCGGTTGAATGCCGGAATGTCATCCGGTGTGCGGCTTGTGACCAGCTGGTTCTGACAGACGACAACTTCTTCATCCACCACATTCGCGCCCGCGTTTTCCATGTCGATTCGGATAGAAGTAAATCCTGTCGCTTTGCGCCCGTCCAATGCTTTCGCGTTGATAAGAAGCTGAGGTCCGTGGCAGATGGCGAACACCGGTTTTTTATCATCCATAAACGCTTTGGCAAATTGGACGAAACGGTCATCCGCACGCAGCATGTCAGGAGAGAATCCGCCCGGGATCAGCAATGCGTCAAAGTCTTTCGGATTCACATCATCGATGGACGCGTCCACTTTCACTTCCGCTTCCCCTTGTTTGCCTTTGACTGTTTTTCCTTTTTCCTGTTCAATTACGGTTAATTCATGACCTGCATCTTTAAAAGCTTTCGCAGGTTCAGTATACTCGACATCCTCAAAATAATCCGTTAATACAACTGCAATTTTTTTACCCATAGTTACTACCTCCTGCTTGATGAAGTCTACATAAATCTATGTACCCCAGCCACACTAACATCAAACATAGGTAACGCGTTTGCCGCTCATCCGTTTTACATAGGTCATTATCCTCATTTTTCATCTTTTTACAAGAATCATCATGAAATCTATATGAACTTTCACAAAATATTCTTACAATGGTACTGCATGACAAAATTTGTTGAAAGGTGGAGAACAGGTGAGAATACAGAAAAGACGATGCAGCGTCAATATGACACTCCGTATTCTGCTGCCCCTAGTTATGATACTTAGTCTAATCCTCCCAACATCACCCATTAAAGCAGAAGAAAACAAATCCTCCAGTGTGAATCTCAGCATTTTAGCCACAACTGACGTTCACGCTAACATGATGGACTACGATTACTACAGCGACAAACCGACAACGGAATTCGGGCTGGCCAGAACGGCTCAGCTTATTGAGAAGCACAGGCGCGAAAACCCGAATACGCTGCTTGTCGATAACGGAGACCTGATTCAGGGGAATCCCCTCGGAGAATACGCCGTAAAATATGAGAAAAATGATATCATTTCAGGCGCAAAGACCCATCCGATCATTGAAGTGATGAACAGTCTGCATTATGACGCAGGAACACTCGGCAATCATGAATTTAATTACGGGCTTGAATTTCTGGACGGGACAATCAAAGGCGCTGATTATCCGATCGTCAACGCCAATGTGAAAACATTAAGCGGCGAAAACCGTTATACGCCTTATGTCATAAAAGACAAAACCGTCACGGATGAAAAAGGCGGCAAGCATCAGATAAAAGTCGGCTACATCGGCTTTGTTCCTCCCCAAATCATGACGTGGGATAAGAAAAATCTCGAAGGCCACGTTCAGGTCGAAGACATTGTGGAATCCGCAAAGAAAACCGTTCCGAAAATGAAAGCTGAAGGAGCCGATATCGTCATCGCCCTCGCCCACAGCGGCATCGAAAAAAAAGCGCAGTCTTCCGGAGCGGAAAACGCCGTTTTTGACCTGGCAACGAAAGTCGCCGGAATTGACGCGATCGTATCCGGCCATCAGCACGGGCTTTTCCCTGATGCCGAATACAAAGGCGCTGATCAATTCGACGTCGATAAAGGCACGATTAACGGCATCCCCGTTGTTATGTCAAGCAGCTGGGGCAAATATGCGGGCGTCATCGACCTCCGGCTTAAAAAAACAGACAGCGCGTGGCATGTGGAAGATGCAAAAGGCAGCATCGAGCCGATTGCCGGCAATGTGACGTCGGAAAACGAAACCGTCGTCAATACCGTCAAAAAAGCGCACGAAGGCACTTTGAAATACATCAGAGAACCCGTCGGCCAGACAAAAGCCGATATCAACAGTTTCTTCGCCCAAGTCAAAGATGATCCGTCCATTCAAATCGTAACGGATGCGCAAAAATGGTACGCCGAAAATAAGATGAAGGATACGGAATACAAAGATCTGCCTATCCTCTCGGCGGGCGCCCCGTTTAAAGCCGGCGGGCGGAACGGCTCAAACTACTATACAAACATTTCCGCAGGCGACCTCGCCATCAAAAATATCGGCGATTTGTACCTGTATGACAACACGGTTCAGATCGTCAAGCTGAACGGAAGCGAAGTGAAGGACTGGCTCGAAATGTCCGCGGGGCAATTTAATCAGATCGATCAGGCAAAAGGCGGCAGCCAAGCGCTTTTAAATGATGCCTACCGCTCATACAATTTTGATGTCATTGACGGTGTCACCTATCAGGTCGATGTCACAAAACCGGCGAAATACAACGAAAACGGAACAGTCATTCATCCCGATGCAAGCCGGATCGTCAACCTTTCTTATCAAGGAAAGCCCGTCAGCGCCAAGCAGGAATTTCTGATCGTCACAAATAATTACCGCGCTTCAGGCGGCGGAGGATTCCCTCACTTAAGCAATGATAAAATCGTATATTCATCAGCCGATGAGAACAGGCAGGTCTTAATGGATTACATCATACAGCAGAAAACGATTAATCCGCAGGCTGATCATAACTGGTCCATCCTTCCGGTCAAAGGGACAAACCTGACATTTGAATCTTCCTTGGCCGCAAAGCCGTTTGCCGACCGCGCAGATGACGTCGCCTATATCGGTGAATCACAAAACGCGGGCTACGGACAGTACAAGCTCCAATTCAAAGATGATGAACCGGGCACAGATCCGCCGAAAGATGATGCATGGAAACTCACCGTTATGCATACAAACGACACGCACGCCCACCTTGATAACGCGGCGAGGCGGATGACGAAAATCAAGAAAATCAGAAGCGAAACCGACCGCAGCATTTTACTGGATGCGGGAGACGTTTTTTCAGGCGATCTCTATTTCACAAAGTGGCAGGGGCTGGCTGATTTAAAATTGATGAACAGCATGGGCTACGACGCAATGACCTTCGGAAATCATGAGTTTGATAAAGGACCGGGTGCTCTCGCCAGCTTCCTGAGCGGTAACGGGAGCGCGGCTGACCCGTCCGGAAAATACGATTTCCAAGCGCCTGACTTCCCGCTCGTCAGCTCAAATGTCGATGTGTCCAAAGAGTCAAAACTCAGACCATTCATGAAAAAAGCAGACACATTTACGGCAGGGAAAAAGAAAAAAGCAGGCATCTATCCATATATTCTGCTTGATGTAAACGGAGAAAAAGTCGCCGTATTCGGCTTAACGACAGAAGATACGTCCGTCACATCAAGCCCGGGAAAAAGCATTGTCTTTCATGATGCCTTCCAATCCGCACAAGATACGGTAAAAGAAATAAAGAACAAAGAACATGTCAATAAAATTATCGCCCTGACCCATATCGGGCATCAGCGTGATCTCGATCTTGCCAAAAAAGTAAAAGGCATCGACTTAATCGTCGGCGGACATACGCATACGCTTGTAGATAAAATGGAAATTGTTAAAAACGAAGAGCCGACCATCGTCGCTCAGGCAAAAGAATACGGCGAATATTTAGGCCGTGTCGATGTCGCATTTGACAAAAACGGCGTCGTTCTGCCGGAACAATCCTCTCTTCAAGCGCTGCCGGTGAACGAGCAGACGAAAGAAGACCCGGGTCTGAAAAAAGAGCTTGATCCGTTTAAAAAAGAGCTCGTCTCAGTCAAAAATGAAAAAGTCGGCTCAACGAAGGTCGCACTTGACGGCCAGCGCGAGCATGTCCGCTCCAAAGAAACCAATCTCGGAAACTTCATCGCGGACGGCATGCTGCAAAAAGCGAAGGAAGCGGCCGGCGCCCAAATCGCGATCACAAACGGGGGCGGCATCCGCGCGGGCATTGATAAAGGAGACATCACACTCGGCGATGTGCTGAATGTAATGCCGTTCGGCAACACGCTTTACGTCGCGGATTTAACCGGCAAACAGATCAAACAAGCCTTGGAACAAGGGTTAAGCGGAATTGAGGCTCAAGGCGGCGCCTTCCCTCAAGTTGCCGGTTTAACATACACGTTTACACTGAATAAAAAGCCGGGACACCGCGTTCTTCAAGCTGCGGCCGTACAGGATGACGGCAGCGTAAAGCCGATTTCTGATAAGAAGACATACAGAGTCGCCACCAGTAACTTTGTCGGTGAAGGCGGAGACGGATATTCCGTCTTTAACGAAGCGTCCCATAAAGAAGACCTTGGCTTTGTCGACTATGAGGTCTTCACCGAGCAGCTTGAAAAAGCGGGAAAAGCGGTGGAACCGAAAGTTGACGGCCGCGCGCAGGAAGTGTACCTGCCGACGAAACAAAAAAACGGTTCGTGGACGCTTGAAGATGACAGCGCATTTGCCGTTTATGCCAAAAACGCCAACACGCCGATCGTGTATTACGATAAGAATGACGGCGCCAAAAAGCCGATTGATCTCAGCGTGACAAAAAAACAAATCAGCCTGTTAAAGGACAGAACATCGGATTCTTCCCTTACGATCCTGCATGACAAGTTCAGCATGAAAATGCCGATGGCAAACGCTGCTTCAGCTGATACACGATTCGGCGTGACGCCGAAAGGAAAAGTAAGCGGGGCGCTTTCAAATGTATACGACTTTACAATGAAGCAGAAAAACAAAGACATCAAAACATTCAAAGCGCCGGTAAAGCTCACCCTGCGCATTGAGAATACGAAAAAGGCGAAACAGCCCGGCATTTACCATGTAGACCGGAAAAAGAACGTCTATACAAAAACAGACAACGGTTCGGTTTCACACGATCTCGTCACGGGCTATACAAATCATTTCAGTGAATACACCATATTAAACGCAAACACGAAGAGCGCGCCGCCGACAAGCGGAGACCACGGCTCCGGAAAGCAGCCAAGCGGACAAAAACCGTCATCCGGCCCTGCACAGGACGGGGTATCGCCGGGCGGCCTGCTTCCTGATACGGCCACGACGATGTATTCCATCCTTCTTGCCGGGTTACTCATCAGCGCGCTCGGAACGGCACTGTATCTGCATCAAAGAAGAAAAGCAAAAAAAGTGAACGAAGCATAAAAAGACCGCTTTTATCGTGCGGTTCATCCCAAGAGCTCTCCTGATCTGAAATCAGGGGAGCTTTTTCTCTCGGTCCCCTTCTGAGTCGACAGCCGTACGGCCGAATGATAAAATATGACCGTTATTCGCGAAAGACTGCATCCGCATCGTTTAACACTTCACGGCAGGGCCTCTCTTTCACACGGCGCCGCCTGTTTGGAGGACTTTTTTTGAAGATAACAGGAAACAAACGAAACCGCATGTCTTACAAGAAAAAGCTGTTTTACGTGATAACAGCGCTCTGTTTTATCAGCTCGCTCATTTTCGTCACTCACAACGCTTCTTTTTATGAGCGGCCGATTGCCAAAGTGACGAAAACAACATTGGAACATCAGTCTGACGTACAGGACATGCATAAAAACAAAGATAAGATTTTCAGTCAGACGATCACTGCCCGACTTGAAAACGGCAGTCAGAAAGGACAGCTCATTCATTTGTCCAATCAGTATTCATCATCCGGAGCGAATGATCAGAAATATTCGATTGGCGATGAAGTATTCGTTTCTATTGATAAAGGGAAACCATCAAACAAGGATATATCGGGAAGCATTATAGATAAAAAACGGGATAAACAGCTTTTGCTGATCGCTTGGGTTTTCATCTTCACCTTGCTTATCGTCGGAAAAAAACAAGGCTTCTTTTCGATCGTCAGCCTGATGTTTAATGCCGTTTTACTGTCGTTTGCATTAGATTTGTACAGGAAGCATCCTAATATAGGGTTAATTTTCATCTGCGGTATCTGTATTCTCATCTTTACTGTTATCTCATTGCTGCTTGTCAGCGGTTTTCACGCGAAAACATACGCCGCCATTGCCGCGACGCTCGCAGGCACTTTCGTTTCCCTGCTGATTACGTATCTGGTGATGCTGGCAACCGGAGAGAAAGGTCTCAGATATGAGGAAATGCAGTATTTAACCCGCCCTTATCACACGGTGTTCATGGCCGGGGTATTTATCGGATCACTGGGAGCGGTCATGGATGTAGCCATTACCATGACATCATCTGTCTTCGGATTATATGAAGAAAACAAGGGTATCTCATTACAAGCTCTCAGACGTTCCGGGATGGAGATCGGAAAAGACATCATGGGGGCGATGACCAATATTCTGTTTTTTGCTTATATAAGCGGCTCTATTCCGATGATGCTTTTGTATTTGAAAAATGATTCCCCGATAGGATTCACTCTTTCTATGAACATTTCCTTGGAAATAGCCAGAGCATTGGCCGGAGGGATCGGAATCGTATTAGCCATACCCGCCAGTCTGTATGCTTCTATCTTTTTTATTAAACGAAAGAAGGCAAGCTCATGAATGTCATCGTAATTCTCGCGGCGATTTTATTTCTATTAATGGTCATCATCGGCGGAAAAAAAGGAGCGAGGTCTTTTATTGCGTTATTCTTAAATTTCGGAGTTCTCTTTCTCACCATCATTTTCATGACAGACCCGCATATCAATCCGATTGTTTTAACATTGCTCTCTTCCGCCGTGATCTGCAGCATTACTCTTTTTTATATTAATGGAGGAAACGTCAAAACCGTAACCGCCTTTATTTCTGCAATGCTGACGATTGTACTGCTGCTGTTTTTTATTATGTCCGTAACAAAACATACTTCGATTCAGGGATTCGGTGAAGAAGAATTGGGTGATATCGGCATATTCACACTGTTTGTCGGGGTGGATTTTGTGAAGGTTACCGCAGCCATGATCATCATGGGCACGATTGGGGCGATTACCGATGTCGCGATTTCCATTACTTCACCCATGCGGGAAATTTACAGTCATAATCCGTCCATGAGCAGAAAAGATCTGTACACATTCGGATTAAGCATCGGGAGAGATATTTTAGGAACGAATACGAATACGTTATTCTTTGCTTTTTTCGGCAGCTATTTGGCTTTAATTATCTGGTTTAAAGACTTATCATACTCAGCTGAAAAAATAGTGAACTCAAAAGTATTCAGTGCGGAAGCCGTCACCATTCTTTGCGCCGGAATCGGGATCGGCATCATCATTCCCGTTACGTCCTGGATCACCGCCTGTTTTTTAGCAAAACCAAATAAACGTTAAAAGCTGCCGGGACACGCCCGGCAGCTTTTTTTATCTTATACCCACTTTACAACGTCTTTTGAGGCAGATCTTGTTTTCGGGCGCGGGTCTCTGACACGGTAGCCGAATGCGGCCATAACAGAGATGTCGAAACTTCCGTTTTCCAGAAGTCCTTCTTCTTCAAGAATCCGGTGAATTTCTTTGTAGTTGAAGCCTTCTACAGGGCAGGAGTCGATTCCGATCTGCGCAGCGGCTGTCATCATATTGCCGAGGGCGATGTAAGTCTGTTTGGATGCCCAGTCAAACAGCGCGCGATCTGATTCAAGCAGATTGAAATCATTTTTCTGGAAGTCTTCCGTTTTGCTGATATAGCCTTCATACATATCTTCCGGCATTTTTTTGACTTCCCGCAAGTGATTTTTGACATAGTCGGCGTCAAAACGGATATCCTTTGCCGTCCGGGCAAGCAGAAGTACGAAATGGCTTGCGGTCGGCAGCTGCTTTTGCGCGCCCCATGTGAACTCGCGGAGTTTTTCACGAAGCTCCGGATTTTGAACGACGACAAATTTCCAAGGCTCCAAACCGAGCGAGCTTGGCGATAATCTTCCCGTTTCTAAAATGAATTCAAAATCGCTTTCTGAAATTTTTTTCTCAGGATCAAATTCCTTTGTGGCGTGTCTGAATTGATACGCTTCGATGATCTGCTGTTTTTTATCTGACATTGGTGATCTCTCCTTTTCAATCGTTATGTACTATTGTAGCCATTATTTTTGAAAGTACCAGTACGCACATTTTTGTTGGATAGTATTCATTTTGATACTGACAAAAAAAATGGGCTGCCGCGGCAGTCCGTTTTTATTTTTCTCTTCTCGCAAAGTCGACGAAACGGAATTTATCGAGCCTGTGCCGGCTTTCCGTGTACTGAAAGAGGCTGGTATCCTCCAAAAAGACGCTGTTTTTCACGACCGCCATATGGCTGAATCCGCCAAGATCCAAATACTTCCGGTCCTCTTCCCCCGCCGGCTCCACGACAATTTCCTTTTGCGCGTAGCTGATGGACAAGCCGAGCTCTCCTTCGAGATACTCATAGATCGAATCTTCACAAATCGCCTTTGTCAATAGAGGCACGTGTTTTTTCACAAAGTAATCCTTGTCCAAAATAATATGTTCTCCGTCAATCCGTCTTGATCTGACGACTTCCCACACCTTTTCATCCGCTTCTGTACCAAGCTCTTTTGCGGCTTCTGAGGGAGGCAGGATCAGCCCGAGACGGTGAACCGTCGTTCTCGTCTCTTTTCCGAGCGTTTCCGAAAGCTCTTTGAAGCTGATCAGGCCTGAGACGGGAAAACGCATTTTTTCTCTGTCTAATATGACGGAGCCTTTGCCTTTGATTTTCTGGATGTAGCCGTTTTGCGCCAGCATATTGAGCGCTTTGCGGACGGTTTCTCGTGATGTGCCGTATTGATCGCACAAATCATTTTCAGACGGAAGAACGTCTTCAGCCTTCCGCTGGCCGCTTTCGATCTGCCGCACCATATCTTTATAGATTGTGATGTATTTATTCACTTTCATTTGACCACCCAGATTAGTGTATCACGCTTTTGTCAGATGATAAACGATCGATTCATACGGACGGAGCGTCAATCGTTCCGGCCGCCCTTCCCTCGGTTCATCATTCGTCAGCAGCACCGTAAACCGCCAGCCGTCCGTGTCTTTAAGCGGAACCGTAAAGTCCGCTTCTTTCCCGTAGAAATTGTTGATGCACAGCAGTTTTTCATCCTTGCCGTGTCTGACGTACGCCAGAACTGCCGGATCGTCTTCAGCAAGCAGCTCAAACGTTCCTTCAGTCACGATGTCATATTCCTTTCTGAGCTTGATGAGCTTCTGATAATGGTAGAAAATTGAATCCGGGTCCCGCAAAGCCGCTTCCGCGTTAATGTCCCGATAATCATCCGCCGCCGGAATCCAAGGCGTGCCCGTCGTGAAACCGCCGTGCGGCCCGCTGTTCCACTGAATGGGGGTTCTTGCATTGTCTCTTGATTTCTCTTTTAAAATGGCGATAATGTCTTTTTCGGGCACGCCTTCTTCCTTCATCTTTTTGTAAATGTTCAGTGATTCGACATCGCGGTATGAGCCGATGTCATCGAACTTCGGATTGCCCATGCCGATCTCCTCACCTTGATAAATGTAAGGCGTGCCCTGCATCATATGAATGGCCGCCGCCAGCATTTTGGCTGATTTCGTCCGGTATACGCCGTCGTCTCCGTATCTGGATACGGCCCGCGGCTGGTCATGGTTGCACCAGAATAATGCGTTCCAGCCTCCGCCTTTTTGCATCTCCGTCTGCCAAAACGCTAAAATCCGTTTCAGCTTCAGAAAATCAAACGGAGCGAGCGCCCATTTTTCACCATTCGGATAATCCACTTTTAAATGATGAAAGTTAAAGGTCATATCGAGTTCTTTATTCTCAGGGTTTGTGTACCGGATGCAGTGGTCAGCCGTTGTCGAGGACATTTCCCCGACCGTCATACTGTCATATTTCGAAAACACTTCCCGGTTCATCTCATGAAGAAATTCGTGCGCGCGCGGCCCGTCCGTATAATAAGGGCGCCCGTCACGCCCATCCTCGGCATCAGGAAACGATTGGTCTTTAGAAATGAGGTTGATCACATCCAGCCGGAAGCCGTCGATCCCTTTCCGGAACCAAAAATGCATCATGTCGTAGACCTTTTTTCTCATCTCTTCATTTTCCCAGTTCAAATCGGCCTGCGACACATCAAATAAATGCAGATAGTGCTGGCCTGACGCCGGGTCGAGCTCCCAAGCGGAACCGCCGAATTTTGATTCCCAGTTGTTCGGCGCCCGGCCGTCTTCCTTTCCGTCTTTCCAAATGTAAAAATCCCGATACGGACTGTCGGGTGACGAGACCGCTTCTTTGAACCACCGATGCTCGACTGATGTATGGTTTACGACAAGATCCATGACGACCTTGATTCCTCTTTTGTGCGCTTCAGCGAGAAGGCGTTCAAAATCCTCCATCGTTCCGTATTCTTCATAAATGGTGCAGTAATCGCGAATGTCATAACCGTTGTCATTCTGCGGCGAATCGTAAATCGGCGTAAGCCAAATGACATCAATCAAAAGCTTCTGCAAATAATCAAGCTTCTCGATAATGCCGTTCAGATCACCGATCCCGTTTCCCGTCGTATCATTAAAGCTCTTCGGATAAATTTGATATACCACTGCCTTTTTCCACCATGGTGTGCTGTCTTTTTTCATTTTTCTTCACCGCCTGTATTGTTTTGAATTGAAAGGGAAAAGGGACAGCCTGATAGAAGGCGCCCCGCAGGTTTTCTATTTTTGCCGTTTCAGCCGCGCATACCCGTATGTTCCCGCAAACGGGAGAATCAGCACGATCAGCATTCCGATCGCAAACGGACCCCAGTACCGACTCATAATGGAGAAGATCCCCGGCACGCCGCCAACTCCGACTGAGCTTGCGAGAACGCCTTTGACGGAGATGAACATCCCCGCGATTCCCGAACTGATCATGGCGATCACAAACGGAAATTTGTAACGCAGATTCACGCCGAAAATCGCCGGTTCGGTAATGCCCAAATATGCGGAAATGCCGGCCGTCAGTGAAAGCCCCCGCTGTTTTTTATCTTTTGTGATCAGCATCATGGCCAAAGCCGCCGATCCTTGAGCGATATTTGACAATGCGAGCATCGGCCATAAAAATGTGCCGCCGAGCTTTGATCCGATTAATTGAAGATCGACCGCGAGAAACGTATGGTGCATCCCCGTGATCACAAGCGCCGAATACAGCCCTCCGTACAGCAGGCCTCCGATGGCGGAGAATTGGCCGAAAACGGCAATCAATCCCGCCGTCAGCGCGTTACCGATCGCAAAGGTAATCGGACCGATGATGACAAAGGATAGAAAACCGATGACCAAAAGCGTCACCGGCGCGACGACCAACAGCTGAATACCCTCCGGCGTCCGTTTCGTCAAAAAGAGCTCAAGCCTGGCAAGTAAATAAGACGCCAGCAGAATCGGGAGCACCTGACCTTGATACCCGACTTTCTGCACCTCAAGGCCGAACAGGTTCCACACCGGAATATCGCCGCTCTGCTCGGCAGCCCCGTAGCCCCATGCGTTTAACAGATCAGGATGCACCAGCATCAGCCCGAGCACGATGCCCAAAAGCGGGCTTCCTCCGAACCGCTTCACTGCCGACCAGCCGATTAAAGCCGGCAGAAAAGCGAAAGCCGTCCCCGCGATCAGATTAATCATATTGGCGAGATCCGCCCATTGCGGATACACTTGGACAATCGATTTGGCGCTGTAGAAAATGCCTTCCGCCGTTAAGATATTGTTCAGACCCATTAAAAGTCCAGCCGTGACGATCGCCGGCAAGATCGGAATAAAGATGTCTGCAAGCGTTTTCACAGCACGCTGTAAAGGATTCATGTTTTGCGCTGCCGCTTTCTTCACGTCATCCTTGGACGCTTCACCCATCCCCGTTTCCTTCACTAATTCCGCATATACTTTGTTGACCGTCCCCTGCCCGATCACGACTTGAAACTGCCCGTTTACCGCAAAAGATCCTTTGACAATGTCTATTGCATCAAGCATTTTTTGGTTTACTTTGGTTTCATCTATTAATGCAAACCGCAAACGCGTCACACAATGAGTCGCCGCCTCAATATTTTCGATTCCGCCGACAGCTTCAGCGATCTGCCGCGCAGCCCGGTTAAACTCACCCATGCCAACCCCTCCGTAACCGTTTTCATTTTGTCTCGCAAACTTGTATATACATGTTTATGACTCTATTGTAATGATGTATATACATGTCGTCAATCTATTTTTATAGCGCTTTCATCACAAATATACTGCGAAAGACCCTGAAACAAAAAAAGCCCCGCCGGAACCGGGCCTTGACTTCTTGTTTTATCGGGAACATGTCCGGGCGGAATTCACAACAGGAGCACAAAAAGCATACAGTACTGTACAACTAAGTTAAAGAGGTGTGAAGAGATGCCATCCACTGTTATCAACCTGTACTATTTGAAGATTAACAGTATTTCTGGCAACGGATCTATTACGATTGGGGAAGCGGCATACAACAGTCCCACCACAAATAACAAATCACAAGGACTGAACTCTTCATTCGGCGATACGTCACCTATAGAATCGATGATGGAGAACTTGTTAAATGATCCTGATGTCAACGACCAGACAGAAATCGGAAACGCAGATACCGCAAATGTTATGCCGATACCGCCCACTATAGATTAAAGGGGTTTTTATGAATGCCTTACCAAATTAACGTCGTCAATATAAAAGTAAACGGAGCAACGCAAAACGGAAACGTCGATATCGGTCAGACCGTACAAAACAGCCACACCGCCAACAGCAAACTTGTCGGCGCGAACTTTTCTTTAGGGGATTTTTCGCCGGCCGCCGGATGTTTGAATTCGGGCCATCTTGACCCTGACGTGAGCGACCAGGATCAGATCGCCAACCCGTCAATGCCGATCGCAAATCAAATATAGGGAGGTTCTGCCGAAGTGGATATCGAAAAAATGAGAAAGTGGCTTGAGATTACGAACGAGCACAAGCCCAGCGACTTTTGGACCAATGTCCTGAAACGGAAATCTCCCGAAGATTTTTTCTCCTTACAAAAAAACACCCTGACTTATGATATTTATCAGGATGAACAGCACACATTTGTCATTGTGGAAATGCCCGGCGTTTACGAAGAAGAATTGACATTGGGGCTGCTGTCAAGAACACGGCTGCATATAAGAGGAAACATCACACCCCTTTTTCCAAAGAACATGGGCGTCTGCCAAAACCGGTATTACGGGGAAATCGATGAGACGATTGAGCTTCCTGAACCGGCTGAGCCCCGCCTGTTACAGGCGCAGTGCGTAAACGGCCTGCTCCACATTTCCTACCCGCGCCTTATGGAGCACATTCCTTTTCAGAAAAAAATCTAAAGAGCCGGCTTACGGGCGGCCCAGCCGTCTGTACACTTTCTCCTTATAATGAGAAGATGCGGGTTTTGAGAACATGGCTTTCTCCTCCGTCAGTTTGTCGAGTCTGACTTGTTTTTCCGTCCGTTTGTTCCGCAGGTGATCCCGCTCCTGTTCATTGCGGCACTTGGCGATCAAATAATCGAGCGTCATCAGCTCTTTCTTCAGCGCGCCTTCATCCTCGGCGATCCCGGCGTTTTTTAATATGCGGTAGCCCATTCTGAGCGATTCTGGAAGATGTGCGGCATCGTCTTTCGGCAGGGGCTTTCCCATTCCTTTGATGCCGGCGAACTCTCCATCCTTAATGGCGCGCTTGATTTTATCTTCAGCCACGATATGGGCAATATCCATTACTGTTCACCTCTTTTTTCAATAGAAACCGGGTGTGATCATACGGAAACATAGGTCCCAGTTTGTTCCATTTATATGTTTTAAAGCTGTCATTCAACAGATCAACCGCCGTTGCGACAGCGTTTTTCGCCCTTTTTCCGATGAGCCTTTTCCACCTTTTCTATTTGCTGGTTTCATGGTATATTGATTACGTTCGTTTTTTCTATCGTTCCGTGTAAACCGTGATCGGAAAAAAGGAGTGTAACAATGAAAACATTTATAAAAGAAAGAGGACTTGCCTTCTTCTTGATAGCGGTCGTGTTATTGTGGGTGAAAACATATGTCGCTTATATTTTAAACTTTAACCTCGGCATAGACAACACGATCCAGAAAATATTGCTTTTTGTGAATCCGCTGAGCTCCAGCTTGTTCTTTCTTGGACTTGGGCTTCTTTTCAAGAAAAAATTACAGCAGACAGCCATTATTGTGATTCATTTTTTATTGTCTTTTTTGCTTTTTGCAAACATCGTCTATTATAGATTCTTTAATGATTTCATTACCATCCCGGTCATGATGCAGGCAAAGACAAACGGCGGCCAGCTCGGAGACAGCGCGTTCTCGTTAATGAGATGGACAGACGCCTTCTACTTCCTGGATACCGTCATTTTGATTATTTTGGCCCTTAAGATGAAAAAACCGGCTGAAAAACCGGCGAAGAAATCATTCAGAATCGTTTTGGCTTCCGCCGTGCTTATGTTCCTGATCAACCTCGCCGTCGCGGAATCCGACCGTCCTGAGCTTTTGACACGCTCATTTGACCGAAACTATCTGGTGAAATACTTGGGCACGTACAACTTTACGATTTACGATGCCGTGCAGAATGTGAAATCAAACAGCCAGCGCGCGCTTGCCGATTCAAGCGATGTAACGGATGTGGAAAACTATATGAAGGCCAACTATGACGTGCCGAACAACGTCTACTTCGGAAAAGCCGAAGGAAAAAACGTCATCTACGTCTCATTAGAGTCTCTGCAATCCTTTATCATTGACTATAAAATTAACGGCAAGGAAGTGACGCCGTTTTTAAACAAACTGGCGCACGATAATCAAACATTCTACTTTGATAACTTTTTCCACCAAACGGGACAAGGTAAAACATCTGATGCGGAATTTATGATGGAGAACTCTCTGTACCCGCTGTCGCAAGGTTCGGTTTTCGTCAATAAAGCGCAAAACACGCTGCAGTCCGTTCCTGCGATCCTAAAAGGCAAAAAGTACACGTCTGCCGCTTTCCACGGAAATACGCAGACTTTCTGGAACCGTAACGAAATGTACAAAGCGGAAGGCATCGATAAGTTTTTTGATTCCGCTTATTATGACATGAGCGAAGAAAACACGAAAAACTACGGCATGAAAGACAAACCGTATTTCAAAGAATCCATGCCGCTCTTAAAGAGCCTGCCGCAGCCGTTCTATACGAAGTTCATTACGCTGTCAAACCACTTCCCGTTCGGGATGGATAAAGAAGACACGGACTTCCCGGCGGGAGACTTTGGCGATTCAGTCGTCAATAATTACTTCCAGTCCGCGAACTATCTGGATGAATCAATCGAACAGTTCTTTCATGACCTGAAAAAAGACGGCCTGTACGATAAGTCGATTATCGTGATGTACGGAGACCACTACGGCATCTCCGAAAACCATAATAAAGCGATGGCGAAAGTGCTCGGCAAAGATGAGATCAATGAATACGACAATGCCCAGCTTCAGCGGGTGCCGCTCTTTATCCACGCTCCCGGCGTGAAAGGCGGCCGCAATCATAAATTTGCCGGTGAAGTCGATGTCGCGCCGACCGTTCTTCATCTGCTCGGCGTCGATACGAAAGATTATCTCATGTCAGGTTCAGATATCTTATCGAAAGAGCACAGAGAAGTCATTCCGTTCCGTAACGGAGACTTCATCTCGCCGAACTATACGAAAGTGTCCGGCAAGTATTACGATACGAAAACCGGAAGACTTTTAGATGATTCAGAAGTCGACAAAAAAGAAGACTCTCTCGTCAAGACTGAGCTTGAAATGTCTGATAAGATCATCAACGGCGATCTGCTTCGTTTCTATCAGCCGAAAGGCTTTAAGAAAGTGGACCCTTCACAATTCGATTATACGAAGCGTGAAGATTCCTCAGCAGATGATCAAAAAGAATAAACAAAAGCCAGATCATATCAATGATCTGGCTTTTTTATGTTCAGCTCCCGGCGGCGGCCATAGAGCGCTTTTGCAGGCTGTCGGAAAGAACTGAATAAGCGACGACTTTCTTTTTCTGCTGTTTGACGACATCTACATGGTCTTCGTAGCTGTATACAAACACCGTCATATCTTTTTTTCCTTTTCTCGTCTTAATGACAAGCGGATCGGCTCCGTTTTGCGGATGAAGATAACGCTCTTCATCCCCTGGGTATATATAATGCCGTTCGATAAACACGGCTTCGTTAAAATCATCAATCACCCGGCGTTTGTCTTCGCCTTCCAGACGTTTTCCGCCGAGGGAAACGGCAGCGGACGCGTCACTGAGCTTCGAATGGGTTTCAAACTTGCGGAGAATCCATTCCACCGCTCCGGTAGGAAGGCATGTCAGCACAATCTTAATCAGGCTTATGACAACAATTGAAACAACTGCAATCCATGTCACCTTACATCATCTCCATACTTGTTCTACATGAATCTTAACATAGAAGAAAACGTTGTTTTTTGTACATTATGTGAAACTTGATATATGTTCAAAAAAAAATCCGGATCACCTAGGTGATCCGGATTTTTCAAGTCTGCTTCTGGTCGTCACGGCGGACGGCTTCCCTCAGCTCTTCCGCGACAAATTCGACGTTCGGCCCGATAATGACCTGCGCAGTTTTATTCCCCGTTTTGATAACCCCTTTTGCTCCCGCTTTTTTAAGCGCCGCCTCATTAATGAGAGACGTATCCTGCATGGTCAGCCTGAGGCGGGTCGCACAGTGATCAATCGTTTCGAGGTTTTGCCTGCCGCCGAGCCCCTTGAGCATGGCATGTTCTTCGACGGAACCGGCCGTATCTTCACTAAGCACTTCTTCCTCTTCCTCATCATCTTCCCGTCCCGGCGTTTTCAAGTTTAACGTTTTGATGAGCATATAGAAGACGACAAAATAGATCACCGCATAACAAAGCCCGACAACGAGCAGCAAAAGCGGTTTTTCGGCAATGCCGTAGCTGAGGAGATAATCGATCGCCCCCGCCGAGAATGAAAAACCTGACCTGATTCCGAGAACATTCACGATAAATAAAGAGAACCCGGTTAATATAGCATGAACCCCGTACAAAAGCGGTGATAAAAACATAAATGCAAATTCAATCGGCTCTGTAATTCCGGTAATAAATGCCGTCAGCGCGAGACCGATCATCATTCCGGCCGTCGCTTTGCGCTTACTTGGCTTAGCCGCGGCAATCATTGCCAGACATGCGGCCGGAAGCCCGAACATCATAATCGGGAAAAATCCCGTCATATAAGTTCCCGCCGTCGGATCCTTCGCAAAGAAGCGGGCCAGATCTCCCGTTTTTCCGTGAAAATCGCCAAATTGGAACCAAAAAATATTATTCAGCACATGATGAAGACCGAACGGAATCAAAAGCCGGTTAAAAATCCCGTAAATCCCCGCGCCGATTCCGCCAAGCCCGATCATCCATTCCCCGAAAGACGTAATCACCGACTGAATCGGCGGCCACACAAATCCGAAGATCCCCGCCAAAATAATGGTAATCAGCGCCGTTACAATCGGAACGAGCCTGCGCCCGCTGAAAAACCCGAGATATTCGGGCAGCTTCGTATCCTTAAAGCGATTATACGTGTATCCCGCAATTAACCCCGCGATAATCCCTCCGAAAACGGCCATATTATTTGTCGAATTGATTGATTTTACAGCCGCGTCCAGCATGATATAAGAAATTGCTCCCGACAGAGCGGCGGCCCCGTTGCTGTCTTTGGAAATCCCGATCGCGATTCCGATCGCGAAAATCAGCGGCAGATGATCAAATACCGCGGTCCCCGCCGCGTAAATGAACGGAATATTTAATAAGTCCTCTCTGCCGATGGCCAAAATAATACCAACGGCGGGCAGAACGGCAATCGGAAGCATAAATGATTTTCCTAGTTTTTGCAAAAATTGAAGCATTTTACCCATCCCCCTTCTTTTTTCTTAAATATACCACATAAGTTATCTAGTGATCTATACCAATTTTCCTTCATTTATTCACATAAGGCTTGTTGGTTTTCTATTTATAAACCAGTTGTGGTAAGCTTGAATCAGATGATTAAAAATAGAAAGCGGGAATGACAATGATTGTAACGAACGATCAAGAATTAGAAGGCCTTAAAAAAATCGGCAGAATTGTCGCGCTGGCGCGTGAAGAAATGAAGAAAAAAGCCGAGCCCGGCATGAGCACGAAAGATCTTGACCTGATCGGAAAGGCGGTGCTTGACGAGCACGGAGCCGCTTCCGCTCCGGAGAAGGAATACGATTTCCCGGGCGTGACATGTATCAGCGTAAATGACGAAGTCGCTCACGGCATTCCGAGCGCCTCTAAAATCTTAAAAGCCGGAGATCTTGTCAATATCGATATTTCGGCGGAGTTCGGCGGTTTTTATTCCGATACGGGAATTTCATTTGTACTCGGAGAAGGCGATGAACGTCTGCAAAAGCTTTGTAACTGCGCAGCATCCGCATTTCAGAAAGGATTGGATCAGGCAAAAGCCGGCAAACGCCAAAACCAGATCGGCAGAGCCGTCTACCATGAAGCCCGCTCCAACGGATTTACCGTCATTAAAACGCTGACGGGCCACGGAATCGGCAGAAACCTCCATGAAGCGCCGAACCACATCATGAATTACTACGATCCGTTTGATAACGCGCTTCTTAAAAACGGAACCGTGATCGCGCTTGAGCCGTTTATTTCCACGAAAGCGGAAACGATTGTTGAAACGGGAGACGGCTGGACGTATAAAACGCCGGATAAAAGCCTTGTCGCCCAAGTGGAACACACCATCGTGATCACAAAAGACAAACCGATTATTTTAACTGCATTGTAATGTTTCATCTCCCTTCCAAACAGGTATACAACAACTAACCCGAAGGAGGGAGACGCATGAAAAAAGATAAAGAAAAAATCAAAATCGAAAACGAAATACACGCCATGCACGGCGTAACGAAACAGCAGATTTTAGAGGATTTCGAGGAATTTAAGGCGTACCTTCATCAGAAAATTTCCGCCGGAAAAAAACTGGGTCTGGATGACAGCAAAATCATCAAAAGCGCCGCCATCCTCGGGGACTATCTCGCCAAACACGAGGAGCCCCGCAATGCGGAAGAAAAACTCTTACAAGAACTGTGGGACATTGCGGATGACAATGAAAAACAGCATTTGGCCCAGCTTCTCGTCAAACTTGCCGGACACTGATACAGTGCCCGGCTTTTTTATGCTCCGTTATAAGAGTTGTGCTACACTGGACATATGTCTGTGAAAGGAGCCATTTTTCAACATGTGGTTTATTATCTTCGGGTTTATTTTCTTTATTGAAAGCATCATTCTCACCGTTTACGGAGTGAAGAAAAAGAAGGGGATGCTGGTTTATTTCGGCGTCGTTTTCGGAATCATGACACTCGGAACGGTGCTGTTAAAATTAACCGGCCATTAAGCATGAAAAGACCGCCCTTTACATATATATGTAAGAAAGCTTTACATCTCTGAATCGAAAGTCTCAGTTTTTGCGTTATCCCTTTTCATCGTCTTTTTATAGATGTTACAATGCCAAAAGTTTGGCAAAAACTGAAGAAACCTCCCCAGCGGGAGAGCGGAGAAAGGAGTTTTCTGACATGCATTATGGCAGTAAAGGCTGGTATGTAGAAGAGTTAAAGAAAAAAGGAATTACCCACTATGAAGGAAGAAAGCTTCAAAGCTTCAAAAAGTACTTCCTTGCCAATCTGCTGGAAACAAAAAAACAAGCATAACGTAAATCAGCCGTGCTGGCAGTGCAGCACGGCTTTTTTCTATACATTAGTGAGCCTGTCTCTTTTTTTAAGGAAGGACTCCCTCCAGCTTTCTGACAGCGCTTCTTCCCGCAGTATTTCTTCAATCGCTGACAGATTGCCGGAATCACGATATTTCACTTCATTCGCATACCAGACGGAAATGCTTTCTTTGCCTCTCGACAGACGCTTGAGGACGGGACGCGGATCGACATATCCTTCTTCAAGCACCCTGAAATAAAAGCCGGTAAATCCCGTCTGCTGTACACGGAGCACCATATCTTTGATGCCATATTTGAGCGCGAGTTTGACGCAGGGCTGGCGCGGCTGGCTTACTTGAACGACGGCTTCCCCCAGCTGAAAGACGTCTCCGATCCACACGTCTTGTTCGGCCAGTCCTTTGACCGTTACATTCTCCCCGAACGCGGCGGCGGGAAGTTTTCTCGCGAGCGTTGTTTCCCAATATGAATAATGCACGGCGGGATACACGCACACCGCTTTATCGGGGCCTCCGTGATGCTTCAAGTCGGCTTGCCCGTCCCCGTCAAAATGGGTTTTATACAGCATGACGGGAGAATCTGCGGGCAGCTTTATGATGCCGGAATTGATTTGTCTGCCGGCAAATTCATGAATTGCGGGCTTTCCGAGATTGATAGATAAGACAGAATAGTCTTCCGTCACCTCGTTCACATCCTTTGCGAAATCTCATATCTTTCCTTTATCATAGTAAGAAAAAGGTGGTTTTTCCATGCTTCAATATCATATGATTGCAGACGGTCGGGTTCAGGGCGTAGGTTTTCGCTACTTCGTCCAGATGGAAGCCGACAGACATAAGATAGCCGGCTGGGTAAAAAACCGTGATGACGGCCGGGTGGAAATCCTTGCCGAAGGTCCTGAAGAGTCGTTAAAACAATTTGCCGAAGCAGTCAGAAAAGGCAGCCCCTTCTCAAATGTCACAGGCGTAACCATCGAAGAATCACACCGTCTGAAAGGGTACCGCACCTTTTCCATCAGTTACTGATAAGGCTTGTCCTGATAATAATAATTCGGCTTCACAATCGTATTGTCATATGATTTATGGAAAATGTGGGTGGAAGCCGGCGAGATCGGCGGAATCAGCCAGGTCCAGTCGCCCGTCAGCTTTCTGCCCGCGTCTTGTTCCTGTTCTTCGAAGCGTTTAAATTGATTCGCCGCCGTATGGTGATCGACAATGCTGACACCGTGTTTTTTGTATGAATAGAGCACTGCCTTATTCAGTTCCACCAGCACCTGATCTTTCCATAGGTCGGTATTCAGGCTGGCGGAAATCCCCATGACCGAAGCGGCTTTTTTGAGCATATCATACCGTTTTTCGTCAGCAAGGTTCCTTGCGCCGATTTCGGTTCCCATATACCATCCGTTAAAAGGCGCCGCGTTGTACGACAGCCCGCCGATTTCAAGCCTCATATCGGCGATAATCGGAACCCCGTACCATCTGAGATTTAAATCGGCAAACTCTTCAATATCCGGATGGGTGATCGGCACTTCTTTCACGAGCGTCTGAGGCAGGTCATACCAGACCGGCTGCCCGTCCCCTTTCATCCGGAAAAGCAGCGGCAGAATATCAAAATCGGTCCGCTTCCCGCGCCAGCCGAGTTTTTCGCAGACAGCCGTCAGTTCATATGATGCCGGATCACCGACTCTTCCTTTTTCAGTCTCATATCCCGCATAGCGGATGAGCTGGTGATTCCAGATTTCCACTTGTTTCTCGCCATTCTGCTCAGGAGGGAAAATCGTAATCGTCGGTTTAATTTTTCCGCCGTTCGTGGCGATTTCAATATGTTCAAATAATGCGTCGCGCACCTCTTCTTTCGTGTTCACACCGCGCCGGTCAATGACGTTCAGCGATTGCCAGAACAGACGCCCGATACAGCGGTTGCTGTTGCGCCACGCCATTTTCGCCCCGTGTTCAAGCTCTTCCGCCGTATGGACGTAACTTCCCGTCCGATCTATCTCATCTTTTATCGCGTGAAGACGCGCGTTGATTTGCGATTCCATTCCGAGTTCCTGATAGCAGACATCAATAAAATCCTTCGCCTCATCCCAAAGTATTTCCGTATGTTTCAAAAAACTCTCTCCTTCAATTTACATCTGTTTCCCATTGTATCGTTTTTAGGAGTGAACACAATGGTTTTTTTGTATCATACTGGAAACTGCATAGAAAAAACACCTGTGATTTTCGCAGGTGTTTTACAAAACGGAATGCAGTTTTTCAGCCAGTGTAAGCAAATCTTCACGGTAGTTTTTTCCCGTCATCGGAATTCCGTGACCCGTCAAAAGCGCTTCCGGCTCCAGTTCGGCCAGTTTCTGAACGGACGCGGCCGCCGTCTGCGTATCCGCTGTAAAATAGGCGGGCGGCCCGTGAAGCTCTTGCTTTTGAATGACAACGTCCGCAAGCGATTCCTGTTCAACAGTGATCACGGCATCACCGGCAAGCAGAACGCGGTCTTTATCCCGGAATAATGAAATATGGCCGGGTGTGTGGCCGGGCGTATGCACCCATTTCCATTCTTCAAGAAACGGAACGGTACCGTCTGAAGGCAGTGCCTGAACGGACGGAATGCGGATCGTATGGCGCGGAAACAGCGGTGACAGCTTTGCGACAAGCCCTTTTTTCGCATCGGGCCTGGCAGGCGGATAATCTGCTTTCCCCGTGACGTACGGGAGCTCCTTTTCATGAATGTAAACCGGCACATTCCAAAGCTCAAGCAGTTCTTCAATCGCACCGACATGATCAAAATGGCCGTGTGTCAAAATGACCGCCTTCAGCTGATACCCCTCTTTGAATCGGCGTTTCATTTCTTCTGTTATCATCTCCGCCGATTGAGGCATTCCCGCGTCAACCAGAATGATTTCCCGCGGAGCTGAGGGATTTTCGATAAAGTAAACATTCGCAATCTGCACGGTCAATCCGTAAACGCCGTCCGCCGCTTTAAAACCGGCGCCGCTTCTCACTGAAAAAAGCGGCATAAACGGATCACTCATCATGGCACCTCCTCTGATGCCTTTAGTGTGCGACGAACCGGGTGTTTTATGTTAAAAAATCGTGATTGCGCCGATGATGAGCGCAAAGGCCGTCATGACGATAACAGCAAGAACCGCCCATTTCATCGCAAACTTCTGGTGCTCATCAATCGTGACCCCGGCAAGCCCGACTAATAAATGTGTCGACGGCACGAGCGGGCTTAACATATGAATCGGCTGGCCGATGATCGAAGCGCGGGCGATTTCCACCTTATCTACACCGTACGCCACGGCGGTCTCGGATAAAATGGGCAGCACGCCGTAAAAATAGGCGTCATTGGGCATCAGAAACGTAAAGATACCGCTCGTTAAGGCAACAATCGCCGGAATAAACCCCCCCATCTGTTCCGGAATAAGCGATACGAGGGAAATGGCCATCTCATCAACCATCTTCGTCCCTGTTAAAATTCCGGTAAACACGCCTGCGGCAAAAATCATCGAACCGATCGCAAGCACATTGCTCGAATGGGCTGAAATACGCTCCCTTTGATCGTTAAGCTTCGGATAGTTGACAATCAGCGCGATACAAAACGCAATGATGAACAGCACGGTTAAATTCACTTTTCCTGACACTAAAAATCCCACTAAAGAAAGCGTTAACAGTAAATTGAACCACCATAGTTTCGGCCGCCTCCATTCATCTTCCGCAGCCGCAGCCGTTTCATTTGTATGGGACGGCTGCTTTAATTCGATCACCCCGAGCCGTTTCCTTTCCATCCTTCCGAGTACATAAGCGACCACAATCATACACACCATTCCGCTGGCAATGACAGGCAGCATCGGCCCCGTCAGATCTGCCGGGTCAACGCCGAGCGCACTCGCCGCACGCGGCGTCGCGCCGCCCCATGGGATCGTATTCATGATACCCATGCCGACACCGGCGATTCCCGCTAAAATAATCGGACGGATTCCGAGCATGATATACAAAGGCAGCATTGCGCTTGTCGTAATCATATACGTCGTCGAGCCGTCTCCGTCCAGTGCGACAAGCATGGTCAAAACGGCTGTTCCGACTACAATTTTGAGCGGGTCGCCTTTAACCAGCTTTAAAATACGCGACACCATCGGATCAAATAAACCGGTATCAATCATAATGCCGAAATAAAGAATCGCAAACATAATCATAACTGCGATCGGCGCCACCTGTTCAATACCGGAGATCATCATCTCGCCGACCCGGTTAAAAGAAAACCCGGCAATCAGCGCAAACACGATCGGTGTTAATACGAGCGCCGTTAACACGGAAAGCCGTTTTGTCATAATCAGCACCATAAAAACAAGCATCATAAGAAAGCCTAAGATTGCTAACACAGTATGTCCCCCTTATTATGAATACGCTTACATTTTAAAGGCCCGATCCCCTTTATCCGCCTTTTTGCTATCTTATGAGAATTGGATATTGAAGTAAATATTTTGGATTTTAAAGATTTTTAATTTTTTATAACCTTTTCGTTCATTTTGTTCATTTATAAATAAAAAGCCTCCCCGCAAATATGCGGAAGGCTTATTTTTCGCTGCTCATCATCTCTTTATAGAACTCGGTCTGCTCTTCTAAAAAGCGTTTTGCGCCGCTGCTGTTTTTGTAAAAGCTCTCCCAATCCCGTTTTTTCAACATTTGCTTCCACTCCGCGGATGAGGTAATCTGTTTCAAAGCCTGATCCCAATAGGCGATCTCGCCTTCGGTCATGTCTTTCGGCCCCATGATGCCTCTCCAGTGCGCAAAGACAAACGGCACCCCCTGCTCTTTCCATGTCGGCACATCGCTGAAGCCGGAGAGCCTTTTGTCCGACGTAACGGCCGCCAATGTGATTTTCCCTTTCCGATAGGCGTCTCTCGCTTCTGAAATGGTCATTGAGGCGGCGTCTATCTCGTGGCTGATAAGAGCTTCAATGACTTCATTGCTGCTCCCGTATTGAAAAAAGCGGATATCAAACGGAGAAATTCCGGCCATTTCCGCCGCTCTCGCAAAGGAGAGCTGGTCATCATTTCCGAGGCCGGGCGCAAATCCGATTTTTATGCCGCCCGGATGTGCTTTAATATCGCCGAGCAGCCGCTTTCCGCTTTTTATCTTTGAATCCTTCGGAAGAGCGACGGTCTGCCACTCTTTTGCGATAATGGCCAAAGGCGTAAAATCAGCTGCCTTCAGCCGGCTTTGTCCCAAAATTTCATTGCTTAACAGCAGGCTTGAATTCATACTGATGACATCCGTTTTTCGTTCGTTTACATATTTCCAGCCGCTGTCTCCGCCTCCGCCGGGTTTATAGACGATCTTTACGGGCCGGCCTAATATTTGCTTCCGCTCTATTACCGATTGCAACGCTTTTGCCGTTACGTCCCAGCCCCCTTGAGGCGCCGCCGGGACGACAATTTCAACCGGCCCTTCGGCTGAACGGATGCCCGCCATCTGCCGTCCGTCAAAAGAAACCAGCGCCGCCAGCATGACAAGAAACACTCCCAACCGCTTCATTTCTCCCATCCCTTATTCATGTGCTAAATAATATTTCCGTTCCGGCCTGCCGATAATGCCGTACTCTAATTCAGCGAGCGCTTCTTCCCGAGAAACGAGAAACTCGGCGTAGCGCCGCGCCGTTGTTCTGGAGGCGCCCATTTTTTCGCCCAGTTCTTCAGCCGTCATCCCTTTTTGGGCTGCCCTGAGCGCGTTTTTGATTTTTTGAAGTGTAATCGAATTAATCCCGGTCGGCAGATCATTGAGCTGTTTTTGTTCTTTCTGACCGCTTCCGAAAAACATGTCGATAACGGACTGGCTCAGCTCCGGCTGTGAGTGCAGCCATTCTCTTTTTTCCCGGTACTGCAAAAGCACTTCTGTAAATTTATGTGCCGACACCGGCTTTATGACATAGTGGGAAACGCCTGATCTGAGCGCTTCCTGCAGCAGTCTTGTTTCGGCAGAAGCCGTAATAATGATGATATCAACGGAAGGAAAACGGCCGCGGATGAGGGGAAGCAGATCTGTCCCCAGCTCATCCGGCATATAAATATCCAAAAGCAGCAGATCAGGCTGCCGTTTCTCAAGCAGCGATATGGTGTCTTTGGCATTGATTGCTTTGCCGATGACATTGAATCCATCAAGATGTTCGATAAATTTTTCGTGAATTTGCGCTATTCGAAAGTCGTCCTCTGCAATCGCGATGTTAATCACACCGATTCCCCCTTTGGCCTTTCTTTCGGTATAAACACCGTAAATACGGCACCGCCGCTCTTTTGCTGCGAAATCTCTATCGATCCCTGCAATTCACTGACGGCTTCTTTCAGATTGGCTAAGCCGTATCCTCTCCTCGTCCCCTTTGAAGAGTAGCCCTTTTCAAATATCGTTTCTGTTTTTTCCTGAGGCACGCCGTCTCCTGAATCCGCCACTTCGATGACGATATCCCTGCCGATATCGGTCATAAAAAAGGCGACCTCTTTTTTCTCTTTTTCGGCGACGGCTTCGAAAGCGTTATCAATAAGATTTCCGATGATCGTAATGAGCTGGGATGAACCCACATGCTCCGGCAGCGATTCTAAAAAGCTGTTTTCATCTATTGAAAGCTTTACTTTCTTCTCAGACGCCTTTCCCATTTTTCCTAATAGTATGGCCTGAACCCGCTGTGAATGAATGTTTTGAAAGAGGATTTCGTGCTGTTCATTCTGGATGGCGTACTCTTCTTTTATCAGTTCAATGGCTTCATTATATTCTCCCAGCTCTAACAGACCGAGGATCGCGTAAAGCTTATTCGAGAATTCATGCGTTTGCGCCCGGAGATCCTCCGAGTATTTTTTCATTTCAGTCAGCTTGTTAATCAGTTTCTTGAGCTCCGTTTTTTCGCGGAAGCTGATCACCGCTCCGTATACTTGCCCGGTCTGCTTCATTTCTTTCACGTTTAAGATAAATACTTTATCTCCGGCACGCACCTCCACGTTCGGCGGTAATTCTCCCCCTGCCAACACCGGCATGAAATTTGCGCCCGGCATGATTTCTTTTATATGCCTTCCGATCATCGGTTCCGGCAGATTCAGCATATCAGCCGCAGACAAATTCATCATGGTTACCGCGCCTGCTTTGTTTACGGCGATAATCCCTTCTTTCATCGCAAGGAGCATCGCATTGCGCTCTCTGTACAGCGCTGCAATTTCATGCGGTTCAAGGCCGAGTGTATCTTTACGGATGCTTTTTGCGAGCGCCGCCGCTCCCCCGATGCCGATAAGAAACACCAAACATGCAAAATAGCCTAAATGCCGCAGATGCGCTTTCATATCTTTTTCTATCTCATCTTGTAGAAACTCGACTGTCACCGTTCCGACGACTTCGTTATGATTTTTTTCCTCCAGAATAACCGGGGCGCTTCCCCGGACGGCCTTCATTCCGTCGGAAACCGGAGACCCGCCGAACATGACGGTTTTGTTTTGCAGATTTTGATTTTCTTTCGGAATACTGCTTCGGGCCGAATGAAATGCAACATGCCCTTTTTGATCAGTGATGTAGACGGCGTGCGCGCCTGCCTGTTCTTTCATTTGTTCAATGACGTCTAACTTTGTAAAAGCCTCTTGATCCGCAAGCCGGAACGCCTCTTTTACGGGAGGCATATATGAAATGGTTTTTGCGGTTTGCACCGCCAGCTGTTCAGCCTGCTTCTGCCCTTCCTTTAATTGCTGAAAGGCAAATATAACCGTGAGCGTTCCGATAACAAGTATTAATAAAGCCGTAATTAATCCGGCGATTTTCATTTGCAGAGAGACATAAAACCGCTTCGCTTCCAACACAGCACCAGCCGTCCTTTCCTCCTAAAATCATACCATTTTTCAAATCTTTATTTCTCATTTTTGAGAATTTTCGTGATCTTTTTCTCTTGCGGCTTACCAAAAAGGTGATGATAGGTATATATTTACTTTTACACAATTGATATAACACATAAAAAAGACTGACCGAAGTCAGTCTGCAATCTATCAGGAAATTGTAACTCCCGCGCTTGCATATCCCGCCACTGTATTAATAAGCGAAAGGCCTGTCGCAGTGGCGGAGAATACCATTAACAGCCGGGTTTGAGGAGTTACCGCAATGTTCAGCCCTGTCGTGATTCCGTTGCTGATGCTGCCGATTGACAATACGCCGGTGAGGGGAGGAGCTAAAGTGACGGATGCTCCGGGGATCGGGGTGAACGTATTGTTCGGCACAGTAGAACTGTATAGTTGTGCGGTTATCGTAACAGTCGAGCCGACAAGCGACAGTGCTGCGGTTGTACTGAAATAGGCGGCAATTGATGTAATGGTTCCGCTTCTCGGAGCAGAAAAAGCAAAGTTCAGCAGAGTTCCTCCAGCCCCGGTAAGATCAATTGCGCCTCCCCCTCCGACATTGACGCCCGTCACAGAATTGCCGAACCCGACAAGGCTCACCGTTCCGATTAATCCGCCGGCAATGGTCGTCACGGCAGTGGGAAGACCTGAAGCATAAGGAATGATCGCGCCTGCTCCGGTGATTCCAGTGGCTCCGGTGATCCCAGTTGCGCCTGTTACTCCGGTGGCGCCTGTTACTCCGGTTACTCCGGTTACCCCGGTTGCACCTGTTACTCCGGTTAATCCGGTAGCGCCTGTTACCCCGGTGGCTCCCGTTATCCCAGTTGCTCCGGTTGCGCCTGTTACTCCGGTGGCTCCCGTTATCCCAGTTGCTCCGGTGGCTCCCGTTACTCCGGTAGATCCCGTTATCCCAGTTGCTCCGGTAGCGCCTGTTCCCCCGGTTGCTCCCGTTATCCCAGTTGCTCCGGTTGCTCCCGTTACTCCGGTAGATCCAGTATCTCCGGTGGCTCCGGTCAAGCCTGTTACTCCAGTAGCTCCGGTGGCTCCGGTGAGCCCGGTAGATCCCGTTACTCCTGTTGCACCAGTACTTCCTGTTGCGCCTGTTACTCCGGTTGTTCCCGTTCCCCCAGTTGCACCGGTGGCTCCCGTTATTCCGGTCGCTCCTGTTACTCCCGTTACCCCGGTTGCTCCTGTTGATCCCGTTACTCCAGTGACTCCGGTTGCGCCTGTTATTCCTGTCGCTCCGGTATCCCCGGTGACTCCCGTTATCCCTGTTGCTCCTGTAACTCCGGTTGCGCCTGTTACTCCGGTTGCGCCTGTTACTCCAGTGTCCCCGGTGGCGCCGGTAATCCCGGTGGCGCCGGTTGCGCCGGTTACCCCGGTGGCTCCCGTTATTCCTGTCGTTCCTGTTACTCCCGTTACCCCGGTTGCTCCTGTTATTCCTGTCGCTCCAGTATCCCCGGTTGCTCCTGTTACTCCGGTGGCTCCCGTTATCCCAGTTGCTCCCGTTACTCCCGTGGCGCCGATTTCTCCCGTCGCTCCGGTTACTCCAGTGGCGCCGGTGAGCCCGGTGGCTCCCGTTATCCCAGTTGCTCCCGTTATTCCGGTCGATCCGGTTACTCCAGTGGCGCCGGTGAGCCCGGTGGCTCCCGTTATCCCAGTGGCGCCGGTTGCTCCGGTTACTCCAGTAGCTCCCGTTATTCCGGTCGCTCCAGTATCCCCGGTTACTCCAGTTACTCCGGTCGATCCGGTTACTCCAGTATCTCCGGTTACACCGGTTGCTCCGGTTGCTCCTGTTACCCCAGTTGCCCCCGTTACTCCGGTTGCCCCGGTTACTCCAGTGGCTCCCGTTACTCCGGTTACTCCCGTTGCTCCCGTTACCCCGGTTGCTCCAGTTACTCCTGTTGCACCAGTACTTCCCGTTGCGCCGGTTACTCCGGTTGTTCCCGTTACCCCAGTTTCACCTGTTACTCCGGTCGCTCCGGTTACTCCAGTTTCACCGGTGAGCCCGGTTGCTCCCGTTATCCCAGTTGCGCCTGTTACTCCGGTTGCTCCCGTTACTCCGGTTGCTCCCGTTACTCCGGTGGCACCTGTTACTCCAGTAGCGCCGGGATCTCCGGTGGCTCCAGTCGTGCCCGTTATTCCAGTCACTCCCGTTACCCCGGTGGCGCCGGTTGCTCCGGTCGAGCCTGTTGCTCCCGTTACTCCCGTGGCGCCGGTGGCTCCAGTCGCGCCGGGATCTCCAGTGACGCCGGTTACCCCAGTCGCTCCGGTATTCCCAGTCGAGCCCGTAGCTCCGGTGAATCCCGTTGCTCCGGTAAACCCCGTTGCTCCAGTGAATCCCGTTGCTCCAGTCAGCCCTGTTGCTCCAGTCAGCCCCGTTGCTCCGGTAAACCCCGTTGCTCCGGTGAATCCTCTTACATGAAAATGATTTGGATGACAGCATGGACACCATCTTTCATGGCAGCAAGAGTTTTCGCAACAGAATCCTTCACAGCAATGTGCCCGATTTTGATAACTGCGCCTTTGATATCTTCTTTTATGTTGAAAATGACAGCAACAATCATTGCAATTCCGGCAGTCGCAATCCCAAGAGTCGTATCTGTTATACCAAGTATCTCCTTTTCTCATTACACCACCTCTATTTTCATAATATTTCCACGAAGAAAAAAGGTGTGGCAAAACCCCACTTCTATTGGGCGATTTTTTAAATGTTCGTTAAGACTGCATCATGCACAGCATTTTACAGAAAAAAGACCTAACTGTGCATAAGTCAGGTCTTTCACCTTTAAAATATCAGTCTGCTATTGTCATTAGGTTGTCGGGAAACGAATGCTGTTAAAATCGATATTGAGAGCTGACGCTGCTGTTATATTATTTGCAGTTGTGAAAACAACTCTCAACTGGTACGTATTTGTTCCTGCGGTCGGCGCTGTATCCACTGTTGTATCAGCAATCGAAAAACTATCCGTAGCTGCGGTAGTATTAGTTCGCGACAGAGTTCTTGTATGAATTTGCACTGCTCCCCTATATAATCTCACTTCAAAAACAAAGTTTGAATTCGCTGCAGTTGTTAGCGCGACACTGAGTGCATAATCAAGCTTTACATTCTGCAAAGCGTTAACCGGGATTGCCAGCGTAGCAATGGGAACCTCTGTATTTAACGGCGGATAAACAGTGAGCGGCCCGTTAGTTCTTGTGAAGAGCAAGGTTGGTGTACTGCCTGTGGCGCCCGTTACTCCAGTTACTCCAGTTACTCCAGTTGCTCCAGTTGCTCCAGTTGCTCCAGTCACACCCGTTGGACCGGTTGGGCCTGTTACTCCCGTTGCTCCAGTTAGTCCTGTTACACCAGTTATTCCCGTTACACCAGTTGGACCAGTTGCTCCGGTTGAACCTGTTACCCCTGTTGCGCCAGTCGCTCCGGTTATCCCCGTTGCCCCAGTCACTCCAGTTGCACCTGTTGATCCCGTTACTCCGGTTGCGCCGGTTGAACCTGTTGCTCCCGTTACTCCTGTGGCTCCTGGTTCTCCCGTTGCTCCAGTTGGTCCTGTTACACCAGTTATTCCCGTTACACCAGTTGGACCAGTTGCTCCGGTTGAACCTGTTACCCCTGTTGCGCCAGTCGCTCCGGTTATCCCCGTTGCCCCAGTCACTCCAGTTGCACCTGTTGATCCCGTTACTCCGGTTGCGCCGGTTGAACCTGTTGCTCCCGTTACTCCTGTGGCTCCTGGTTCTCCCGTTGCTCCAGTTGGTCCTGTTACACCAGTTATTCCCGTTACACCAGTTGGACCAGTTGCTCCGGTTGAACCTGTTACTCCGGTTGCGCCGGTTTCTCCTGTTGCTCCTGTTGGACCCGTGATTCCGGTTGGGCCAGTTTCTCCAGTCGCCCCAGTTACTCCGGTTGGTCCCGTTTCTCCGGTTGCGCCGATTTCTCCGGTTGAACCTGTTACCCCTGTTGATCCCGTTACACCAGTTGGACCCGTTTCTCCGGTTGCTCCTGTTTCTCCTGTTGGACCCGTGATTCCTGTTGGGCCTGTTATTCCTGTTGCTCCGATTTCTCCTGTTAACCCTGTTACTCCTGTTGGGCCAGTTTCTCCAGTTACACCGGTTGCGCCTGTTTCTCCCGTTGAACCGGTTACACCAGTCGAGCCGGTTGTTCCTGTTACTCCAGTCATTCCGGTTGGACCGGCTTCTCCAGTTACCCCCGTTGCGCCGGTTGAACCGATTTCTCCTGTTGGACCAGTCTCCCCAGTTGACCCGGTTTCTCCTGTCGCCCCAGTTACTCCCGTTGCACCAGTTACACCAGTTGAGCCTGTTACTCCCATTGCCCCGGTTACACCAGTCGAGCCGGTTGAGCCCGTGGTTCCGGTTTCTCCTGTTAGCCCTGTTGCGCCGGTTGGGCCTGTCGAGCCTGTTGCCCCAGTCACTCCAGTCGACCCTGTTGCACCGGTTGAGCCAGTTTCTCCCGTTGTTCCTGTTGAACCGGTTTCTCCTGTCGACCCCGTTGCGCCGGTTATTCCTGTTACACCGGTCTCTCCTATTGCGCCGGTTGGGCCTGTTGCTCCTGCTGGGCCGGTTTCTCCGGTTAAACCGGTTGTGCCTGTCGATCCCGTTGGACCGGTTGTGCCTGTTGCACCAGTCACTCCGGTCGACCCTGTTGATCCTGTTAAGCCCGTTACTCCGGTTGAGCCAGTTGAACCGGTTTCTCCTGTCGCTCCAGTTATTCCAGTTGGACCGGTTACTCCTATTGGCCCTGTTGATCCTGTTGCTCCGGTTGAACCGGTTTCTCCCGTTGCACCGGTTACTCCGGTTGGACCGATTTCTCCAGTTACCCCTGTTGCCCCGGTTGACCCAGTTCCTCCTGTTGGGCCGGTTACACCAGTTGGACCAGTCTCCCCAGTTGAACCGGTTGACCCCGTTTCTCCAGTTGTTCCAGTTGTTCCAGTTGCTCCAGTTGCTCCAGTGGCGCCCGTTGCGCCGGTTGTTCCTGTTGACCCGGTTGCTCCTGTTGGGCCGGTTGAGCCCGTGGTTCCGGTTATTCCTGTTGCTCCTGTTATCCCCGTTGCTCCAGTCACTCCGGTATCCCCGGTTGAGCCTGTCGATCCCGTTGCTCCGGTTATTCCTGTCGACCCGGTTTCTCCGGTTGGACCCGTTACTCCCGTTGCACCAGTTTCTCCTGTTGCTCCTGTTTCTCCTGTTGCTCCTGTTTCTCCTGTTGCTCCTGTTGATCCAGTGGATCCAGTGGATCCGGTTACACCAGTTGGACCAGTCTCCCCAGTTGACCCGGTTGACCCCGTTTCTCCTGTCGATCCGGCTACTCCTGTTGGCCCGGTTTCTCCAGTTGAACCGGTCGCTCCTGTTTCTCCCGTTGGGCCGGTTTCTCCGGTGAACCCCGTTGGTCCAGTCACTCCGGTTGAACCTGTTATTCCGGTCGCTCCTGTTGGACCGATCGGGCCAGTAACCCCTGTGGCTCCCGTTATCCCCGTTGACCCAGTCACTCCAGTTTCTCCTGTTGGGCCGGTTGAGCCCGTAGTTCCGGTTATTCCTGTTGCTCCTGTTATCCCCGTTGCTCCAGTCACTCCGGTATCCCCGGTCGAGCCAGTTTCTCCGGTTGCGCCAGTTACACCAGTTGAGCCCGTGACCCCAGTCGGGCCAGTAACTCCTGTTGCCCCTGTTACTCCGGTCGCTCCTGTTTCTCCTGTTTCTCCTGTTGCACCGGTTTCTCCAGTTAATCCCGTCGCACCAGTTGAGCCGGTCTCTCCTATTGCGCCGATTGGGCCGGTTACACCCGTCGATCCCGTTGCTCCTGTTACTCCTGTTGGGCCTGTCGCTCCTGTTACTCCTGTTACCCCAGTTGCTCCTGTTATTCCAGTTGAACCAGTCACTCCCGATGAACCGGTTACTCCGGTTGCACCAGTTATCCCAGTAGCTCCTGTTACTCCCGTTGAGCCGGTTGCTCCGGTTGGGCCGATTTCTCCTGTTGACCCGGTTGACCCAGATCCTCCTGTTGGGCCGATTGCACCCGTTGCTCCGGTTGCGCCTGTTGGTCCTGCTGGGCCGATTGCCCCAGTCACTCCAGTTGACCCCGTTGCTCCTGTTGATCCTGTTGCCCCAGTTACTCCAGTTGCACCGGTTGATCCTGTTACCCCAGTTGGGCCTGTTGATCCCGTTGCACCAGTTGAGCCGGTTTCTCCTGTCGAGCCGGTTGCACCCGTTGGACCAGTTACACCAGTCGCTCCTGTATCCCCGGTTGGACCGGTTTCTCCTGTTGGACCGTTTTCTCCCGTTGGGCCGGTTGAGCCAGTTACTCCGGTCGCACCAGTTGATCCCGTTTCTCCTGTCGATCCGGTTACTCCGGTTGGGCCGATCGGGCCAGTAACCCCTGTGGCTCCCGTTATCCCCGTTGCCCCAGTCACTCCAGTTGCTCCGGTTACACCAGTTGGACCCGTTACTCCAGTTGGACCGGTCGAGCCGGTTGGACCGGTTGCTCCTGTTGGACCCGTTTCTCCGGTTAAACCGGTTGTGCCTGTCGATCCCGTTGCACCCGTTTCTCCGGTTTCTCCTGTTGGACCGTTTTCTCCCGTTGGGCCGGTTGAGCCAGTTACTCCGGTTGCGCCGGTCGCTCCGATTTCTCCTGTTGATCCAGTTACTCCGGTCGCACCAGTTGATCCCGTTTCTCCTGTCGATCCGGTTACACCAGTTGGACCCGTTTCTCCCGTTGAGCCCGTTTCTCCTGTCGATCCGGCTACTCCTGTTGGGCCGGTTGGACCGGTTACACCTGTTGTTCCAGTCACTCCCGTTGCTCCGGTTGTTCCTGTAATTCCACTGGGGCCCGTTACACCAGTTGGACCGATCTCTCCCATTGGCCCGGTTTCTCCTGTTGAACCAGTTGAACCAGTTGCTCCGGTTGATCCCGTTACACCAGTCGGGCCTGTTACTCCTGTTATTCCGATTGGACCGGTTACACCAGTTGGACCCGTTACTCCGGTTAAACCGATTGTGCCTGTTACTCCCGTCGACCCGGTTACTCCAGTTGTCCCCGTTACACCAGTTGCTCCTGTTACTCCTGTTGCGCCTGTTATTCCTGTTGACCCGCTTACTCCGGTTGGACCGGTCAAGCCGGTTGGGCCGGTTACTCCCGTTGATCCAGTCGACCCGATTGAGCCGGTTATTCCAGTTGGTCCTGTGGCGCCAGTTGGACCGGATGCACCCGTTGATCCTGTGACTCCTGTCGCTCCTGTTATACCAGTTGAGCCGGTTGTACCTGTGGCTCCGGTTGAACCAGTTCCTCCTGTTGGCCCGGTTGCACCCGTTGGACCTGTTGCTCCAGTTGAACCGATTGCTCCTGTCGATCCCGTTGCTCCGGTCGCTCCCGTTATTCCGGTTACCCCAGTCACTCCAGTTGCACCCGTTGGACCTGTGGCGCCAGTTGAACCAGTTGATCCCGTTACACCAGTTGCTCCGGTCGCTCCTCTTGCTCCGGTTACTCCTGTGGGACCTGTAATTCCTGTTACGCCAGGTTCACCCCCGGTTTGCGCCAATGAAACATCGTCTATTAAAACCGTGCCGGTAGAAACTTTACTTAATACAATGACGGCAGAGGCCGCGCCAGAAGGCACACTGCTTGTTTTATAGATTTCAGACCATGTGTGGAAGAGCACGTTCGGCAAATTTCCGGGTGTAATATTTTCTTGAATGGAACTGATTTGTTCACCTGCTGCGCTGACATAGATGATCTGGAGAGTTACTTGGGGACTTGGCTCATTTCCGAGCGTTGCGAGTGATACGAATAGAGTCACTGACTTGGCTGAAATGGGAACGATTTGACTGAGGTAAGCATATGGCTGAGCTCCAATAAATTGCGCAGAATATCTCCCTGAATGTGCAAACAAACTGTTAATCTGGGTATTTGCCGAACTCCACCCCGCTAATGTACCGGTTTCAAAGCTTCCGTTTATAATCGGATTATTCATTCAATCTTTTTCCCTCTCCTTCCCGTTGTTGACCGTCTTACTTATTAAGACAGCATATTAATACGGGCTGTGTTTTGACAACCTAAATAAAAAAGGTGATTTCTTTTCATCACCTTAATCCGATCCTTGAATGGGGAATCCCGTCGCAATGAGGGAGCGGTTTGCCGCTGCGACTTGTGTTACGTAATTCGAAGAAAGGACGGATAAATAGAGCTGGTACGCGGCTGTTTCATCCGCCTTCATTTCGTCAATGTACGTAAAAGGAATTCCTATGATTTGTCCGCCTGAAGAAAAGAGGTTCCGCTCTTGTCTCTGTGTTTGTATAGATACGCCATTTCTTTGCAGATCGACAGCTAAGACCAATGAGAAATGAGACGCGAGCGGATCTAATTCCACGTTTACTTGTATGACGGCATCCGTTTTCACAAATTGATCTGTCGGCGCGGCTATCACTGCGCTTAACACGTTTATCGGTGTTCCTTCTAACGGAATCATCATCTGGTCTGCTGTATTTTGAAAAGCTACCGCAGGAACCGCTCCCGGCGGACCCTCAGGCCCCGGGGGACCGGGCGGACCCGCCTCCCCTTGCGGACCGCGAGAGCCGGCGGGTCCTCTTTTGCCTTCGGGACCTCGCAGCCCGGGTACGCACAAGGCAGATCGATTTTCATCTGAAGACGGAAACCGTTTTTCCGTCCCTGTTTCCGGTCTTTCATGTTCACATGGTAATTGTTCATACCGGCGTTTCATATGTCTGCTCATATATTTGTAAGGTTTCTGTTTCAATATCATGTATTGATTACGGCCGCTGCTCATATTATCACCCCGGCCATATTCTATTCGCACTGGAGTCATCATGTGTAGGCCCTTCCCCTTCCTTACAGAAATAAAAAAAGGCAGACCTGAGTCTGCCTTTTTCTTCTACCATAATCCTAATACTTTCCACCATAATCCGCCGATCACAAGCCATGTCACAATATGGACGATTGACAGGATAAAGCCGATGGACCACCATTTGCTTTGCGATATATAGCCCGCTCCGAAAAAGACCGGAGCCGCTCCTGAGCCGTAATGCGTCGTTGAACCGAAAAGGTTGCTGAAAAACGCCAAGCTGAGCGCCGCCAACAGAGGCGGAGCGCCTGCCGCCACGATGACGGCGAGAAATGCCGCATACATGGCGCTGATATGCGCGGTTGCGCTCGCAAAGAAGTAATGCGTGTAATAATACACGACAATCAGAATCATAAATGCCACAATCCATGAAAAACCGGAAACAGAAGATTTCATCATATTGCTGAACCAAGACACCATACCGAGCTCATTCAGGAAATTCGCCAGCATCACAAGCGCCGCGAACCAAGTCAGCGTATCCCATGCACCTTGTTCCTTTTTGATGTCCTCCCATGTTAATACCTGTGACAAAAGCAAAACGGATAATCCGATCAGGGCCGTCGTCGTTGCGTCAATATTTAAGCTTCCTCCGAAAATCCACAGCGCAAGCACCAATAAAAAGACGATGACCATGGAGAGTTCGGATTTTTTAAACGGACCCATTTCTTTCAATTTTTCCGTTGCGATTTTAGCCGCATCCGGTGTTTCTTTAATTTCCGGCGGATACAGCTTATAAATGACGAGCGGCGTAATGATTAAGCTCGCCAATCCCGGTACAATGGCCGCGATTGCCCAGCTTGTCCATGTGATGTCCACCCCTGCGACATCGTGGGCCAGCTTGGCGATCAGCGGGTTCGCCGCCATTGCCGTCAAAAACATCGCAGACGTAATCAAGTTTCCTTGAAAACCGGTTTTTAATAAGAAAGCGCCGATTTTCCGCTCTGTTCCGTCTGCCGGCGTTGATCCGAAAGTTTCGGATAATGATCTGATAATAGGAAAAATAATGCCGCCCGCCCGTGCCGTGTTGCTCGGAATGGCAGGTGATAAAATTAAATCACTGAAAAGCAGTGAATAAGAAAGGCCGAGTGTTTTCTTCCCGAACCGTTGTACGAATACGTAAGAAATCCTGGCGCCGAGCCCGGTTTTGATAAATCCCCGGGAAATAAAAAAGGCGATGACAATCAGCCAGATTGTCTTGTTTCCAAATCCGCTTAACGTATTTTCAATAGATAGCGTTCCCGTTAACGCGGTGACTGCCAATGCAAAAATTGCAATTGCGCCCATTGGCAAGGGCTTGGAGATAAAGCCGATAATTGTTGCGACAAAAATAGCGAACAAATGCCATGCTTTAGGTTCAAGTCCGGACGGCGCGGGAATAAACCAAATGATTAATCCCACAGCAACGGTAATAAGCAAAGGAATAATTTTTACCGCCTGCTGTTTTTTTGCGTCTTTTTCTGAAGCCATTACAGGTCTCCTCCTATTTTGTTGTCTTCCATCCCCTATCCCATTTTACTACTTAACTAAGTTAATAAACGTTTTTGTTAATTAAAAAACACAAAGGAATATTTTCCTTTGTGCTTCTTGTTTATTATTTTAATATGCCCGACCCGGCTTTAGATATAACATCTGATTTTACATTTGATGATGAGCCGATGGAACCGTGCAATGACGGTGTCCAGCCGACGGACTGACTTAATCCGTTGGCGGCTGACGCGTTAATGGCGGCGCCGTTTAAAAGAGTGCCGTCTTCATGAAGCGCTTTTCCGCCGCTGAAGACGCTGATGACTTTATCAGCAGCCAGTCCCGGCACTTCAAAAACATTATTCTGGGCATATATTTTCGACGCGTGGCCCGCGCCCCACGCATAGCTGAACGGGTATGCGGCGCTTTTAGAGCCTGCGTAAAAATTATTATAAATATGAACCTGCCCGTACCGGACCCGCGGCGCGCGCTGGACGATGTTCTGGTAATAGTTATGGTGAAGGGTCACCTTCAGTTTTCCCTCATCCGACGTCTTGCTGTCGCTGTTTCCGATGACGGAGCCTTTGTCATGGTCATGATATTTATTATAGGACAATGTAATATAATTCGCCCCGTTGGCTATATCCGTCTGGCCGTCATGGTGCTGATATTTTCTCCCGTAATAGTAGGGAAAACCGCTGTCGGGATTCGATCCGTCATTAAAGGTGCAATGATCGATCCAGATGTGCGTCGCGCCGTTAATGGTGATATTGTCATATTCCGAGTTCCAGTTGCCGCTGCTGCCGTCCGTCGGGTCCCATTGCGGAAAATAGTCGTAAGCGTCTTGAAATTCAATGTTGCGGATGATGACATTGTCGACGCCGTTCTTTATATTAAAACTTCCTCCTGTCACTTTGGCATTTGAACCCGAGCCGATGATCGTCGTATTTGAAGGAATGTCAACCACGACCCGTGCCTTCTGGTTTTTTTGCGATCGCTGTCTGGCGTCTTCCTGGGTGCCTGACGGCGCTTTTTTCCCCCATTTGTCCGGGTCGTACGCCTTTAGATAAGCATTGAGATCATATGCCGGATCTTTATAATCATTAAAGCCGAGTGTTTTATTGCGGTCGTCCGTATTCATATTGATTGTGCCTTGTATGTAAATAATCTTCGGCGTGCTGTTGGCGCTTCCCCCTAATGCGGAAACGAGCTGCTGTCTGTTTGATACGGTGTATACATTCGATGAAGAGGCTTTCGCGCCGCCGGTTGTCCCGCCGGAAGCGGCTCCCCAGCCGTCATTTGTTCCTAACGTCTGCCGCCCCAGATCAGCGGCATAGACGTCCGCAGGGATCATACATAAACAAACCGCCAGCATAAATAACATTTTTTTCATGAATTGTGCTCCTCCTGATTCTTTGTTCCAATTTATTACAATCGAATTGTATCAAATCAGTTGAGAAACAGCACCGAAAATGTACAGAATGTGCCTTTCGGTTTTATTGCGGAAACCGCAAAAAAATCCCAAGGGACCGAAAACCCCTTGGGATCTGTTCAGCTTACGCCCATGATTTCACTTTTTCATTATCCGTGACAAACAGAAGAACTTTTCCTTCATCTAAGCGCTTTTCAAATTGTGACGCTTCCTCTTCTGAAAAGCCGATTTCGTGAATTTTGTTGCGGAGCTCGTCGCCTTTTTTATTAAACATATTGCCGACCGCGTGTTTAATGCCCGTTTCTTTCGCTCCGATGGTATTGACATCAGTATTATCGGCCAGGCGGTCCGTTCTGTCGTCATCATGTGAAAGCACATACACGTCCTCTTTTGCAACACCCAGCTGCTGAAGCTCTTTTACGTCCTGCATCAGTTTTTGATCATTTGTATATTCTCTTACTACCGGTTTCATTGATAAGTCCTCCCTTTTGTTTTTGTATATTTGATGTTTACCCGCTCAATCAAGGATCAAACAAAAGAAAGAGAGTTCCGTGAAAAAACGGGCAGGTTGTCGGTGGATATTTTCTTGCGGGACATGTTACAGTAGAGGAAGCTACATTTATCAGAAAAATAAAAATCTTCATGAGCCGATTAAGCAGGGAGGTGGTTCCTATTCATTACTTTTCACCGGAACAGCGATTTAACGCTTGGGTTGTCAGTGATTTAGTGAAGCAGGTATTCCGCCGGCATACCCGCTGCCCGGATGGAATAAAAGAGCTTACGGCCTTTGCTGAAGATACTTTTCATATTAATATCGATTTCGTTTTCTCTATCATTATCAATATCGGTGATATCGAATCCGTTCTGCCGAAAGAAATTGAAAATAGGCTGGGTTCTTATCTGACCGCGCTTCAGCCCGTTGTTACCGCTGACATGCTTCATTCTTCAAAAACGAATGCCTATGAATATTTGGAACATGAGAAAAACACCGATGTGTACCGGTTATTCTATTAAATATGCATATAAGGAAAGAAGGGCCCTGGGCCCTTCTTTTTTATGGCCGCTGACGGTTTGATTTTGTAATCGGGAAATGGTTCGTGTTACATTTGGAACAACCACTTATCTTGAAGGAGGATTCAGTATGCCGAATAATCAGCAGCAAATTCAATTGGCAAGACGCCCCAAAGGCGTTCCCGCCCATGACGATTTCCGCTTTGAAACGATTGCCGTTCCCGAACCGAAAGACGGCGAAGTGCTTGTGAAAACGAGTTATGTGTCCGTTGATCCGTACATGCGCGGACGGATGCAGGATACAAAATCATATGTAGAGCCGTTCGCTTTAGATGAAGCCATAACAGGCGGAGTGATTGCCGAGGTTCTCACAGACGGCAATAAGCTGAAAAAAGGCGATATTGTGATCGGGAATCTCGCATGGCAGGAATACTCAGCAGTGAATGAGTCCGCCCTCCGCAAGTTGGATACGGATATCGCACCCGCCCAGGCGTATCTCGGCATTTTAGGGATGACCGGACTGACCGCTTACTTCGGGCTGCTCGATATCGGCCGTCCGAAAAAAGGCGAAACCGTCGTCGTTTCAGGCGCGGCGGGCGCCGTCGGCTCAACAGTCGGACAGATTGCCAAAATCAAAGGCGCACGGGTTGTCGGCATCGCCGGATCTGATGAAAAAATCGCGTATTTGAAAGAGGAGCTTCAATTTGATGAAGCCATTAATTACAAAACGGCGGATGATATTCAAAAAGCGCTGGAACAGGCATGTCCTGACGGCGTCGATGTCTATTTTGACAATGTCGGCGGACCGATTTCAGATGCGGTGATAAACCTGCTGAATGAATTCGCCCGCATTCCGGTATGCGGAGCGATCTCATCGTACAATACCGAACGTGAAGAAGAAGACATGGGCCCCCGCGTCCAGCCGAAGCTGATCAAAACAAAAGCGCTGATGCAGGGATTCATCGTCAGTGATTATGCTGACCGCTTTTCCGAAGGCGCGAAACAATTGGCCGAATGGCTCAAAGACGAAAAGCTCCACTATGAAGAAACGATTACGGAAGGATTCAACAATATTCCTGACGCGTTCCTCGGCCTGTTTAAAGGAGAAAACAAAGGCAAACAGATCATCAAAGTCAGTGATCTAAGTTAACAAGATGATAAAAAAAAGGAGGGCTTTGTCCCCTCCTTTTCTGCTTTTTCGCATCAGCCGCGAAGAATCAAAGTAAGAAAGCCGTCTTCATCAGGCTCCGTATCTTCCAAAGCGAAGCCCGCTGCTTGAAAGCAGGCTAAACTGATTTGATTGTCTTTTTCGATGCTTGCCGCCCATTCCCGCACGCTGGTAAACCCAGGATCAGTCAGCAGTTTTTGCAAGATCTGTTTTCCGTACCCTTGAAGCTGGTACAAAGGATTGACGATCAATCCGATATACGCCCGCTCCTCCACAAACTCTATAGAGACCATGCCTGTCGGAAGCTGCCCGTCATATGCCATAATGACAGTATCGTCTTCATCTTTACTCAATCGTGCATACCACGCATCTAATGGCAGCATCGCATCCATTCTCCGTCTGATGTTATCGTTCTTAAACCAGTGTTCAAGGATTTTCAGCTCACGCACCTTCAATATTTGAAATCTGTCTATTAAACCCATCTTCCCACTTCCCCGCCTGAACCTTTTCCGTTATTTTACAATAAAAAAGAAGGGCTTCCCGCCCTCCGTTTCTTATTTCTCAGATAATTTTCCGCCTGAATAAACGGCCTCTTTCAGCTCAATTCCGAGTGATTTGGCCATTTTTTTCAGTTTGGATTCTTCCATCGGCGTGACAAGGCTGAGTACGGTTCCTTCTTTACCGGCCCGCCCCGTCCGGCCGGATCTGTGGATATATCCGTCTTCATTCGGGATGTCCGCGTGAATGACGTACGGAAGATCGTCGATATCGAGTCCGCGCGCCGCAATGTCAGTCGCCAGAAGCAGCGGAAATTCTCCCCGTTCAAACGCTGATAATATCTTTGCCCGCTCCATTTTTTTCGCTTCTCCGTGCAGGATGCCGAGGTCCACATGATGATAGGCAAGTTTTTCCGCATAGACGCTTAAATTTCCGATATCTCTGACGAACACGAGCGCCTGCATGCCGTTCAGCCGTGACAGTTTTTGCAATAGCTTCACTTTATCCCGCTGATCGCAGACGAGATATTGATGTGTGACGCGCGCTTTTTCCGCCGTATTCCGCTCCACTTTCAAAACGGCCGGTTCGTGCGCGATGGTATTCAGCACCTGTTCTGTTTCCGGCTGCAGCGTAGCGGAAAAGCTTAAAAGCTGTCGGTCTTTCAGCGTCGTTTTAATGATTTTTTTCATCGTTTCGCGGTGTTCCTTTGTCACGAGCTGATCCGCTTCATCAAGAACGATCGTCTTGACTTCATGCATTTTCAGCTTTTTCGCCTGAATCAATTCGAGCACCCTGCCCGGTGTGCCGGCAATGATATGCGGTTTATTTTTGAGCTTCTCCACCTGCTTTTTCACGTTTGCCCCGCCGATCAAAGACAAAGCGCGAAGATCGGAGCCTTTTTTCCAATCCTGAATCACTTGAAAAATCTGCATCACAAGCTCGCGGGACGGCGCTAAAATGATCACTTGCGGATGTTTCTGTTCCGGGTTGATCCGCTCCAGAACCGGAAGCGTGTACGCCAATGTTTTTCCCGTTCCCGTCGGGGATTCGGCAATGACGTCTTTCCCTTCCATGATCACCTGAGCGGCTTTTTCCTGAATGACGGTCGGCTCCTGAAAACCTGAGGCCTCCCAGTTTTCGGCGATAAATGGTTGTGTATGCTGTAAAAATGGCCATGTTTGGGTCATGTCGTTCTCCTCAATTCTTAAAATCTACTCCATAGTATCTCAAATGCACGCGCCAAACGCAATTTTCTTTTTCCTTCCAAGCCTTTTAACAAACGGTCTCCTCCTTTATAATCATAAATGAGAAAGACACATGATAAATAAAACGTGTCTGATAACGATAGAGGTGTAATGATGAGTATTTTATCCGTAAAAGATTTAAGCCACGGCTTCGGTGACCGTGCGCTTTTTAACAATGTATCGTTCCGTCTTTTAAAAGGGGAACACGTCGGCTTAATCGGAGCAAACGGCGAAGGTAAATCAACGTTTATGAATATTATTACCGGAAAACTTGAGCCTGATGAGGGTAAGGTTGAATGGGCGAAAAACGTGCGTGTCGGCTACCTCGATCAGCATACCGTGCTTGAAAAAGGAAAAACGATCCGCGACGTGCTGAAGGATGCGTTCCATTACTTATTTGCAATGGAAGAGGAAATGAATGAGATTTACAACAAAATGGGCGAAGCGGACCCTGATGAGCTTGAGCAGCTGCTTGAAGATGTCGGTGTCATTCAAGACGCCCTGACAAACAATGATTTCTACGTGATTGACAGCAAAGTTGAAGAAATCGCCCGCGGCCTCGGCCTGCAGGATGTCGGACTTGACCGCGACGTCACAGATTTAAGCGGCGGACAGCGGACGAAAGTGCTGCTCGCCAAACTGCTTTTGGAAAAACCGGAAATCCTTCTGTTGGACGAACCGACCAACTACCTTGATGAACAGCATATTGAATGGCTAAAACGCTATTTGCAGGAATATGAAAATGCGTTCATCTTAATTTCTCACGACATTCCGTTTTTAAACAGCGTGATCAATTTGATTTATCATGTGGAAAACCAGGAGCTGACGCGTTATGTCGGCGACTACCATCAGTTTATGGAAGTATACGAAGTGAAAAAACAGCAGCTCGAAGCCGCCTATAAAAAACAGCAGCAGGAAGTGGCTGAGCTGAAAGATTTCGTCGCCCGCAACAAAGCGCGGGTCAGCACGAGAAATATGGCGATGTCCCGCCAGAAAAAGCTTGATAAGATGGATATGATCGAACTGGCGGCCGAAAAACCGAAACCGGAATTCCATTTCAAGCCTGCGAGAACGTCAGGCAAGCTCATTTTTGAAACGAAGGACTTAGTCATCGGCTACGATACTCCGCTGTCACGCCCGCTCAATCTCAGAATGGAGCGCGGGCAGAAAGTCGCCCTGTACGGCGCAAACGGCATCGGGAAAACGACGCTGTTAAAAAGCCTGCTCGGTGAAATCCAGCCGCTGGAAGGCACGGTGGAACGGGGCGAGCATCAATACACGGGCTATTTCGAGCAGGAAGTGAAAGAAACCAATAACAATACGTGCATCGAAGAAGTGTGGAGCGAATTTCCTTCCTTTACCCAGTACGAAATCCGCGCCGCCCTCGCCAAATGCGGCCTGACGACCAAACACATTGAAAGCCGCGTCTCCGTTCTCAGCGGAGGAGAAAAAGCGAAGGTCAGATTGTGCAAGCTGATCAATTCAGAAACAAACCTGCTCGTGCTTGACGAACCGACAAACCACCTGGATGTCGATGCGAAAGAAGAGCTGAAACGCGCGCTGAAAGAATACAAAGGCTCCATTCTGCTGATTTCCCACGAACCCGAGTTCTACATGGATATCGCAACGGAAACATGGAATTGTGAATCTTGGACGACGAAAGTGCTGTAAACACAAAAAGGAACTCCCGCCCATGCGGAAGTTCCTTTTTTTCTTAATGTCCGGCTTTTATTCCGGCGAGATGTTTGCGTCCCATGAGAAGGACAAGCATGCCGACAAAAACGACGATCCCGCCTACTGTATATGGAGTGCTTGCGGTGAAGTGTTCTGACAGCATTCCCGCAATCCACGGAGCGAGCGCACCGCCGATAAAACGGACTGAGCTGTAGGCTGAAGACGCGATTGAACGTTCAACCGGCGCAGAACCCATCACAGCGGTTGTCATGATCGTATTCACCATACCGAGAACAGCACCGGCGACAACGATACACGTAATGATCAACGTCTGATGGTCAGTCCAGATCCCCATGACGATGAGAATGACCGCAAAGGCGATAAAGAGAACGACGAGCGAACGCACTGTTCCCAGCGCTTTGTGCAAGAGCGGCGCCGTAAAGACTGACGTAATTGCCAGCAATAACCCCCAGCCGAAGAAGACGTATCCAAGGCCGTGTTCATCTAAATCCAGCACGAACGGAGAATAAGCAAGCAAAATAAAAAATCCAAAGTTGTATAAGAATGCAGATACTGCCATTGTCAAAAGGCCTTTATATTTGAGCGCCTTCATCGCATCAAACACACCGACGCGTTTCGCCGGTTTCGGCAGCTTCGGCAGCATGAGTGAAATCGCGCAAAGCGCTATGAACATGAGGACAGATACTCCGAAGAACGGAGCGCGCCATGAGATGCTGCCAAGCTCTCCGCCGGCAAGCGGCCCCACGGAAATCCCCAAGCCGAGCGCGGCCTCATACAGAATAATGGCTTTGGCGCTGCCGCCGACAGATACCCCGACAATGACGGCAAGCGCGGTTGAAATAAAGAGAGCATTCCCAAGCCCCCAGCCGCCGCGATAGCCGACAAGCTGAGCGATTGAACTTGAGCTTCCGCCAAGGGCGGCAAACACGATGATAAAAATAAGTCCGAGAAGCAGCGTCCATTTTGCACCGATCCGGCTTGAAATCGCGCCGGAGAAAAACATCATAAAACCGGTAACGAGCAAATAACTTGTAAATAGCAGAGATACTTCACTAGGTGAAGCATGTAATTGTGCGGCGATCGCCGGAAGAATCGGATCGACAAGACCGATTCCCATAAAGGAAATCACACAGGCAAACGCAACCGCCCAAACGGCTTTCGGCTGGCTGAATAAGCCTGTTTTCTGTTGTGATGATGTATCCATTTGACCAGACCTCCTATTTGATCCATTAAAAGAAACGCTATATCCATAGCGTTTACAGCAAAATCATTCGATTGATTGAATGGCGCGTTCAGCTTTTTCTTTCATTCCGTTAAGGCGCGTTTTAAAATGCTGAAATGTGCTGATCTTCTCATCAATCATCTCAAGCTGGTGGTTCAAAGCGTGCTGAATCTCTTCCAGCTTTTCTTTCCGTTCCTTCGGATCCAGTGACAACAAGTACCCCTCTTTGTTTAATTCCAGCTGACGGCTCATCTCCATAAACTGCTGAAGCTCCTGAAGGGAAAAACCGAGCACTTCTTTTGTGCTGGTTACTTTTTCGAGCTCCTCCATATCATCTTCAGAGTAAAGCCGGACGCCGCCTTCTGTCCGTTTAGGAGCAGGAATCAAACCAATCTCCTCGTAAAAACGAATGGTTCGTTTTGTCAATCCGCTTCGCTTGGCAACTTGATCAATCTTCATCCATTCCAAGGTGAATCCCCCTCTTGTCGTATCTGTTTCTATTATACACCATTTGAACCTTAACGTAAACGTAAACTTTTTATGCCTGATAAACTTGGTTTGGACAAAACGTTTGTCTTTAAAGCGCCGGGAAACATCTGTGTTAGATAAAAAAAACCGGTATGACCCGCCATCTTCTCGGGGGCCGTACCGGCTTTTCTTAATTCTCAAGTTCTTCAATCATCAGTGACAATTCGGTCCAGCGCTCCATCGCCGCTTCAAGCTCTTCAGCCGTTTTTGCCTGTTCGGCCATCAGTTCTTGAATCTTTCCGAAATCACTTCCCGCTTCAGCGATTTCCGCTTCCAGACGCTGATGCTTTTCTTCAAGGCCGGCGATTTTGTCTTCGATGCCGTCCCATTCGATCTGATCCTTATATGAAAGCTTTTTGCGCTTTTTCTTCGGCTCTTCTTCCGCCTTTTTCTCTTCGGCCGGCTGTTTTACCGCCGTCTTCTTCGCTTTTGCGTGTTCCATGTATTCACTGTACGAACCTTGGAAACGGGAAATGACACCTTGTCCTTCAAATACGATCAGGCGGTCAATGACGCGGTCAAGGAAATAGCGGTCATGGGATACGGTGATGACGACGCCTGGGAACTGTTCGATATAATCTTCGAGCACGCTTAATGTTTCCGTGTCCAGATCATTGGTCGGCTCATCTAAAAACAGCACATTCGGTTCCTGCATCAGTACATTCAGCAAGTACAGACGGCGCTTTTCCCCGCCCGACAGCTTTCTGATATACGTCTGCTGCATCGGACGCGGGAACAGAAAACGCTCAAGCATTTGTTCCGCGGTGATGACATCGCCTTCCGCCGTTTTGACGATTTCAGCCGTCTCTTTTATATATTCAATGACTTTCATATCGCCGTTCATTTCGCTGTGGTCCTGGGTGTAGTAGCCGATCCGGACCGTCTGCCCGATGGTGATATTGCCGCTGTCAGGCTGAATTCTGCCGGCGAGGCTGTTTAAAAGTGTCGTTTTTCCGATTCCGTTCGGCCCGATGATGCCGATTCGTTCCCCCGGGATGACAAGCTCATTAAACCGGCTGATCAGCGCTTGGCCGTTATAGGTAATGGTGACGTTATCGGCTTCGATCACCTGTTTTCCGAGACGGTGTGAGCCGATCGCGAAATCGAGTGATCCGGAGACTGCCGGCCCTTTTTGCTCCTTGAGCGCCTCCGCTCTGTCCACTCTCGCTTTTTGTTTCGTCGAGCGCGCTTTCGCCCCTCTTCTGAGCCACGCCAATTCGCGGCGCAGGAGGTTTTGACGTTTTGTTTCTTTCTGCTCCGCCAGCGCTTCCCGTTCGGCCCGTTTTTCCAAGAATACTTCATAGTTTCCTTTATACGTATAAAGGCTGCCTCTCTCAAGCTCGTAAATTCTGTTCGTCACCCTGTTCAGAAAATATCTGTCGTGCGTGACAAGCATAACGGCGCCCGGATATTGCGATAAGTAGCCTTCCAGCCATTCAATCGTTTCATTGTCCAAGTGGTTTGTCGGTTCATCCAAAATGAGCAGGTCAGCCGGCTGGATGACGTTTTTCGCAATCGCGACGCGCTTTCTCTGGCCGCCGGACAGCTCGCTGACATCCTTCATCAGATCGGTGACGCCAAGTTTGGTTAAAACCGTTTTGGCTAACGTATTCGCCTCCCACGCATCATTCACGTCCATTCGGGCCTGCGCATCAAGCAGCTGTTTCTGGCGCTGGTCATTTTCCGGTTCTTCATTCAGCGCCTGAAGCGCTTTTTCGTATTCTCTCATCGTTCTCATGACGGCTGATCCGCCGGAATAAATATGCTCAAGTACGGTTTGTCCGGCCGGAAGCTCAGGGTCCTGATGCAAAAACTCAATATGCACGCTTCCTGAAGCCGTAATCTCGCCTTCCTCCGTTGATTCAAGGCCGGCAATGGTTTTCAGAAGCGTAGACTTCCCCGTTCCGTTCGGGCCGATTAAACCGATTCTTTCATTCTCTTCAATATGAAAGGAGATATGGTCGAATAATGTCTTATCTCCGTATGTTTTATAAAGGTTTTCCGCTTTTATGATGCTCATGGTCCCTATCAATCCTCACGTAAGTTCATGTGTTCATTTTAAATCAGGCGCTGGAATAAAACTAGTAAAAGGACAGACAAATTTCTTGGAAGAGATCATTTTGTCCGAAGAATGTTTCCGCCTCTCCTTTTATACACTGGAGGTGAAGAGGTGATGACATGATCAGCGTCAGTTTGTGCGTTATCGTGAAAAATGAAGAGGAAGTGCTTGCGGGCTGTCTTGATTCCGTCAAAGACATTGCGGATGAGATTGTGATTGCTGATACGGGCTCGACCGACCGGACGAAAGAAATCGCGGCCCGTTATACGGATAAGATTTATGATTTTGAATGGATCGATCACTTTGCGGCCGCCCGTAATTTTGTGTTTTCGAAAGCGGAAATGGATTATATTCTGTGGCTGGACGCCGACGATATACTGACGGAAAAGGACCGTGAAAAGCTGATTGAACTGAAGGCGTCGCTTTCAAAAGAGGTGGACGCGGTATCCATGTATTATCACGTCGGCTTTGATGCTCGGGGAGAGGTCAGCTTCAGATACCGCCGCAACCGACTCGTCAAGCGTGAAAAAGGGTTCCGCTGGATCGGAGCCGTGCATGAGTATCTTGAAGTATACGGAAACATCATAGAAACCGATATTGCCGTCACACACCGGAAATCCGAGAAAAAGCACTCGCCTCCCTCAGACCGCAACTTGAAGATTTATGAGAAAATGGCGGAAAACAGTGAAACGATGACACCGCGCGATTTGTTTTACTTCGCGAATGAATTAAAGGATCACGGCCAGTATCAGCGCGCCATCACGTATTATCACCATTTTCTTTCCACAAAACAGTGCTGGATCGAAGACGAGATCAGAACGTGCCAATATCTATCCGATTGCTACAGGGCGGTCGGCCATGAAGAGGCCGCCATGACGTCTCTCTTAAAATCATTTCTGATCGATTGTCCGCGGCCGGAGTTCTGCTGCAGGCTCGGCGACTATTTTGCGGAGAAACGGCAATACCGGCAGGGCGTGTTTTGGTATGAGCTCGCCTTATCCGCCAAAAGCAGTGATGCAGGCTTTACCCAGCTCGAATATTCCACCTGGTATCCCCATCTGCAGCTCTGCGTCTGCCACTGGCAGCTCGGCGACAGAGAAAAAGCGAAGATTCATAACGACAAAGCCGCCTCCTATCATCCGTCACACCCGAGTGTCCTGTATAATCAAAACGTGCTCGGCACATAACATCAAAAAAAAGAGCTGCCCCCGTATGTAGGGCAGCTCCTTATTGATTACGCTGTCGGAATTCCTCCGCTTACACTGTAAATTTGGGATGTCACATAGCTCGATTCTTCTGAGGCCAAAAAGACATAAATCCCTGCAAGCTCCGCCGGCTGTCCGGCACGCTTTAATGGGACGGCCGGTGTTTCCTTGCCGAATTTCGGAATGTTTTCACCGGGCTGTCCTCCCGAAATCTGCAGCGGCGTCCAGATCGGCCCCGGCGCTACCGAGTTGACTCTGATTCCTTTATTCGCCAGCTGCTTTCCTAAGCCGACGGTAAAACCGATAATGGCATGTTTCGTCGCGGCATAATCCAACAGCATCGGGCTTGGATTATACCCTTCTACGGACGTTGTCGTGATAATAGACGCGCCTTCCGGCAGATACGGAAGCGCGGCTTTGACGAGCCAATACAGCGAGAATACGTTGACTTCAAATGTTTGATAGATTTGTTCTGTGGCAAGATTGCTGATGTCATCCACTGCCTGCTGTTTGCCGGCGACAAGAGCGAGCGTGTCAAGACCGCCAAGCTCTTGATACGCTTTTTCCGCCAATTCTCCGCAAAACGCTTCATCGCTTAAATCTCCCGGCAGCAGAACGGCTTTTCTTCCCTCTTTTTCAATTAACGCTTTCACTTCTTCGGCATCCGGCTGTTCCTCAGGCAGATAGTTAATCGCCACATCCGCCCCTTCCCGGGCATAAGCAATCGCGGCGGCCCGGCCGATACCTGAATCGCCGCCGGTGACGAGGGCTTTTCTTCCCTTCAGCTTGCCGGCTCCTTTATAGCTTGTTTCACCGCAGTCCGGCACAGGCTTCATCTCTTTTTGCAAACCGGGCGGTTCTTGATATTGTTTTGGAAATTCATCATGATCATATTTCGTCAGCGGGTTGTGCAGATTTGCATCAGACATACAAGACTCTCCTTTATCATTGGTGATGTATTCGTATGTGTACCCCTGAGCATGACGGATCAAACGTGTAAGTGCAGTTTCCGATTGATAAAGGGAAAACAAAAAAGGAGCCCGTAAGCTCCCTTTTTTTATGATTCTCCGAGTACGTTTTCAGCCATTTTCGCTAAATGCTGGGCGCTTCCCGAAATTTCCTGCATCGTTGCAGAAATTTGTTCAACCGCCGCCGCTTGGCCGTTTGTGTTCTGGTTGATGGATTCAATAGAGTCCTCCAGCCCTTTCAGCAGGCTGTGGATTTTTTTCGTAATCTGGTCAATTTGGCCGACGTTGTCTTTTGAATGAGTGGCAAGCTTGCGGATCTCATCCGCCACCACGGAAAAGCCCTTGCCGGATTCTCCTGCTCTCGCGGCTTCAATGGCCGCATTCAAACCGAGCAGATTGCTTTGATCCGAGATGCCCTTGACAGTGACGGAAATGTCGGCGATTTCTCCCGCGCTTTCACTGACTTGTTTCGCCTGAGTGGAAATCCCGGTCATCTGTGCTGAGAAACCGCTGATGGATTCTGAGATATCCGCGATGGCCGAAGCGGTCTGTTCCACGACGGCGGACAGGCTTTCAGCGACATCGTGAAGCTTGGCTGATTTTTCAAGGCTGGTGCCGAGACCGACGCCGCCGATGACTTTTCCGTTTTCATCGTGAAGCGGAATCGCTCTGGCGATCAGCGGAAATCCGAACAGCTCTTTCGGCACCATGCTTGTCTTCTTCTGATTCATGCGGATCGCGTCTGTAATGATGTCCCCTTTTTGCAGCGGGTCTCCCGGCTTTACATTAAGAGAAAACGTTTTAGCCGGAATATTCACGATTAATTTTTCTGTATCATAAATTCCGATGGTGATGTCATCTTGGATCAGGCTGTTTAAAAAAGGCGCAACTTTGACAAAAGCGTCAAGCAGGCTGTGCGTTTGCTGCTCCGTCTGTATACTCATTTCTTTCACTCCTTCTTAATATGGGAATTGCCGTTTTTCATGCTGAACCGAAATCCATTTCAGCGTGGTGAATTCTTCAAGGCTCCATTCGCCGTTCAGCCTGCCGAGACCTGATTGTTTCTCGCCGCCGAACGCGACGTTCGGTTCATCATTAATGGTCGTATCGTTGACGTGAATCATGCCGGTTTCGATCCGCTTAGCAAACTCAACGCCGCGCTCAACGTTTGCCGTATGCACGGCTCCGCTTAAACCGAACGGTGTCGCGTTTGCGATGCTTACCGCTTCATCCTCCGTTTCAAACGGCATGATGCAGACGGCCGGTCCGAACAGCTCCTCCTTCGCGATGCTCATCTCAGGTTTCACATCTTTTAAAATGACGGGCTCAGCGACCGTTCCGCTGAATCGGCCGGACAGCACCGGAACCGCTCCCTCTTCTATCGCTTTTACGACAGACCGTCTCAGACCTTCCGCCTGCCTCTCATTGATTAAAGGACCGATAACCGTATCAGGGTCCATCGGATCGCCGACTTTCAGCGATGACACTTTCGCTTCGTAAAGCTCTGTAAATTTGTCATATACAGATGTGTGAACGAGCACGCGGTTCGCCGACATACAGATCTGGCCTTGATGCGTAAACCGGCTGAATACGGCCGCATTGACGGCGTATTCAAGATCAGCATCCTCAAGCACGATCAGCGCGCTGTTTCCGCCAAGCTCCAACAGCGGTTTTTTAAAGTGTTTGACTGCAAGCTGTCCGATATAGCTGCCCACTCCGGTTGAGCCTGTAAATGAGATAATCCGCGGCACGGGATGCTCAACAAAGCTGTCGCCGATCTCCCCGATATCTGTCACGATAACATTGAGCAGCCCGTCCGGTACGCCGGCCGCTTCAAAAATTTTCGCGATAAGCGTTCCGCCGCAGATCGGTGTTTCTTCATGAGGCTTCAGCACGACGCCGTTCCCCGCGCCGAGTGCCGGCGCAACAGATTTCATCGAAAGGAAAAACGGGAAATTAAACGGGCTGATCACCCCCACGACTCCGGCGGGTATTCTGTACAGTCTGTTTTCTTTTCCGTCAATCGTGGACGGGAGAATTTTCCCTTCCATCCGCACCGGAAATGTTGCGGCTTCTTTTATCATATTTTTGACAAGTCCGATTTCAAACTCAGCCTTCAGCCGTGTTCCGCCAAGCTCCTCCATGATTAAGTAAATAATCGCTTCTTCGTGCTCTTCAATGAAAGAAACGGCGTTTTCCAAAATGGCCCGCTTTTTAAAAGGGTTTACTTTGTCCCATTCTTGTTTCGCAAGAGCCGCGGCGCGATATGCCGCATCCACATCATCAGACGTCGCTTTTTGGAATGAGGTGATGACTTTTTGAGTATAAGGATTTCTGTTTTCCAATACGTTCCGGCTGCTTCCATCCCTCCATCGGCCGCCGATAAACTGCTTATTTAGTTCTTCATATTGAAACATGTAAACATCTCCCTTTCACCGAAACTTGAAATTAGTTGATGAGTCATCTTTTGTATCGGTCTTAAGGTGAGAAAATTGAACTATTTCACAATAAAATTCCCGTTCCTTCCGCGCATCGACGCTTTTTAGCTTTGTCCTTTTAAAGTGGAAAATTCTTTAATTGACTGCGAGAAATTTCGACAATATAATACAAACGTCAGTGTATATAATGATAAGAATATTATGAATTTTCAGGAGGACCCATATGTCTTTACTATTTCGGAAAAAGCCGCTGGCCGACTTAAAGGCCCAGAGCAAACAGACCAGCCTGTCCCGCTCGTTAAGCGCTTTTGACTTGGTTTTGCTCGGAATCGGCTGTGTTGTCGGCACGGGGATTTTTGTGATTACCGGGACTGTGGCCGCGACAGGCGCAGGACCGGCTTTGATTCTGTCGTTTGTGCTCGCGGGCCTTGCCTGCGCGCTCGCCGCGTTTTGTTATGCGGAATTTTCTTCATCCATTCCGATTTCAGGCAGCGTATATACGTATTCATATGTCACTCTCGGGGAGTGTCTCGCGTTTTTAATCGGATGGGACTTAATGCTTGAATATGTCATCGCGCTCGCCGCCGTCGCAACCGGCTGGTCATCCTATTTCCAGTCGCTTCTTGCAGGCTTCGGGCTGCATCTTCCGGAGGCGCTGACCGCCGCACCCGGCAGCAAAACGGGTGCCGTGTTCAACCTGCCGGCCGTTATCATTATTTTGGTCATTACCGCGATTGTTTCAAGGGGCGTGAAAGAAAGCACCCGCTTTAACAATGTCATTGTATTGATGAAAATTGCGATCATTCTGCTGTTTATCATCGTCGGTTTCGGCTACGTGAAACCGGAAAACTGGTCGCCGTTTATGCCGTTCGGAATGAAAGGCGTCATCACGAGCGCCGCGACCGTTTTCTTCGCGTATCTCGGATTTGATGCCGTGTCAAACGCGTCGGAAGAAGTGAAAAACCCGCAGAAATCAATGCCGGTCGGAATCATCGGCGCGCTCGCCATCTGCACCATCCTTTACATTACGGTATCGCTCGTCCTGACGGGAATGCTTTCGTACACCAAGCTGAATGTCGGAGATCCGGTATCTTTCGCACTCCAATTTGTCGGCCAGAACAAGATAGCAGGCATTATTTCCGTCGGCGCGATTATCGGGATTACAACGGTGATGCTCGCTCTGCTTTACGCTCAGGTGCGCCTTACATTTGCGATGAGCAGAGACGGCCTTTTGCCACGCATGTTTTCCAAGGTTCACCCGCGTTTTAAAACACCGTTTCAAAACACATGGGTGACGGGGATCGCTGCTGCCGGGATCGCGGGTTTTATTGATCTGGGAACCTTGGCGCATCTCGTCAATATGGGAACCTTGGCGGCCTTTACGGTCATTGCGATCGCCGTCATCGTTTTAAGAAAGAAACATCCGGAGATCAAATCTTCCTTCCGTGTTCCTTTCGTGCCTTTTGTGCCGATCATCAGCGCATGCTTATGCCTGTATCTCGCAAGCAGCCTGCCGGGCGTGACATGGCTCGCCTTTGTCATCTGGATCGCCGCCGGGATCGTCGTTTATATGATGTATTCGAGAAAACACAGTTTGTTAAATAAATAAAAAGGGAGGCTCTTTTTTCTGTTTGAGAAAGAAGAGCCTTTTTTGCACTTGATAATTCATTCACCTTATGAATAATATGGTGTATGCTTCGTTTACATAAAAAGGAGGAGAATCACTTTGGCAATTGCCGCCCCGCTTAAAGAAAAACCTGTCCATCGTCCCGAGACAACCATGTATTCTATTTTGTTCATTATCGGGATCTGTCATCTGCTGAACGATTCACTGCAAGCGGTGATTCCGGCGATGTTTCCGATTTTGGAACGTTCCATGAATCTTACATTTACGCAGCTCGGAATGATCGCCTTTACGCTGAATATGGTGTCTTCCGTGATGCAGCCCGTCATCGGCTGGTATACAGATAAACGCCCGATGCCGTATGCTTTGCCGCTCGGACTCACCGCAAGCATGCTCGGCATTTTAGGTCTCGCGTTCGCCCCGTCTTTTCTGACGATTTTATGCTGTGTCTTTTTTATCGGCCTTGGCTCCGCCGTCTTTCATCCTGAAGGATCGCGTGTCGCCTACATGGCCGCTGGCGAAAAGCGCGGCTTGGCGCAATCGATTTACCAAGTCGGAGGGAATACCGGCCAGGCGATGGCACCCTTGATTACCGCGCTGATTCTCGTTCCGCTCGGTCAATTCGGCTCTGTCTGGTTTACGCTTGTCGCCGCAGTCGCTGTGCTGTTTCTCATTTATATCGCCAAATGGTATAAAGGCCGCCTGATTCATTTGCGCGCCGTAAGTAAAAAATCACCGGCCTCCGCTGTGCAGACCGTGATTACAAAACCGATTATTCTCGCCCTTATCATGATTATCTTCTTAATTTTCGCGCGCTCCTGGTATGTGAGCGCGATCGGCAACTTTTATACGTTCTATGCGATGAATGCCTATCATGTCAGCATTCAGCAGGCACAGAGCTACATCTTCGTCTTTTTATTTTTCGGAGCTGTCGGAACGTTTCTCGGCGGGCCGCTTGCAGATCGTTTCGGAAAGCGGAACGTCATCATCGTTTCGATGATAGCATCGGCTCCATTGACGATTTTTCTTCCGTTTGCGGGGCCTGTCATCGCCTATGGCGTACTGGCGCTGATCGGTGTTGTTCTGATGTCCAGCTTCTCCGTGACGGTTGTCTACGCGCAGGAGCTTGTTCCCGGCAAAATCGGAACAATGTCAGGGCTTACGGTCGGGCTCGCCTTCGGAATGGGCGCGATCGGAGCCGTTGCGCTCGGAGCTCTTATTGATTCAGCAGGATTGACGCCGACCATGACAGCCGTCGCCTTTCTGCCCGTTTTAGGTCTGCTCGCCTTTGTCCTGCCGAGCGACAAAACATTAAAAGAATGGCATTCATAAAAATAATCCCTGCCTTTTCGGCAGGGATTTTATGTTTCAACCGTATAAAAATGAGTGTCAGGAACCGCATATTTCGGAATAAACCCGTCTCTGAAATCAGGAAACGCTTTTTGAATTTCATCAATCCATTTTTTTACGTTTTTGATGTACGGCACGTAAATCATATTGACTGTCGCCTCGTCATCAATGTGATAGTACCAGCACAGATTGAATTCGTTCTCCGTGACGAGCGTAAAGCCTGAAAAATGATAAAACATCAGCGGGGTGTCATTGACATATACAGCCCCGTCGCGCAGGCTGACGTCATATTGCTCAATATTCCACAGCGCCGCATTCGCGCCGATCGACTCCGTGACATGAACGTCTTCAAACTGCGCGGGCCACTTTTCAACATACCTTTGGTCACCGTATGTCTTTTTTTCTTCATTCATCTCCACCGTACAATAGGAGATGCAATCCTGTCTCCACTGCCAGACCGCCCGATACGCTTCCCCGGTATTCCGCGCGCCGACAAACCCGGTGTTGTACTGCCCCGTCAGCTTGTAATAAGACGCAAACCGTTCTGAATTGCGGTGATCCGTCAGAAAAAGGGAAGCATCCGGCTTTTCCGCAAACAGCTCGCCCGCATCTGAGAAGAAAAAGAGATCGGTGTCCAAGTGGGCAAAATATTCGGCTTCATCATACTCTGTCATCACATGGAACAGAAATGCCGGCTTCAGCGTCCAGCAATATTCATGAAACGTCCGGCCGCCCTTTGCTTCAAGCAGCTCCGGGTCCTCCATTTCATGGAGCTGAACCGCCGTGACATGTTCCCACGGCACCTGCTGAAGCAGTTCGTACGCTTTCTGATCGACACACAGCACATACAGATGAAAATCCCGGCAATGCTCATGGAGAGAATGAATCATCGGCATCAGTTTAAAGATATGCGTTCTGGAAACAATGGTTGAAAAATGATATTTACTCACCATATCACATCCAATTTATTTAAGATCCACATGCAGTAAATCAGCAGCCAGCGCTTTGAACGCCCTTGCAAAGTGCGTGACGCCCAGCTTTTTTTCCGCTTTTGCCAAAAGCTTTCCGACCTCCGGCAGATTGAAGCTGTTCGCCGTGATACGCGGGCTTTTCGTCTTCCAGTCCGGGTCGAGGTTGCGGTCTTTAACCGCGTGCAGCAGCTCGAGAAAAATGTGCAGCAGGCTTTCATATTTCTCATAATCAAGCAGCACTTCGATGTCTGCCATCATGCTGTTGGTTAACTCCGCGTCAAACGGGCCGTTAAACGCGAGGTGCACGTCAAGCGAATGAATGTCATTGTACTTGTCGCACATGTACGCGATATTCGCCCTGATGTCATCAACGGAAGCGCAGTTGCTCGGATGCTCCTGATGGACGCTCATGATATCGCGCCGCAGCTGAAATCTCATTCCCGACTGATGAAGCCTGATGCCGAGATCATAATCTTCAAAACCGTATCTGACGATGCCCTCATCAAACAGGCCGAGATCTGCCACGTGCTTTCTCTTGACTGACGAATTGTTCGTAATGAAAAAACGCCACGGCAGACGGTAGCCGTTCAAATCATCTCCGTATTTTTCCAAAATGCTTTTCAGCACACGGATAAAGTCGGTATCTAAATCAAAGCATTGGTCAAGAAAACTTCCGTCTCTGATGTCACTTTCATCAAGGAGCGGCTCTTTATCGCCCGGCAGCTCTTCATACAGTTCGGCGAGTTTTTCCTTATGCTCTTTTTCAAAACGGTCATAATAAAAGCTGTAAATCCGCTTCCAGAACATACCGCATACGACAAGATCGTCCCGGTTCTCATGAGCCTTGATATGCTTCGCCACCAAATCTTTTTCAGCAAGCATATCGCTGTCATGGAAGATCAAAATATCGCCTCTGGCATTGCGGACCGCCTGATTCCGGCCGTAAGCGATTCCTCTGTTTTCTTTAATTCTCACAAAAATCAGCGGAAAATTCGCGCTGAATGATTCCAGCATGGATAAGGTTCCGTCTTCCGAACCGTTGTCAGCCACAATCACTTCGAACGGCTCTGTGCATTCCTGTTCATTCAGGGACAGCAGGCTGTTATAAAGCCTCTCCTTGGAATTATATGCGGGAACAATGACGCTTGCCTTCACTTTTCGTTCACTTCCTGTATATGATCATTTATTTGTTATCATCCTCAGATGCAAAGCCGCTGAACTCCGGGCAGACGGCGCTGACCGTCCCGATCACCCGCTTCAGAATGTCCTGATAAAGCTGATGGACAAACGGCAGATCGGTCCGGTCCGTCTCATGAATCTGCCGAATGTCGCCGGCTGTAATGATCCGGTATCCGCTGAAATGATAGAAAATCAGCGGACTTCCGTCTTCAAGCACAAGACGTCCGTCCTTCCATGAAAATGTGTGGCGGCCGTAATTCCAATGTCCGATATTCACGCCGGGCGTGGTGATGTCACACACATTCGGGAACAGGCCGGACATGTAATCCAAGTAGCCTTGATCTCCGAATTTTCCTTCGCCCGGCGCATTTTTGCATTCTTCAAGGCAGCGTTCTTTCCACCATCTGAGACAATCTGTGCCGGCACTGTCGGTTTTGAAGCTGAGAAAACCGGAATTATACCGGCCTAAAAGACGCTGCAGCATGTCGATTTCCTGTTTTTCAAATGAGGGAATGACGATATCACCCCGTGACAGAAGCACCGAACAATCCGGCTGATTGTCAAAAATCGCGCGCGGATCAGCGAAGAAAAACAAATCGGCATCAATGTAAGTGACACGCTCTAATACCGGATGTCCGTCCAGCACGAATTCGAGAAATACCGGCTTCACCGTCCAGCAGTATTCGCTTTGATCCCTCGTCCGCTTCAGTTCAAGGAGCTCCTCATTTTCCAGTGCGGACACCTGAATCAAGGTGACATTATCCGGCCGCATTGCCTGAAGCACGTCATAGGTGTCTTGATCCATACACAAAGTAAAAATGGGGGCGTCCGCCTGAACCGCTTTCAATGAGCCGAACAAAGCGATAGCCTGATACAGCCTTCCTTTTGATAAAACTGTGCAATATGCGCTTGTCACGTCTTTCTCTCACCTCTGTTTCTGTTACTTTTGAAAAAAGGCTTTATACCATTCGATCGTTTTTTCCAATCCTTCATCAATGGTATGCGCGGGTGTCCAATTCAGAAGCTTCCTCGCCTTTTCCGCCGATAAATATTGGTGCTTGATTTCATGGCTTCCCTGGTTGAGCACTTTCGGCTTAAGGTCACTGTCCATGGCCTTAAGAATTTTTTCTACAAGCTCCAGCACCGTCAGCTGAATCTCATTGCTGAAGTTGAACGCTTCCCCCGCAAGATTGAGCTCCTCCATCTTTTCCGCCAGCAAAAGGTATGCCTCGACCGCATCCTCGATGTAAAAATAATCACGGATAAATGTGCCGTCGCTGCGGATTTCCGGCGCTTCACCGTTCAGCACGAGCTGAATCGTCTGCGGAATAATCCGATTGAAGTTCAAATCTCCGCCGCCGTACAAGTTGCCGCAGCGCGTAATACAGACCGGAAGTCCGTACGTATTAAAATATGTGTGGCTTAACAAATCGGCACAGCTTTTTGATACGTCATACGGATGTTTGCCCTGAAGAGGCATGTTTTCATCGTACGGCAGTGCCGGCTGGTCGCCGTACGCTTTATCACTGGACGCGACGATCACCCGCTTGATGAGCGGATGCCTGCGGCACGCTTCAAGGATGTTCCATGTGCCGAGAATATTGGCTTCAAATGTGGAAATCGGATTGCGGTTTGCGACGCCGACGATCGCCTGAGCGGCTAAATGAAAGACCGTGTCAATTTCATATTCGCCCAGCGCCCGCTCAATCACATCCAGATCCTCAAGCGCGCCCTGCACGATATTCATTTGCTTCACTTGTTCTCCCTGATACAGGTTCGACTTGGGCACAGTGTCACGGACAAGTCCCGTCACATTGGCCCCCTGATCGATCAGTTCCTTCACCAAGCAGCTTCCTAAAAGACCTGTACATCCCGTCACAAACACATTTTTATTTTTCCAGAAACTCAAACTTGATCACCATACCTTCCATACATGTTGTCCCCGGTCCCACATGTTGTTGATTTCCAGCAGATTTTTATACGTATCGATCGCCGTCCAGAAACCGTAATGCCGGTATACCGCCAATTCGCCGTCTTTCGCCAGCTCCTTCAGCGGTTCTTCTTCAAACATGACGTCTCTGTCTTTCGGCAGATAATCAAATACCTTCGGGCTGAGCACGAAAAATCCGCCGTTGATGATGCCGTCACTTGAGGTTTTTTCAGAAAAGCTTTTCGCCATACCGTCTTCAACCGTCAGCGTTCCGAATTGCGAGGTCTTTTCTATACCGGTGACGGTTGCCGCAGCCCCTTTTGATTGATGATAGCTGATCAGATGAAACAGGTTGATGTTCGCCAGTCCGTCCCCGTACGTCATAAGAAAGGTTTCATCACCGATGATGTCCTTCGCCTGTAAAAGCCGCCCCGCTGTCTGCGTGTGTTCCCCCGTGTCTAAAAAAGTGATTTTCCACGGCTCGGATTTTCCCAATATCCGCACTTCTCCGGTAGAGCTGTCCAGCGTCATGCTGTGATTCTTCCAGTCATAATCTAAGAAATATTCCTTAATCATCTCTCCTTTGAAACCAAGAAGCAGGATAAATTCGTTCACGCCATAGTATTGATAGAGTTTCATAATATGCCATAGAATCGGTTTGCCGCCTATCATGGCGAGCGGTTTGGGACGTTCATTGGTGATTTCGCTCATTCTCGTTCCTTTTCCGCCGCAGAGAATGACTGCTTTCATCTCTACCCCTCTTCTCTGTGAATATTGGATTCGAAACCGCCCGTATAAGAGAAACCAACCCGATAATTTGTCCGATTCTCTATCACCGGTTTCAAAATCTACTGTAAGATATGAGAGATTGGCGCCCTTTGTGACCAAAAGCTCTCTCTTTTTTCAGATTGGTGAAGATACACACAAAAAAGAGCCTCACGGAAATTCCGTAAGGCTCTTTCTATTATTTATTATCCTGATTCAGCTTTTCTTTGCCGTAATGATATTTAGACGGATCAACCGGCGTAAAGTCGCTCAATTTGTGGAATCTGAGCAAGTCTTTGTACATCACGCTGTCAGACAGCTTCAGCTGCTCTGTGACTCTGGCTTTCAGGTTTTTCGTTTCCTGATTGCCTTTCAGTTCTTTTCCTGTCTTCGTATCGTATACGACATTGGAGATGGAAGTATATTTCGGCGTGACGTAATCTCCGTTACGGAACGTCACCGTATCATCATGGTCTTTCGAGAAGAGATCGGTGCCGAAATTAATATATTTCTTAGAATCGATGCCTTCCAAGTGAAGGATCGTCGGCACAACGTCCATTTCACCGCCGTACGTATGGTTCACCCCGCCTTTTTTGCCGGGGATGCGAAGCATAAGCGGCACACGCTGATTCTGTGCGTTTTGATAAGGCGTAATTTCTTTGCCGAGAATTTCTTTCATCGCGCGGTTATGGTTTTCAGAGATTCCGTAGTGGTCTCCGTAAAGCATAATCACCGAGTTGTCATATAAACCGGATGCCTTCAGATCTTTAAAGAACTGTTCAAGCGCTTCGTCGAGATAACGCGCCGTCTGGAAATAGTCATCCACAGTCGCGTCGCCCGTTTTCGCTTTTTCGATCGTTGCGTCTTTTTCATCAAGCGTAAACGGATAATGGTTCGTCAGCGTGAGCAAATGCGCGTAGAACGGCTGTTTCAGCGATTGAAGCTTCGGTACGGATTCTTTGAAGAATGGTTTATCCTTCAGACCCATATTGACAAGGTTGTCATCAGACATATCGTATGTGCTGGCGTCAAAGAATTTATCGTAGCCGATATGTTTGTAAATCTGGTCACGGTTCCAGAATGATTTGTAGTCACCGTGTAAAACGGCGCTTGTATAGCCCTCACTTTGGTCAAGGATGGCAGGAAGCGATTGATACGTGTTTTCCCCTTTTGTCACGAAGGCTGACCCTTCAGGCAGTCCGAACAGGCTGTTATCCATCATCAGCTCGGCGTCAGATGTTTTACCTTGGCCCGTTTGGTGGAAAAAGTTATCAAAGTACGTCATGTCCTCTCCGCCGCGTGCGAGTTTATTCAGGAACGGCGTGACTTCTTTTCCGTCAAGTTTGTAGTTGATCAAAAACGATTGGAAACTTTCCAAGTGAATCTTAATAATGTTTTTGCCTTTGGCCTTGCCGAAATACTCGGCGTTCGGCTTCGCGTAATGCGACGATGTGTAGTTTTCAACGCTCGTCAGGTCATCGCTGCTGGCATATGCCCGCTGTGATTCCGTCTGCGCCGTCTGTACGCCGTCATAAATCGTGTAATTATAAAGGCCTAAGTATTTTACAATGTAATTGCGGTCAAACGTTCTTGTCAGCAGCTCCGGGCGGTCCTCTTCGGCAATCGCCAGGTTCACGAAGAACAAAACAATACCCGTCACGATAATTAATGACGTATACCGTTTTTTCAGCTTGAATTCCTTCAGCTCACGTCTCCACACCAGAAGCGCGATTAAAATAATAATATCAACAAAGTATAAAATATCATGGCCGGACATAATGCTGAAGATGCCGTCTCCCATATTTCCGACATTACCGGATTGCTTTAAGTTAGGGAATGTCAAGAAATCATCGAAGAATCGATAGAATAGGATATTTGCATACAAAATAAACGTCATGATGAAATCAATAATCACCATGATAATCGCTGATTTGCGGCCTTTCGCAAACAATGCCAGTCCTAAAAAGAAAATGGCGCTTGAGAACGGATTGATCACAAGCAGAAACTGCTGCGTCGGACCCTTCACCCCAAGGTTGAATTCAGCATGATAGGCTAAATACGTTTTGGCCCAAAACAAAATAATAGCCAGTACAAAAAAACTAAGTCTGTAAGAAAATAATTTCTTCATGGCAACCTCTACTTTCCTAAACACTTTAAATCTGTATTCTTACTTTTTGCTTCAATTCCTGCTTTCCGAGCAAAACGAAAGCATCACACAGCCCCATAAACACACCATTTAAAAAAACGATATATTTATCATTCGTGTCATGCCCATTGAACATCTTATCCCGCCAGCCATTAGACGCAGGATATCCGTTCTTCGTTTCACATTTTTTTCTGGCATTAAAAGGTACCGTATCAGACCCGGTCTGAAAATAGGAGATACCAAATATAAGAATAACACAAACTTCTAAAAACGAAAAATGAATATCAAAGACAGCCGCCCAACAGGCGGGCTGAAGTTATTGTATGCAAAGGGGCTGAAAAACTTGAAGGTTTTTTTGGCTGATGTAAAAAAAGGACTGGAGTCATCCAGTCCTTTTCATCAAATCGGTCAAATCCCCGCCCAAACATCTTTTGCGTAAATGCCTTTTGTCTGGAGGTCCAAAAGCCATTCTTGCGCTTGCCGTTCGTCTGTTTCGTGGACCGACTGATACGCTTTTTGCAGCGTTGCCTCTACATCGGGCGCCATTTTGCTGCCGTCGCCGCAAACGTAGAGGTGCCCTCCCCGGCTGAGGATGGAAATTAAAGCGCCGGCGTCTTTCGCCATTAAGTGCTGCACATACGTTTTCGGTACGCCTTCTTTGCGGGAGAAAGCCGTATGAAGCGTCACGATTCCGTCTTTTTCATAAGCTTCAAGCTCGTCACGGTAAATAAAATCATGATCGTTTCTGCATCCGAAATACAGATGAGCCTCCCCCAGCTCTTTTCCTTCTTTTTTTAACGCCGCGCGGGCCTGCAGAAATCCGCGGAACGGGGCGACTCCTGTGCCGGGACCGACCATAATAATCGGTTTTTCCGGATCTTCCGGCAGCCGGAATCGTGTTTCCGGAGTGCGGACAAACATCACGATACCATCCTCAGGGCCGCGGTCCGCTAAATAATTCGAAGCGACTCCGCGATACTCACCCAAACCGCTCCGGGCGGGGCCGCGAACGACGCCGACGGTAATTGAAGCCTGACCGGGATTTTTCCGAGGCGAACTTGAAATCGAATAATACCGCGGCTTCAGCGGACGCAAAAGCTCCAGAAATCGCTCAAACGGAAGTTCACACGCTTCATATTTTTCAAGGAGATCGAGCATCGAGACGCGCAATGTTAAGATTTGCTCCTGATAGACGCCCTCCTCAAGAAAATCTTCCAATTCCCGTTTGTGCGGCGGACAGACCGTATAAGCGGCCATTTCCCGGATTTGAGCTCTTGATGCCGCTTCCTGCAATTCGACACAGCTGCTCAGAAGATCATGCAGCCTGACCGGCCGATCAAGCGGGAGATGAGCCGCGCTCTGCCCGCTGGCCGTCAGCAGCACTTGATCATTCCCGTTCAGATTGAACCGGCGGAGAACACGGCTGACCTGCTCTTTGCTGTTTACCGGCAGCACGCCGAGATGATCCCCCTCATGATAGGCAGCCTCTTTCGGCAGAGTGATTTCGATATGCCTTGTGCTCCGGCCGCTTTCCGGCGCCTGAAGTTCCCTGTTTTCCGCAACGGATGCGTAAACCGCTTCATACGTCTGTGCCAAAGGAGACCCGCCAAGCCCGCTGACAAATTGAAGGCCCAGCGCACTTCGCTCTTTTTCGGCATTTTCATTCAGCTTGAGACCGAATGCCTTCATGGCGTCCGTCCACATGCTTTTTTTCCATTCATCAAGCTTTCCTTCAAAATCGCCGCTGACGTCCCCTTCGCCTCGGGAGGAAAATCGTTCCGCCCCTTTTTCGGCAAGCTTCTCATCAATAAGCCTCGGCACAGCCTGATATGTCGCCGCCCAGTTATGATCACCGCAGCCGAAGACGGCATATCGGACGCCTTCCAGTTCCCCGGGTTTGACTTCTTCAAGCCATTGAACGAATTGTCCCGCGTTGCTCGGAGGCTTTCCGTTATAAGAGGACGTAATGATCAAGAGAGCTCCTTCTTTCGGCAGTTTTCCGATCCGGTCATTTAAAGGCGCCGTTTCAGTCCGGACGCCATGCATCCCGGCAGTATCGGCAAGCTCCCGCGCCACGCCTTCTGCGGTTTCCGTATCTGAGCCGTACAGAATCAGAAGCGGTCGGTTATCAAGCCCGATAATGGATGCGCCTTTTGTTTCCCGTTTTTCTTTTTCGACGTCTTCCGCCGCTTTTTCAGCCGCCGGGAGAGCAGCCGCAACGGCTTCTTTGTTTCTCGGCCGCACCCGGATATGAAAGTCGCCGGGCTTGATCGTTAGTGTCTGTTTAATATCGAGCTCATAATCGGTGTGATCGATAAAGGTAAAATGCTGCAGAATCATCCCCAGAACAAGGGTTGCTTCATGCAGGGCGAACTGCATACCGATACACGCCCTCTGACCGTTTCCAAACGGCTTATACGCATGGTGAGGCACTTGATCAGGATGTTCAAACCGCTCCGGATAAAATTCCTCCGCATTGTCTCCCCATGCGTCTTTATCACGGTGAAGCTGGGGAATTAAAACGGAAATTCTGTCTTTCGGCGTGATCGGATATTTCCCGCCGATCACCGTATCCTCTTTCGCATAAAGGCTGAACGCAGGCGCGGTCGGCCATAAGCGCAATGACTCCTGCAAAATCATTCGGATATAACTAAGCTCCAGCACTTGTTTATAAGAAGGAACGGGATCGGTCAAAACCCGATCGGCTTCTTCATAGGCTTTTTCCAAAACACGGGGATGTTTCAGCAGAAAGTAGATGGCAAAGGAAAGCAGGCCGCTGGTCGTTTCGTGGCCGGCAATTAAAAACGTGATGATTTGAAACCGGATATTTTCATCATCAAGTTTTTCGCCCGTTTCCGGGTCTTCCACATTCAGCATTCTGGCCAGCAGATCCTTTTCATCCCGGCCGCCTGACCGGCGCTCTGCGATAATACTGTCAACTAACGAAAACATCGCCTGAATGTCATGATGAAATTGGCGCTTCGTCCTGATCATAAGCTTATCCTGAACATCAAGGCGCTGCATTTGGTGCATCGCTTCATCAAGGGCGCGCACCATGCTGTTGATAAACGGATGAGGCGTTTCCCTGTAATAACTGTTAAACCGATAGTTAAAGCCGCAAAGCCCGATCGTATCGAGCGTCAGGCGGGTCATATCAGCAGGCACATCAACGGCCTCATCCGGGTTCAGCCTAGCCCATTTTTGAATCAGCTGCACCGCGATATCAGTCATCATCGAATGATAATCTTTCATCGCGCGCTGGCTGAAGGTCGGCATCAGAATATTATGCGCCTTTCGCCAGTTAGGCTCATGCGTCCAGCTTGTAAACAGCCCGTCACCGGAAAACGCCCGGACTTTCTCCAAAGCCCCTTCAATGCTTTTATCGAACCGCTCTTCATCACAAACCTCTTTCACCAGTTCATGGCCGGACACGACGATAATGGCGCCCGCCGGCGTATGCAGCTGAAAAATAGGCCCCTGCTCGTTTGCCAGTTTGATAAGCGACATTGTAGGCTTGTCTTTATCAAGCAAAGGAAGATTGCCGAGCGGGCCGAATGTCTTCGGCTGCGGAATCGGACCTGTTTCCTTCATGAATAACACCCTTTCTAACACGTTGATGCGTTCCTTCCAACTACATTGCCCTTTTCACCGGCCGATTATCCGCCGTCACGGATCAATCATCGGATTGACGATCGATAACGGTTTTTTCTATACTGGAGAGGCTTGTTAAATACAGAAATAAGGTGAGTTCACATATGGATTTTGAAATCAAGTTTTTATCGTTTTACGTCATTCAAGTGGAAGGAAAAGACGAACAGGCAAACAAACAGTTCAAACATTTCCAGACCCTTGACACGGAAGAATTTGAAGAAAGCGAGCTGAAGGATTTTCTTGACGGGGAATTGAAGAAAATCGTCAAACGGAAAGCCGAACGGCATCCGCAATCCGAGCAGGTCCCCACAAAAATCGGCCATTTTATCACGGAGCCGAGCCATGAGCTTGATTCAAATCCGAATTACAACCTTTTCAACCGCGCCAGACTTGCGGATACGAAGGAAGCATTTATCGAGGCAAGCGAGCAGTTCGTCCGCACTTACCTTGATACAAGCGCCGTGCGCGGCGGTGTCTTTATCGTGGCATCGGCCGTTCCGCGCAAGTATTTTGAAGACAAATTCGTCTTTATGATGAAATGCGATTTCGAGCCGAAGGTCGCCCGCATCTCAGACGCCTCTTCTCTCATTAAAAAGGTCGAAATGGCCATCACGACAAAAAACATGAAAAGCATTCAATATCCGTATATGCCGGAAGAAGGCATGACGGAAGAGCATGAGCTGAAAATCCACCAGGCCTCGCACGCCCGTTATTTCGAGGATTTTCTCAAATTTGTCGAATACGGCGAATCGATGCCGGAAATCATGAAAAGCCAAGTCATGAACATGGTGCAGGAACACGTGTATGAAACGTTTGAAGAAAACAGCGAAGAGCTTCAGCAGTTTGAGCACGACATTGAAATTTGGGAAGCGAGTGAAAAGCGGGAAATTCAGGAGCGCCTCGACACCCATCAAGTCATCGAGGCATCCGCGCAGATCATTGAACACACGCCGGAAGCCGAGCTGAAAATGAAAGTCGGAGAAACAGAGATTAAAGGATTACTGGCTGATTTCGGCGAATCCATCCATCTCGCAAAAGTGAACGGGCGCTATGTCGCGCTCATTGAGGCGGAGACGATCTCGTTTGAAAAAGGCAGTTCGCCGGTGGAGTTTCATAAGCCTGAGGGGCTGCATGAGGTGATTGAGCGGATACGGAATAAATCTGAACAAGACTGACAAAAGTCCAGACGCCATGTTCTGGACTTTCTTTATTTAATAAGGCTCTTTGAGCAATCGATAGCATTCACTTATGATGTCTTGGACGCCGGGCGTTCCCTTTATCTCGCGGCGGACGATTTCAGATGAGAGATTCTGCACCTGTAATGCCCGCTCCGCCCGTCTTTCGAAGTATGCTTGACATGCAGTTTCATGGTTTTCGTGCTTTTGCAGTTCTTCACTAAGCACAATCGCGTCTTCAATCGCCATCGCCGCTCCCTGCGCCAATGTCGGCGCTCCTGCATGGACGGCATCCCCGCCCAGAACGACGCGGCCTCTGTGCCACGGTTCTTTGACCGCCATCTGCTCAATCTTATGAAACAAAACGGGATATTCCTTTGACATATTCTCTGTCACAAACTTCACTCCCGGAATTCCGCGCAGCAAGTCTTTCACCCGTTCAAAACGCGTGTCCTCGTCATCCCTGAAGTCAGCGTCATACGGCCGGATGATAAATACGTATCCTGTTTTTTCAGAGAGCGGCACGACTCCGACCTGCGTCTGCCCTTTTTTATACATCAGTGTCGAATCATGAAATATCGGCTCGGGAAAAGAAATGTAAAATCTGTGCGCTCCCATGCCGAGATACTCCGTTTTCACTTCTCTTTGCAGCATTTGATCGCGGACAGCGGAGCGGATGCCGTCAAAGCCGGCGAGAATGTCAGCCGTCATCGCGGTTCCGTCTGCACAATGCACCGTTATGTCATCTGCCGTTTCTTCGTAAGACACGACTTTTTTACCGAGCAGAATCGTGACCCCCGCCGCTTCAGCATGCTTTTTGAGGATATCGTTTAACGTTTGCCGCAATATATTATTCCGCCCCGGCAATGAATCATCTAAAAACGCCTCACTCACTTTAAACTGCAGCGTTCCGTTTTCATCATGCTGCTTCAGCCATTCCGTTTGAAAGCCGTGTTGACAGCATTCATCATACACACCGATTTCCCGCAGCACCCGCAGCGCATTTTGAGGCTGGAGAATGCCCGCTCCGCTTTTTCGCATGTCGGACGCCGCCTCGCAAAGGGTCACTTCAAAACCCGCTCTGCCGAGAGAAATCGCTGCGGACAGGCCGCCGATCCCTCCGCCCGCTATGATGATCTTTTTCACTTCATGGTTCATCACGATACCGCCTTCTCTATTTATTTATTATTCATTAACTATTAGCCACCTTACTATATAGCTAGGCTGAAAAACTGTCAATCTTTATAGGTTGCCTTTTGAATCCGGCAAGCTTATACTTTGAATCACTAAAATGGTACGGAGGCTTACAAAAATGGAGTTGAGACATTTGCCGGATTACTCGCAGATTGCCGGACGCGCTGGGATTTACGCCGATATGGATGCTGAATCATTGAAAACATTTTTGACGTTATTTGATATGTCTAAAAAAATGAATCAGGTCATGGAGCATTATTTCTCAAGTCACGGATTGTCCGAAGGGAAATTCAAAATTTTAATGTTTCTGTTTGACGCACCCGGCCACAGCCTGAGTCCGACGGAGCTGGCGAAAAAATCCAATGTCACCAAAGCGACCATCACCGGATTGATCGACGGACTCGCACGGGACGGCTTTGTAAACCGCAGCCGGCATACCGGCGACAGACGAAAAATCAGCATCGAACTCACAAAGGAAGGAAAAGAAAAGCTGATGCTGTTTCTTCCCGGCCACTTCTCCAATATTTCAGGAGTCATGGAAAGCTTCACCGCTGAACAAAAAGCGGAATTGACAAAAATGCTTGAAGTATTATTTGATAAGCTTCTGCTGTTTTCCGGCGGCAGAACATAAAAAGGCGCCCCTCTCAGCAGGGCGCCTTTTTCGCGCGGTTAATCATCACTGTTTAAAATTCCGAAAAACCGCAGCAGGTTGATAAACAGGTTAATAAAGTCGATATAAAGCGTCAATGCCATCAAAGGAATCAAATCAGCCGTGATGTCCCGGTGCTTGATCTGGTTCAGATCGTATAAGATGTACATTGAAAACACAATCGTCCCGATGACGGAATACGCCATCATGGCGGCGGAATTCAGCGGGCTGAAAATATTAAAGATTCCCACTGCGAGAAGCGCGATAACAGCGACAAGCAAGAAGGACCATAAAAACGACAAGTCCTTTTTCGTCTTAGCGCCAATCGTGCCGAGCACCGCAAAAATCACAAACGATGAACCGAATGCCTCCAATACGACATAGGCCCCCGCTGCGGACGCATAATGGCTGATAATCGGAAACAGCGTCATTCCGGAAATGAAAGCGAATGAAAACACAAACACATATCCGACGGCTTTTTTTCGGCGCAGCCAAAATGCGGCGATGATCATGGCGACCTCTAAGACCGACAGCGGCAGCATGAATGCCGGCGGAATGAACTGGCCCGTATACAGGCCGATTGTCGCAACTAACAGTGTAAACACAAATACCGTTATAATGCGCTGCATAATAGATTGTTTGCTCTCATAAGCAGCAGTTTGCATGTCAAAAGTCCTCCCAAAAAATGATCGTGATAGGTCTATTATAAATAAAATGGGAGAAATTTGTATGATTTTAAGAAGATTTTAAGGATGTCAGGCCTGACGTTTTGCTGCGCACTCCTGCATATCCATGAAATCATGCAGTTTTTTCGTCAATCCGCCGTGCCCGAATCGGATATTCCCCTTCTGCCCCGGCGTTTTCGCGAAATCGAGAAATGCCAGCACATAAAGACGCCTGACGGGAATCGGAATGACGCCCGCATCATAAAACCAGCCGTCAATTGTATTGAGCACGCCTTTGTTAATGCCGTATTGCTTCGTGCACCAATGCAGAAAGCGCACTTCGGGCAGGTGCAGATACCGGCTCTCCCGGAAAGGAACAGTTGAATGCTTCATATGTACCGCCTCCTGTCATTGGCTGTTTTTTAAGATTGTTTTACTTCTTTGCTCTTCAGGGAAAATCGATATTTCTCCACCTTATCAATTTGTGTCACTTGGGAATTATGAACCGTAATCTGAACAGTCCCGAAATCGAGCGTTTCCAGCGCACTGATAATCTTTTCGATCACATGCGGATCTACGTTTCCTTTGGACGTCATCATGCTCCCCCTTTATGTCTGGCCGTTCGTCTTTTGACAATGAGTGTTTTAATTCATACTATTCTGATAAGAAATATATAATTATACTATTATGTTTTCATTCAGAAATCAATAACATTTACACAATTTTTGGATATGTTTTCTTTGCGAAAACTTTCACTTCCTTCGCTTTGATATAAACCGTGTCGCCGCCCCCGCCCCCAAGGCGTCATATTGCTCTTTTTAAGAACGCAATCTTCCGTTCCGACATATTTAAATTGTTTTCCGCTGACAAAAAAAGCGCCCCGCCTCTGGACGGAGCACCTTTTTTCTATGCTTTTGCTTCCTCGATCACACATGTGACACCCATGCTGGCGAGCGCTTGCTCCAGAGATCCGTAAGTTTGATACTCTGAAAAATCAAGCCCCAATTGGATAGAAGTCTGTGCCACATCAGGCCGAATGCCGGAAAACACGGTTCTGATGCCGAGGAGAAATAACGTTTTCGACAGCATATACAATTGCTGCGCCACCATCGTATCGACAATGGGCACACCGGACAGATCAATCACAAGGTTTGTGATCCGTTTGGCGACACAGTTTTCCGGCACCGACTCCAAAATCACGCGCGCCCGTCTCGTATCAATCGAGCCGATGAGCGGCAGAGTGCCGATCGTATCCGCGATCAAAATAACCGGACAGCTCAATTCGGAAATAAGCTCCTGCTGAGATGACAGCCTCGCGATCATTAATTTCTGAAACTGTTCAGTAAAATCCGTCATCAGCTGATCAAACGAGCCGTTGACAAGGTGATTCCAGCGGCGGGCATCCTCGTTTGTTACGGTGTCCTGATGCTCATCCATAAAACGGGTGACCGCCTCCCAAAAGACGGTTCTTGAATTGCCGATCGCCTCAACGACCTCATGAACTTCCGCGTCTTGCTCCACTCTGCTTTTCGCTACCTGTGCGGCCCATTTTTCTTTGTTATGCTGAAAAACGGCCGGATCTTCCAAAAAAGCGCTTGCGATGACCGTGTTTGTAAAGGTATGCTGCTCGATCAGCAGCCGTTTCATTTCCTCACTTAATTGATCCGCAGAATAAAAACGCCCTCTCAGCTTCCGTCTCAGCTTGAGCCATTTTTCCGTCAGCTCTGCCGAATGTGTAATAATATAATCATGAAGTAATTGGTCTTTGTTCACTGCCGTCTCCTCTTTCAAGAATATGTACTTTTGTCTAAATTATAAATCGGAATCGCCGATCGCACTAGAGAAATTAAAAAAACCTGCACATTAAAGCTTTTGATTGCTTTTTTCGGCAGGAGGATACACTATAAAAGAAATGAAACAGGAGGTCAGTATGATGATCAAAAAAATCGCGACAGTCGCCGTATACACTGATGATCAGCAAAAAGCGAAAACATTCTGGACGGAAAAAGCGGGGTTTGAAACCGTCGCCGAGCATCCGATGGGCCCGGGCGCCTTCTGGCTTGAGGTAGCGCCCAAAGGAGCCGCCACTCATTTGGTTATTTATCCGAAATCGATGATGAAAGGGGCCGAGCATATGAAGGCTTCTATCGTATTTGAGTGTGAAGATGTCTTTGCCGCATACGAACAGATGAAAAAGAACGGCATCACCTTTTTAGATGAACCGAAACAAATGGACTGGGGCAGCTTCGTGCAATTTAAAGATGAGGATGGTCATGTCTTTCTCCTGAAATCGTAATCCGTCAGGCACCCCAATTGACTTTGAGAATCATTTTCATTTAAAATGTTGGATAAAGCGTGAAAAGGATTGGAGAGCTGCCAGATGTTTGTGCAAATCAGAAAAATGACCGTAAAAGAAGGACATGCCGACAAAGTAATCGAACGCTTCAGTTCAGAAGGCGTGATTGAAAAGCAGGAAGGTTTGATAGACGTAACAGTCCTGGAAAAAAAAGTCCGCCGCGGTGATGAAGAAGTCGTCGTATTAATCCGCTGGGAGTCAGAAGATCATTGGAAACAATGGGAAAAAAGCGAAGACCACATCGCGGCCCACAAAGCAAACCAAGGCAAGCCGAAACCTGATTATATGCTTGGGACGGATGTCGGTATGTATCATGTCAGAGCCGTTAAAACAGGCGTACACGAAAAATAATAAAGAGCATTTGCCCCAGGGCAATGCTCTTTTTATTTTTTCTCCTCATACGGCAGGACAAACAGCGGTTTATCAGGCTTCCATTCCGCATACAGCACGTCCTCCGTTTTTTTGATGTTCAGCTTTTTCAGCTCCTGATTCAGCTGCTTTTCTTCCAGCCCGGCTTCTTTCAGATTTTCATACAGCACTTCGCCGTCAATAATCAACGTGACCGGCAAAGAGACCTGCTTCGGCTTTATTTGCATGTCGCCGTTTTTCGTCGTGTCATATTGAAATTTCGGCAGGACGCTGACCATCCCGTTTGTTTCTAAAATCGCGTACTCCGCTTCCTGTATGGAAAAGCAATTCGCCTGTCTGAGAAGGCTTTGCAATTGATTAATGTCCAGCTTATTCTTTTTCAGCACATCATATTTCAGTTTTCCTTTATGTATGATAATACTCGGCTCGCCTTCCAACAGCTTTCTGGAGCTTTTTACTTTCTGCGTAATCAGTTCGATGAGATAAATTAAAATCCCCCATAACAGAGAGGCAAAAATGATTTCAAAGATCCTGACGCCTTTATCATACACCGCATTTCCGACCAGTTCGCCGAGGATGAGCGCGGAAATAAAATCAAACGGCGTAATTTGCGAGAATTGAGTTTTTCCAAGCAATTTTAAAATCACAAATAAAATACCCAAACCGCATACTAACTCCCAAGCCACTGTAAGTAAATGTCCCATATTCGCACCTTCTTCTTAAAAGTCATTACCATTATGGACATTCGCCTGTTTTCTATACAGCGGCCGGCAACACACAAAAAAACGCAGCCGAGGCCGCGTTTTTTCACTTCTGCTTACTGTTTTCGATTCGATCTGACGACCCGTAAGCACACCTCAGCGGCATAACCGGCGGCCGCTCCGGAACCCGCAAACATCGCGGCAAGCCCCAAGCCCATTCCTTCCCAGCCGCCGACACCGAAAATGCTGTAAACAACCGTACCGAAAGCAGTCAGGCCCAGCACCGCCAAAAGGCACTCAGGCCACATCTTTTTCGGCCATTTCTTGCGGAGCACAGCCGATACGGCAAAGTTAAGACAAAATGCGGCCAGACAGATCAGATAAAAAAACCCCATGTCTTTTACCTCCGTCATGAGAAGCTTTTTATTTACTCACCTTTTTTTCAAACAAATGATAACCCGGCGCGAGTCCTTTTGATTCGTACCCCATTCCGCTGTAAAACGACTGAAGCGCCTTGTTTTCGGACACGCAATCGAGCCGGATTTTCGTTTTTCCCGGACAAGACACACCCGTCTCCGCCCAAGTCATGATTGTCCGGCCGAGCCCCGCCCCTGCAAACCGCCTGTTAATCGCCAGTCGATGGAGATATACGGACTCCTCATGTCCTTCCTCGCCCCATAGACGTCTGTCCCACCCGCTTGCTTCGGGAAGCAGCATGACGACGCCGGCCAGCTCTTCATTCTGCCTGAATAAAAAAACATACCCTTGGGCGATCGCCTCCCGCATATTGTGGGTATCTTCCCCTTCTAGAAGGCCGCTCCACTGGTTCGACCCTTTATCGCGAAGCCATTCTGCCGCTTGCACGAGCAGATCCATGACCTCTTCTTCATCATCCTTCCGGGCGGAGGTGACCCGGAATGCCCCCGCCTTCTCCTCCGTAATCGTAAATGGTGTCATAAAATCCTCCTGTAATCAGAATATTCGACACCTTTATTATAGACCAAACGCAGAAAGGAAAAAAACAGCCGTCGGGTTTGAGGGCCGTTTAAAAAATTTTCTTCTTATCACGTTCTTCTTTTAAAATCTCAACCGCTTCCCTGAAACGCATAGAGTGGACGATTTCACGCTCACGCAGAAAACGGAGTGAATCATTCAGGTCAGGATCATCGGAAATATCAATAATCCATTGATACGTCGCTCTCGCCTTTTCTTCAGCCGCAATATCCTCATATAAATCAGCGATCGGATCTCCCTTCGCCTGTATGTAAGACGCTGTGAACGGAACTCCGGCCGCATTGTGATAAAACAGCGCGCTGTCATGGTTGACGTAATGATCACTGAGCCCTGCATCACGCAGCTGCTCCGGGGTCGCATCTTTTGTCAGCTTATAAATCATCGTCGCAATCATTTCTAAATGCGCAAACTCCTCCGTGCCGATATCCGTCAGCAGGCCAATCACCTTGTCAGGAATCGTGTAGCGCTGGTTTAAGTACCGGAGCGCTGCGGCCAATTCGCCGTCCGCCCCGCCGTATTGTTCAATGAGAAACTTAGCCAGCATCGGGTTGCATGTACTGACTTTAACCGGATACTGCAGCTTTTTTTCATATACCCACATTTACAGATCCCTCCTTATACTTGCCATGGCCAAGGACCGCGGCCCCAGTCCCATTGAGCGCCGACCTGACTCACGCCGAATTGCAGAAGCGGTCCGTACTCAGGCTCAAACCGCTTTCTCAGCTGTCTTGAGTACCGGGAATATTCATGAAACTGCTGAAGCGCGAGACGGTCATGGGGATGCGTATCCAGATAAAGCGTCAGCTCCACCAAGACAAAGTCCGCCGCCTGAATTTGCTCCAGCAGCCGATAGTATTCATCATCAATCTTTTTCGCCATATTCGATTCCCCCCCGATAAGGATTATCATAGAAATCGTAAAGATCCTTCCAAAGGGTCCCTTTTCTCAATGCCTCCATCGGAGAAAACTGCTCCAAGTGATACGGCTGAAACCGCATATAAAGATGCGGCGGCGTTCTGTAGTATTTTCTCCCGATCGGCGGGCAGGGATCAAACCGGCTGTGGAAGGGTTTATAGGATTTGACCGGTGTAAACGGCTGATTTTCTTTCATTACGATCCTCCTTTCCTAAACACATGACCTTAATAGGTATGAATCCGTACCGGCATTTATGCCCTGTAAGAAAATAAAAAAGCCCGTTAGAAACGGACTCAATGCAACTCATCTGGAATTTTAAGTAAATAAATCATAATGAAAAATCTGCTTAAAAACGCTGATAATGTTTCAATGTATATTCCGTAATTTGTTGATCATATTCAGGATATTCATATCTCAATAAATCAGCCACTGACTTTGAATATGCTCTAAAGAGACCCTGGCAGTCAAACAATGCCTTCCACACGCTTTCATAAGTATTGCCGACATAAGTATTCAGCAGGATTTCCCAATCTTTCGCATTCATGTAATGTTGAATATACTTATAATTCTTCCCTACACTTAATGAAAACTGATTCTCTATCCCGATATTCCACGCAATCATACGCAAAACATTAGGCCTTAAAATGTCATTCATATGATCCAGCGCAAACAGTATTTCTTTACGCATTAATCCTTTAATCACATAGGTTGAAACCATCCAAAATTCATTGCAGCAATCATCAAACTCTCTGGGAGTCGGTTTCTTTATATGATATTGTTCATCACTCGCAATAATCTTACTATTGATTCGGTCATCCTTGTCTAATACTATTTCCGCCAAACCATCACTCTGTGTAAAATAATCCTCTGTTTGACTCAGAGGGATCAAAGTTAAGTCGATTTTATGATGATCTTTAAATAGCATTAGATAGGAGAACCAGTCTCCGAGCTCCGGAGGGAAAAGTTCCATATCTTCAGGTTTTTGCATCATCAATCTTTCGCCAAACTGATCCAGCCAGCTTTCGTCAGATGTGAAAGAGTCCATATCGGTCACAAAATAAGAAATATCATAGTCTTGAAATTTGTCTCTCGGTACATTTTTATTGGTTCTTGATCCCTCTAAAGTGACAAGACGGATTCTCTCGTCCTTCATCGCAATATCAAGAATCAATTTCATCATTTCGTCTTCACTTCTCACATGTAAAACCCCCCGATAAAGAGATTTTTACAGATCTGCTTTAAAAGTCCTATGTACTTGATGATTTTGCTCCAATCGTAACACAGCTGCAATAACATGAGAAGAGCACTCTTGCTGTTCCAAGAGTGCTTTTTCCCGAATGATCAGATATATTGGCTGTCCCGATGATGATGATGGAACGGGTAGCCGCCGTAGCCTCCGAAACCGTACCCCGGATATCCCCCGAAGCCTCCGTAGCCGCCGTAGCCGCCAAAACCGCCGTAACCGCCAAAACCGTATCCCGGGTACCCGTAGCCTCCGCCGAAACCGTGTCCCGGATATCCTCCGAAGCCTCCGTAGCCGCCAAAACCGTACCCCGGGTAGCCTCCGAAGCCTCCGCCGTAAATCGGTCTTCTTTCATTCATGATTTATCGCTCCTTCACATAGGTTACAGTCCAGTTTATGATATCCGGAAGGAAACGTATGGGCATCCGCCCAGTTTTGGCGAAATAATCAATAATTGCTTACGGAGAAATACGATACAGGCCGACCGCATAAGCAAAATAAAAAGGCCGGAACTTGTGCCGCCCCGGCCTTTTTGTCTTTATTCGCCTAAATCTACATTGTGATAAACCTGCTGTACGTCTTCGAGGTCTTCCAACACATCGATCAGCTTTTCAAATTGAGCTTTCGCATCTTCCGGAAGCTCGACTTCATTTTGCGCAAGCATCGTCAGCTCCGCAACCGTGAACTCTTCAACGCCGGCATTTTTGAATGCCTCCTGTACCGCATGGAATTGATCAGGCTCGGCATATACGATAACACTGTCATCCTCTTCTAAAATATCGCGCACGTCCACATCAGCTTCCATCAGCAATTCCAGCGCTTCATCCGCCGTCTTGCCTTCAACACCGATAACGGCAGTCGCATCGAACATGTAAGCGACAGACCCGCTCACACCCATATTTCCGCCGTTTTTCCCGAATGCGGCACGCACTTCAGGCGCCGTGCGGTTTACATTATTCGTTAACGCATCAACGATGATCATTGAACCGTTCGGCCCGAAACCTTCGTAACGCAGCTCGTCAAAGTTCTCTTCCGCGCCGCCTTTCGCCTTTTCAATCGCACGCTCAATAATATTTTTCGGCACACTGTACGTCTTCGCGCGCTCAAGCACCACTTTTAATGCCTGGTTCGATTCCGGATCTGGCTCGCCTTGTTTTGCCGCCACATAAATCTCACGGCCGAACTTCGCGTAAATCCGGCTCGTATTTGCGTCCTTTGATGCTTTCTTTTCTTTAATGTTGTTCCACTTACGGCCCATTTTGTTCCACTCTCTTTCACGAATTGAATCTGTATGATAAATACTCTGCTTCTATTATACCTCAGCGGTTGGGTTGTTTCGAGTGTAAGACATTAGAAAAAACAGGCACGCTTAAAATCACCGGAGCGCAGTAAGCCGAATTTGAGGGTTATTGTACAAAACATAAAAAGCCTCCCTTCATACAGGAAGGAAGTCGCAAGCCAAAAGATTCATTTTATTCTTATTACCTATTTCCTACACTGTATATCATGACTCACGTGGTAAAATTTTGATATCGAACAAAAGAAAGGATATGGTCATGAAAGTTTTCGAAGCAACCACCCTCCTCGCCGCCGCCAAACAGCGCGCGGGTGAATACAAAAAACTGCGCGGTCAGATGGTCAATCTAAAAAAAGCGTTTCAAGGCATGGCTGATCTTGGTGACAATGATTTCTCAGGCCGGGGTGCAAATAACATCAAAGCTTTTTTCAAGGACCACGCCGGCGTCACAGACAGCTGGCTTGATCTGATTGACATGAAAATCGCATTTCTCACAAGCCTTCCCGGTAAGGTCGAAGATGCCGGACTTTCCAATTCGCATGTGGAGGAATCATTTCTGGAGCATGAGCTCACCCACGCCCTCAGTAAATCAAAGGCGATTATGGAAGAGCAAAAAAAGGACATGCGCTCCATCCTCGGAGAGATCGAAGACATCATCTCGCTCGAATTATTTTCAACCGAAAGCACAGATCAGAAGCTTTCTTCAGCTGACAAAAAAAGAAGCGAAACGATACATAAGCTCGGCAAGCTTGATCACGATCTAACGAAGGAATACGCAGAAACCGAAGCAAACGAACAGTTCATCCAAGCCGACTTTCAACAGCTCCAAAACGCCACAGGCAAAGGAAAAAGCGCCACGCCGCTTCACTACAATGCCAAGGCGTACCGTGAAAGCGACATCCATAAGAAGAAAGGCGAGATTGCAAGACATTCGGATGCTTATTTGACGATTAAAAAGGAAGAAGCGAAAGAGCGGGAGATTGAAAAACTGAAAGAAAGACTGAAAAACTACGATTATGCGAATGCCGATGAATTCTATGAAATGGCCAAAACAATCGGCTATAAAAACCTGACAAAAAAACAGCAGCGCTACTTCACTCAAATTGAAAACACGCGTGAACTTACAGACGGTTTCAAAGGCGTTGCCGTCGGCCTTTATGATTCCGGAAAAGACGCGGTCACAGGCCTGTGGGATATGGTCACAGATCCGGGCGGAACGGTTGAAGCCATTACAGGAGCGGTGGCTCACCCGATCAAAACGTATGAAGCCATTTCAGCGGCAATCGAAGAATCGTACCAAAAAGACATGGTGAATGGCGACACCTACTCCAGAGCAAGATGGGTGTCATATGCAGTGGGCACCGTTGTGACATCAGTTGTCGGCACAAAAGGCGTCGGCGCCGTCTCAAAAACAGGCACAGCCGCCAAAGTGACAACCAAAGTCAAAACAGCAGCAAGCAAATCCGCCGCAGCACAAAAAGCGATAACGGTCTCAAAACAAACCGTTGATCACATCAAACAAAAAGTAAACACAGGCATGGAAGTATCAAAAAAACGCGTCAAAACCAAGTTAAATCAAATGGGAGATCTCACCCTGGCTGATATTCTCCCGTATCATCCGCGTCACGACTTAGTGCCGGCGGGCATTCCTTACAACGCAGTCAACGGGGTCACACTTAAAGAAGGACTTCAGAAATTCGCCAAGGTCATCCTGCCGAAACCGTACGGAACCTCCGCAAGCGGCAGACGGACACCGGCACCGCATGTACCGCCGGTAACGGTCAAATACGGCGAGCATTTTGCGAAATGGACCAGAAAGAAAGTATTGAAGCCGAATGTCATCTACAAAACAAAAGAAGGCTACACGTACACCACTGACAACTATGGTAGAATTACAAGTGTCAAAGCAGACTTGCAGCTGGGAGAAGCAAAACGCAACCAATATGCACAGTCAAAAGCAGGTAAACCAGACCGTCTGACAGATGACGACGGAGGCCACCTAATCGCCACCCAATTCAAAGGCTCAGGCCAATTCGACAACATCGTGCCGATGAATTCTCAGATTAATAGGAGCGGCGGGAAATGGTATAAAATGGAGCAGGATTGGGCAGCGGCTTTACAAGCAGACCCTCCTCAAAAAGTATCAGTTGAAATCAACGCATTGTATAAAGGAGATTCATTAAGACCCACTGCTTTTAGGGTGAAATATAAAATTGGTGATCAAGAACCTAAACTTATGAGAATTAAAAACCAGGTCGGAGGTTAATATGGAGACAAAAAAAATGGGTGATCTATATCAACAGATAGCAGAAGGCATTAACGAAATCATTCCTTCTGAATGGAAAAAAGTTATTCTTTATGCTGAAATTCTCGACGATTCATCTGAGGTTTTCTTTTATTTCAATACTCCACATAGTGAAGATTTTATCTATTCTCATAACATTCCTGAGCATTTCCATGTCAGTGAGGAGATTTATGAGGGGCTGTTATTTGACTTGCATGACTTATTCGAGGAATTACGAGATGAATTTAAAGAAAACAATCAAGATATATGGACTAATTTAACACTTAATCTGGCGATAAGCGGAGAATTCTCGATAGATTATAATTATGAAGACGTTATTCAATCTCCATATACCATCTCTCAAAGACAAACAATCTGGACTTATAAAAATGTAGGAATTTATCCTAAGAGTAAACCTTTAAAATCCTTTTTAGAACAGTATCTAAATTCTCAAAATTAAAAACCCTCTCCTTTATTGGGGGGATTTTTTGATACAAATGATCCTTACAAATTACCAATTATAATGCTGGAGGCTAATCCTTATTGGAAAATGAATTAAATGCAATATATAGAAACATAGCTGAAACCGTTAACGAAATGATACCAGAACCATGGGAGAAATTTTTGTTCTATGCTCAGATTTCAGAGACAGGCGGAGGCACTTACTTTTTTTACAATTCTCAACATGAACCTAATCATTTTAAGTACAGTCTTGAAATTCCGTTTGAATTTGATATTGACGAAAATGAATTCGATCAGTATGAGATGGAATTATTTAAACTAAGCGAAAAAATGAGAGATGTTTTCAAAGATCATGATCAAGAATTATTTTATTCTTTCACTCTTATCTTGGAAATATCAGGAAAATTAACTGTCAACTTTGATTATACAGATTGGTTTAAGACAGATTATAGTTTCAGTGATCAGCTTATCATCTGGAAATTCAAATATTTAAGGGAAGAACCTAGGGATCTATCATTACAAAAATTAATAAAAAAATATTTAGATAAATATCCTGAAAATCCAATTTAATAAAGTTGAATAAAGTTGGGATAATGATGTTAGAAAAAGCTTATCTAAAAATAACTGATGCCATAGGAAAAATAATTCCTTCCGAATGGAGCAAAGTTGTTCTTTATGCAGAAATATTAGACGGCTCCAGAGAAGTGTATTTTTTCTTTCAAACACCAGAAAACGATGAATATATATACTCTCATGACATTCCAGAACAATTTCAAGTTAGTAAAAAAATTTATACCGAACTATTAATAGATCTTCAAGAGTTATTTAAACAGTTACACAATGAGTTTAAAGAAAATAATCCTGAAGCATGGACAAATTTGACACTGAATCTTGAAAGCGATGGAACGTTCTCAATTGATTATGATTATGAAGATGTTATTGAATCTGATTTGGACGAATACGAAAGACAAATGATTTGGGAGTTCAATAACTTGGGTATTTTCCCCGAAGATGAAGAGGATAAAGAATTTGTTAAGGATTATCTAAATATTAAATAATGCCATCAACAATTCAAAGGCAGAGGATCATCAATGGAAACTGAAAAAATGGAACAACTATATCAAAAGATTGCTGAACATCTAAATGAAATGATTCCATCTCAATGGGAAAAGATCGTTTTATATGCTGAAATACTTGATGACTCAGCGGATATATACTTTTATTTTACAACACCAAGTAACAGTGGTTATTTATTTTCTCATTATATACCTGAACATTTTGATGTGAGCGAAGAGATTTACGATCAACTGCTGATTGAACTTCAAGAGCTATTTGAAGAACTAAAAGAAGAATTTAAACTAGGCAATCAAGATATTTGGACAAATCTCACTTTAAAATTAGAAAACACCGGAAAGTTTTCAATTAATTATAATTATGATGATGTTTTATCCTCTGAACTCGATGACCTTCAAAGACGCGATGTTTGGAAATATCAAAATCTCGGCATACTGCCAGCTGATGAGGAAGATAGAAAATTCATAGAAGAGTATCTAAACATATAATAAGCTTTCAAACGGCTAAAAAAATTAAAAAGGATTCTGATATTGTGGAAACTGAAAAAATGGGCGAACTATATCAAAAAATCGCTGAGCAAATAAATGAAATTATCCCCTCTGAGTGGGAAAAGGTTGCTCTTTATGCCGAAATTTTAGATGATTCTTCAGAAGTTTACTTCTTCTTTACTACTCCACAAAATCAGGAATATATATATTCACACGATATTCCTGAACATTTTAATGTTGATGAAGATATATATGACGAACTTCTATATGAATTGCATGATTACTTTGAAGAGTTACGGGATGAATTTAAAACAAACAATGAAGACTTATGGACAAACCTCACTTTACATCTCGAACGAAGCGGCAAATTCTCAATTGACTACGATTACACCGATGTCATCGCCTCAGACTTAAACGGAACACAACGGCAAGTGGTATGGGAATATCAAAACTTGGGGATTTTGCCTGAAGATGAGGACGACAAAGAATTTGTAATAAACTACTTCGGTCTATAAATCAATAATGGCCCAGCCCTTCTTTTCTGGGCTATTTTTTATAACTAGGATTTCTCGACAATTGAAGGCAAAAAGGTTGGAAACTAAAAAAATGCAAGATTTGTACCAGCTTATTAGTAAGAAATTAAATGACATCATACCTTGTGAATGGGCAAAAATGTATCTTTATGCAGAAATATTAGATGACTCTACCATGGTTCTCTATCACTTCAAGACACCAAACGTCAACTGATTCATTCGCAAGATATACCAGCCCGATACAGTGTAAATAAAGATATCTTCAACACTTTTTTAAGAGAAATCCGAGAACTCTTTGAGGAATTAAGAATTGAGCACAAAAAGAATAATGATAAACAAAACAGGCAGCATCCAGTAAACGGATGCTGCCTGTTACATCGTTATGTATCGTCTGAAGAGGTCATTTATTTTGTTTTTTAAATATGAAAATAGATATGACGGTAAATATGATGGCTGTAATAACAATGATCCACAAGCTTGCTGCCGTACTGATAAAATGGCCGTTTAACTTGTAGACGATCCCGTAATGCTTTTCATATTCCTGTATTTGGTCCGCAGAGGCATGTTTAAATACTTTATCAACTGAGTCTGTCATAAACGCTTTTCTGAACAGAACGGCGGTGTGGCTGATAGGGAAGTACATAATAATCTTCTGCACAAACACCGGTACGCCGCCGATCGGCACATATACTCCGCATAAAAAACCGATGGCTGTTCCGACAATCGTACTTAACGTCGAAAATGCATTTTGTGTGTGAATAAACAGCGTTAAAAATAAATTTATGGAACTTGACAGTGCAACTGAAAGAATAATGATCCCCAATACTTCAAGTATATCTGTTCCGCTTAAAAGCTTGCTGCCTGTTGAAACGAGAAAAATTTCACAGCCTAAAAAGGCGATGAAAGAAAAGATCAAGCCGATGACAAATGAATGAATGACATAGCTCAATTGGATGGTCGCCCTTGATAAAGGAGCTGTTAAAAAGTCATACGTTCTCTTGCTTTCTTTATCTTTCACCATAATTCCGAAAGCGCCTAAAGTCGTTGTCACAGCTGTAATGGACAGCAATCCCGCCACCATCCATTCGTTCACCATTGCTTTGGAATCATCTGTCGAACCGACCAAGGCCTTAATGGCGTCCAGCTGTGTCTGCTGTAAGAACACGGCATATAACAGAATGACGATAAATACTGACAGCAAAGAAAGAAGCAAAAGCGTTCGATCACGGAAGTATATTTTTATATTTCTGCTGATTAAACTGGATAAAGACTTCATTTATGCAATGCTCCCCTTTACTGGCAAACTGCTTCCTTGTTCTTCGATAATATGGATAAACACATCATCCATATTCCCTTTAATCACCTCGAAAGATTCAATTTTTCCTTCAAGACCTTTCAAAATGTCAAACGCTTGGAGAGTGGACTCTACACGAAGGGAATAAATAGAGTTTTTAACCGTAAAATCCAGTTGTTTATTTTCAAACCATGCAGTCGGATCAACGCCTTGCTTAAACATCATATGCAGACTGTCAAACGCATATTGATCTTTCAGCTGACTCGGTGTACCCTCTGCGATCAGACGTCCTTCTTTGATGACCACAACGTTATCAGCCACAGCGGCCTCCTCCATGTAATGGGTCGTTAAAAAGATCGTCATGTTTGTTTCTTCCTGCAGCCTTTTAATCGCATTCCAAACAAAAACTCTCGTTTGCGGATCAAGACCTGTAGTAGGCTCATCTAAAAATAATATAGTCGGTTTATGGATGATGGCACGTGCAATATCCGCTCTTCTTCTTTGTCCGCCTGACAAATCGCTGTATTTTTTCTCCTTAATATCATCCAATTTTAAATAGTCTGTTACAAACTGATAGTTCTCTTGCACTTGTGCCTTGCTTAAATGATAATATTGTCCGCGGTTCATGATATTTTCATAAACGGTCAATCGTTCATCCAAAATGCTCTCTTGGAAAACGACTCCGATCTTTTTGCGGATATGATTATTCTCTTTCCCCTCACCAAGTGTATAACCGTCTATTACCACTTTTCCGGATGTCTTTTTAATCAGCGTACAGAGAATATCGATAGTGGTCGATTTCCCTGCACCGTTCGTTCCCAGAAATGCAAACAGCTCGCCGCGTTTGACAGAAAAGGATACCCCTTTCACTGCTTCAAATGATCCATATTTTTTGCGCAGATCCGTTACTGTAATAATGTCTTGTTCTTCTCCCATTCTGTTCACCTCGAAAAGTAAGATACTATACCGTTGTTCACTAACTTTATATCGTCATTCCCGCCAGGATTTTCCTCATTTTTATCCAACTTTATTATCTTTTTATAAATAATTATCTTTATTATGAAGATATACGCACATAAAAAGGCTTCTTAAAAGAAGCCTTTTATCGTTTTACGTTAATATTATGCTTTCATTCCCCAAGTCATTAACAATCGCCACTTTATTAAGGAGCTTTGTAAGGATCTCCTACACAAATAGATTTTTCTTTTCCTGCAAAAACGGTAGAAATTTAGTCGCATTTCGTTAAAAAGCCTTTAACAGTTATCACAAAATCTTGCCTCCCTGCTTTTTAAATGTGCAAGATCATAGCGTGATGTTTTTCCCAATTCCGTTTTAATAAATAATTAAAAAAGGTTTCATTTGTGCTTATATGTGGCTTTTTCTTCAGCAACTGATGAAGACTTAAAGAACTCATTCTCTTTGTAATTCATTTGCATATGTTTCAGCCTTTTAAAAAAGTAATTTTCTAATTGTTTGTCTATACAATAAATAAAACAGCCTTTTTGTCCCCGGGTCATCAAAGTTCTGTATGTGTTGCGAATAATTTCGTCTGCAAGCTTCTCAGCTTCTTCTGAATTTTGCTTTAGCATTTTCTTCAAACCACGTAAGGAGGTATCTGTTTTCGCCCGCTTTGAATGATCAGTCAATACTACTCCATCCCTGCACACTAGATCATTTCCTATAATTACACCTACATAATCAAATTCCAAACCTTGGCATGTGTGTATACAACCTATTTCATTAATAGAATCTTCGTCAATTGCCCACGTGTCTGAGTTATTTAAATTCCAACTCATTCCGAATTGATATTCAGGAATCTCGATATCATGAAATTCTGTTTTAGCTTTTCCTTCCTTCACCCAATCCCAACAGTAACCAGCAACTATTCGAGCTTTATTATTAACTCTATTCAGATCTTCTATCTGTTTACGCAATTCATTTGGATTTCTATATATACGAAAATCGTAGTTCATTCCAATATAATTAGAATTCGCAGTTTCCCGAATTTGAAGAACATCATCTAACCAGCTTATATAACCATCTGAACCATTGCAACGAAACTGTGAATCCAGTTTCATATTTGTAACCTGAGCATCTAATTCTTTTGAGAATTTAAGGATTGTATCAGTGCTACCAATATCTTTTAACGTTACTCTTTGATGTTCATCTATGAAAAAAACAGAAAGTTTGGAAGCATTTATTATTTCCTTAATTTGATTTTCCCCAAGGTTATTAAATAAACCGGATTTCTCATTTAATCGATGCGCCTCATCAACAATTAAAACGTCAAATTCACCTGATGGAGCATTGACATAACTGCCCGATCCTTTAAATAAATTATCAATGTGCCCTTTCCGAAAGTTTTGTTTTAACTTAGTAGCATATATATTTCTGGGAGCAGCATTTTTTGTTACATATTGTGCAACGAGACTTCGGTTTGTTGCTTCTACTAATAAATTTACAGCAAGAACAGATTTTCCTGTACCTGGCCCGCCTTCTACAACTAAAACTTGTTTAGTGTTTGTACGTAATGCCTCATTCGCCAAATGTAAAGCCGTCTCATACACGACTTTTTGATTATCAATCATCATAAACTCTCGATTACCTTGAAGCATACTGTTTAACGAATCTTGAAGAGACTTTGAAGGCCGTATTCTTCCTTTATCTATTGTATATAGGATTTCTTTGTTGTCTCCATATTTAATATACTTTTTAATGAAATCACGAAGCTTACCTGAATCACCTTTGATAAAAACAGGAGCTTCTTTTATATAATATTCATATATTGAATCAGTTAATGGATCGTCTGTACCCTGATTCAAGTAGTTATGTAAGTATGTACAAGGATATAGCTTGATATCTTCTTTTTGCGCATTTTCATTGTAATCCTTTATTAACGAAGCGTATGACCAGGCTTGATAAGATGGATGGGTTGTTTCGCGAATTCCTTTATTTATAAACGTTTTAACGATGGCCTCTTTACTATCAATTTTCTCTACTTTCTCCCATTGTTTAAGTTCCACAATCACAATAGATGAACGATCATCCTTATCTGATCCAGATATAAGAAAATCAATACGCTTTGAAGTATGGGGTATTTTGAACTCAATAGCAATTCCTGCGTCCTTAGGAATTTCTCTATCACTTAATACCCTATACATATACTGCATAGAGTTATCCCAAGATCTAACCTCTCTCTCATTGATTTTGCCAATCTTATCATTATAGTTTTTACAGATATTCATCACCAACTTATCGTCAAACACATCACTTAAAAACTCTTCTTTTGTAGCTTCATAAACTATCATTGTTTCACCTTTTCATTAACTTTTTGCGTTATCTCTATAAATTCGCCGCTCAAAATAACTAAATTGAGCTATATTGAGAATACCATTTTTCTTCAAATTAATCTGTTTTAATATAACCTTTGTAATTAATAATTAAAAAGGATTCTTCACATATTAATATAAAAAGCAGCGTTCTCAAAAAGAGAACACTGCTTTATTTCAATACGAGCTTTGCCACACACTCCACATGATTCGTATGCGGGAACATATCCACCGGCTGCACTTCGAGCGTCTCATACCCGCCATCCTCAAGCACCCGCAAGTCTCTCGCAAGCGTGCCTGGGTTACACGACACATACACCACCCGCTTCGGTTTCATCTCCACAATCGTCCGCAGGAGGGCTTCGTCGCAGCCTTTTCTTGGCGGGTCGACAACGAGGGTGTCGGCCGTGATGCCTTCTTCATACCATTTCGGAATGACTGTTTCCGCTTCTCCGACTGCGAATTCCGCGTTTGTGATGCCGTTCAGCTCAGCGTTGCGTTTTGCATCCTCGATGGCTTCCGGCACGATTTCGACGCCGTATACTTTCTTCGCCTGCTTCGCTAAGAAGAGAGAAATCGTTCCGATGCCGCAGTAGGCGTCGATGACGGTTTCTTCCCCTTGCAGCTCCGCGTACTCAAGCGCTTTGTCGTAGAGCACTTTTGTCTGTTCCGGGTTGACCTGATAGAACGATCTGGCGGAGATGGCGAATTTGACGTCTCCGATGAGGTCGTAGATGTATTCTTCGCCCCAGATGACGTTTGTTTCGTTCCCAAAGATCACGTTTGTTTTGTTTGGGTTGATGTTTTGCACGATGGATTTGACGTGCGGGAATTGCGCCGTAATGTCTTCGATGATCTTCGCTTTGTGCGGGAAATCGCTTGTTCTTGTGATGAAGACGATCATCATTTCGCCCGTGACGACGCCGTATCTGACCATGATATGGCGGAGCCAGCCTTTGTGGCGTTCTTCGTTGTAGGCTTTAACGCCGTATGCTGCGCAAATGTCTTTGACAGCTTGGACGGCTTCGTCGTTTTTGGATTGCTGGATCAGACAGGCGCTCATGTCGATGATGTCATGGCTTCTTTGCTGATAGAATCCGGCGACGAGTCCGCCTTCTCTTTCACCGACAGGCACCTGTGCTTTGTTTCTGTAGTTCCACGGGTCTTCCATGCCGAGCGTCGGGTGCACGGTGACATTGGACAGATCCAGCTTGCCGATCCGTTCTAAGACGTCTTTGACTTGTTTCTGTTTAAACAAGAGCTGGCCTTCATAGGTCATGTGCTGAAGCTGGCAGCCGCCGCATTGCTTGTAGATCGGACACGGGGCATCCGTTCTGTGCGGGCTTTCTTCTTTCAGTTCAATCAAGCGGCCGAAAGCGAAGCCTTTTTTGACGCGTGTCACTTTGATTTGCGCTTTTTCCTCAGGCAGGGCGTTCGGCACGAAGATCGGGAAGCCCTGAACCTTTGCGACGCCCGCTCCTTCGTGCGTCAAATCCTCAAATGTCACATCATAGTATTCATTTTTTTCTATCGGGGGTTTCATTTTCATCTATAATCACCTCTAGTTTTACCAATAGCCTTGTTTCAGCGTGCTGGCAAACCTTCAAATTCAATGTCAGCCTTCAAAGGTTTCCGATCACGCTGAAAAGATGACAAAATCCTAAAACGAATACTGTTTTAGGATTTTGTCCGCGTATTAATCATCCAGCTGTTCCGCTTTCTCTTTCGGCATGATGACGTGAATATGCCGGTACAGATTCACGAATTCACCCGGCAGCATGCCGCCGTATTCGCCGTCCAGGTTCAGCTGCATCTTTTCTGATACATTGACTTTCACACGGTTCGCTTTTGTGTAAATAATGTGCTGATCGTTAATATGATCGCCTCTGAGCGCCATGCTCGCGACTCTGATAAACTCCGCGAGATTGGCTTTTTTCAAAATAATCAAATCAAACATGCCGTCATTCAGGCTGGAATCAGGGGCCAGCTTCTCGAATCCGCCGACCGAGTTGGTCAGCGTCACTAAAAACAGCATAATTTCGCCTTGAAACAGCTTGCCGTCATATTCAATCTCGACTTCTGTCGGTCGAAGTGAAGGCAGCATTTCCATTCCCTTTAAATAATAAGCAAGCTGGCCAAGCATCGTTTTCAGTTTACTCGGCACATCATACGTCAGCTCCGTCAGACGGCCTCCGCCGGCGATGTTGATAAAGTACTGACCGTTCACCTGGCCGATGTCGATCGGGCGGGCTATGCCGTTAATGACGGTATCAGCGGCATTCAGTATATTCTCTCTCGGAATGCCCAGCGCTCTGGCGAAGTCATTTGTCGTGCCGACCGGAATGATGCCGAGTGTCGGGCGTTTGTCTAACGGCGCAAGGCCGTTGACGACTTCATTAATCGTTCCGTCTCCGCCGGCAGCGATAATCAGGTCAAACTCCCGCAAAGCGGCTTCTGTTGCGGCGTGGGTGGCATCCCCCGCGCATGTGGTGGCATGGGTGGAGGTTTCATAACCGGCTTGTTCAAATTTTTGCAGGACCTGGGCAAGATTTTTCTTAAAAAGCTCCCGTCCTGAAGTCGGATTGTATATTATGCGTGCACGTTTCATTATCTCATCATCCTACTTAAGAGTATCCGATCCATTATTAACACTAACAACCTTTAATTATACTATGACTTGAGAAAATCGCAACAATATGTACAGGAATTGCCAGAAGAAAAAAGGCCTTAGCTCCGTTTAAGGAGCCAAGGCCCGCTGTCTTACTCTTCTTCCATTCCAGGTTTTTTCTTACGGAATTTCGCTAATACTTCATATACGATCGGCACAATCAGAAGGGTAAGCAGAGTCGAACTGATTAAACCGCCGATAACGGTGACACCGAGTCCTTTAGAAATGACCTGGCTGCCGCCTTCGAAGCCCAATGCCAATGGAAGCAGGGCGCCGATTGTCGCGATCGCCGTCATCAGAATCGGACGCAATCTCGTAGAACCCGCCTCTAGGAGCGCTTCTCTCGTCGATAAGCCTTCCGCTTCTTTATGGATGACGCGGTCAATTAAGACAATCGCGTTTGTGACGACGATTCCGATCAGCATCAGCATACCGATCATGGCATTCAGACTGATCGTCTCTCCGGATACATACAGGCCGGCTAATGCGCCGATGACTGTAAACGGAAGCGAGAACAGAATCGCAAACGGCGCTAATGCTCCGCCGAACGTGATCACAAGAACGAGGTATACGATGGCGATTGCGGCAAGCATCGCTAACCCAAGTTTCGTAAAGGAATCAGCAATATCCGCTGATACACCGCCGGTATCAATGGATACATTGTCCGGCTTATCCAGTTTGTCAACTTTCTTTTGAACTGCTGATGACACCTTCGTGACGTTGTCAGAAGTGACGGTTGCCGTTACGTCAGCGTACACTTTGCCGTCGCGTTTGGAAATGGTATCGGATGTCGTGCCGTTTTTCACTTTCGCCACATCGCCGATTTTAACTTCTTGGCCTGCAGGCGATGTGATGGTTTTATCCTCTAATTCTTTTACACTCTTATACTGGTCTTTTTCTGTTTTGATGTTGACGTCAAGCTCTTTGCCGTCCTTTTTCACCGTTGTCAAAGGAGACTGTGACGTTTGGGACATCAGGGCTTGGGAGATTTGCGAAGCCGTCAGGCCCTGCTTGCTGAGTTTCTCCTGGTCAGCGGTGAACGTGTACTCATCATATGTGCTGGAAAGGCCTGAGTTGATGTCTTTCAGATCCTTCTGCTTTTTCATGATGCCTTCGATGTCTTTGACCGTGCCTTTAATATCAGACTCTGAATCTCCGTACACATAGTACGTTAATTCGTTGTTGTTGCCTGACGAGCTGAAATTTTGTGATTTCCATTCGCCGCGGCTGGATGTTTTTTTGATTTCTTTTAAGACATTGTCTTTTTCTTTGTCAAAATCAGGCGTGTCATCCTCGTATTTCACGTAGAACAATGCGCCGTTTGAGCTTCCGCCGAGCGGACTTTGCGAACCTAAAGAATACTGAACGGTATCGACATGTTTGCGTTTAAGCAGCATGTCTTCCGCTTTTTGCGCAGCTTTTTCAGCTTCGCTTTTCGTTTCGCCCGGTTCAGGCGTATATGTGAGCTGCATCGTTTTGTCCGCTTGCGCAGGCAGGTAGCTCGCTCCGATCAGAGGTACGAGGAACAAACTGCCGACAAGCATCAGAACCGCGATGATAGATGTAATCCATTTATGTCTTAATGACCAATTCAGCACTTTTTTATAGAAATTGGCCAATCTGCCCGGCTTATGCTCTTTCGCTTTAACAGGCGCGCCTGTGAGCGATTTTTTGAATAAGCTGTGCGCAAGCATCGGCACCAGTGTGATCGAAATCAACAGCGATGCGGCAAGCGCGAAGACGATTGTTAATGCAAACGGCATAAACAGTTCGCCGATCTGTCCGCCGACCATGGCAAGCGGCAGGAATACGGCAATGGTTACGATCGTTGATGACATGATCGGTTTAAACATTTCTTTCGTCGCTTCACGCACCAATTGCTTCCCGCGTAAAGGTTCATCTTTCAGCCTCATGCGGCGGTAAATGTTTTCGATCACGACAATCGAGTCGTCGACTACCCGTCCGATGGCGACCGTCATCGCACCGAGCGTCATTATGTTCAATGTGACATCAAGCTGATTCAGCACAAGAAGCGCAATCAGCAGTGACAGCGGGATGGAAATGATAGAAATCATCGTTGATTTAATATCTCTTAAGAATAAGAGAATGATCACGACCGCAAAAATCGCGCCGAAAATCGCTTTGCTTAACATCGTATCCACCGACTCTGTAATCGGCTCTGCCATATCAAGAGTCGAGCTGTACTTGAACCCTTTATGGTCTTTTTTGTATTGATTCAGTTCATCTTTAATCGCATCGGCCACTTCTACCGTGTTGGCGTCATTGGCTTTTACGATATTAATTCCGATGCTGTCCTTTCCGTTCGTGCGGGAAATGGATTCAGCTTTTTTCACATCTTTAATGTCGGCAATGTCAGAAAGCTTGACTGTCGGCACTCCTGCTGCCGCGCTTTGCTGTGCCTGCTGCATAGCCTGAGCGTCCGCCGCAGATGCCGCACCGGCTCCGCCCGCTTGACCTTGAGCGGCAGAAGAAGATGTGACTGGAATTCTCATATCTTTCAGATCTTTAATTGACGTAATATTTCCGTTAACAACAACTGATTTTTCTTTGTTGCCGAATGTGTACAATCCAAGCGGCGTATTGACGTCAGAGCCTTGGATCACTTTCTTGACGGTATCTTCATCAAGTCCGTACTCTTTCATTTTTTTGTCTTTGAAAGAGAATTCCACCTGCTCTTCCTGCTGTCCGGAAACTTGTACGGACGCAACGCCCTGAATGCCTTCAAGCTTAGGAACGAGAGTGTTTTCCACATTTTTGGTCAGGTCTTCAAGCGAGCTTTTGCCGCTTGTCACACTGAGCGTCAAAATCGGGAAAGAGTTGAGGCTGTAACGGGAAATGTCAGGTTTTTTCGCGTCGTCAGGAAGGCTGACACTGTCCAGCGCTTCAGCGACTTCGGTTTTCGCCTTGTCCATATCCTTGCTGTAATCATATTCAATCATAACCGATGAGACGTTTTCAGAGGATGTGGACGTTACGACGCTCACTCCTTCTAAATTCTGGACCGCCTGCTCGATCGGTTTTGTCACGTCATCCGCAACTTGACTCGGAGCAGCTCCGGGATAAGTCGTATTTACTGAAAGGTAAGGCATGTTGACGTCCGGTATGGATTCCTGCTTCATATTCATACCGGCATACAGCCCTGCTACAGTAACGATAATCGTCATCAGCCAAACTGCGAATTTGTTCTTCAGTACAAAGTTAATAATGTGGTTCATCATGTCCTCCGTTAATTTTTATTGACTGACTGGTCATTCTATATAATACTAAACGGTATAACTCAACATCGTCAACTAATAAGGCAGTAAATTTTTCTAAATTTTTCAGGATTAAGGGGAAGCACGTCATGAACGAAAAAAAAGAGAAAATCATAAAAACAGGCATCCATTTATTTGCCAAAAAAGGGTTTTCTTCAACAACCATTCAGGAAATCGCCGGTGAATGCGGAATTTCAAAAGGAGCCTTCTATCTCCATTTCAAATCAAAAGAAGACCTTTTGCTGTCAGCATGTGAGTATTACATCGGCATGTCTATGGAAGAAATAAAGAAAATCAAAACAGAACACCAGCATAAACCGCCTAAGGACGTATTCCGAAAACAAATCGCTTATCAATTCCAGGAATTTATGGAGCACAAGGACTTTATCATTCTCTTGCTGAGCGAAAAGGTCATTCCTGAAAATCAAAAGGTCAAACAGTATTTTCATGAGGCCAATATTCAATTTAACATGCTGTATCGGGATGCGTTGCTCTCCGTTTACGGAGATGCCGTCACACCGTTTTTAGCGGATGCGTCCGTTATGGCGCAAGGAATTGTGAGCTCCTATATTCATTTCTTGATTTTTAATGAACATACGGCATTCCGGACGGAAAACGTGGCGGCCTTTCTGATTGCCAGAATCGATGACCTGATTACGGGACTGATAAAAGACAACCCCGATCCGCTGCTGCCTGAGGATATCTTCACTCAGCCCGCGGCGGACAGAGAAAGACTGCTTGCGGATATTCAAAAGATAAAAGCACAGCAGGGGCTGCCTGAGGACGTCCTCGTATCGCTTGAAGTCATTGAAGAGGAATGCGCAAAGGAAGAGCCGCGAAAACCGATTATTAAAGGAATGCTGTCCAACTTGGCAGGCAGCGGAACTGAACAGATTGAAACGCTGCGGGCTTCCATTGAAACCTATTTCAGCTTATAAAAAAAAGAGACCGGCGCTTACCGGTCTCCGTGTCAGCAGCGCCCTTAGAGGCGGCTGCTTTTTTTTATCGTTTTTTGATTTCTTCAAGTAAGATCTTGTTGACCATCGGCGGGTTGGCCTGTCCTTTTGAGGCTTTCATAATCTGCCCGACAAGGAAGCCGATCGCGCGGTCTTTTCCGTTTTTGAAGTCTTCAATTGACTGCGGGTTGCTGTCAAGCGCATCTGTTACCAGCTTCAGAAGCACGCTTTCGTCAGAAATCTGCACGAGGCCTTTTTCTTTGACGATTTTTTCTGCGTCGCCGCCTTTTTCAATTAATTCTTTAAAGACTTTCTTCGCGATTTTAGACGAGATGGTTCCTTTTTCAATCAGCTTAATCATGCCGGCAAGGCCTTCAGGAGTCAGGGCGACATCCTCAAGCTCTTTTTGTTCGGCGTTCAGGTAAGCTGAGACTTCACCCATCAGCCAGTTTGATGCCTGCTTGGCTTCTGCGCCTTTATTGACCGTTTCTTCGAAGAAATCAGCCATTTCTTTCGTCAGCGTCAGAACCATTGCGTCATAAGCAGGCAGACCGAGCTCTTCGATATAACGCTTGCGGCGCTCGTCCGGAAGCTCAGGAATGGTTGCTCTTACGCGTTCTTTCCATTCGTCATCAATGTAGAGCTCGACAAGGTCAGGCTCAGGGAAATAACGATAGTCGTCAGAACCTTCTTTGACACGCATCAAAATGGTTTTTTTCGTCGCTTCATCATAGCGGCGCGTCTCCTGCTGAATGACTCCGCCTGACAGAAGCACCTGCTCTTGGCGTTTTTCTTCATGCTCAAGTCCTTTTTGCACAAACGCGAAGGAGTTCAGGTTTTTCAGCTCCGTTTTTGTGCCGAATTTCTCCTGGCCGATCGGACGGAGGGAAATGTTGGCGTCACAGCGCAGTGAACCTTCTTCCATTTTACAGTCGGAAACGCCTGTGTATTGGATAATTGATTTCAGCTTTTCGAGATATGCGTAAGCTTCCTCCGGTGTGCGGATATCCGGCTCAGATACAATCTCGACAAGCGGCGTGCCCTGGCGGTTGAAGTCAACGAGGGAATAGCCGTCGCCCGTATGCGTCAGTTTTCCCGCATCTTCTTCAAGGTGAAGACGGGTAATGCCGATTTTTTTCGTTTTTCCGCCGACTTCGATTTCGATCCAGCCGTTTTCGCCGATCGGCTTGTCAAATTGAGAAATTTGATATGCCTTCGGGTTGTCCGGGTAGAAATAGTTTTTCCGGTCAAACTTCGTATCCGTTGCGATTTCGCAGTTCAAAGCCATTGCGGCTTTCATCGCGAATTCGACCGCTTCTTTGTTCAAAACGGGCAGCACGCCGGGATAGCCGAGGTCGATGACGCTCGTTTGGGTATTCGCTTCCGCGCCGAATGGCGTCGGTGAGCTTGAGAAAATTTTAGATTTTGTTTTTAATTCCACATGGACTTCAAGTCCGATTACCGTTTCAAAGTTCACTTCATTTCACCCCTTACAGTTCAGGTTTCGCTTTATGATGATCTGTTGCCTGCTCAAAAGCATGAGCGACGCGGTATACAGTGCCTTCATCGAAGTGTTTTCCGATGATTTGCAGTCCGAGCGGCAGTCCGTCCGCAAATCCGCACGGCACGCTGATTCCCGGCACACCCGCGAGGTTGACAGGAATCGTTAAAATATCGTTGGCGTACATTGTGAGCGGATCGCTGGTTTTTTCGCCGATTTTGAATGCCGGTGTCGGCGTTGTCGGTCCGACGATGACATCGTATTTCTCAAATACGTCTTCAAAATCTTTCTTAATAAGCGTGCGCACTTTTTGCGCTTTTTTGTAATACGCGTCATAGTAGCCGGAGCTGAGTGCGAAGGTGCCGAGCATGATGCGGCGCTTCACTTCATTGCCGAATCCTTCAGAGCGTGTCTGTTTATAAAGGTCGATCAGGTTGTCCGCATTGTCTGAGCGGTAGCCGTAGCGGATGCCGTCAAAGCGCGCAAGGTTTGCAGACGCTTCGGAAGAAGACAGCAGATAATACGTCGCAAGCGCGTATTTGCTGTGCGGCAGAGATACTTCTTCCCATGTCGCTCCGAGGTCTTCAAGCACTTTTAAAGCGGCTAAAACCGATTCTTTCGCTTCTTTGCCGACGCCTTCTCCGAGATATTCTTTCGGTACGGCGATTTTTAAGCCTTTAATATCGCCAGTTAATGAAGAAAGAAAGTCCGGCACTTCGACATTGGCGCTCGTAGAGTCCATTTTGTCCGGGCCTGAAATCGCCTGAAGCAGGAATGCGTTATCTTCTACGTTTCTTGTGATCGGTCCGATCTGGTCTAATGAAGACGCAAAAGCGACCAAACCGTAACGTGACACGCGTCCGTATGTAGGCTTTAATCCGACGACGCCGCAGAAAGAAGCCGGCTGGCGGATGGAGCCGCCCGTATCAGATCCGAGTGAAAACGGCACTTCGCCCGCGGCAACCGCAGCTGCGGAACCGCCGCTTGATCCGCCGGGAACCGTATCGAGATTCCAAGGGTTTTTCGTCGCTTTGTACGCGGAGTTTTCAGTAGAAGAACCCATCGCGAACTCATCCATATTCAGCTTTCCGATCGTGACGGCTTCAGCAGCTTGAAGGCGCTCCACGACCGTCGCATCGTAAATCGGATCGAAGTTTTCGAGGATTTTGCTTGAGCATGTTGTGCGAAGCCCTTTGGTCACGATGTTGTCTTTGACGCCGATCGGCATTCCGAAGAGAAGACCGTGTTCAGACCGTCCGTCAACCGCTTCGTCAAGTTCTTTCGCGTAAGCGCGGGCTCTTTCTTCATCAAGCTGCAAAAACGCCTGCACCTTATCATCCACGGATGCGATCCGTTTGTAAGATTCATCAACAAGATCGGAAATCTTGATTTCTTTTTTATGTATCATTTGTTTCAGTTCTGTGATTTTGTGATCAAATAATGACATACTGTCTCCCTCCTTTAATCCAGAATAGATGGCACACGGACATAGCCGTCTTTATGATCGGGAGCATTTTTCATGACATCCTCGACCGGAAGGCCTTTACCCGCTTCATCTTCTCTCATTACGTTTTTCATTTTCAGCACGTGTGTTGTCGGTTCCACGTTATCCGTGTCCACTTCATTAAGCTCCTCGGCAAACGAGATAATGCTGTCAAGCTGTTCTGTGAACATTTCAGCTTCTTCATCCGTAATGGCGAGTCTCGCCAAATGAGCGACATGCTTTACTTCTTCTATAGAAATTCGTGACATAAGATCCACCTCCGCATAATTCTCCGTTTCGTCATATAATACTGATCATATCAAAAACGAGCCCTCTAAAGCAACAAAACGCCGCCTTCTGAGGCATGATGAAACCCTCTCTATTTTATCCTAAATCGGGGAGAAAGAGAAACGAATTATATGTCAGAAAATTTTTACTTTTATAATCTATTGGTAGCGCTTTCATCTCTAAGCTGTTCTATGTTGGCGGGGATTTTTTCCTTGAGCGGGCCAGGTTTCGAGAGTTGATTGATCGGGGATACTTTGTTAGGTTTAGTAACCATAGCCAGCACTAAATCATGCGATCCGCATGGAATGATGACTAAAGGCTGGATCGCCGGCGCATATTCCGGCACTACTAATCTACAGAGGTGATGCAACATTTACATGAAAGAAGAGAGGGACCAAAAACGTGAGTATTGAACTAATTATATCTCTTGGCATTTACTTTGCTGCCATGCTGTTAATCGGCTGGTACGCATTCAGGAAGACAACGAATATTAATGATTACATGCTGGGCGGAAGAGGACTCGGCCCGTTCGTAACGGCGCTGTCCGCAGGTGCGGCCGATATGAGCGCATGGATGCTGATGGGAGTTCCCGGCGCAATGTTCGCAACGGGGTTATCGACCTTATGGCTGGCGCTCGGTTTGACGATCGGCGCGTATTCAAATTATCTGCTGCTTGCTCCGAGGCTGCGCGCTTACACGGAAGTTGCGGATGATGCGATTACGATTCCCGATTTTTTCGATAAACGGTTCCGCCACTCGTCATCATTGCTGAAAATTGTTTCCGCCGTGATTATTATGATCTTTTTCACACTGTACACATCGTCCGGGATGGTATCCGGAGGCAGGTTATTTGAATCGGCATTCGGCGCCGACTACAAATTCGGTTTGTTTTTAACGGCCGGTGTTGTTGTGCTTTACACGCTGTTTGGCGGTTTCCTCGCTGTCAGTCTGACTGACTTTGTGCAGGGAGCGATCATGTTTGCGGCATTAGTGCTTGTGCCGATCGTTGCTTTTACCCAGCTCGGGAGCGTTTCAACGACGATTGATTCGATCAACGCCGTTAACCCGAAACTATTGGATATCTTTAAAGGCGCGAGCGTCATTAGCATTATTTCTTATTTGGCATGGGGACTCGGCTATTACGGCCAGCCTCATATCATCGTACGATTTATGGCGATTAAAGAAGTGAAAGATTTAAAACCCGCCCGCAGAATCGGGATGAGCTGGATGGTTATTTCAGTTATCGGTTCATTGCTGACCGGGATTATCGGAGTTGCGTATTCTCATCACTTCGGAGTCTCCGTAAAAGATCCGGAAACGATTTTCATTATTTTTTCTAAAATCTTGTTCCATCCGCTGATTACGGGCTTCTTGCTGTCCGCGATTTTAGCGGCGATCATGAGTTCCATTTCCTCACAGCTTCTCGTAACGGCAAGCGCCATTACGGAAGATTTATACCGCGCCTTTTTCAGACGGGAAGCGAGCGATAAAGAATTGGTCATGACCGGACGCCTGTCGGTATTGATCGTAGCCGTTATCGCCATCCTGCTTTCCATGAATCCGAACAGCACCATTCTTGACCTGGTCGGATATGCGTGGGCAGGCTTCGGTTCGGCTATCGGACCGGCGCTCTTGCTCAGTCTGTACTGGAAACGGATGAATGAATGGGGAGCGCTTGCGGCGATGATTACCGGGGCCGCGGCCGTTTTAATCTGGATCACCACAGGGCTTGCCGCTTCAACCGGCGTATACGAAATCATTCCGGGGTTCTTCCTCAGTCTGATTGCCGGTATTGCCGTCAGCCTGCTGACCAAAAAACCGGCCGATGCTTCTTATCAGCTGTTCAGCCGGATGGAAACTCTTTTGAAAAACAAGAAATAGACAAAAAGCCGTCAGATTTTATCCCTGACGGCTTTTTTCTTCCGCACTTGTCCTGCTATAAATACTGTGAGAAAATCATATCAATTTATTATAAGAAAAATTGCGGAGGTGCTGTGCAAATTGAGCTGGCCTATCGAACCAGACATTTTATTAAAGCTGGGCATTGCCACGCTGATCGGCATGATCATCGGTCTTGAACGCGAGCTGAAAAACAAACCGCTCGGACTGAAAACCTGTATCGTCATCGCCGTCAGCTCCTGTATGCTGACGATCGTCAGCATTAATGCGGCATATCATTTCCCAAAATATTACCGTATCATGATGGATCCGCTCCGCCTCCCCGCCCAAATCATTTCCGGCGTCGGTTTTATCGGCGCGGGCGTGATCCTGCGTAAAAGCAATGACGTCATATCCGGCCTGACGACATCGGCCATCATCTGGGGCGCAGCCGGGCTCGGTCTGGCTACAGGCGCCGGCTTTTATAAAGAGGCGTTCGCAAGCCTCTTGTTTATCCTGATCAGTGTCGAATTTCTTCCGTGGCTGATCAGAAAAATCGGTCCCAACCGCTTGAAGGAGAAGGATATCCGCGTGAGAATGTCTCTTTCCGATAAAGACAAAATGACCGAGATTCTAAAAGAAATGAAAAGCAAACGGCTCCGCATTCACTCCGTCCGGATTGATGATCTGCGCGAAAAAGAATTTCCGATTATGGAAGTGAAAGTCAGTGTTCACAAAAACCGCTACACCACTGATGTCTATTATGATATTAAAGAAATTCAAGGTGTCGTCGGAGTGAAGTGTGATACGTTATAAAAAAACGCCGGGCTGGATTCAGCCGGCGTTTTTCTATTTATACGAATGCAGAAAAGTTATACTCCGTAATCGGCGTTTCGTTTTCGATATCGCGCCTGAAGGCTTTCAGCATCTCACGTTCCTCGTCCCCGAGTGAATTGAGGTCAAACGCCTGATGCAATAATCCGTAGATCAGCATATGGCGCAGCCGGAGAAAATCCGGGATGTGTTCAAGCCAGGCGGGGTCAAGGTCATTTTCTTCCCTGTAGCCTTTCATAAAGTGTGTCATGAACTCACCCGTAAACGCGGCCTTGTCTTCATACGGGATGACCGGATACCACAACATGTTGTACAGCAGAATACTGATATCATTCACAAACCAATTGTAGCCGATATCATCAAAATCAAATGCCGTGATTTTCCCATTGTCCCAGTTGAAATTACCGTGGTGCAGATCGGCGTGCACAAGGCCGTAGTTTTCAGGATTCTTCGGCAAACGGCGCAGTTTTTCCATTAGAGCATCCGCCCGCTCAAATACGAGATGCTGATCTGCGGGCACGTATTTTCTCAGCTTCAGCTGCTCCTCTTCATCCCATTCCTGCCTTTTATATGCCGGATCGCTCAGACGGTAGCTTTTTGTCAGCCGGTGCATGTTCCCCGTGTACTTTCCAAGCTCATAAAACAGAGTTCCGTTCCAGTCTGATTCCTCCACTTTGCGTCCGGGCGCTTTTTCATAGACTCTTACTAAAAACGCTCCGCCTTTTCCATCCGGCACTTCTTCGACATCTCTGCCATTTAATGAAGGAATCGGTTTTGCTGCTGAAAGCCCTCCCTTTGCCAGATGATGAAGCCATTCCATTTCTCCGAGAATATATTCCGGTGTTCTTCTGATCGTATGCGTAATTTTTAAGATATACGGTTCGTTATCTTTCACAATTTCGTATACGTAGTTCTCTGCGTCCGCAATAAATTGAAACTTGGTAAAGCCGTATATTTCACCGGCCTCAGCCAGTACCTTATCTTCCTCAAAAATCGCTTTAATATCTTTATGCATGCTGATTCACCCTTTTCATAACGTTTGTAGGCGGTGTGTGTACTCAGCAAATGTCATTCATCAACATTCCTGCCCTTCTTTTTTCACAGCAGATTAGTAACATCCGCTTAGAAATAATATGTGTTTTCCTGTTAATTCCTAATTATACAAATATCTTAACATACCTCATCCCTCTCTCCAACGATATTCACAATAAAAAAACCCTTGCTCATACAGAAATGAACAAGGGCATCTTGGTTAATCGTAAATATGGACGGTCGGTTCTTTGTCACCCGCATTGCGGACGATCAGCGCTTCCTGGCCGTCAGACGAGGTAATGTTAATTTCGACATCAACTGAGCCTTTTGAATAATAATCCATCAGCTCACCTGTTAAGTATTGGGTAAAGGCGATAACTTCGCTTTTCCCGTAAAATTGCATCGGGATTTCAATCTTCATTTTTCTCATTTCATCGTTTTCGTACATTGCCGTTCCGACGACTCCGGTGTAATTCGGGAAGTAGCTGTCGATGGCGTTTTTGAAGCGTTTAAACACTTCGGAATCATCAGGGTATTTCTTTGCCGTGTCTGTATCCGCCGGATAGAAGACGTACTTTTCTTTGACATCATCCCAGTTTGAAATGGTGGATGAGCCGGCCTTGACTTCTGTTTTCGCAATGTAATTCCCCGGTACGATTGATGTTTTCGGCGCTTGTTTATAAAGGGCGACGGTGATCGGCACATTTTTCAGGTTATCCATTTTCCGAAGGCGGTTAACGACTTCCTGGGCGATTTCTTCACCGTGGCTGCGGATCGTTTTGTCGCTGAGCTCCACTTCCTGCTGCGGATCACCTGTGTTTTCGCGGTAATAGTATACAGAGTTGAGAGCGAGACCGATCATGACACCTCCAAGCTGGATGGAATTTTTATCTTTTCTTACTAAGTAATCCTGCTCAAGCATGGACGCTAAGTAAATCGGGCTGTTTTCATTTTTCTCTTTTGCCGATCCCGAGCTTGGCAGCACGGGGTTTAAGCCGAGATTCTGAAAATTGGCGTCTGCCTTTTTCGCCTTTTTCAGATCACTGCCCTCTTTTTTGCGGTCAAGCCAGCTGAGTACCGTGTCCTCATCTAAATACTGGCCTTCCTGATACAAATAGTCATCCGTCGGGAACGTGTCTTGAGCGAGCCGCATCAGACCCGTCTCGAATTCATCGATGTCCAGCCTCGTGTTCAGCCGGTCCGCGGTCAGGCCGCGCGCTTTTCCGGCCTTAAACGGAAGCACCATTTTATAGTAGGAATCAGAGATATTATATTTCGGTATGATCGCTTTTTCAGAAGACTTTGCCGTTTTCTGCGTGATCTCTTCCTCTTTGTTCCCCCCGAAACTCGGCGAACAGGCCGACAACATGAGTACTGCCGCCGTTGCCGTCGCCGCCAATGCCAACATCTTTTTCAATAGAAAACACTCCTCTTATTTCTTTAGCTCTCCCAATAGCTGTGCTTCATTCCATACTTCAATGTTTAATTCCTGCGCTTTTGTCAGCTTGCTTCCGGCCGCTTCTCCGGCAATCAGCAAGTCTGTTTTTTTGCTGACAGATCCCGTCAGCTTTCCGCCGAGCGCTTCAATCTGCGCCTTGGCTTCATTTCTGGACAGCTCTTCAAGCTTTCCGGTTAACACGATGGTTTTGCCGGCAAAATAAGAGTCGCTGTCCGCCGCTTTTACTTTTTTCGGGCCTTTGTAGAGTGTGTTCACACCGAGTTCCTCAAGTTCATTCAAAAGCTCAAGCATTTCTTCTTTGCGGAAATAGGTGACAACGGCATCGGCCATCTTTTCGCCGATTTCATCTACCGCAAGCAGCTCTTCTTCCGTGGCTTGTTTCAGATTTTCCAGGCTTTCAAAATGCATGGCGAGTGTTTTGGCCGCTTTTGAGCCGATAAAACGGATGCCGAGACCGAACAGCAGGCGTTCCAGCGAATTCTCTTTTGACTTTTGGATGGAGCTGATCAGATTGTCAGTTGATTTTTCCCCCATCCGCTCAAGCCGGATAACCTGTTCTTTTGTCAGCTTATACAAATCAGCGACATTACGGACGAGATGTTCACGGAAAAGCTGTGTGATGACACGTTCTCCGAGTCCGTCAATATTCATCGCGTTGCGTGAGACAAAGTGAATCAGGCCTTCTCTGATCTGCGCCGGACATTCCGGATTGATGCAGCGCAGCGCGACTTCCCCTTCAATGCGGACAAGTTCGCTTTCGCACTCAGGGCAGCTGGTCGGCATATTGAATTCTTTTTCTTCCCCGGTCCGCTGTTCGATTAAGACATTGACGACCTCAGGGATGATGTCGCCCGCTTTTTTGACGACCACTTTATCGAGAATGCGGATATCCTTCTCTTTAATTAAATCTTCGTTATGAAGGGAGGCTCTTGAGACCGTCGTCCCCGCGACTTTTACCGGTTCCAGAACGGCGGTCGGCGTAATCACGCCCGTTCTTCCGACATTCAGTTCGATATCGAGAAGTTTTGTCACGACCTCTTCCGCCGGAAATTTATAAGCAATCGCCCAGCGCGGGCTCTTTGCCGTATACCCGAGCTCTTCCTGCTGGTCGAGCGAATCGACTTTGATGACGATTCCGTCAATTTCATACGGGAGATCGGCCCGCTTCGCCTGCAGCTCTTCGATCATTTCAATGACTTCATCTATCGTGGCGCATTTTTTCCGTTCCTGGTTTGTTTTAAAACCGAGCTCATCCAGAAAATCCAGGCCCTGACTCTGTGTTTCCACACCCATCTCGTCAAGCTCCGCTATACTGTAGACGAAGATGTCAAGATTTCGTTTCGCTGCAATTTTCGGATCAAGCTGTCTGAGTGAGCCCGCAGCCGCGTTCCGGGGATTGGCGAACGGCTCCTCTTCATGTTTCAGCCTTTCTTCATTGAGGGCTTCAAATGACTGTTTCGGCATGTACGCCTCTCCGCGCACTTCTATGGAAAGATTCCGTTTCATTTTCAGCGGAATGTTGCGGATCGTTTTTAAGTTTTCCGTGATATCTTCGCCCGTCGTTCCGTCTCCTCTTGTCGCGCCTCTGACAAAATAGCCGTCTTCATAACGGAGAGAAACAGCAAGACCGTCTATTTTCAGCTCCACATTATAAGCGACGCCGTCACCGACAGCCTGACGGACGCGGCGGTCAAAATCGCGGAGATCATCATCGTTAAATGCGTTGCCGAGACTGAGCATCGGCGTGCCGTGCTGCACCTTTTGAAACGATTCAAGCACCGCTCCCCCGACCCGCTGTGTGGGCGAATCAGGCGTTCTGAGCTCCGGGTGCTCTTCCTCTATGGCAATCAGCTCCTGCATCAGTCTGTCGTACTCGGAATCCGGCACGCTCGGTTCATCTAAGGTGTAATATTCATAACTGTACTGATCGATGGTGCGGCGCAATTCTTCTGCCCGGTGTTTCGCTGTTTCTTTGTCCATCATGTTCTTCCTTTCCTCTTCAGGTTACTGCTTTTCAATCGGCGCAAAAGCGGCAAGCAGACGCTTCACGCCGACTGGGCTCGGGAATGCGATATCAAGCTCGGTGCTTTCGCCTTCTCCTTTTACGCTGACAACCGTTCCGGTGCCCCATTTTTTATGGCCCGCTTTATCGCCGACCGCCCAGCTGAGCGAGTCGCCGCCTGTTTTGTTCGCATATGAAACGGGACGGGATACGGGCCCGCGTTTCGGCTGCACTTTTCTTCCCGGCTGCATGCGAGGTGTTTTCTTCTCATTTAGGTTCTCCAATAAATCGCCAGGTATTTCCCTGATAAAGCGGGATTCCGGATTCATATTGGTGCGGCCGAATAAGGTGCGCATTTTGGCATTCGTTAAATACAGTTCTTCTTCCGCCCTCGTAATGCCTACATATGCGAGCCTGCGTTCTTCTTCCATCTCGGCTTCTTCCATCAGGGAGCGGCTGTGCGGGAACACGCCTTCTTCCATGCCCATTAAGAACACGACAGGAAATTCAAGCCCCTTAGCGGCGTGCAGTGTCATTAAAGTGACGGCATCCTTTCCGCCTGATTCCTCTTCCTTCTGGTCGAGCTGGTCAATATCCGCAATCAGCGCCAAATCAGTCAGAAACGCGACGAGAGACTTGTCTTCGCTTTTTTGTTCGAAGTTTTTCGTCACGGAAAGAAACTCGTCGATATTTTCAAGGCGGCTTTGGGCTTCGATTGATTTTTCGGCCTTCAGCATTTCTCTGTATTCCGTTTTTTCGAGAATTTCTTCCGTGAGTTCCGTAATGGACAGGTAATCCTGCATATTCGTCAGATTTTCAATCATCGCGCCAAAGCCGTCAAGCGCGTTTGCCGCTTTCGCGCTGACGCCGATGAAATCAACCTGTTTGACCGCCTGGAACATTGACATTCCGTTCATCGCCGCATATGAAGCGATTTTTTCTAGCGAAGTTGCGCCGACGCCCCGCTTCGGCACATTGACGATCCGCGTAAAACTGATGTCGTCGTCCGGGTTTGACACAAGGCGCAGGTATGCGAGAATGTCTTTAATTTCTTTCCTGTCGTAGAACTTGGTTCCGCCGACGATATTGTAGTTCAGTCCGGATTTTAAAAGGGTTTCTTCAATGACGCGCGACTGGGCGTTTGTCCGGTATAAAATCGCGATATCGGAAAGCTTCCGCCGGCCCGAGCTGTGCAGCTCATAAATTTTGCCCGCGACGAATTGGCCTTCGCCGAATTCATTGTCGCCGCTGTAATAAGAAAGCTTGATGCCTTCGTCATTTTCCGTCCACAGGTTTTTCGGCTTGCGGTTTGAGTTGTTTTTGATCACTTCGTTAGCCGCCTGCAGAATACGCTTTGTTGAGCGGTAATTTTGCTCGAGCAGAATCACGTTTGCGCTCGGATAATCTTTTTCAAAGGAAAGGATATTCGCGATATCCGCCCCGCGCCATCTGTAAATGGACTGGTCGGAGTCACCGACGACGCAGATATTTTCAAGACGGGCAGCAAGCTGCTTCACAAGCAGGTATTGCGCCCTGTTCGTATCCTGATACTCGTCTACGTGAATGTACTGGAATTTGCGCTGATAAAACTCAAGCACTTCCGGCACACGCTCGAAAAGCTTAATTGTCGTCATGATTAAATCATCAAAATCGAGCGATTGGTTTTTCAGCAGTTTTTTCTGATAATCGGTATACACGTCACTCGTGACCTGATCATAGTAGCCGCCGGCCGTTTTTGCGAATTCCTCAGGTTCGATCAGCTCGTTTTTTGCGCTGCTGATGGAGCCTAAAATACTTCTCGGATCAAACTTTTTTGGATCGATATTCCGCTCTTTCAGAATCCCTTTAATAACGGAAAGCTGATCAGCCGTATCAAGAATGGAGAAATTTCGGTTGATGCCGATTCTGTCAATATCCCTGCGCAGAATCCGCACGCACATGCTGTGGAAGGTGGAAATCCAGATTTCATCCGCGCCGGGTCCGAGAATGCTCTCCACCCGCTCCTTCATTTCTCTGGCTGCTTTATTTGTAAATGTAATCGCCAGAATGTTCCATGGCGCCACGTGTTTTTCCGCCATTAAGTATGCGATTCTGTGCGTCAGCACACGTGTTTTTCCGCTTCCCGCGCCCGCCATCAGAAGCAGCGGACCGTCCGTCGTCTTGACCGCTTCCTGCTGAACGGGATTTAATCCGCTTAATAATTGATTGCTAATGTAATTCATATCCGTTCACCGCCTATCAAACATATGTTCTATCATAAATCAATTTCGTCCGCTTGGCTACTTTGTCTTTACAGCCGCCACCGTTTTAAGCGCCTGATCAAAATCTTCATATACGGCATTTCCGACAACGATAACATCGGCATGACGGCCGAACCGTTCCGCCGTTTCCGCGTCTTTAATGCCGCCTCCGTAAAACAGGACGGACTTGTCCAGCACAGCTTTCGTTTTCTCCACCGTTTCTATGTCCGCCAGCATCCCGCTGTATTCCAGATAAAAAATCGGGAGATGAAGCAAATGTTCCGCGACCCGCGCATAGGCGAGAATATCTTCTGTTTCTATATGTGTATCCGCCTCCGTCAAAGCGGCCGCCTTACAATCAGGGTTGACGATGCAGTAGCCCTCCGTCACGATTTCCTCCATTGACATGAGCTCTCCGTATTCTTTCATCGCCTGATGATGCATGCCGACAATCCAGTCCGCCTTTTTGCTGTTGAGCACACTCGGAATGAAATAAAGATCAAACCCGGGCACAATGGAATCAATCGTCGACACCTCAAGTACGCACGGCACTAAAAACCGCCGCACCTTTGACATCAGTCTGAGCACATTGTCCTCGGTGATATTGTCGCTTCCTCCGATCACAATGGCGTCAGTCCCTGATTCACAAAGCCGTTCCAGCTGTTCATCCGGTAAATCTTTATTCGGATCGAGTTTAAAAACATGCTTCCACTCGTTAACATCGTACATGCGTTTTCGTTCCTCCATTCGTTTCTTGCCATTTAAACATTATAACAAATTCGTTTGGCCCGGAAAAACGGAAAAAGACGTCATTCACCTGATTCACAAAAAAAGATTGCGCTCCGCCGGACGGGACATGGCTATGTTTGAAAACAGACAATATGTGGAATGTCAAAGAGAAAAAAGACAAGGAGTCTGATCTGAATGGAACAAGCCATTATCGTACTGATTTGTATATTGATTTTTATTATTTTAGTTCCCGCCGTATTGTTTCTCTGGATATACATAAGAGACGAAAAGCAGGAAGAACATTCAGTGCTGCGCAATTATCCCGTAGCGGGAAAACTGCGCTATATATTTGAAAAAATCGGACCTGAGCTGCGGCAGTATTTATTCAGCAATGATAACGAAGAACAGCCGTTTTCCCGGAGAGAATATGAACAGACGGTCATGTCGGGAAAGTATAAAAGCAGAATGATGGGCTTCGGCTCAGAACGGGATTTCGATCAGCCGGGCTATTATATCCGTAACGCCCTTTTCCCGAAACAAAGGGAGGAGCTGCGCACAGATCAGACGCCGAAGATCGACACGATGGTATACAAGATTGACAAAGACAACCTGCTGAAACGCAGCGAACACCGCGAAAAAGCAAAAGCGGACCCTTATTACCTGCATCCGGACGATGTGCAAGTGATCGGCCGCGATACATGCAAGAAGCCGTTTTATGTGAAAGGGTTAATCGGACAATCAGCGATGAGCTACGGCTCACTTGGCGACCGGGCAATCACCGCCCTGTCAAAAGGGCTGCACCAGGCCGGCGGCACATGGATGAATACAGGCGAAGGCGGCCTGTCTGAGTATCACCTGAAAGGCGGCGCGGATATTATCTGCCAAATCGGCCCCGGGCTGTTCGGCGTGCGCACTGAAGATGGAGAATTTTCATGGGAAGAATTTAAGAAAAAAAGCCGCCTCGAGCAGATTAAAGCCTTTGAATTAAAGCTTGCGCAAGGGGCGAAAGCAAGAGGCGGGCATATTGACGGTTCAAAGGTGACCGAAGAAATTGCCGCCATCAGAAATGTGCAGCCCGGACAATCCATTGACAGCCCAAACCGCTTCAACGAGTTCTCAAATGTTCCGGACATGCTTGATTTCATTGAGAAATTAAGGACTGTCGGTGAAAAACCGGTCGGCATCAAAATTGTCCCGGGAAGCCGCAAAGACCTTGAAGACCTTATTTCCTGTATGAGTTCATCAGGCAAACTTCCCGACTTTATTACGATTGACGGCAGTGAAGGGGGAACGGGAGCTTCTTTCCATGAGCTGGCGGATTCCGTCGGCCTGCCGATTCTGACCGGCCTCCCCCTTGTTGACGGCCTTTTGAAGACATACGGGATAAGAGATAAGCTGAAAATTTTCGCATCCGGAAAGCTGCTCACTCCGGATAAGATTGCCGTTGCCCTCGCGTTAGGCGCGGATTTTGTCAATATTGCCCGGGGAATGATGTTTTCAGTCGGCTGTATCCGCGCTCAAGTATGCCACACCAATCATTGTCCTGTCGGAGTGGCGACAACCGACCCAAAACTTCAGCGCGCGCTCAGTATCGAGGATAAACAGCACCGCGTCTGCAACTACGTGCTCTCGTTGCGTGAAGGGCTGTTTCACCTCGCCGCGGCGGCGGGCATCAGCTCGCCGATTCATTTCTCAGCTGAACACATCGTATACCGGGAGGAAGACGGAAGCCTGAGGGAACTTCCCGGCCTTTTGAATCAGCACGTATAAAAAAAACCGCCTGCCGTCATCGGCAGAGCGGTTTTTTACGTAGCTGAGGAGGATTCTCCTTTGTTTACGCGGTCAAGCGCCATTTCATAGGCGTCGTTACCGTAATTTAAGCATCTCTTCACCCGGGAAATCGTCGCTGTGGAAGCACCCGTTTCGCTTTCAATTTTGTGATACGTATTTCCTTCGCGGAGCATTCTTGCCACTTCCAAACGCTGCGCCAGCGATTGGATTTCATTAATCGTACAAAGATCATCAAAGAAACGATAGCATTCCTCCAGATCTTTCAGCGATAAAATAGATAAAAATAACTGGTCCAGTTCTTTTCCGCGTAATTTATCGATTTGCATCGTCAAACACCTTCTCCTTTACTAATGGAAGCTGCATCGAGATCAGGCACGATATTAATCCATGTCTTTCCTGGCACAAACGGAAGAATCTCACCGCCTTTTACGGGCAGAATACGGCCGTCTTTATATTCCCAGTCTGACTCCATAACATCGCCGTGCTGAAGCAGGAGGCCCTTCCCCCCTGTCTGAATATCGATGGCCCGCCTTCCATCTTTGTCTGTCATGCGATGGCCGGCTTCAACAATAAAAATATTGTGCATGGCTAAAGGCTTTCCGGTCTCCCGGTCTGTCGCTTTCACACCATCAGAGCTTCTTGTATAAGCATCAGCTTTTTTATCATAATCGTATTCGACAAGATTTGTAACGTTTTGTGTTCCATAATCTATCCGAATATTGTAGGTTTCGTTTCCGGGTTTTGCATCTGATGTCTGAAATGGGAGCGGTTCTGTTTTTCCGTTCAGCTTGTATCCTTTTTGTTCCGCCGCCTTCCTGATATTGTCATAGGACGTGTAGGAATTGTGGGGCGGCTTGCTGAAATCAGCTCTCCAAAACAGGCTTCCGTCAAAATCCAAACCGTTTATATAATCGTAAGCTCCGGACTCCAGCTGCTTTTTTGCGCCGGGACTCCAGCCATGATGGACAAATATGCTGTTAAACCCGCTGCTGAGCGTGACAAAATATTCTCTCGCGCTCCGCACAGGCCCGACCGTTTCCGGCATCTCACTTTGAAAAATCGCGAGAAACCGCGTAATCTGGCCCTCCGCGAGCGCTTCGATGACAACATCCGCCTTTGACAGCCCGGATTGGGGCCTCGCCTTCGGATGATTGTTCACTGCGACTGCAATCGGACGGCGTTCTGCAAGCTTCTGCTCAGTTTTCAGCCCCGTTAAAGGAGCTTCCGCTTCTTTCGGCTGCACCTGATCGGCATTGTTCTGCCGGCAGGCGGCAAGCAGCAAAAACGCAAAACAAAGCATACAAACGGTTTTCCATCTTTTCATATGTCGGCTCCCTGCTTTTATATTTTAACGCATTATCGATGGAAAGAGTACAGTTTTTTTCATCACGTCGAATATTCCTCTCGGCGTAATGCGGATATAAGGCAGGTGTGTGCTCTGCAAAAAGAGCAGCGTATAGATCGGATCGCAGAATCGGTAGCCCCGCTCCTCCAGCAGCGTCCTCAGTTTTTGCTCTTTCTCAAGCACTTCTTCATACTTCTCCGCAGATGCAGAACCGTTTAAGGCGAGGGGAATCTCATGAAGAATCTTCCCGTTTTCGGCAAGCACGATTCCGCCCCCGATTTCTTTCATCCGTGAGAAAGCGAGCAGGATATCTTCCTTATTTTTTCCGACAGCGATAATATCTCCGGTTGTCGTGTAGGAACTGACAAAGCCCTGCACCCGATCGGCAAAACCTTTCAGCATTGTATTGACCCGCCATTTTCCATGCTTATCGAGAAGCGTGAGATAGCATTCATCATGATCAAAAGAAAGCTGGTCAACAGAATTATCAATCGCAATCATATACGGCTCCATAATGACCGCGTTGCGCATGGTCACACCCATCGGCATTGAAAACTGTAAATCATCCATCGTCATATCATATGAAAGCTCGAGAGGGACAAGACCGCCCTTTTTCCAATCCGTTTCTGTAAACGCATTCATATTTCGGCCGTCTTCCCTCAGCAGGATGCCTTTGGAGATTACCGTGACCGGGTCCGGATTCATCGGGTCATCGAGAATGTTCAATGAAGCAAGCCGGCCCGGACCGATCACACCGAGAAAGTCGTCCATCTGATAATACTTCGCGATATTAAAGGACGCCATATTGTAGGCATCGATCGCCGGAACTCCTTCCTCCAAAGCGATTTTGATTAATTCATTCGTCATGCCGCCTTTATAAAAATGCGGCGTCGCTCCATCCGTCGTGTAGAAGAAATGATCATAATGCCGGAAGCCTTTTTGATGGAGATCCTGCAAAATCGTTCTTAAATCAGGGCGGATGGATGAATGTCTGAGCGAAACATAGTAGCCCAATTCAAGCCGTCTCATCACCTCGCCGCCATTCATCGCCTCGTGGTCGGAATCCGCTCCGAACAGTTTCATCTTCGTCAGTGTTTTTTCAGAGGCTCCGGGAAAATGCCCTTCTATCCGCTTGCGCAGTTTCTTTGTCGCCTGCATGCAATGAAGCATCAAGTCATCGCCGTCCATGAGGCGCGGCCATCCGGTCAATTCTCCGCCTTGAATGACATCCGGGTGCTCCATCCATTGCTTGCGGACATCAAAAGAAAGAAGCTGATCCTCATTCAGCACTTCAGTCTGCAGATCATATCTGGACCACCAGAAATATTGCACCGGCTGTTTTTTCAGTTCCTCTAATATAGTAAGCGCTTTCTTTTTACCGCTGTGCAAAAGAAAAAACAAGTTATCATTAACAAACGTCGTTGTTCCGAATTGAGACACATATTCGGCGAGCGTTTGGGGATTATATATTTGAAAAGGATGTGTATGCGGTTCAATGTAACCTGGCACAATGTATTTTCCTTCACAATTTATGGTATGAATGTGCTCTGCTGCATCAGGAAGCTCATGACCAACATATACAATTCGGTCTCCATAAATCCAGACATTCTTTTTCAGCCATTGTTTTAAAAAAGGATTTAATACGAGAGCATCCCGTAAAAGTAGCGTTGGAAGCAGCTTTGAGTCTACAACATCCGCCTGTGATCTGATGTCTTTATTTTTCCAGTTAAAGGTACGTTCGGACATTCACATACTCTCCTTCGCTTATATTAGACCCATCGTATCACATCCGCACAATTATCGCACGGCTAAAACGTTACAAATTATTGAAGATGAATGAAAAACTTTTTCTAAGGGAGCTGAAATGATGAAACCGAATATCAGTTTATTAAATGCCGTTATGCGCATCACTTGCGGCCTCACCATTTTGTCTGCTGCGTCAGCGAAATACACGAGAAAACCTTGGTGCAAGATGCATCTCTTCTGTATGATAATGGGCGCGATGAAAGCGGCGTCCGGCATCCTCCGCTTCTGTCCGGTGACATATATGTTCCAAACCGGAATGAATCAGGATGACAGCCATCAGCAAGAAAAATAACAAGCCGTTTCGGCTTGTTATTTAATTTCTCCTGTCCCGCGAGTCTGAGAAGAATCCGTCTATACGCCGGAAGACTTCATCGATGACTGAGTGTCACACGGCAAACCGACAGTCTTAGTCGTCTTTTCAGAAGAAAACCCGCATCTTATATGACACGGGGTTTTCCTCTTTATCGCTGCGATGCTTTCAGCGCACGGGCGCCGATGTCGCTTCTGTAAAACAGTCCGGGTTTTGTCAGCCCTGAAACGGCGCTGTACACTTTATCTCTCGCCGCTTCAAATGTCTCCGCAAATGCCGTGACATTGGCGACCCGGCCGCCGTTTGTAACAAATTGTCCGCCGTCTTTTTTCGTTCCGGCATGAAAAACGGCGATCCCGTCTTCAGCGGACGTCAAACTGCCGATCGGCGTCCCTTTTGCATAGCCTTCCGGATAGCCCTCGGAAGCCAGCACAACGCTGACGGCGGCCGTATCCTTCCACCTTAGGTCAACATCCTTCTCATGCAGCAGATCCAAAAGCACCTGGATGAGGTCAGATTCCATTCTCGGCACGACAACCTGTGTTTCCGGATCTCCGAAGCGCGCGTTGAATTCAATGACTTTTGATCCGTTTTCCGTTAGAATCAGCCCCGCGTACAGCACGCCCGTGAAGGAACGTCCCTCTTTGACCATTGCTTTTGCCGCCGGCTTCACAATCGTTTCGACTGCGCTTCTGACGATATCATCGGAAATGTGCGGCACCGGTGAGTAGGCGCCCATTCCGCCCGTATTCGGCCCTTTGTCTCCATCGAAGGCGCGTTTATGATCTTGAGCGATTACCATCGGATAGACGGTCTCCCCTTTTACAAACGCCATTAAGGAAAATTCTTCGCCGGCGAGGAACTCTTCAATGACAACGGATGCGCTCGCCTCGCCGAATTTCTCATCCTCAAGAAAATCGTGCAGGCATTCAATCGCCTCTTCTTCCGTCATCGCGACCGTGACACCTTTTCCGGCGGCAAGTCCGTCCGCTTTAATGACAATCGGCGCACCTTTTTGCTGCACATATGCTTTCGCCTCTTCAAATGAAGTAAACGTCTCATACTCCGCCGTCGGAATGCCGTATTTTTTCATTAAATCCTTGGCAAACTGTTTGCTCCCTTCAATGATTGCCGCTTTTTCAGACGGTCCGAAAACAAGCAGTCCGGCTTTTTCAAACTCGTCGGCTATCCCTTCAATCAGAGGAACTTCGGGGCCGATAATCGTCAGCCCGACATGATGTTCTTTCGCAAACGCAATGAGTGCGGCATGATCGCTTTCTTCAATGTTGACCAGCGTCGCGCAGTCTGCCATACCGTCATTTCCGGGCGCGGCGTACACCGTGTCAACAAGCGGGCTTTGCGCCGCTTTCCAAGCCAATGTATGCTCTCTGCCGCCTTTTCCGATAATCAATACATTCACGCTTCGTTCCCCCTCTTAATGTTTGAAATGTCTGATGCCGGTGAATACCATGGCGATCCCGTATTCATCCGCTTTTTTAATCGAATCTTCATCGCGGACCGATCCGCCTGGCTGGATAATCGCCGTGACACCGGCTTTTGCGGCTTCTTCGACTGTATCCGGCATCGGGAAAAACGCGTCTGATCCGAGCGCGCTGCCTTTTGCTTTTTCTCCGGCCTGCTCAATGGCGATTTTAGCTGAACCGACGCGATTCATCTGCCCCGCTCCCACACCGACCGTCATATGGTCTTTTGCAAGAACGATCGCGTTGGATTTCACATGTTTGACGACTTTCCAGGCCAGCTTCAAATCTTCCCATTCCTGCTCGCTCGGCTCTCTTTTTGTCGGGATGCTGATGTCGGCGTCATCAAATCCATGGACGTCTAAATCTTGAATCAAAAGACCGCCCTGTACGGATGTCAGCTGTTTTTCTTTCTTCCCTGATGCGGTCACGTCAAGAGTGAGCAGACGAAGGTTTTTCTTCGCCGTCAGTACGTTCAGCGCTTCTTCACTGAAAGAAGGGGCGATAATGATTTCTAAAAAGATGCCGTGAAGGGCTTCAGCCGTTGCCTGATCAACTTCACGGTTCAGCGCGATGATGCCGCCGAAAATGGAGGTTTTATCAGCTTCATACGCTTTATTGAATGCTTCCTCAATTGAAGCTCCCGTACCGACTCCGCACGGGTTCATATGTTTAACGGCAACAGCTGCGGGTTCTGTAAATTCCCGGACGATTTGAACGGCCGCATCTGCGTCCTTAATATTGTTGTAAGAAAGCTCTTTGCCGTGAAGCTGTTTTGCCGCCGCGATGGAACCGGAGACGGGAAGTGCGCTTTGGTAGAAAACCGCCTCTTGGTGAGGGTTTTCACCGTAGCGGAGCGATTGTTTTTTCTCAAATGTAACGGTGAATTGCTCAGGGTCTTTCTCATCGGCCTCGCGTGTTAAGTAATCAGCGATTAATGCGTCGTATGCCGCGGTATGGCGGAATACTTTGGCCGCAAGCTCGCGTTTTCTTTTAAGAGAAACGCCGCCGTGTTCTTTAATCTCATTGAGCACGGAACTGTAATCGGCCGGATCTGTGATGACCGTCACATCCTGATGGTTTTTCGAGGCGGCGCGCAGCATGCCGGGACCGCCGATATCAATGTTTTCTATCGCTTCATCGTATGTTACGTCTTCTTTTGAAATCGTTTCTTTAAACGGGTAAAGGTTGACGACCACAAGGTCAATGGGGGCAATGCCGTGCTCATTGATCTGCGCCATATGCTCTTCATTGTCTCTTACGGCAAGCAGTCCGCCGTGAATATTAGGATGGAGCGTTTTTAACCGTCCGTCCATAATTTCAGGAAATCCGGTCACTTCTGAAATGCCGATGACATCCACACCGTTTTCCTGAAGAAGTTTTTTTGTTCCTCCGGTCGAAATGACTTCGACGCCGAGCTCTGTCAGTTCCCTTACGAAGGGTACGAGATTTGTTTTATCAGAAACACTGATTAGTGCGCGTTTGATTGTCATGCCTTTTCACCTCTGTTATTTAGTCCCAGCAGCCGCTTCACAACGCTCGGATACCATTTGTGCTCAAGCTCGTGTATTGTATGCTCTATGTCTTCAAGCGTATCGTTTTCCTGTATTTCGAATGCTTTTTGCGCGATAATCGGTCCGGTGTCCATGCCTTCGTCGACGTAATGAACGGTAATGCCGGCCACTTTCACACCGGCCCGATACGCCTGTCCGACAGCGTCAATCCCAGGGAATGCCGGAAGAAGCGAGGGATGTATATTAATAATGCGGCCCCCGTATGCTTCAAGCAGCGTATCTCCAATCAGTCTCATATAGCCGGCGAGAACGATTAATTCCGCCCCGTGCAGGCGCAGCTGTTCAATAATGGCCCGTTCAAAGGCCGCTTTGTTTTCAAAAGATGACGGTTCAAAGGCGAATGACGGGATATGTAAAGCCTCCGCCCTTTCCGCCGCCTTTGCCTGAGGCTTATCCGTCACGAGAAGCGAGAGCTCCGCATCCCACTTCTCTTCTCTCATGCGTTTGGCAATGGCCTCGAAGTTCGATCCGTTTCCTGAAGCAAATACCGCAAACTTTTTCATGAAAGAGCCGCACCGCCGAAAGAAATGCCTTCGCCCCGCTTGACCCGGCCGATCAGATAAGCCTTCTCGCCCTGAGCTTCAAGCGTGCCGATGACGTCTGTCAGGTTTTCTTCTTTAACGGCAAGGACAAAACCGATGCCCATATTAAAAACATTGAACATTTCTTCTTCTTTCAGCTTGCCGTGCTCCTGCAGAAACGGAAAAATCGGCGGGATCGGCCATGATCCGTGATCAATTTCCGCGCTCAATCCGTCCGGCAGCATCCGCGGGATGTTCTCGATGAATCCTCCGCCTGTCACATGCGCCATGCCGTCCACCTTACCGCTTTTCACCGCCTTGAGCACCGGCTTCACATATATTCTCGTCGGTTCCAGCAATTCTTCTCCGAGAGGACGCGCAAACGGTTCATAGACAGTATCCAAATCAAGTCCGCCGTCATCAAGAAGCACTTTTCTCACAAGGGAGAATCCGTTGCTGTGAAGGCCGCTTGAAGTAAGTCCGATTAAGAGATGCCCCTCTTCGATATGTTCACCGGTGACGATTTCGTCTTTTTCCGCGACGCCGACTGAAAAGCCCGCAATATCGTATTCATCAGACGTATACAGCCCCGGCATTTCCGCCGTCTCACCGCCGATAAGCGCTGATCCTGACTGCTCGCATCCGTCCGCCACACCCTGAACGATCTGCTCAATTTTCACAGGATCGGCCTTGCCGACCGCCAAATAATCAAGGAAAAACAGCGGCTCCGCTCCCTGGGCAAGCACATCGTTTACACACATCGCGACCGCATCGACGCCGATCGTGTCATGCTTATCCATTGAAAATGCGAGTTTCAGCTTGGTGCCGACACCGTCTGTTCCGGAAATTAAAACAGGCTTTTGATACGGAAGCTCTGACAGATCAAACATTCCGCCAAAACCGCCCAGGCTTCCCATAACGCCGAGCCTTTTCGTGCGCTCCACGTGTTTTTTCATTCGTTTGACGGCTTCGTATCCGGCTTCGATGTCAACTCCGGCATTTTTATAAGCATCAGACATCCCTATCACTCCTTGTCAATTCGTTTCTCCTTAAAAGGCAGAAAGAGAAAGGCAGCCTGAATTCCCGCTGCCTTTATGTCATTTTCACATTTTATTTTGTCAGCACCGCTTCTTTTACGTGAGGAAGCACTGTATCCTGATAAATTTCCGTCGGATATTTGCCCGTAAAACAAGCGAGGCATTGTCCGCAGTTGGTGTCTTCAAATTTTCGGCCGACTCCTTTTAACAATCCGTCTACACTTAAGAAAGAAAGCGTGTCAGCACCGATGATCTGGCGGATTTCTTCCACCGAATGAGAAGAAGCGATCAGCTCCTCATGGGTTGATGTGTCGATGCCGTAGAAGCACGGATGAGCGATCGGCGGTGAACTGATCTTGACGTGCACCTCTGTCGCTCCCGCTTCTCTGAGCATTGTGACAATCCGGCGGCTTGTCGTCCCGCGCACGATGGAATCATCAACCATGACGACCCGTTTTCCTTCAACAACACCGCGGACGGCGGACAGCTTCATTCTGACGCCTTGCTCGCGCAGAGCCTGGGACGGCTGAATAAACGTTCTGCCGACATAACGGTTTTTAATGAGACCGAGTTCGTACGGAATGCCCGTTGCTTCGGCATAGCCGATGGCCGCAGAAATACTGGAATCAGGCACGCCTGTGACGACATCCGCTTCAACCGCGGACTCCCGGGCAAGCATTTTCCCGAGGTTTTTCCGGGCGCTGTGCACGTTAATGCCGTCGATATTGCTGTCAGGTCTTGAGAAATAAATGTACTCCATGCTGCAGATGGAACGGTTGATATTCATGGAAAAGCGCTCTGATTTCATGCCTTCATCGTTGATGATCAGCATTTCGCCCGGCTCTACCTCGCGAAGGTACGTTGCGCCGACGACGTCAAATGCGCACGTTTCTGAAGCGACCACATAAGCATCGCCCATGATGCCGATTGACAGCGGTCTGAGTCCGTTCGGGTCAAGCGCTACGATCATTTCTGTTTCAGTCATGATTAAAAAGGCATAAGCGCCTTTCAGCATAGACAGCGAATTTTTGATCTGATCCTTCAGCGAAAAGTGTCCGCTGCGTTTAATCAGATGAGCCAGCACTTCCGTATCGGAGGAAGTCTGAAAGATGCTCCCTTGGTTTTCAAGCTGCTGCTTCAACTGTGTGGCGTTGACCAAGTTGCCGTTATGGGCAAGCGCGAGGCTGCCGTTGTTTTGCGAACGGAACAGGAGCGGCTGGACATTTTCATATCCGCCTCCGCCTGCCGTCGCATAACGGACGTGCCCGATCGCGCCTTTTCCCTTCACTTTGCTCAGTTCGCCGTTTTGAAAAACCTCGGTAATAAGCCCCTGTCCTTTATGCGCAGTCAGTTTTTCACCGTCAGTCGCCACGATGCCGGCGCCTTCCTGTCCTCTGTGCTGGAGGCTGTGCAGGCCGTAATACGTGATCTGCGGGGCTTCTTCATGTCCCCAGATGCCAAACACACCGCATTCTTCATTCAGGCCTTTGATTTCAGCAAGCATGGAATAGCTCCTTTCCACGCGCGCTCAAGTTCTTTCGTTTGCGCGTGAACCAATTGTTGTCCGTCCTGATTTTGAATCGCCAGAAGTCCGTCAGCCGTTACCTCACCGATATGAACCGCATCAGCCGCAGCTGCTTCAAAGGCCGCTTGGTGTTCTTTTTTGACCGAAACGACGAAGCGGGATTGAGATTCAGAGAATAATAACGCCGCTTCCCCTGCAACAGTCACGTTGGCGCCAAGGTTTTCCGTCGTCATGACGCTTTCTGCGATCGCTACGCCTAAGCCGCCTTCTGATACGTCATGCGCGGATTGAACGAAGCCTTTTTTAATCGCGTCAAGCAATGCTTTTTGGCGTGACAGCTCTATATCAAGATCGATTTGCGGCGCTTTGCCGTAAATGCGGCCTTCTGTCATTTTTTGCAGTTCGCTTCCGGCAAACTCAGGTTTTGTTTCGCCGATCACGTATACAAGATCCCCCGCTTGTTTGAAATGCTGTGTCGTAATATGAGCGGTATCTTCAATTAAGCCGACCATGCCGATAACAGGCGTCGGGTAGATGGCCGTTCCGTTCGATTCATTATAAAGTGATACGTTACCGCCGATGACGGGTGTGCTGAGAACATTGCACGCCTCGCTGATGCCGTCGGCCGCTTTTTCGATCTGCCAGAAAATTTCAGGTTTTTCCGGGTTTCCGAAATTCAGATTATCCGTGACCGCAAGCGGTTCGGCGCCGGAGCATACGATGTTGCGCGCCGCTTCGGCAACGGCGATTTTTCCGCCTTCTTCTGGATCAAGATATAAATAACGGGCGTTGCAATCCGTCGTCATCGCCAGCGCTTTTTTCGTGCCGCGGATTCTGAGCACTCCCGCGTCAGAGCCGGGAGCGACCACCGTATTTGTGCGCACCATGTAGTCATATTGATCATACACCCACTCTTTGCTGGCGATTGTCGGCTGCTGCAGCAGGTCAAAAAGCGTCTCTGTCGCATCTTTCACTTCAGGCGCGGCAACTTCCGTTTCCTGAAACTCGCGGTAGTACGCGGGTTCCGCTGACGGTTTGTGGTATACAGGCGCCTCTTCCGCCAGTGCATCGACCGGAAGTTCGCAAACAACCTCTCCGTTATGGCGGAGGCGGAGCATTTTATCATCCGTAACATGACCTACGGAAACCGCTTCAAGATCATATTTATCAAAAATATCGACAATTTCCTGTTCACGTCCGCGTTCAATGACGAGAAGCATGCGTTCCTGAGACTCGGAAAGCATCATTTCGTAAGCGGTCATACCCGTTTCCCGCTGCGGAATGAGATCAAGGTTCATTTCAATGCCGGAGCCGGCTTTGCTTGCCATTTCAGCACTCGAACTTGTCAGACCGGCCGCCCCCATATCCTGAATGCCGACTAAGGCGTCGCATTGGATGACTTCAAGGCATGCTTCCAGGAGAAGTTTTTCCATGAAAGGATCGCCGACCTGCACCGCAGAACGTTTTTCTTCAGATGAATCTGACATTTCTTCTGATGCGAAAGTAGCGCCGTGTATGCCGTCGCGGCCCGTTTTAGCGCCGACGTACATGACCGTGTTGCCGACACCTTTCGCCTGGCCTTTTTTAATATCTTTATGATCAATCAAGCCGACGCACATTGCATTGACAAGCGGATTGCCTTCATAGCTAGCGTCAAACTGCACTTCTCCGCCGACCGTCGGGATGCCGATACAGTTTCCGTATCCCGCGATTCCCGCCACTACTTCTTCAAACAAGTACTTCACACGAGGTGAAGTGAGCTCACCAAATCGAAGAGAGTTTAATACAGCTATCGGACGGGCGCCCATTGAGAAAACGTCACGGATGATACCGCCCACTCCGGTCGCAGCACCCTGGTATGGCTCAAGCGCTGACGGATGGTTATGCGATTCAATTTTGAACACGACCGCCTGATTGTCACCGATGTCAACGATTCCCGCGCCTTCTCCGGGACCCTGCAGCACGCGTTCGCCGCTAGTCGGGAATTTGCGTAAAACCGGTTTTGAGTTTTTATAGCTGCAGTGCTCTGACCACATCACGGAAAAAATCCCGATTTCCGTGTAGTTCGGCAATCTTCCGATAATAGATTCAATGAGTGCGAACTCGTCATCACTGACACCCATTTGCTGATAGAGTTTCTCTTCTTTTATTTGTTCTTTACTTGGTTCAAGCAGTAGCGACATGAGTTTCCCTCCAATTTTTCACGATAGACCGGAACAATGTAAGACCGTCTGCGCTGCCGAGCAGTTCATCGACTGCGCGCTCAGGGTGAGGCATCATGCCTAATACGTTGCCTTTCTCATTCACGACGCCGGCAATGCCGCTGACGCTTCCGTTAATATCGCCGCCGTATGTGAAGGCGATTTGATTGTTTTCTTTTAATCTTTCAAGCGTTTCGTCATCACAGTAGAAATTGCCTTCGCCGTGGGCAACCGGAATCGTAATCGATTGTCCTTTTTCATAGGAAGATGTGAATAACGTATCGCCGTTCTGTACGATTAATTCAACCGGGCGGCAGATGAACTTTAAATCTTTGTTGCGTCTCATGGCGCCGGGCAGAAGTCCGAGCTCCTGCAGAATCTGGAATCCGTTGCAGACGCCGAGAACCGGTTTTCCTTCGGCAGCCGCTTTTTTCACGGCCGGCATGATGTTTGCGAATCTGGCAATGGCGCCGCATCTCAAGTAGTCGCCGTATGAAAACCCGCCGGGGATGAGCACGCCGTCAAATCCGTCAAGGCTTGTTTCCTCGTGCCAGACATACTCGACTTCTTCGCCGAGTTCGTCCTTTACGGCGTGAAACATATCAATATCACAGTTGGAGCCGGGTAACACAATCACCGCAAATTTCACTGTGCGACAACCTCCTCAACTTCATATCGGTAGTCTTCAATGACTGTATTGGCAAGGAGCTTTTCACACATTTCTTTCACGAGCGCGTCAAGATCGCGGTCAGATTTTTCGATCGTCAGCTCCATGTATTTTCCGATGCGCACATCCTGCACTTCATTGTAGGTCATGCTGTGCAATGCATGCTGCACTGCGCTTCCTTGAGGATCGAGCACACTTTCTTTTAAGCTGACATAAACTTTCACTTTATACATTATGAAATGCCTCCCAGTCTTTTGAAAATCTCTTCATATGCGTCGGTTAAGCTTCCCAGGTTCCGTCTGAACAAATCTTTATCGAGCTTTTCGTTTGTGTCTTTGTCCCACAGACGGCACGTGTCAGGAGAAATTTCATCCGCTAAAAGCACCCGTCCCTCTGCGTCTAAGCCGAATTCCAGCTTAAAATCTATTAATCTGACGCCGCAGTCTTCAAAAATATGCTGAAGTTCTTGATTCACCTGGTTTGTAATCGATTTGATCGTTTTGACCTGCTCAGGAGCCGCAGCTTTCAAGAGCCGGATATGATCTTCTGTGATGAGCGGATCACCCAGTGCGTCATCCTTGTAGTAAAATTCGATAATCGGCTGCGGAAGCTCTGTTCCTTCCGGGATGCCGAGACGTTTCGACATGCTTCCGGCGGCAATGTTTCTGACCACGACTTCAAGCGGAATGATGCTCACTTTTTTGATGAGCTGCTCTGATTCTGAAACACGCTCCACAAAGTGGTTGTCAATTCCTTTGGCGTGCAGATGTTTGAAAATCAGGCTTGAAATTTCATTGTTCAGACGGCCCTTTCCGCTGATCTCCGCTTTTTTCTCACCGTTAAAGGCTGTTGCGGAATCCTTGTAGACCACGCGGAGAATCTGTTCGTCTTCAGTTTGATAAATTCGTTTCGCTTTTCCTTCATAAAGAAGATTATTGTTCACAATATTCACGGAAGGCCTCCTAACCCGAATGTTGGGAATATTCAATCTGCGGCGGCTGAAGAAGCCGCCTCCGGCTGGCTTCTTCTATAAACCTAAACGCTCAAAGATCAAGTCGACGTTTTTCAGATGATAATTGTAGTCAAAGCAATCGGCAATCTGTTCCGGTGTGAGGCGGGACGTGATTTTTTCCTCCGCTTCGACAAGCTGGCGGAACGGCACTTGTTTTTCCCAAGCTTCCATCGCTTTCGGCTGAACCGTGTCATATGCTTCTTCACGAGGCAGACCCGTGTCGATTAAAGCGAGCAGCACGCGCTGAGAATAGATTAAACCGAGTGTGCGGTCCATGTTGCGTTTCATATTTTCCGGGAATACCGTTAAGTTTTTGACGATGTTGCTGAATCGGTTCAGCATGTAATTCAGCGCGATTGTCGCGTCAGGAAGAATGATGCGCTCAGCTGATGAATGAGAAATATCACGCTCATGCCATAACGGTACATTTTCGTATGCCGTCAGCATGTACCCGCGGATCACGCGCGCCATGCCCGTCATATTTTCCGACCCGATCGGATTCCGTTTATGAGGCATAGCCGATGAGCCTTTTTGTCCTTTTGCAAAAAACTCTTCCACTTCACGTGTTTCACTCTTTTGCAGACCGCGGATTTCCACTGCGAATTTTTCAATGCTCGTCGCGATCAAAGCCAGTGCCGCCATGTAATCCGCATGACGGTCGCGCTGTAATGTCTGAGTGGAAATCGGCGCCGCTTTCAGGCCGAGTTTTTCGCAGACATACCGCTCTACGAACGGATCAATATTTGCATATGTGCCGACCGCGCCGGAAAGCTTCCCGACTTCGATCCCTTCTTTTGCCTGCTTGAAACGTTCAAGGTTGCGTTTCATTTCTTCGTGCCAAAGCGCGAGTTTCAGGCCGAAAGTCGTCGGTTCCGCGTGTACGCCGTGCGTGCGGCCCATCATGACCGTGTATTTATGTTCTTTCGCTTTTTCTTTTATAATGTCAACAAATCTCTCAATGTCCTTGAGCAAGATCTCATTCGCCTGTTTTAATAGATAGGAAAGAGCGGTATCCACGACATCTGTTGACGTCAGGCCGTAGTGGACCCATTTTCTTTCTTCGCCTAATGATTCTGAAACCGCCCGGGTAAATGCAACGACGTCATGGCGCGTATCCTGCTCGATTTCCAAAATGCGGTTGATGTCAAAAGACGCGTTTTCGCGCATGACCTTGACGTCTTCTTTCGGAATGACGCCAAGCTCAGCCCAGGCTTCACAGGCTAAAATCTCGACTTCCAGCCATGCCTGGTATCTGTTTTCGTCCGTCCAGATCGCGGACATTTCAGGTCTTGAATAACGTTCGATCATTATGCTCGTCCTCCGTCTCTTTTCATCCATATGTTCGTGATGTCCTGAATCCATGTTTCATCAGGCTTCCGCAAAAATGTCATATGCCCCATTTTGCGGCCTTTTTTAATCTCATGTTTTCCGTACAGGTACAGTTTGGCTTCTTTTAAAAGCTCCGTATGCTCCTCCGCAAGCTTCACTTCATCACCGAGCAGATTCACCATCATTCCCGGTTTGAGAAGATCGGTTCTGCCGAGAGGAAGTCCGCAGACCGCTCTGATGTGCTGTTCGAACTGGCTCGTTTCACAAAGGTCGAGCGTATAATGCCCGGAGTTGTGAGGACGCGGCGCCAGTTCATTGATCAAAAGGTCTCCGTCTTCCGTGACGAACATTTCCACCGCAAGCGGCCCGACAAGCTCCAATTTCTCCGCGAGCTGGACGGCAAGCGCCTCTGCCCGCTTTTGAACCGTTTCCTCCGCTCTCGCGGGCACGATGCTTTGGAACAGAATATTATTTTTGTGGATATTTTCAGCAGCCGGAAAGGTTGAAATCTCACCGTGCACCGATCTCGTCACGATAACGGAAAGCTCCATCCGGAACGATACCCAGCTTTCCAGTATGCACGTGCCGTTTTCTAGCAGCGCGGCCGCTTCGTCTGTCTGTCCTTCTTCCTTAATGACAAATTGGCCTTTGCCGTCATATCCGCCGCGGCATGTTTTCAGCACAGCCGGGAGCCCCAGTGCCTGAACAGCTTCCTCAAGCTCCCGTCCGCTGTTTACGATCCGATAAGGAGCGACTTGACAGCCTGCTGACTGGATCGCCTTTTTTTCCGTTTCCCTGTTTTGGGTGATGAGCAGCAGCTCGCTTCCCTGGGGAAGATATGCATGTTCTTTGAGCCAGTTGAGCGCCTCGTAATCGATATTTTCAAATTCGTACGTAATGATGTCACTGACTCCGGCCAATTTTTGAATCGCTTCACGGTCATTATACTGGGCGGTAATCTCAATATCGGCGATCTGTCCGCATGGCGAGTCTTTCACGGGATCGACGACTGCGACTTTATAGCCCATCTGTTTTGCGGCGACAGCCATCATTTTTCCGAGCTGTCCGCCTCCGATAATGCCGATGACGGCGCCGGGATAAATCGTTTTTTTATCAGACAAGCTGATCACTGCTTTCCAGCACCGTTTGTTTTGTCGCATTTCTTCTCGCCTCTAGTTTATCCGCAATGTCACCGTCAAATGCCGACAAAATCTGCGCGGCTAACAGACCCGCGTTCACTGCGCCCGCTTTTCCGATCGCCGTCGTCGCGACCGGCACGCCGCCGGGCATCTGTACGATAGACAGAAGAGAATCAAGCCCGTTAAGCGATTTCGTCTGAACCGGTACGCCGATCACCGGCAGCGTCGTTTTGGCCGCCGTCATTCCCGGCAGATGCGCCGCTCCCCCGGCTCCGGCAATAATGACTTTTAAGCCCCTGTCTCTGGCGCTTTCTGCATATTCAAACATCAAATCAGGCGTCCGGTGCGCGGATACCACCTGTTTTTCATAAGGAATGTGAAGTTCGTCAAGTATGTCGCATGCATGTTTCATTGTCTCCCAATCGGAGGTGCTTCCCATGATGATTCCTGCTAGCGGCTGCATTCTGTTCCCACCTTCTCATGCTTTGTTTTTCAGAAAAAAAAGCCCGGCTTATATTGCAACTATGAGGAAGCAATACAAACCGGGCATGGCGCGCGTATCGTCAGTCGTTCGCTTCTGCGATATCCATGTCAGCTGTTTATCACTTTCCTGCATAGTCCGGCCGTTTACGGCAGCCGGGTAGAAACTTATGGGCCATATTCCCAAGATTATATGAGGTCGTGTTTTGATTTCATGTTTATCTTAACAACGGACTTGGATAATGTCAACGACATTATCGAACGATATAAAAATTCTTTCTTTTAATGTTCGTGTTTAGATCAATTTCCCTTCAAATACGATTTTTTTCCCGCAAGGAACGACTTGAATTGATCCATTTTCTTTCTTTTCTGTAAAGATCGGCTCTTCCATCCGCCGGACGGGCATATAGCCCTCTTCCTTCATTAAAGTGAGAATGGTGTCAATCGTTTCGTCTTCCGTTACTTCAAACCGTTTCTTTTTTGGCTTTGTCATTCCTTAATTCTCCTCTTCTTCACTGCTTTCACCCAGAATCCGCCATGGATCGTTTTCGGCTCAAAAGCGATCATAAACGCTTTTTCATCAAGCGTTTTAATCGTATCATAAAGCTGAAGCTCATATTTGCGCGGTGTCAGTATCTGCATGGCGGTCCGGTCTCCTTCAAGTCCTCCCGCAACCCAGCTTGTAACCCCGTATCCTTTTTCCCGGAGCTGTTTCGGCAGGTCCAGATCGAGCTCCTTCGTAATGACGTTGACTGTAATATAGCCGAGCGCCAGTTTTTCTTCAATTTTCATTCCCACTATGACGCCGAGACCGTAGCCGAGTGCATAGGCAATGACGTTTTGAATTTGATTCAGATTGCCGAGCACGAGACTCAGGCCGGTCACATACACAAGGATTTCAATCGTACTGATGCCTGCGGCGAAATAGCGCTGTCCCTTTAATGTCAGAATCATCCTGATCGTAAAGAAAGAGACATATATAATGTTAATGATGAGAATAATGAGAACCATACCTATACTGTTGGATAAAATCGTCTGCATCATTGATTCCCCCTCCTCTGATAATTTGAAAAGCCAATCTTTCAATTAAGGATAGTTTACCCTCTTTTGATCATTTTCAAAAGAAAAAAAAGCCCGCCCCGCAAGGCAGACTTTCAAGCTCTTATCAGTGAAGCTCGGCTTTTTTCAATCGTTTGACGGCTTCATATTCCTTTTCAAGCTCACTCAGCGTGTATCCGGACAGTTCCTGAACATGGTCTTGATAAAACCCTGAGCGGATCAGTTTTGTCCTCAGGTGCTGTTTTTTCCGATTAATGGCTTCTCGCAACAACGGGGCCATCTTCATCATCCCTTTCCGAATCATAAAGAGTAGTGCCGCTTTCGAATTGCTGTTGCTCTCATCATATCTCGGCCGGGTCTTCAAAACAACACGCTTTATTAGAAAAATTTGTAAACATTGTGAAAGACAAATTTCGACTTATAAAGGGATCAGCGAAGCAGTAAAGTACTCTGAAATGAGCGGCCATGTCACAGCCGTAAAAATGAGCATGATGATGACCGCCGCGGAAATACAGTACATCACGTCAGCCGCAGGCTTTTCAGCCGATTTGTAAAGAATCTGCACAAATTGCACCATCGCCGAGGCGGCCAGAAACAAGGTCAGCGCCGTAAACACCACGGTGATGACCGGCAGATTCAATATCGCGAAAATCATCCACACGATAGAGCAGGTGACAGCCGGAACCAAAAGCGATCCGACCCCCGCGGCCGCATCCCGCATCGTGATTTTCTGTTTCATCATATAACGTGATACAAGCCAGACCGCCCCGGCCGCAGCGGCAAAAAAGACGAGCGTATACACGAGAACGACGGTAAAGCCGTCAAAAAACGTATGATGCCGCTCTCCGTATCCGAGAGGCCTTTGCTGGCTTGCCCTCAGCTGAAACCAATTTCCGATTGAGAAAAAGATACTGAACACAAGCATTGAAATAAGAGCATATTTAAAGCGGGAAAAGCCGTCTTCCCCAACGACCTTCACCGGTGATGTCAAAATGCGCAGCGCGAAACGGCAATAACGTTTGACCGCGGCCCATACAGAAGCGAGTTTTTCCGTAAAAGCCCGAGCCGGGCGCCGTTCCTTTTCTTTCTTCTTTTGCTTTTGATAACGTCCCGCTTTTCTGGACATTCTCGAGAGCGGTTCTTCATCAGTTCCCTGATGCTGTTTTTCTTCTTCCAACGTTTCTTTTCTTTCTTCCGTCATGTCAGCAACTCCTATCAAAAAAATACGGCGGAATTTGTTAAGCAAGAAAATAAAACACTTATATAAGGTACCGAAGCGTCCTTAAACAGTCAAGCGGTTTTCTTCACCCGGACACCCACATGACGTTTTATAGTATGTATTGGTTTTACGGAATAGGACAAAAACAAAAAACCGGCTGAACTCAGCCGGTTTTTCCGTTATTTCAAGAAGATGAAATACAGGATAAAGATGACGAACAGCCCGTACATAATCGGATGAACGCTTTTTCCTTTTCCTTTGCAGATCATTGTAATCGGGTAGAATATAAAACCGATCGCAATCCCCGTCGCAATGCTGTACGTCAGCGGCATCATAATCATCGTTAAGAATGCCGGCACAGCCACCTCGAATTTATCCCAGGCGATCTTACCGAGCGGCGCCACCATCAGCGCGCCGACAATAATTAAAGCCGGAGCCGTCACATTCGTGGTGACAACTGACAGAAGCGGCGAGAAAAACATCGCCAGCAAAAAGAGAATGCCCGTCACAACAGCCGCGAAGCCGGAGCGCGCCCCCGCCGCAACGCCTGAGCTTGATTCAACATAAGAAGTCGTTGTAGACGTACCGAGTACGGCTCCGATAACGATTGATGTCGAATCCGCCAGAAGCGCTCTTCCCGCACGCGGAAGTTTATTTTCCTTCATCAGCCCGGCCTGTGTCGCTACAGCCACCAGCGTTCCGGCCGTATCGAAAAACCCGACGAACAGGAACGTTAAAATGACAATCAGCATTTGGACGGAGAAGATATCCGGAAGATGCATCCACGCCTGTCCGAAAGTCGGCGCAAGACTCGGCACGCTGCCGACAATGTGCGTCGGAACCGGAATCAGTCCGCAGACCATGCCGGCAACCGCCGTCAGAAGCATTCCGATAAATACGCCGCCGTTTACGCGAAGCACCATCAGAATGACCGTCACAATAACACCGAAAACCGTCAGCAGCACAGGGCCGCTGTGAATATTGCCGATAGACACCAAAGTCGATGAGTTCGCTTCAATAATGCCCGAACCCTGCAAACCGACAAATGTGATGAACAAACCGATACCCGCGCCGACCGCCAATTTCAGCTCAGGCGGAATCGCATTAATGATTTTTTCCCGCAATCCCGTCAGCGAAAGCGCCACGAAGATAATTCCGGAAATCAAGACGCCGGAAAGCGCGGCCTGCCATGAAATCCCCATGCCGAGGACGACAGAGAAAGCAAAAAACGCATTTAATCCCATACCCGGCGCAATCGCGATCGGATACTTTGCAATGAGCCCCATTAAAATACAGCCGGCCGCAGACGCCAAGGCTGTAGCGGTGAACACCGCGCCCTGATCAATTTTTAATGCTTCGGGAAATCCCTTCACACCGTTTAAAGACAATGTCAGCGGATTGACGAACAGAATGTACGCCATTGACAAAAAGGTCGTTAAACCGCCGATGATTTCATTACGATAGCTTGTCCCCAGCTCATCAAACTGAAAAAATTGCTTCAAGCCAATTGCCTCCTTCATTCTCTCCCATTTATTCTGCCCGATATCCGCCAAATAAAAAACGCCCCAAATACATTTGGGACGCTTGACTACATACGTTCAGTCTGAATAAATAAGAATGGATTATTTATATCAAACGATTGAGATTGATCCGTAGTCAAGCCATTTACGGTAGCTTGGTAGAAACTTGCGGGCCATATCCCCGCCATTATACGATATCTGCATATTTGATTTCTGAGTCTATTGTATCAATTCAATTTTGAAAACTCAATAAAAAAAACGAACAATCCCGTTAAAAAAATTTGGTTTATTCGTTAATTGACCAAAAATGGAAGACGGCAAAAGCCGCCTTCCTGACATCATTTTCCGTCTGCAGGCCAGACCGGCACCGAGAATGTGATTCCGCTGTCATCGGCCAGCAAGTTCATAACCGTTTGATTGACGTACAAAGCATATGAATCGAATGAAAAATCGCGCAATGAATAGTCTTTATTGGTTGAATCATCCAATTCAAAAACGGATTCCATTTCACCCGTTTTAAGGTTCGTGACTTTCGCCTTATTCCCTTTCAGATAATAGCCTTTTTCATACTCATTAAGCGATGGCCAGGTTTTCATTTTTTTCGTATTGCCGAGACCGATAGACTCACCGACATTGATCAGCTGATCTTTATCCGTTTTGCTGTCATTAATTCCTGTGAATTGATAATCGACGATCACCCGTCTGCCTTGCTGTTTGATCTTTTTGATGGTAATGCCGACATGATGATGTTTCGTTTTATAGCTGGCGGGCAGTTTTGTTTTCAGAGGGACGATTTCTCCCGGCTCTGATTCTGATTTTAAATTACCCGTTATGAAAAGTGTTTTCGCTTTCGGGTCTATCGGTTTGCTGAATTGAGTTTGGCCGCGTATTCTTTTCCCGCCGCCGGGAAGGTTCTTTCTGCTGCCAAGTTCAATATTCGACATCGTCATTTCATAATGGTTTCCAGCATCATCCGTTGCTTCGTCAATCGAGATGGCATCATTTTTAGCTGCATCTTGAAAGTCGACTGAATACAGGAGAGCCGATCCCATCGTTCCGTTTTCCGCCCGGATATCGAAAAAGCGGTATAACCCGTTTACATTCACAGCTTTCGTCCCTTCAAGAGAAACGGACTTTTGTTTTTTAATCGGGAGTGTAAAGCGCCAGTTTCCGGGAATATCCTTGATCTGTGTAATGACAAGCGGAAGCTTATCACCGTCTTTCATCTTTGGGCCGTCCGCAAAAAAGCGAAGCTGCCCCCCGTACTGCCCGTCTTTCATTTTTTTCATGCCCTGACTGTCATAATCCAAAGATAATATATTCCGGATGTCTTTATAATCTACTTCAAAAGGAATATCCTCCTCATCAGATTTCAAATTGTCAACGGTAAAATTGTAAACGAGCTGTCCGCTGTCGTAATACACACTTTTCACTGTCACCGTGATTCCGCGTGATTCTGCTTTCTCATTCAGTTTTGTCACCAAATTGCTTTTAAACAGCGCAGAACCTGCCTTATCCTGAAATACCCTGTAAATCTGCCCGGCAACAGGGATGTTTCCCATAGCCGTATTAACGGAGGGTATGAATAAGCCTGAGGACAAATACAGAATAAACAAAGCGGCAGCAACCGCGAGTCCGTTTATCACTTTTCGTCCCCATCTCCGTCTGACGGCGCCTTCTTTTCCGGCACGGACAGCGGCGCTATGTATCACGTTTTTCAATTCAGCTTTCGGCACGTCAATGTCCTGATACAATTGCTTCATTTGATGCTTTTCCATATATGTTTATCCTCCTTTTCCAGCTCCTGCTTCAATGCTTTTCTCGCCCTGTGAAGATGCGTTTTTACAGTGCCTTCCGCCATACCGGTCTGTTCAGCGATCATAGCAATCGAGAAATCTTGAAAATAATAAAGCTGAATGGTCAGCTGTATATGTTCGTCAAGGGTTTCCAGGGCATTCCGAAGATCTATGTATTCTTCAATGTTCTTATTCTCCGCGCGCGTATCATGTTGCGGCTCAAACGGAATGACGTCTCCGTGCTTTTTCCTCATCGCAAAAATCGTATGAAGCAAAATCCGGATCAGCCACGTTTTAAAATATTTCGGCTCCTTCAGCTGTGCGATATAAAGAAAAGCCTTGTAAGCCGTTTCCTGAACAGCGTCCAGTGTATCTTCCTTGTGATGCAAATAGAGATAAGCTGTTTTATATAAAGTATCCTGGTGTGCTGTGATCAGTTTTTCAAAGGCTGCGGCATCACCTTTTTTCGCCTTTTTGATCAATCGTTCTTCCTTCACCTTATCCACCTCCTATGCTGTTAGATATGAATCAGGGCAAAACGGTTTCAAAAAGATGAAAAAAAACGCCTCTTTTTTAAAAAGAGACGTTTTTTATCTTCATTTATTCCCACTCAATGTTCTCTAAACAGTATAAGAGTTCTTTGATTAAAGCATATCTTGATTTCTGTTATTTGTAAATTGTTTGCACTCTTTTACAATGATACTTTTTATTTGTGGACTTTGTAGGAAATCTTAAATATGTAATCAAAACGAAAAAAACCTTAACGACTACTTTTTTAGGCTAAAGATAATTTAGATACTCATCATTCCATTCAACCATTTGAAATTGACTCTGACCGATTAAAAATGATTTCCCGTAGATCATGCTAAGTCTCATAGAAACTTGATTTCTAATCATAAATGTTAAAAGAAATTTAAAAAATTTGATGATATAATTTAAAAGTAGAGAAATCTACCTTTAAATTATAGACAAAGTGGGGTGTTTTTTTGCAATTAGATCAATTTAATAGAGATTCGCTATATAGTAAAGCATTGGAGTATTGGTATGAAGAATGGAAATCTTTAATATCACAAGTGAAAAATGGGACAATAGGAATTGATATAGTTAATATTCGTCTTGTGTTATTGGATGTGATTAATGAATATGAACTAAATAAATTTGAGAGTGACAACAATCGTAAAGTTTATATAAAATTAATCGAAAATCTTATTAGTGAAAGACATATGAAATTATATAGAGATGAATTACTCATTTTAAAAGGGAAATTGGAAAGGAAAGATAGTCAGGCAGTTTATGTTATTGCTAAGGAACTTTCTAAAAAAATTTCTAAAGCAAATTTTGCACAAATATTATTTGACGAATTATTAGAAATTATCGAAAAGAAATTATTCTTAAAAAAAGATAGAACTAAAATTAAAAATTTAACTAAGGATATCATTATAGACTTAGTAACTTCAGGGAAAAGTGTGAAGGATATCGAAAACTTACTCAGTGACGTATTCCAAACATATAATGTAAATGGAGAAGATATCTTTATTCTTTTCAAATATACTCCTGCTGGCTTGTCTCCTGAACAAGCCAAAGTATATATTGATAATTTAAGTGTAAAAGATAGATTAGAGATATTTAGAAAAAATTTAATAGCAAAGAAAAGTGACTATCTTTTTATATTTCCTGTATGGGGAATGATTGCACCTCCTCTTAAAGATGAAAACGATACAATATTTGGTTTTTATGTATATGATCCAGTCCGAGAAAAAAAAACTCCAGATGCCGAATTGTTTGACGAAACGTTTAACACAAAAAAACAAGAAGAAGTTGTTGAAGATACATATAAATTTGATAGTAGATGTAATGTACTAGTTAAAGTACAGGCTATTTCTAATAATGTGGCGAAAAAAATTGCAGAAGAAAAGTATTTAATTTTTTTAAGGTTAGCAAATTTGAAGTTTGCTAGCAAGTTTAAAGAGTTTTTTTGGGATGGACAGTATATAGGAAAAAATCTTGATAGCGAATCTAGTTTTGGTACTGCATTTAGCTTAGGTAGAGATGACAGAGTTTTTAGAAGAAAACTCAGCAAAGATAATCCAGTTTATTTTAGTAATGAAAAGTTTAAACAAATGAAAGATTATTCTAAGGTAATTGATGCCCTTGAAAAAAGGAATATGTTCATTGAATTAAATTCTATTATTAATGTAATTGAATTGATGTCTAATTCTATTTGGGAAACCGAGAACAATAAGCTGTTGAATTATTGGATTTGCATTGAAAGTTTAGCAAACATTTCAAAGGCATATAATGAATCTAAATTTACTTTTATTAAAGAAGCAATATCAAATATGTATTTTCTTTGGGAACAATTTAGACCAATTCATAATCTCTTTTTATTAACTGTAAAGTATACTGAACACTCATTTAGAAATGATGATTCCATCAATATACCGGAGGAATTTGCCCATGATGTTGGCATTTACCAAGCGCGGTCTGAGGACTCAGTAGTTTCACTGGTTAAATTTCACAAACGGATGAAGGATTTATTGTCTTATACCACAAAAGAAAGCTTTTTAGATAGTATTGAAGATACTCTTGATTTTTATCAAAATAATAAAAAGGCTTTACAGATGCTCCGAAACAAAAAAGATGAAGTTAAGTTAACAATTGATTATATATATAAGTCTAGAAATCAAATTGTTCATAATGGTTATGTAGCAAAAAACCTTATACCTTACTTAGTAAATTTTGCAGAGAGTTATGCAGAGTCATTATTCCAGAGAATTATAGACGTATATCTTGAAGATGAATTTGATCTTCAGAACTATTTTATCAAAGAACAATATGAAGGTGTTTTATTGGAAAAGAAGCTTTCAAGTGAGACTTTTATAAAATTGGTTTAGAAGAATAAATTTATTTTTTGAAAAAACAAGAGCTTAGAACCCTTATAAACCAAGGATTCTAAGCTTCTTTTGACTATTCCCACTCAATCGTTGCAGGCGGCTTGCTCGTAATGTCATACACGACGCGGTTGATGTGTTTCACTTCGTTGACGATCCGTGTCGAAATCACTTCAAGCACATCCCAAGGGATACGCGCCCAGTCAGATGTCATGCCGTCGATTGATGTTACGGCACGGATACCGATTGTGTAATCATACGTTCTCGCATCTCCCATGACACCGACGCTGCGGATGTCAGGAAGAACCGTGAAGTACTGCCAGATGTCGCGCTCTAGGCCGTGGTTCGCCACTTCTTCACGCAGAATCGCGTCTGATTCACGAACGATCTCAAGTTTTTCTTCCGTTACTTCACCGAGTACGCGGATGCCAAGGCCAGGGCCAGGGAACGGCTGACGCCATACGATATCATCCGGAAGGCCGAGCTCCGTGCCAAGCGCGCGCACTTCGTCTTTGAAAAGGGTGTTCAGCGGCTCTATCAGTTCAAACTGCATATCTTCAGGAAGTCCGCCGACATTGTGATGCGATTTGATCGTTTGCGCCGTTGCAGTACCGCTCTCGATAATATCCGTGTAAAGCGTTCCTTGCGCAAGGTAATCGATGCCTTTCAGCTTGTCCGCTTCATCATCAAACACGTAAATGAATTCGTTGCCGATGATTTTGCGTTTTTGCTCAGGATCAGAAACACCTTTCAGCTTGTTTAAGAATCTGTCTTTCGCATCAACTTTAATGACATTCATATTAAAGCCTTCGCTGAACGTTTTCATGACGCCTTCCGCTTCGCCTTTACGGAGCAGGCCGTGATCGACGAAAATACAAGTCAGCTGGTCGCCGATCGCTTTATGAATTAAAGCAGCCACAACAGAGGAATCAACACCGCCGCTTAGCGCGCAAAGAACCTGTTTGTCTCCGACTGTTTCACGGATTTTTTGCATTTCGATTTCGATAAAGTTTTCCATTGACCATTTGCCTTCACAATCGCAAACGCCGAATACAAAGTTTTTCAGAAGATCATTGCCGTATTCAGAGTGGCGCACTTCCGGGTGGAACTGAACGCCATACCAATTCTTGTCCGCTTTGCTCATCGCTGAATTCGGGCAGTGATGGCTTGTTGCGTCAACAGTGAAGCCTTCAGGAACTTCTACAACCAAATCGCCGTGGCTCATCCACACAACCTGTTCTTCCGGAAGATCCTTGAACAAGTCAGGAGTTCCTTGAATCTGAATGTTCGCTTTTCCGTATTCGCGCTGGCTTGCCGCCTCGACTTTCCCTCCGAGGTAATGAGTCATCAGCTGCATGCCGTAGCAGATGCCCAATACAGGAATATCGAGTTCAAAGATTTTTTCATCACAGCGGAAAGATCCTTCATCATATACACTGTTCGGTCCGCCTGAAAGGATAATTCCTTTTGGATTCATTTCTTTGATTTCCTCAGCTGTCAACGTATGGGGGTGCAGCTCGCTATATACGCCAAATTCACGGATCCGGCGGGTAATCAGCTGGTTATACTGACTGCCGAAATCAAGAACAAGAATCATTTCATTCACTAACTTCGTCATGGTTGTCACCTAATCTCCTCTAAGTTTTTGACACAGAAAAAACGGAGGACAAACGTTCAGCCCTCTGTCGCGCAAGACTTGTACGGAAGCCCGGCTTTTTAACGCTCCCGGGCTCCCATTTAACATTCATTTATTCTAACAACAGGACGATATGCGGTCAAGACTATCTTGTTTTAATTATATTTTCCCACAACTGTCCTGATTCATTCCAAAGCTTTGCGGCATTATCCCTGCGGTATAAGGCCCGCTCATAGCGCAACGTCAGCTCGGACATGTCGTTTGTATGGTGCGCCTCGTCAATCCTCGCAGCAAAATCGCGCAGTGTTTCTCCGTCTCCCCTGCTGAAACCTTTTCGTTTCAGCTGGCGGAGCAGCGCGGCATATGCGTCGAAAAAGACGTCTTCATCCGTGCGCCGCTTCAATCTGGCTGCTGTAACGTGCGGAATCCAGCGCGCCCGGAACAGCCAGACGAGTGCCGCCGCGGCTGAAATCACGATGGCGATGGCTGCATACGGCCACAGGTGTGCCGCGGTTTTGTTGCGGATCACAGGATGCGGTACCGCGCTGTGATCCCGCTTTTTCGGTGTTTCTTCTTTTTCCGGCTTTGTTTCCTGACGCTGCTTGTCAGACGGTGCATCCGAATTCCCCGCTGAGCCTCCGCTGTCTTTTGCCGCGGTATGATTTTGCTCTGACGTAAACTCCGTCGGATTGGTGAAGCCTTTTGTCGGCTCAAACGTCACCCAGCCCTGATCGGGAAAATACACTTCTACCCACGAATGGGCGTTGTTGTTTGTGACTTCATAAATGTGGCCGTTATGGTCGCCTGCCCCTTTATATTCGCCGGATGTATAGCCCTTCACCCAACGGGCGGGAATTCCCGCGGAGCGGAGCAGCACCGCCATTGCCGATGAAAAGTTATCACAATATCCTCTTTTCGTTTCAAACAGAAATTGATCGACATAATCCTGATTGTGCTCCGGAACCGCGACATCCTGTGTATTATACGAAAATGCGGAAGATCCGAGATAATCCTCGATCGCCTTCGCTTTATCGAACATATTATGATGATCCCGCGTCAGTCTGTCCGCAAGCTGTCTCACTCTTTTCGGAAGGCTGTCGGGGACCTGTAAATACCGGTCATTGAATTGATTCTGCTCACGGTATCGTTTCACTTTCACTTTTCTGAGATCATTCAGCTTAAAGACGGGCGCCTGAAAGGTCACCGTGTACCTTCCCATATTGCGGATGTTGCCCACTTGTTCACTGACCGGCGTAATTTGCTCGGTGTTTCCGTTCATTTCAAGCTGAATCGAGTGCTTCGGTTTAATATTGGAGACGCCGATCGGATACATGACGTGATTATAGAGATAATTCTCATCAATGGACACCTGTGCCGTATACCGTCTCGTCTGCACACTCCGGTCAAACCATATATCTTCCACGTTGCCGCCGTTCAGTTTATAAGACATGCCCTGATCGGTCTCCACCCAGCCTTTCCCCGTGTATGTATCCTTCGTTTCCACCCGGAAGTACGCCCGTTCTTTTCCTTTCCATGTAAAAACCGGCGTATCATCCTGCTGAAAAGGACCGCCCAATGTTTCATCATGATTGCCGTAGCCGATTTTGCTTTCGGCGGCGGGCACTTCTTTGTGGTTTGTTATTTTTTTAAGAAACGGCACGGGGTCCGGCCAGTTCGGGTCTGATTTCGGAGCAGCCAGACCGAACACGACGGAAGCGCAGATAAACAGCATCAGCGGCAGAAACCATTTGAGTATCAATCTTTTTTTAAACGCTATATGTTCCGTAAGCCGGATGCGCTCCATATACAAAAGCCCCATCATCAAAAAGCCGATAAAGACGATCCGGATGACGGCGTACGCGGCATCATAGGGAGTAAACGTATCAAGCACGGTGATATACGCTACCGTCATGATAAAAAAGAATAATATTTTCCGCTGATAGATCACCCAGTAATGCAGCAAATACACGAGCAGCCATAAAAGCACAAAAAACAGCAACGTGCGGAATGACGGGTTCATGTCATTCCATCTTCCGGACCCGATGTGGCGGGCATTTTGCATCACGTCCCGCAAAAAAGAAACGAGCCATTCCGGCTGAAAAACCGAACCTTTATAAAACAGGATGTGAATACTGATCAACGTAAACAGAATGCAGGACGGCACGGTGACGTACCACCTCATCCGGAAGAATGACAGCAGAAATGCCAAACCGATAAAAACGATGAAAAAACCGGTATGTTTTGTATCCGTAAAATTGTGCAGCGGCCTGAGCCATTCCCATAACAATAAAAAAGCGAGAAAATAAAACAGCAGCAGACTCAGCCTGCTTCCCTGGTTCTCGTCATGCGGCATGGCGCGCCACCTCTCTTTCTAAACAACATGGGACACCCGTTTGTCCCTGATCATTTGCACCTTAATATTTTTTTGAGCGAAGATGAGAGCGAGTTTCCGTTCTTTCTCCGAAAGCGCGGCATTCGTTTCTTTCGCCAAAAACACCGTCATGTCAGCACGGCCGGGCTCAGCCTGTTTGAGAAGGTCTTCTGTAAGACTGCCCGTCACGACGGCAATGGAAGCTTTGCGGACACGCGGATCCGCCAGCTCTTTTCCTAAACGCCCGCCTGCATCGGCTTCTTCCGATTCTGAAGCTGATGCCAGGTAACGCAGCATCTTTCTGAAATGCCGGTCTCCCTCCCGGACGGGAAATACAGTCCGGTCTCTCCCCAATGAGATAAATCCTGCGGGAGAGCCCTTCACAAGCGCCGTGTAAAGCAGGGATGCCGAAGCGGATACCGCGGCTTCAAACGATGGGGACGGCCTGCAGTCCAAAAGGAGAATCATATTCACACTCTGCAGCGGGTCAAATTCCTTCGTCATCAGCTCATTTCGCCGCGCCGATGTTTTCCAGTCAAGTGCGGAAAACCGGTCGCCCGGCTGATAATTTCTGACGCTCGCAGCCATTGCGGAGCGGTGTACCTGAAACGGAGCGCCGGCAGCCGCACCCTCTTCCCCGGAGGCAGCCTGCGGCTTATAGTGAACAGACCCGTACGCCGGGAAAACCAGAACCGTATCCGTAACGGAAAACGACGCCGTCTTGTCCAAAAGCCCGAGAACATCTCCCGTCCGCACTCTTATCGTATGTAAATGATGCTCTCCGCGCGGCACCTGCGGCAGCTCATATTGTAACGTCAGCTTCCTTTGAAACCACGGAAACACAAGCTGTTTCGCACTGCGCCTCTCGCCAAGCGTTTCCGGCATCACATCTTCAATGACCATATATGTCAGCGGAAACGGCAGGCGCCTCGCCAGCCTGATGGTGACAGACAGCCTGTCGCCTGAGGTTAACTGGGCGGAGGACACGTCACGCGTCACCTGAAACGCCCGCAGCGGGTACACAGCGACCAGCCCGGCGTAAACGGTAAACGGCAAAAACGCATAAAATAAAAACCAGCTCACAAATCCGCCCTGAAACATGGCATAAGAAAAGACAGCCGCCGTCAGTACGGCCAACATAAGCAGCTTCCATCCATATAGAAGCCAATGCATCTTCTTTCTCATTAGCGGACCGACATCCTTTGGACGGGGACTTTTTCCGTTTGCATGATGTCTTCTATAACCGCTTCCGGTGTCACATCGTTAAATTTCGCCTCGGCGGTCAAGATCATTCTGTGCGGCAGCGTATACGGAGCCAAATACTGGACGTCATCAGGAATGACGTAATCGCGGTCATGAAGCAGCGCGTACGCCTGCGCGGCTTTCATTAATGAGATTGAACCGCGCGGACTTACGCCCAGATGTACGGACGGATGCCGGCGGGTATGCTGAGTAATGTCGACGATATACGCTTTTATTCCATCATCCACCCGCACCTGCTCCAGTTTTTGCTGAAGGCTGATAAACTGTTCTTTAGAAATGACGGGCTCGATTGTTTCAAGCGGATTGCGCCCTTCCTGCAAAGACAGAACCCGAAGCTCCTCCTCGGCAGTCGGGTAGCCCATGCGCAGCTTAAATAAAAACCGGTCAAGCTGGGCTTCGGGAAGCGGATACGTTCCTTCATATTCAACCGGGTTTTGTGTGGCCATGACGAAAAACGGCTCAGCCAGCCGCATTGTCTTTCCGTCAATGGTGACATTCCCTTCCTCCATTGCCTCAAGCAGAGAAGACTGCGTTTTCGGAGAGGTTCTGTTAATTTCATCAGCCAGCACGATATTCCCCATGATCGGTCCAGGGCGGTATTCAAATTCCATCGTTTTCGTATTATAAATAGAGACACCCGTCACATCTGACGGCAGAAGATCCGGCGTGAACTGAATCCTCTTAAAGTCAGCTCCGATCAGTTTGGCCAAAGCGCGGACCATCATCGTTTTTCCGACTCCCGGCACGTCTTCCAGCAGCACATGCCCTTTTGCGAGAATGGCGGCCAGACTGAGTATGGCGATATCCCGTTTTCCTATGATGATGTTTTCAATATGCTCAACGGCTTTCTCCAGCAGCGGATGCAGCTCTTCTTTATAAGCCATTCTTCTCCTCCTAGTCATCTCTCAAATTTCAATTATCGTAACCTAACTTTACCACAAAATATAAACAGTATAAAAAAACGTTTCCAGCGAATTGTTTCCAGTCTGAAAAAGGAAAAAGCTCCCTTTAGAAAGGAAGCTTTATTTCAGCTGGAGAGGCTCCATATGAACGTGTGAATGGTCAATGGCATGTTCCTCTTTCATCCCGGCACCTTCTGCTGTACGGACGAGAAAAAATGTCATATTTTCTTACATCATTTTCAACTGCCTGTGGCATTTATGATAGAATAATACTTGTCGGAATATTCAGCATAAACAAACCAAAAGGAGGCAAAGAATGAATCAGCCTAACTCTTTATCAAAGGGATTAAAAACCCGGCATATGACTATGATTTCAATTGCCGGCGTGATCGGCGCCGGATTATTTGTCGGAAGCGGATCCGTCATTCATTCCACCGGACCCGGAGCGATTGTCTCCTACGCATTAGCAGGACTATTAGTTATTTTTATTATGAGAATGCTGGGGGAAATGTCCTCCGTCAACCCGACAAGCGGTTCGTTTTCACAGTACGCGCATGACGCCATCGGTCCTTGGGCCGGTTTTACGATCGGATGGCTGTATTGGTTTTTCTGGGTCATCGTCATTGCCATTGAAGCCATTGCAGGCGCCGGAATCATACAGTACTGGTTCCCGGGCATTCCGTTATGGCTGACGAGTCTGCTTCTGACCGTGCTGTTAACACTGACGAATATTTATTCAGTTAAATCGTTCGGCGAATTTGAATACTGGCTTTCCTTAGTGAAGGTAGCGACGATCGTTGTCTTCTTAATCGCGGGATTTGCGTTCATTTTCGGAATCGTCCCCGGCAGCAAACCGGTCGGGCTGGAAAATCTGGCGGGCAGCGGCGGATTTTTCCCTAAAGGTCCAAGTTCCGTTCTGCTCGGCATCGTCGTTGTCATTTTTTCTTTCATGGGATCTGAAATCGTCGCAATCGCAGCGGGAGAAACGTCAAATCCGGTCGAATCCGTCACAAAGGCGACCCGCTCAGTCGTTTGGCGGATCATTATTTTTTACGTCGGTTCCATTGCGGTTGTGGTCACACTGCTGCCGTGGGATTCAGCCAATATTTTGGAAAGCCCCTTCGTTGCCGTTTTGAGCCATATCGGGGTTCCCGCAGCCGCTCAAATCATGAATTTCATCGTCCTGACAGCCGTTCTGTCCTGCCTGAACTCCGGGCTTTATACGACGTCACGGATGCTGTATTCACTGGCAGAGCGAAATGAAGCGCCGCGGCGTTTTATGAAACTGAGTAAAAGAGGCGTACCGGTTCAAGCCATTATCGCCGGCACCTTTTTCTCCTATATTGCCGTTGTTATGAACTACTTTTCTCCCGACTCCGTATTTTTGTTCCTGGTCAATTCATCAGGGGCGATCGCACTGCTCGTTTATCTCGTTATCGCCGTCTCACATCTGAGAATGAGAAAGAAAATCGAACGGACAAACCCTGAATCTCTTAAAATCAAAATGTGGTTCTATCCGTACTTAACCTACCTGACGATCATCGCCATTTGCGCCATCTTGTTATCTATGCTGTTTATCAGTTCAATGCGGTCTGAATTTCTGCTGACAGGATTTATTACTCTGCTGGTACTTGCCTCATATGTATTCCGCAAAAAACAAAAACCGAAAGAGAGCGCTTCCGAAAGCCGGGTTGCGCAATAACCGCAAACACCCCCCCCCTCAAAAAAGGGCGGGTGTTTTTTTAACCAACCTGTTCAAGGCAGCATTAACTGTAGTACAGGATTTCAATAATTGATAAGGACAGGATGAAAAATGGCACTAGAAAAATTTGCAGATGAACTGCCGATTATCGAAACACTCCAGCCGCAGAAGAAATCAGACGGCAGCACGTATTATGAAGTCACCATGAAGGAATGCTTTCACAAGCTGCACCGCGATCTCCCGCCCACCCGGCTGTGGGGGTATAACGGTTTATTTCCCGGCCCGACGATCGAGGTGAACAAAGATGAGAACGTCTATATTAAATGGATGAATGACCTTCCGGATAAGCATTTTCTGCCTGTGGATCATACCATTCACCATTCAGAAAGCGGCCATCAGGAACCCGATGTCAAAACCGTCGTCCATTTACACGGAGGAGCAACCCCGCCGGACAGCGACGGCTACCCGGAAGCCTGGTTCACAAAGGATTTTAAGGAAACGGGTCCTTATTTTGAGAAAGAGGTATACCATTATCCAAACAAACAGCGCGGGGCTCTGTTATGGTATCACGATCACGCCATGGCGATTACGAGGCTCAATGTGTACGCCGGGCTTGCCGGGATGTATATCATTCGCGAGAGAAAAGAAAAGCAGCTGAAGCTTCCCTCCGGAGAGTACGACGTACCGCTTATGATTTTGGACCGCACGTTAAATGACGACGGTTCCTTGTCTTATCCGAGCGGACCTGCTACCCCTTCCGAAACGCTGCCCGACCCTTCCATCGTCCCGTTTTTTTGCGGAAATACCATTCTCGTCAATGGTAAAGCGTGGCCGTATATGGAAGTTGAACCGCGGACATATCGTTTCCGCATCCTTAATGCCTCCAATACAAGAACATTTTCTCTCTCGCTCAATAACGGCGGCAAGTTTATCCAAATCGGTTCTGACGGCGGACTGCTTCCCCGCTCTGTCAAAACACAATCTATCAGCTTAGCCCCGGCAGAGCGGTATGATGTGCTCATCGATTTCTCCGCCTTTGACGGAGAACATATCATTTTAACGAACGGCACCGGCTGCGGGGGCGACGTCGATCCGGATACAGACGCCAATGTGATGCAATTCCGCGTCACAAAACCGCTGAAGGGAGAAGACACAAGCCGGAAGCCTAAATATCTTTCAACAATGCCTAATGTAACATCAAAGAGAATACACAATATCAGGACGCTTAAACTCACAAATACGCAAGACAAATACGGCCGGCCCGTTTTGACGCTGAATAACAAGCGATGGCATGATCCTGTGACAGAAGCGCCGAAGCTCGGCACAACGGAAATCTGGTCGATTATCAATCCGATGGGGGGAACCCATCCGATACACCTGCATCTTGTTTCCTTCCAAATCCTTGACCGGCGTCCTTTTGACTTAGAGCGTTATAACAAATTCGGCGACATTGTGTATACAGGGCCAGCCGTCCCGCCTCCTCCAAGTGAAAAAGGCTGGAAAGATACCGTGCAGGCGCACTCGGGAGAGGTCATCAGAATCGCGGCGACCTTCGCTCCTTACAGCGGACGCTACGTATGGCACTGTCATATTTTAGAACACGAAGATTACGACATGATGAGACCGATGGACGTCACGGATAAGCAGTAAACAAATATCACCCCTTTTAGAGAAGGGGCTTTTTTATTTATCCAAAAAGAAAAAATAAGAAGACACTTATTTGCATATACTGTAATAACAGGAAGACGATGCACCCTCATTGGAAATCTGGATAGAAAAAGGAATTAGGAGATTAGGGAAAAGTATGAGACAATGAAGGAGTGCACGAAAATTCATAAGGGAAGAAGTGACTTTATGTCTTACTACAACAAACGTAATCAGGAACCGCTGCCTAAAGAAGATGTCAGTACGTGGGAATGCACAAAAGAGGACTGTATCGGCTGGAGCAGAAAGAATTTTGCCGGCAGTGATACCCCGACTTGCCCCCTTTGCGGCAGTAAAATGATCGACGGCGTCCGTTCGTTGGTAAATCTCCAAAACAATAATCAAACGGCATCAAGTTAGACCTCCCTTTTACGAGTCTCAACATAGAGAAGGCCTCCATGTCTCATGAGAGGCCTTTGCGTTATCATGCCCTTTTATGATGTAAAGGAGCAATGAACATGAAAAACGATCGGCAGCAGAAAGATCTGAAGGAAATGGCAAAACGGCGGAAAATGAACCTTGCCGCCAGTCATTCATCGAAACGCTTCATTTTGCCGTTCCGATTCTCCGTTTTTTCAAATGGCTCGCCTCAGCCGCAGCCAGCTTTGTTCATTAAAAAACACCCAGCGGGCGCTGAGTGTTTTTTTCATGATTGGATGACGGAAAAACTGTTGATAATGCCGTTGTCATTTTCCCAGACTTTTTCGCATTTTTTCGTATCCAAATGATAAGCATAAATGGTCCGGACCTTCGCATTCCGCCCCGTTTCATCCTTCAGACGCTTAGCGCCTTTTGCTTCCGCCATGAAATAAATAATGCTGCCGTCTTTAGAAAACTGAGGCTGGGCATCAATCAGCGGAGTGAAGTCCTTCCCGTTTGAGATAATCGTTTCATCTTTTTTCGACTTGACATTCATCAGACGGATGGACGCTTTTTGTTCCGTCCCTTTTTGTGTATAAGATGTAAAGACAAGGTTCTTTCCGTCCGGTGACACCGCCACGTCGCTGATAAACTGTTCAAGGTTTGTCAGATCCTGAAGGTGTTCTCCCGCTCCTGCTGCAAACCGGATATTCGTCGGTTCAGGGTCAATCCCCTTCTCATTTGCCTCATCCGTTTTTTGATAATCCTCTTTCACGGAATAATGCAGAAGCGCAAAATCGTTTTGGCTGCGGTTATAAAAGAAGCTGCTCACACTGTCGTCTTTCTCATCGGCGGCGGGATACAGATTTTCGTAACGTTTCGTTTTCAAATCAAAAGATGCGAGACGGAAAATATCTTCATCCGCTTTTCCGAGACGGAAATAAATGTGCGTCAGATCCTTTGATAAAAACAGACTGTCAGCGCTTGCCGTTCCTTTATAAAGCACCGTCTTCTTTTTCGTCTTCAGATCAAGCTTATACAGACGCATCTCATTTTGGTCATTATTCCCGACAAAATAGAGCACCTGATGGGCGTCATCCAGCGCAAACGCCGGATATGCCGAAAGCTTTTCCTCGTACAGCACGCGGCCGTCTTCGTAATATTTCGTCATCAGATCTTTGTCTGTAATGGAAACAAGCAGCTTGTCATGGCCGCCGGAGACAACGGCTTTCCCGCCGCCGTCGCTTTTTCCTTTAATCAGTAAAACGGCCGCGATGACCGCCGCCGCCAAAACGGCGGCCAGCAACATCCAGATCCATCGTTTCTTCTTCATTATCAATCTCTCCGTCAATCAGAAAAAGCAAGAATCAGTGTCCTTGCTTTTTAAGATGGTCTATTTTAATAGCTGTAGTGTCCGGATACTCTTCCTTTGCTTAATGGATATCCGAGCGCTTTGAACGCTTTCGGGCTGACATCCAATACGGCATTCGGCATACGGCCTACATCATTTTTGTATACGGTAATAACCTTTTTCGGTTTTGCTTTCGCATAAGCTCTGATTTTCGTTCCGTTTCTCGGAACGTCAAATCCTAATTTTGTCGCGCAATCCCAGTGTCCCAGTTTTTTACCGGAAGATCCTTTTTTACCGACTCCATTATACCATGTAATATTTCCGTTCACTTTTTTAGCACTTGCATCAGAAGAGTAACTGATCGCTCCCAGCGTGCTTCCTGCTAAAATCAATAAGGCTAAGAATAACTTCTTCAAGCTTTCGTCCTCCTGATTCTTTATTCTAGGCAAAATTATACACCAAGAAGACGATTATAATATTTCAATCACTTTACATGTTCATTACAACGTGATGAGACGTGCACATAACGACGGCACAATTTCCTGTTCTATATAATTCCATGGTAAATTATACTACAAAATTTAATTCATTAGCGTTATAATATTCATAGAGTATTTCTGCATTCAATATGGACTTTTTATAAGGCCTATTGATAGTTGCATAATATGATATATTTTGAGAAATCAGGCTTTAGGAAGCAGGCACTTTATTCCTTTTAACCGTGGTTCATATTGATCATGTACCTATACTCGTTTCAATCAGACTAGGAGTGATAATCAATGAAAGCGGCAAGATGGCACAATCAAAAAGACATTCGAATCGAAAACATTGATGAACCTAAAGCAGAACCGGGTAAAGTCAAAATTAAAGTCAAATGGTGCGGGATTTGCGGAAGCGACCTTCATGAATATTTGGGAGGCCCGATCTTTATTCCGGTCGGCAAACCTCATCCGTTAACAAACGAAATGGCTCCCGTCACGATGGGTCACGAATTCTCAGGAGAAGTCGTGGAAGTGGGCGAAGGCGTCAAAAATTACAGCGTCGGCGACCGTGTCGTCGTGGAACCGATTTTTGCCACACACGGACACCAGGGAGCCTATAACCTTGATGAACAAATGGGATTCTTAGGCTTAGCCGGAGGCGGCGGCGGATTTTCTGAATATGTATCCGTTGACGAAGAATTGCTGTTTAAGCTTCCTGAAGAGCTTTCTTACGAACAGGGCGCGCTTGTTGAGCCGTCAGCGGTAGCGCTTTACGCCGTCCGCCAAAGCAAATTGAAAGCGGGCGACAAGGCGGCAGTTTTTGGCTGCGGACCGATCGGGCTGCTTGTGATTGAAGCCCTGAAAGCGGCCGGCGCCACAGATATTTACGCGGTTGAACTTTCACCGGAACGTCAGGAAAAAGCGAAAGAACTCGGCGCTATCATCATTGATCCGTCAAAAACGGACGATGTCGTTGAAGAAATCGCTAAACGCACAAACGGCGGCGTTGATGTTTCTTATGAAGTAACAGGCGTTCCTGTCGTTCTCCGCCAGGCGATCCAGTCAACAAACATTGCCGGTGAAACGGTTATCGTCAGCATCTGGGAAAAAGGAGCGGAAATTCATCCGAACGATATCGTCATCAAAGAACGGACCGTAAAAGGCATTATCGGATACCGTGACATCTTCCCTTCCGTTCTTGCACTGATGAAAGAGGGCTACTTCTCAGCAGATAAGCTCGTCACGAAAAAAATCGTGCTCGACGATCTGATTGAAGAAGGCTTCGGCGCTTTAATCAAAGAGAAAAACCAAGTGAAAATCTTAGTCAAACCGAACTAAACCGTTCAGCTGAATATCAGACACATCCGAAAAAGAGCCGTTCCGGCTCTTTTTTTCATCTCTTCGTCTTTCCTTCCTTTTCCTTTTAAAAATGATCCCCTCTGCGCAAACTATTTTTCACCCTGTCCCGTCTATCCTTAGGCAGCAGCCTATGATACGTATTTTTAAAAAAGGAGCCCTTTGAAGCAATGAAGAACGAAACAGCCAAAGCGTCGCTTGTGACGTGCATAACTGAGCGCAAGGAAGACTTTTACCGGCTTGCGTACAGTTACGTAAAGAACAAGGATGACGCGTTAGATATTGTTCAGGAATCAATTCAAAAAGCGCTGACATCGGTCGAATCCGTCAAAAACCCCGATGTGATCAAAAGCTGGTTTTATAAAATTTTAGTGCGCACGGCCATTGATTTTCTCCGCAAACAGAAAAAACTGAAAGTGATGGACGATGAAACGATTGAGTTTTTAAGCCGCGGAAAGGAAGATCACTACAAAGACACGGACCTTCACGAAGCGCTTGATGACCTGCCGCATCAATATAAAACCATTATCATTCTGCGTTTCTTTGAAGACCTGAAATTAGAAGAAATCGCGGACATCACGGGGGAAAACATCAACACCGTCAAAACACGCCTTTACAGGGGGCTGAAGCTCATGCGCATTCAGCTGACAAAGGAGGATCTTTCTTAATGGAAAAGAGATTAGAACAATTAAGAGAAGAGTATAAAAGTGTGCCCATTCCTAAGGAACTGGACAGCATTGTCGAAAAAGCCCTTCAGCAGAAACCGAAGAAAAAACGAATCGTGATGTGGCCGACATCCGCGGCAGTCGCTGCGGCCGTCTTATTTACCGCCGTTGTCAATATCAATCCGGATGCCGCACAAGCCATGTCTAAAATCCCCGTCATCGGCAAAGTCGTCCAAGCCATCACATTCACGGAGATGAAGGAAGAAAAGAACCAATCAAGCATTGATGTGAAAACGCCCGCTCTGTCCGGCCTTTCCGATCATAAACTCGAAGACAGCATCAACCGGCATTATATGAAAGAAAGCAAAGAGCTGTATCAGGAATTTATGAAGGCGACCTCAAAAAGCAAAAAAGGCCACCTCAGTATTTACAGCGATTATGAAACCGTTACTGACACAGCGGATTTGATCTCAATCCGCCGTGATATCGAAAAAACGCAAGCTTCATCCTATACGCAAAGCCGTTACATCACGATTGATAAAAAGAATGAGGCCGTGCTTACATTAAAGAGTTTATTTAAAGATGACCGTTATATTAAAGTCATCAGCCAAAATATTAAAGAACAAATGAAAAAACAGATGAAAGAAGATCCGAATAAAATATACTGGGTCGAAGATGATGATATGACGGAGCCTTTTAAAGCCATCCGCGCCGACCAGAATTTTTATATTACAGATAAGCACAAACTTGTTATTTCATTTGATGAATACGAAGCGGCACCCGGATATATGGGCGTTACAGAGTTTACAATACCGACCTCCGTCATCTCCAAGCTGCTTGTCGGAGACCGCTACATCAGATAAAGAAAGAAAAAAATCCATGATATCCGCAGATCATGGATTTTTTCTTTCGTCCCGCAACAGCCAAGATGCATAAGGGACCCTTTTCATATAACAGACGCCGGACGGGGGCTGAAAAGTTTAAGAAAATCACAGCATTTCATTCATTTTTTCTGAAACAAAATCCCCTTCCGAATGCGTCTAATTAACGGAACAAATGGAAGACTGTACAGAAATCTGCCATAGCCATCCGCAAAACAGCGAGAATTTCCGCACACATTATTGGAGGAATACCATGTCAGACAAGTCACTGCATCACCGCTATATTCCCGGACTGGATGGACTTCGCGCCTTTGCCGTCCTCGCAGTTATCGCATATCATCTGAATTTCAACTGGGCCGACGGCGGTTTCATTGGTGTTGATATCTTTTTTGTTTTATCGGGGTATTTAATTACATCTATTATATTGCCTGCCCAAGGCAATGCCATTACCCTTGATTTTCGTGATTTTTGGGTGCGCCGGATCAGGCGGCTTCTGCCGGCGGCTTATCTCATGATTATCACGACGGTCATTTGGGTCGTATTGTTTAACAGCGAGCTCCTGCATACCGTACGCGGGGATGCGGTCTCCTCACTTTTTTACATAAGCAATTGGTGGTTTATCTTTCATCAACTTTCTTATTTCGACAGCTTCGGCTCCCCTTCGCCATTAAAAAACCTTTGGTCGCTGGCGATTGAAGAACAGTTTTATATCATATGGCCGTTCCTGCTGCTTGCGGGAATGTACATATGTAAAACACGGGCCCGGCTTGCGGCCGCGGTCATGTTCCTCGCGTTATGTTCTGCAGTCGTAATGAGTATGATGTATGTGCCCGGCGGAGATCCGAGCCGCGTTTATTACGGGACGGATACCCGCTCATTTGAATTGCTGATCGGCTGCGCTTTAGCTTTAGTGTGGCCGATGAAACGATTATCTTCCAAACGGCTGCCGAGCAGCATGAAACACCTGCTTCACGGGACGGAGCTTGCCGCTTTTGCCGCGCTGCTGCTTTGCGTCTTTTACACGGATGAATATGAACCCTTCCTGTACAAGGGCGGCATGCTTTTGATCAGCATCACCGCAGCGGTTCTTGTCGCATGTTTATGCCATCCGAGCAGCTTTTTGGGACATGTCCTTTCATGGAAGCCGCTTCGCTGGATCGGAACGAGATCATACGGAATCTACCTTTGGCATTACCCGGTTATCGTGCTGAGCACACCCGTACAGGAAATCGGAAATCCGGTTTATTGGCACTGCGCCGTCAGAATCGGCGCCACTTTCATTCTTGCCGAGCTGTCTTACCATTTCATTGAACAGCCGATCCGCACTGCGGGCTTCCGGCCATTTTTACGCCGCGTGTTTCTGAACCGCTTTCTGGAATGGAAGACGTCCTCTGTCATCAGCCGAATGTCGCTCGGCCTTATTCTTGCCGCCATTCTCGTATTTGCGGGCGGGCTGTCAGGGATAGCCGAAGAGAAAAAACAGCCGCAATGGACGTACGCGCAAAATGATCAGCAAGAAACCGCCGCCTCTTCGCACAAAACGGCCGATCACGATCAGCCTGCAAAAGAAGAAGACAGCAAGAAAAAACACGGCGGCGAAAAAACGGACACCGCGTCAGACAAAAACAAGAAAGAACCAGCAGACAAATCAAATACAAAGAAAAACGAAGAGAAAAAGGAACGGTCATCTCAAAAAGCGGCTGATTCAAAACAAACACAGCCTCAGCAAGACGTGCTGGCCATCGGTGACTCGGTGATGCTGGACATTGCGTCATACCTGCGGCAGTCCCTCCCTCATGTCACCATCGACGGAAAGGTAGGAAGACAAGTCTCTCAAGCACTCCAGCTCACTTCGGAATATGCGTCATTTAATCAGCCGGACAAAGCGGTCATCATCGAGTTAGGGACGAACGGCTATTTCACAAACAGCCAAATTGAATCACTGATCAGCTCCTTTTCAAAAGCCGATATCTATCTTGTCAACACACGTGTGCCGCGGCAGTGGGAAAGCAAAGTAAACGAATCATTGCGCCGGCAGGCCGAGTCACGGAAAAATGTGACGCTTGTCGATTGGCACGCAAAAGCATTGCAGCACCCTGAATACTTCACACCGGACGGCGTCCATCTCATACCTGAGGGATCAAAAGCGCTGACATCCCTCATCGTTCAAACAATGAAATCATGACAAAAAAAGAGGCCCAAAAAAGGCCTCTTTTTCGTATATCGTCACGCAAGCTTCTGTCCGCAATTCGGACAAAAATTCGCGCCTTCCGTTTTCGTTCCGCAGTTCGGACAGAATTTCGGCTTAGCCGCTCCTTCCGAGCCGTTTGCCGGTGCCGTCCCCTGATTCTGCTGACTTTGATCTTGCTGCGGCTGGTTCTGCTGATTTTGGTTCATTTGGTTCATCATTTGATTTGCCACATTCATTCCCATCATCATGCCCGCCATGTCTGAGGCGGCGCCGCTTCCGTTCATTTTGCCGGATGACATTCCGTCCGTCATGGAAATCTGCTGATAGCGGTTCACATCGCCCACCATACCGTAAGAGGCATTTTTCGTAATCATATCCTGAACTTCCTGCGGATAGTTAAAGCTCATAATATTGAAGCCCGTAATCGACATGCCGTCTCCGATCAGCTGCATATCAAGATCTTCTTGAATCCCTTTTCCGATTTCAAAGGAATTCGACTGCAGATTGAACATGTCTTTTCCTTCTCTGGTGATCCATTTCATCAAAAGCTGATCGAGAATAGACGTAATCCGGATTTTAATGTCCTCCACTAAATAGCTGTCTTTGACACCCGCAATCTTATCAATCAATCCGATGTAGTCAATGACCTTGAAGTTAAATGTGCCGTTTGCGCGGATCGGCATACCGCCCGGCATACCTGCCGCCGGAATGTTGATGGCGTTTTTTGTGCCCCATTTCACGGTGAACTCCTTCGTATTCACAAACAGCACTTCAGCCCGCATGCCGCTGTTAAAGCCAAACTTAAACCCTTTTAGTGTAGATAGAAACGGAATGATTTCTGATTCGATATCATAATCGCCGTCATCACGGAAAATCCCTTCAATTTTCCCGTTGTATAAAAAGATGGCATCCTGTCCCGGCCGGATGATCAGACGGCTGCCTTTTTTAATTTCACGGTTGTTCCATTTATAGAAAACCATGTCGTCTCTGAATTCTTCCCATTCCACCACATTTGCTAACTGATTTCTGAAAAAACCCATGTATGCTCAAATCCTTTACATATAATTTAAAAACTACCCTTGCTTCCGCTGTAACTCGTGCCGCCCCTCGTGACTCCGCCGTCATTGTCATTATCTTTATCAGGCTTTTTTTCTCTTGTAACGTCGGTTCGGATATATGTGTCGTGCTGGCTCAGCACTTCAGACGTATCGTGATCCATATACGTGCTGCCGGTGACGGTGACCTTGCCGCCGGAATTGTACACCATCACAGTGACGGCGATTCCGGCCGCGGCTGCGGCAATAATGAGCTGAAACCACCATGTGAGCAGCAGATTGTCAGACTTGTCGTCCGGGCTTTTCCCCATATCTTTATAAGCCAACTTGATGTAGGTCTGAAACGCCTTTTCATAATGGCCTGCGGAAATATCTGACGAGATCGTATTTCTGATCGTATTCAGCCGGCTGTTATTCAAATACGTCTCCGCCTTTTTATATCCGGAGATAAATACTTCCCGATTTTTCATATCAATGGTCAAAATCGCCGTGCTTCCGCTAAAATGACTGTCATAAAAATCACCGGCGTACTGCTCGATATCCTTACCGCCCGTTCCATTTGCGGTCAGAATGATAAAATCGGTATGGCGCTTTGCCCCGAGCTTCCCGGCCAATTCCTCAAGTTTCTTCGTTTCATCCTTCGTTAATAAATGAGCATTGTCATAAACATGCTTCTGTTCCGCGGCAGACGCCGATGTATGTAAACCAAAAGACAGCATCAGAAAAAGGACGAAGCAGAAGAGACACGCTTTTTTCATCGATACTTTCATCAAAAACCGCCTCCTATCATAAGTGAGACGAGTCTTAATGCTAAAAACGCACCGGCGGTTATGCCGCCGAACCACGCGGCCACTTTTCCGGCACTGATCGGCGGTTTGCCGACAACCTTGCCCGTCTGCCCGTTCATCGCAAAAATGTGTTCAGCCCGCTCATAGTCGTAGCTGACCATCCAGACCGGAAGCAGTACGTAAAAGCTGCTGATTTTATCGGTCTGAATCTGCTCATCCGTAATGTCAGCCTTCGTATATCCGGAGAAGGTGGATCTGATATAAGAATCAATATAATGGCTGATTTTATCCTTCGCCCGCGGAAAGAGATCGTCATCGGTATAATTGTACTTTTCCGCTATATATCCCGCTAAATAGGCCGTATTAAACTCCTTCAGCTCACTGTATGAGTAAGGCTCCAATTTGTCCATTAATTCATCACTCATTTTTTCTGAAGCGTCGACCGGAATTTTGAGATAATCAAGATTGATATCGCGGTACGCGTTGTAATACTCGGTCTCCGTCACCCGGTATTCTCCATCATCATAGTGATGCACTCTCGTACAAACGGCATTGACCTGAACCTTGCTGTTTAAGTCAAACATCCAAAACGGCACGTACATGCCCGTTATGCTCTTCACCCGATCGGCAGACATAAATCCTTTCGGTGTCAGACGGCCGTTTCGGCACCACTTTTTAAAAGCGTTCATGGCTTCTTCTTTACTGATCGTAAAAGGAATCACCATCGAAGGCGCGAGATTTCCCGATAATCGGTCGGCGAGAACGGCGGCTCCTCCGCAAAACCCGCACGTCGTGGCCGTCGTTTCCGCCTCAGTCATTAATACCGCGCCGCAATTCTCACATCGGTACTCGTTCGCCTCATTTTCGGAAAATCTCGTCGTTATATACTCTTTTGGCAGGCTCTCAATCTGATCCTGCCGCCCGCAGCTGTGACATGTCAGCATGCCGGATGAACTGTCAAAGACCATATCATCGCCGCAGTTCGGGCATTTATAAGAAATGATCATTCTGTTTCTCTCACTTTCTCTTTATATCGGACAAAACTGCAGCCCGCTGTCTATTGATCTTTACTGAAAAGCATTTTCTGCTTGAGCGCCGCCAATTCATCATCGACACTGCTTTGATTGCTGTCATATTTAGCCGTCAGATCGTCAATATCGTCTTTCGGAGACGCGTTCAGCTCAGCCATCGCATTGGCATGATCAAGCGCTTGGTTGACCTTGTCTTCCATTCTGCCGAAAGCTGTCATCGATTGGCCCGCATTTGACACAGAGGACCCCAATTTGTTCATTCTCTCCTGCGTCTTTGCCACAGACCACTTCGCTTTGATGGCATTTCGGCGCGACTCAAGCTCTCCGATATCAGCGACAAGCTTGTCATGCATTTTGCGCATTTGAGACGCGTTGGAAGAAGCGAGCTGATAAGCCGTCTGCAGCTCAGTCAGTCTTGATTCAACAGCCGCTTTCCTTTCCAAAAATGTCCGCGCATCGGCTTCATTGCCGGCCTGCAACGCTTTCATCGCATAACTTTCCATCTTTTTGGCATCAGCCTGGCATTCTGTTAACGCTCTTTTCGCCCGCTGTTCCTCAGCCATGACAGAAGCCGTCTCCGCTTTCACTTTTCCTAAATCATTGTTCAGATTCCGCAAATATTGATCAACCATTTTTTCAGGGTTTTCAGCTTTATCCAGCAGCGCATTGATATTGCTTGACATGATGTCTTTAAATCTTCCTAAAATACTCATTTTTCATTTTCCTCCCAAAATTAAATAGTAACAAGTTCATAGTTATATATACTGTTTTTTTCAAAAAAAGTTTCATTTTCTCATGAATTTATGTATTTTATATGAAAATAGTCTCATTCAACCCATTTGTACCGGCGGAAATTTTTCACGACCAGATACAGTGAGAACAAAAAATAAATAAAAAGCCCGATCATCAACCCGCTCACTAACGGATAATGCTTCGCCGCATACACAAAGAAATCCAGCTGCGAAATCTGTTCCGGACTTGTAATCGTATCCGTCCCATTCAAAAGCTTTGAGAATTTAGCCGTATAATTCCAATCAAACGAATCAGAAACAAGCTCACTCCCCTGATACCAATTGACAGCGGCGAGACAAAGAAAACAAAAAACAGAAAACGCGCATTGCACAATAAGAAAAACATGTTTCATGAAAAACATTCCTCCGCGGTTCAATATCACAGGCCGTCACACTATACATGACGGCAGCAGCAGAAACTTGGTTTTACTCAGAACTGATAAAAAAGTTATTGTATGTACTTCACAGCGGTTCAATTTACTGGATGCCTTTCTAAAGTATACCGTATATCGAAAAGGGTTTCAGACCTAAATAAAAGAGGATGCTTCCCGAAGTCCGATGACTTTCAAGAAGCATCCTCGATATTTTACAGTGATACTTCAACCTCTTTTAAACTCGGCAAAGCATCGATCGCACCGATTTTGGTGCACACGAGCGCCCCCACCTTATTGGCAAATGAGACAATATCACGCAGCTTCGCAAAATCTTCGGCTGCTGTCTGAATCTCATCGGTGCGTGCCAGCTGATACAGCGCCGCGCCGACAAACGCATCTCCCGCTCCCGTTGAGTCTATTGATGTCACCGGAATGCTCGGAATGATGTCAATATCCTTCCCATTTGAAAGAAGGGTCCCGCTTTTCCCGAGTGTCACCGCCACAATATCGGCCCCGAGCTCATGAAGAACCGCAACACCTTCTTTATGATCCTTCGCACCGCTGATGATCTCAAGCTCTTCGTCACTGACTTTCACAAAATCACTTACGGCAACGGCTTTTTTTGCGGTGTTTATAAACTCTGAAACTCTTCCTTTCCATAAATCCTCACGGTAGTTAGGATCGAAGGAAATAAACTGTCCATTGTCTTTCGCAATCGACATCAGCCGTAAATAGGCTGAGCAAAACGGATCAGATAACAATGCCGTCGCTGATCCGAAATGAAGGATTTTGGCATCGTTTACCTTTTCCAGATCAATATCATCCAGCGTAAACAAAGCGTCCGCTCCTCTGTTAAACACAAAGTCGCGCTCCCCGTTTTGTTTTAATGAAACAAACGCAAGCGTTGTAGACGCTTTCTCATCTATGACGAGCATAGAGGTATCGACATGTACGGCGTCCAATGTCTGCTTCAGAAAATACCCGAACGGATCTTTGCCTGTTTTTCCGCTGAAAGCCGCGTCTCCGCCCAGCTTAGCAATCGCTGCCGACACATTCGCCGGTGCGCCGCCGGCACTTTTTAAGAAATTGCGCCCTTCCGTCAAATCAACATCCACATCGGTACAAAAGAAATCAATTAACAATTCTCCAATACAAATAACAGATTGGCTTCCCACATTATCACACTCATTTATCAATTCTCGATTATAGTTTCAGTATAGTGCTTTCTGTCATAAATACAACCGTTTACATAGAATATTTTAAATTTTACGTATACTTATCTGGCAGCCCTTTGCTCCAGATCAGACATCATCTGCTGATATTTTTTTTCAGTTAAAGGATAAAAAGAAATAAGAATAATAGACAGCAGAATGAACAATCCCGGAATGAGCGCATTCATATTTTTAATCGCATTCAATGACGAGACCGTCTGATCGGTATTCGCGGCATATCCGGCGATTCCGAGATAAACGGCCGAAAATGACCCGGCTAACGCAACTCCGAGCTTATTGATGAAACTCATGCTCGAAATCACCACGCCATCAGCCCGGACTCCGGTTTTCCATTCCGCATAATCGACACAATCGGCAACCATTCCCCAAGCAAGCGTATTTAAAGGCGTCGTAAAAAATCCCGAAACGAAAAGCCAAAAGAAAATAAGCGGCAGCGAAGAATACGATGTAAACTGAAGGCCCGCATAAGAAATCAGCGATAGCGCCGCCGTGATGATCATAACCTGCTTCCGGCCCCGCTTCTCAGAAAAGAAAGGAATAAACAGATTGCTGATCAGCGCTGCGCCGAAAAACAACACGGTTCCTAAAAACACAAATTCCTTATGGCTGACGTTATACGTAAAATAGTACACCATCGTGCTGAGCTTAATGTTAAACCCAATCGCAAACGCCAAAAATGCAGAAACCAAAATGAGCAAAGGCTTGTTTCGGAACAAAACAGACAACGTCTTTTTCATTCCTTGTTTTTTTCTTTTTTCAGGCTGAATCCGTTCCCGCACAGTAAAGAAACTGAACAGATTCAATGCGATGCTCACCGCCGCATAGATAAGCGCCGTCATTTGGAATCCAAACGCCTGATCTTTCCCGCCGATGGCGTCCGCAAGCGGTGTCGCACAGGAAATCGATAACAGAATTCCGATATAAACCAAAATCATCCGGGTCGTCGTCAGAACCGTCCGTTCCTCCACGGAATTCGTCATCCGCCCCGTTAAGCTGTTGACCGGAATCGTCTGCATGCTGAAGGACATCCCAAGCAGAATATAAGTGATATACGCATAAACCATGTTCCCCGTCTCGCCGAAATGGGGGGTCGTGAAGCATAAGAACGTAAATAGCGCAAAAGGAAACGCCACCCACAAAAGATACGGCCTTGCCTTTCCCCATCTTGTATTCGTCTTGTCTAAAATCGCGCCCATAATCGGGTCAAAAATAGCGTCCAGCACCCTTACGATAAGAAACAAAGCTGCAATGACCGCAGGCTTAATGCCGCCGACGTCTGTATAGTAGAATAATAAGTATGCGTTTACAAACTGAAAGATAATATTGTACGACATATCGCCGAATCCGTAGCCGATCCGTTCCATCCAGGACAGGCCGCGATATTTCGTCTTTACTGCCGCTGCTTTTTCTGTTTCAATCATCATTTCCCACCCCAAGAATCCGTTTTCATTTTTGATAAGCAAGAGGGAGAATGCAAAGATCCTCCCCGTTCACTCAGCGATTTGGATACACCATCACTTTTAAGCATTCATTTTTGTATTGAAAGGCCCGTTCCATCGCCTCTTGCGTCTGCTCCAGCGGATATTGGTCCGTTATAAGGTGCTTCGTGTCCACTATGCCGGAAGCGAGAAATTCAATTCCATTCGGATACGTATTCGCATAACGGAAGATTCCGTATATATCAATCTCGTTATCTGCAATAAACGGCACATTGAGCGGAATCTCATTCTGAGAAGGCAAACCGACAATCGCCAGTTTTCCGCCCCGGCGCACGGAAGCCAGTGCGGATTGCAATGCCGCCGGATTCCCCGCTGTTTCCCAGGCAGCATCAACGCCTCTGCCATTCGTGATCGTTGTGATTTCTTCACCGGCATCCTGTTCCCGGACATTAATGACATGCGTCGCGCCCATTTTTTTCGCGGCATCTAACCGCAGCGGCTCCAAGTCGGTCACAATGATTGTGCCTGCCCCGTATGCTTTCGCTGCCGCAACAGCCATTAATCCTACAGGCCCCATTCCCATAATCGCAATTGTTGATCCGGGCTGAAGCTTTGTTCTCGCGGCCGCATGAATGCCGACAGAAAACGGTTCGATCAAAGCCGCATCTTCATAGGATAGTGAATCCGGAATCGAGAAAACAAAGTCCTGACGCATTTTGATATATTGGACAAACGCGCCGTCAACCGGCGGTGTCGCCAAAAACTGTACATCCGGGCAAAGATTATAACGCCCCTCCTTGCACGCCTCACAGCGTCCGCATGTGACACCGGGTTCGACGGCGACACGGTCTCCCACCTTGAATTGATCGACAGACGATCCGACGGCGGCAATTTCCCCCGCGCATTCATGACCGAGGATAAATGGTTTTTCCACTACATAATTGCCTATTCTGCCATTTGTATAGTAATGCAGATCAGATCCGCAAATTCCGACAGCCATCACCTTTATCAATACTTCATCATGATTGATCTCAGGCACGGGCAATGTTTCGATTTTGATTTCTCTCGTGTTGTGCATAACCGCCGCTTTCATGTTTTGAGGCACTGTGTGAGTCATTTGGCAAAATCCTTTCTCTGCTTTGAAATGTAAGTGCATACATTTTTGTTTTCTCTATTACTGCCCCTATTTTATCTGCTTTTCAAGACGTACAACAGCCTTTCCTGCTGTATAAAAGGACAGCCGCACTGTACTTTTTATTTTTTCATATACAAAAAACACTGAATTGATAAAATAGTACTAATAGGAGGTGCAGGCTAATGGCTGAACTTGAAAACCGGACACAATTTGCAGAACTGCTGGCACCTGCCGTCAAATCGCTGAAACATCATCCTGATTTCAAAATTAAAAGGACAAAGAACGTAAAATCCAGACAGTCTTATATAGAGCAAATCGCACTCCGAATAGGCGTTTCCTCTAACACGATCAAAAGCTGGATCGGACAGATGGGCGCAAACTACATTCCCGGACGAATTGACGACGGAAAGCTGTTCGGGATGATCTGGATTATTATAGAAAAGACTGACATGGATCCTGAATGGCTGACCGGCCTTCTGGAAACCACCACCATTCCCGTCATCAAACCCGCATTGCCCGTTTGGACGGCGTCTTGTCTAAAAAAAGCAAAAATACTCCGGAAAGACGGATCATTCGGAGCGCCGAGTGATGAAGATGTTGAAAAAGCAGTAAAGCGGCTGTTTCATGACAGACAAAGCCACGAAACGAATGCGCTTACAAGAAAGTCCGTCACGCATAACCTACCATCACGCCGGACGGGGAACTTTATCGGACGCGGCTTTGATATGGAAGCGATCCGACAATGGATGCTGTCTCCGTCACCGGTCTGTTTAATCACAGGCTGGGCCGGCATGGGAAAAACAACGATCGCTCTTGAAGCAGCCTACCTTTGTGCCGGCGATTCACCAGATTGGCCGGCATTCAACAGCATCATCTGGATCAGCGCTGACTGGAAAGGATTGAGCTTCAGCGATTTTTTAAACACGATCGCCTATCAGCTCGGACGCACCGAACAAATCGACAAATCAATCAACGAAAAACGGTTCGTCGTCCGCAATGCATTAGCCGCTCATTCAAATGAAACACCGGTATTGCTGATCGTTGACAGCATTGATACAGCGGAACGTGACATTCACGAATTTATCATCGGCCTTCCGCAAGGCGTAAAAGTCCTCCTTACGGCACGGGAAAACGTAAAACAGACATACCGGGACGGCCTCGGGGAACTGGCGGCCATCCAGCTGAGCGGCCTTGAACAAACGGATGCCCTTGAATTTTTCCATCAAGAAGTGCACCGCTGTCTGCAAACATGCAACCTCCCGCATAAACGGGAAAAGCTGGAGCAGCTGTTGCAGCTATCACCTAACCTTAAGAATGAATTCGTCTCGGCAGCTGCCGGCAACCCGAAGGCCATGGCACTGAGCATTGCATACATGTCAGACGACGACATCCCCGCTCCCCAGCTCATACAAGAGCTTAAACAAGCGGGTTACTCATTATTGGAATTGTTTGAGGTTCTCTTTGGCCGCACATGGGACAGATGTCATGAAGACACACGAAAACTATGGCAGACGCTTTGCTTTTTCTCTAAGCCCCCTGACGAAAAAAGCTTGGCTCAAGCGGCCGGATTAGACGCCCGCCGTTTTCATTACGCGATTGAGCAAATGAGGTCATTTGCTTTAATACAGCCGGAACGAAGCGAAGGAAGAATTCAATACGCAGCCCATCAAACCGTTGTCGCTTACGGAGAACAGCACTTATCCGAAAATCATGATTTTGCAAAAGAAGCCCGATGCCGCTGGGCGCATTATTATATGGATTATGCGGAAACCCATATAAAACGGGAACAGCCGAATTCCATCTATTGGAGCTATCTGCTGGGACGGAATTTAGAGCTAATGAAAAAGGAATGGCCGAACATCCTAAAGGTCATCGAATGGTCGAGCGAAACCGGACAACATGACATCCTGATCAAACTCATCACCCGCATCAGCCATTTTCTAAGCAGAATCAACCTGCCCTTACGAATCGAATACGGCCGTAAAGCCGCCGACGCCGCCCATCAATTAGGCAAACACACGCTAGAAGCGTTCTTCCGAATCGACACAGCAGGCTGGGCACTCATGGAAGTCAATGATTTAGACGGGGCACTTCAACAAATTGAAGACGGACTGAAGATTCTGGAACAATCAGACACTGAAGAGCAAGACGTTCACGATCTAAAGGTATGGGGACTCGCACTGCAATCGAGGCTGTTTTTAAAAGCCGGAAGTCATGAAAAAGCAGAAGTGATTTTAATCGATATCAAAGATCAACCGATTTCCCCTGCGATTCAGCACAGAGTTCTATTGGTTCGCGGAGATCTGAGCTTTGTGAAAGGTCATAATGAAGAAGCCATTCAATTATACGAAGCGGCAAATGAGATCAGCTCCATGTATGGGGGCGAAAAAACGATAGAAGCCTATTTCAATTTGGGTATAGCTTACGTGAAGTGTGATCTGTTTGAGAAAGCGGAAGAAGCTTTTGAGCAGATGCTTTATGACAAACATAACGCGAATCAGGTTGAGTTGATTTATTATTATTACGGGATGGCACTCCTGCTGTTCCGTAAAGGCGAGCATACGAAAGCGATGGAATTTAATCAGAAGGCAATTCTTTTGATTGATTCGTGGGAGCCTGCGATTGGGATTCGAGGAGAGGTGGAACAATTGGGTAAGGCGCTTGAAGGAAATGGACGGGCTTGAGGCTTTACTTGAGATGAAACAACGATGGCCTGATATGAAGATTGTGCTCATGACAACGTTTGAGGATACCTTGCAGGCGTCAACTGCATTGGAGAACGGGGCGGAAGGCTACATGCTGAAGTCGATTCATCCGCGGGAGATGAAGGAAGCCTTGAAACTTATTTATAACGGTGGAACCTGGATCGACCAATCGGTCGCTACGCGAGTTTTCGAAGAGATAAAGCGTCAACGCGAGCAGTTGGAGAAGATCGGCTCAAGTAAGGACAGCTACCCGTACGGGCTTACGAAACGAGAAATGGAGATTCTGGAGCATCTGTCAAACGGCCTGCGCTACAAGTCAATCGCCGCAAAGCTATTTTTATCGGAGGAAACGGTCCGCAATTACTGCTCGAAGCTCGACGTCAACAACCGTGAAGAAGCAATAAAAATGGCGCGAACGGAGAATATTGTGTAGGAGCAGGAGAACTTTTTCGATATTTCTCTTGTTTTTTTCAAATGCTTCTTCCCCATAATAATCAAATCGTTTATCAACCTTAACAAGCTAAAGTCACATAATAGTAGTTTGAACCATTATAGAAATTTAAACTGTTTTTCAACAAAAAAAGTGCATTAGTCCTTCTTGGATCAACACACTAGTTAAATTTATAAGCTCCTTATATGTTTTTTTATTTTTAACACGTTTCTTATTAAACCCTTTTTATATGTATCTTAGTCAGAATGTTTAATAGATTAACTACAGGAATGCTATCCTGCCCCGATAGTTCATTACGGAAGTCCAAAATCAAGTATTGATATCGCATCTTTTTTATAAACATCGTGACTTTATTTCAAAGCTACAAAAAGCCCTCCAGTTAATTTGGAGGGCTTAGCATGCGTTTTTTCCATAATCATATACTAAGTCTTTCTGAATTGATTAAACATAGAAGAAACTCATTCAAAATGGAGGAATGGAGAAATAACAGCTGTTATGTTTATGGAAATGTTAGAAGAAAAGTAGCATCTCTCCTATAGGAAATGCTATTTTTCCTCCTATTGTAAGAATGATGGTACTCCCCTTAAATATTTGCTATGATTCATGTTTGGATGAATCCTTACTTCTGCTTAATAGGCAAAGCATGATAACCAAAAGCCAAATCGAGTAAGGCACTCGCTTCTTGACGTAGTAACAGATCCTTCGGACGGAAGGTAAAGGATCCGTCGGCGTGGATGGTAGTATCAGGGTCTACGATTCCTTGTGAGGCAAGTGCTTGAATGGCTTGGACCCCCCAGTCATCCGCAGCATCAAGCAATTTTACTTTAATAGCTTTGTCAGGCTGAATCGGTTTCATGTCATGAATTTGCTTTAAGTTTTGAATCATGGTTGCTGCGACCTGTCGGGTAATCGGAGTAGCACGGTCATACCCTGGAATTCCTTTCATAATTTTTTCCCTTGCCTCCTTGGAGTCGTCTGGAAAACCGTTCCATCCATAAGCAAGTAACAACGTATCCGCAAACTCTCCTTGTGTCATGATGTCCATCGGATTGAATAGATTACCTGTTTTAGCACCCATAATATTTAGAGCATGAAGATTATCAATGTGACTTCTATAGTTACTCTTTTGTGGAACGTCATCAAAAGGTGGTTTGTTGTTAATTCTCTGGGCATCTGCTACAAAATCAAGGCTTTTAGGAGAGTTGTAGTGAAAATATGCGATTTCTCCAGCTGAATTCTTTTTGAAAGCAACTTTGTTGCCTTTCGAATCTTCAAATAACAACGGATGAATCATTTTGAGAACTTGTTTTCCAGTTGTTCCACCCTCCATGACCAAATTCCCATTTTCATAAGTAAAATGAGTGCGAATTGCAGCGAAACGCGTATTTTGGAATAAGCCCAAGTATTTATGAGCTTCTTTTTCCTCTAACGGGAGATAACTTGTTTTTACTTCATTCTTCTTAGCAGGGAAATAGTGATCCATGAGAGTTTCATATATGTCTATACTCATCATTGAATCATTATTGTAAGACATGAAGAATGCTGTTTTTTGTTCAGGCACTAAAATCAGCATTGATTGATGTCCCGGCATGCTTCCCCCTTTTATTACAACGTGTTGACCGTTAGCAAATTCATTAAAAGGCGTTTCAAATCCAATTGTTGCAACAGGAATCGTCTTATCTGCGAAAACTTGGTAGTCATGCATCATATCCATGCTTCTTTTACTTACGATTTCTTTACCTCCAAACTTTCCATTCTGTAGCTGCATAATCATGTACTTTGACATGTCTTCTCCAGTGGACAAAATGCTTCCTTGTGGTGCATCTGTTAGACCATGCCCACTTGTTGGAATAGGATCGCCAGTGGGACCGTAATGTGTAGCCATTCTCTTGAGAAGATCAGGCGTAAAACGTACACTTGTAGACTTCATGCCTAATGGTTTGAAAATATTCTTTTCCATATATCGTGAGAAAGATGAGCCCGTAACATTCTCCACTGCATATCCTGCGAGTGCAAATGCGAAGTTGTCATACGTATAAGCTTCACCGGGCGGCCGTACCACCGTCGGCATATGTTTAGAGAAAAACTCCTTCATCGGGATATCTTGATTAACGTATTCTGGTCCGGTTATTGTAGTGATATCGGGAAAATCCACGCCGCTGGTATAGGTCAGCATATCAAACAGGGTGAGGGGTTTTCCTGTTTTATTGGGTATTTTCAATCCACCGAGATATTGTTGTACATCTTGATCTAGTTTAAGCTTTCCTTTATCGACTTGTTGCATCACGGCCAAGGCAGTAAAAGTTTTCGAGACTGAAGCAATTTGGAAGACCGTTTCCTTATTGACGGGAATCTTCTTTTCTTTATCTGCATAACCGTACCCTTTATTGATGACGACCTTTCCATCATGGACGACGACAAAACTTGAACCGTTTACATTGTACTCCTTCATTTTTTCCTCAAATAACGGATCAGCAAAAGATTCTATTTCTTTTGCATTATTGGGAGCTTTCGTCATTTGGACATCGGGCGTGGATGTCGATGGTTTTGATTCTCCAACTTCTGATGATTGTGGGGAACATGCAGAAATCATGCTAGTAGAAGTGAGAAGAATTGCGAGACTGAGTGTATTGATTGCTTTTTTCATTTTCGGACTCTCCTTTGTTTGACTGAAATTTTCTTGTCAGCACAACGAGTAGTCAGCTCGTCAGTGTATAAACCGAGTGTAGCAATCGGAAAGTCATAGTAGCTAGTGACCTTTCGTCATCTTCATGCATGACATAAAAAATAGAGCGTAGTACGGATAGTTTTATAGTCATGACCTATAAATCATGACACTTTGACACTACCGTATGTGACAGGCGAAAAGTTAGAATCGAAGAGCGGCTCATAACGTATTAGTAAAGAAAAAGGAGGAGAAACTCTAATGTCGAAAGAAGCAGCTCAAAAAAGTTTGCAAGATTTCTACTTTTTTTTGTTTACCTTCGGATCTGGATTGTTTTACTTTTGCTTCTATTTGGCCAGCATTACATTTGCACTCGTGATGACAGTTATCTTCGTAGGTATTCCCTTGTTAGCGAGTGTGTTGCGGACAACTCACACGTTTGTCCAGTATGAACGTATTCAGACGAAGGTTTATACGGATATATCGATAGAGCCAATCCTACCAAGGACAAAAAGTGGAGGGGATAAATGGATTGAAGCGAAAGAAGCAATTCTTAATAGTAACAATTGGAGGGCTATTTTTTGGCTCATGCAGAAGTTTCTTATTGGGGTAATTAGCCTCTTATGTGCCGTTATATTGTATGTAGCTCCGCTTGTATTTATCGTTACACCGTTACTTTTTCAATATCTTGATGTATATTTATTAGGAATAACTGTGAATTCATGGAAGGAATCTATATGTGTCATGATCGCTGGGGGTATTCTCTCCTGGATACGTACTTGTATTGGAAACAGTTTAGTTCAAATGATTGGAAAGTACACGATTTCCATGTTCAAAGCTATTAAGGGGTGATAATTTGTTTGGGATTTTGAAACAATGGTTTTGGTATGACTGGGTATTACTTTGTATACGTTTTGTCATCTGGCTCTCAATGATGTTAACTACTATCCAACATCAAGACCATTTGACTGTGCCACTTTGGATCATCATTCTTTGGGAAGTAGCCTCATTTTCAGTACCTTGGATTTGTTTAATGTTCAGTTATCGCTATTATCTGTTTACTGAGATAATTTTGTTTGGTGGAGTTTGCTTCTACTTAATCTTATTATTTCCAGCGGCTTATCTTGCTTTTTTAATGCCGACTTTCATGATCGCGGCAAATAGTGCCCATAAATCATACCGTTGGTCGGGTTCTATCACAATTGTTTTGTTTCCGTTTCTCATTGCAATATTTTCCCGTGAAATAGATGTATGGGTGATTATCCTACAAATGGGTCTGGCTTTTGCAATGGGATTTTCCTTTCGCTTACTCGTTGTTAATTACCGTAACAATGAAATTATTCGTAACCAGAAGCGTGTATTGGAACAGTATTTATCCCAGATTGAACGAATTACTTTGCTAGAGGAGCGTGATAGACTCTCAAAAGATTTGCACGATACGATGGGACATTCCTATACCTCAATCATTATGGGGATGGAAACATTACGTACGGAATTAAAGACAAAAGATGGGGAACAAAAGCTTGACTCATTATTGAAATTGGCCCGTAACAGTATGGCAGAAGTGAGAACGTATTTACATCAAATGGATTCACAACAGGAAGCACTTCCGCTAATTGTTACCTTGAAACAATTAGCGGAAGAGTTTCAGAAACATGCAAAAGTAAATGTACGCACTCGAATAATAGGGGAAGAGTACACGGTCCCCAAACAAGTGAAAATGACACTGTATCGGAGCTTGCAGGAAGCACTGACTAATGCTGTGCGACACGGACAATCCACCGAAATCATTGTGTCACTGCATTTTGAGCCGCAACAGACGAGATTGGATGTGCAAGATAATGGCTGCGGAGTGGAGGAATGGAAAGATGGCTTCGGGTTAACTGCGATGAAAGAACGTACGGCACAATTACAAGGTAGAGTCACTATATACTCCGAAAAAGGCGAGGGGACGCTCATCTCATGTGCGTTACCTAGGTTGGAACAATTATCCAATGAACGAATCCGCTTGTGTATCGTCGATGATCATTCGTTTATTCGAGAAAGTCTCTATACAATCTTGGATGAACAGAAGGACTTGCAGGTAGTGGGCATGGCTGAAGATGGAGAGCAAGCTGTAGAATTGTGTGGAAGGCTGAATCCAGATTTGGTATTAATGGATTTGGAGATGCCCAATCAGGATGGGATTCGTACCACCAAAATAATCAAGGGGAAGTGGCCTGACATTCGTGTCCTCATCCTGTCAACGTTTCAGGATATAGAAAGGGCGAAGGAAATCATACGAAGCGGCGCTGACGGCTATCTGCTAAAATCCATAGAGTCACGTGAACTAGCTGAATCGATTCGCCTCGTCTATCGGGGAGCCACTATGATTGACCAAGATTTGTTCCATAGAATGTGGGATGGAAATGATGAGGCAGAGCCAGCCGGATTGAAGTTAGATGGAAAAGAGTATGGCTTAACGAAACGCGAACTAGAGGTTTTGAATCTTTTGTCTCAAGGAATTCGTTATAAAACAATTGCTTCGGAACTTTACTTATCAAACGGCACTGTAAGAAATTACGCTTCCACTCTCTATGATAAATTGGGAGTCAAAAATCGAGAAGAAGCCGTGCAAAAGGCAAGAGATACAGGATTACTTTCATAAGAGGGATTACTTTCATCTGCTAGGGGTGTGTGAACGTTCAAGGTTTCAGGGGACCACATGTCAAAAATATGTGTTATAGGCGATTTTACAGCTTCTATAAATAATGTTTTGTTTTTGTTATAAGTTTTTAAGTAATTCATGTTTAATTTTCAATGAATCATATAAAGATATAAAGACAAGCATATTACACCCCATAGCTTTAGACATACTCATACATCCCCTTCTCATTGAAGCTGGTGCAGGCGTAAAGGAGATTCAAGAAAGATTAGGGCATTCAGACATCAACACGACGATGAATATTTACGCTCATATGACAAAAAATATCGAAGAAAAGACCTCCCATAAGTTCAGTGAACTTACGAAAGGTCTTCTCTAATTGGTGAAGTAAATTTGTTTCAAAAACTGAAAGTTAGCAAAAAGTTAGCATTTCACTAATCTCCACCTTCCAAACCCCTATATATCAAGGGTTCTAGGCGATGATTACATCATTCCGCCCATACCGCCCATGCCGCCCATGTCAGGCATTCCTGCGCCGCCGGCGTTTTCTTCCGGTTTGTCAGCGACAACGGCTTCAGTTGTTAAGAGCATTGCTGCTACAGAAGCTGCGTTTTGCAGAGCAGAACGTGTAACTTTTGTCGGGTCAACGATACCTTTTTCGATCATGTTTACCCATTCGCCGGTTGCAGCGTTGAAGCCTACGCCGATTTTTTCGTTTTTCAGGCGCTCAACGATGACAGATCCTTCAAGGCCTGCATTGTGCGCGATTTGACGGATCGGCTCTTCAAGCGCGCGAAGCACAATGTTGATACCTGTTTGCGCATCGCCTTCAGCTTCCACTGCAGCGACTTTGTTGTATACGTTGACAAGCGCTGTACCACCGCCGGATACGATGCCTTCTTCAACAGCTGCGCGAGTTGAGTTGAGGGCGTCTTCGATGCGAAGTTTACGCTCTTTCAGCTCAGTTTCAGTCGCAGCGCCGACTTTGATGACAGCTACGCCGCCGGCAAGTTTCGCAAGACGCTCTTGTAATTTTTCTCTGTCGAATTCAGAAGTTGTTTCTTCCACTTGAGCGCGGATTTGGTTGACGCGTGCAGCAATTTTTTCAGTGTCGCCGGCGCCTTCTACGATTGTTGTGTTTTCTTTCGTTACCACAACTTTAGAAGCGCGTCCCAATTGTCCGATTTCAGTAGATTTCAGGTCAAGGCCTAAGTCTTCTGTGATCACTTCTCCGCCTGTAAGAACAGAGATGTCTTCAAGCATTGCTTTACGGCGGTCACCGAAGCCAGGAGCTTTAACGGCAACAGCGTTGAATGTGCCGCGAAGTTTGTTGACAACGAGTGTAGCAAGAGCTTCCCCTTCAACATCTTCAGCGATCAGAAGCAATGGTTTGCCTTGCTGTACAACTTGCTCAAGCACAGGAAGGATTTCTTGAATGTTTGTGATTTTTTTGTCTGTGATTAAGATGTAAGGATTGTCAAGAACCGCTTCCATCTTATCAGAGTCAGTCACCATGTAAGGAGACGCATATCCGCGGTCGAATTGCATACCTTCAACAACTTCAAGCTCAGTTGTGAAACCTTTAGACTCTTCGATTGTGATGACGCCGTCGTTTCCTACGCGCTCCATTGCTTCAGCGATAAGGCTTCCGACTTCCTCATCAGCAGCAGAGATCGCAGCAACCTGAGCGATAGACTCTTTGCCTTCGATCGGCTTAGAAATTTCTTTTAAGTTTTCGATTGCAACGGTTACAGCTTGTTCCATACCTTTACGCACGCCGACAGGGTTAGCCCCCGCAGTTACGTTTTTAAGGCCTTCGCGGATCATAGCCTGCGCAAGTACAGTCGCAGTCGTCGTACCGTCACCGGCAACGTCGTTTGTTTTGCTGGCTACTTCAGCTACAAGCTTCGCACCCATGTTTTCAAACGCATCTTCAAGTTCAATTTCTTTTGCGATTGTCACACCGTCATTTGTAATTAACGGAGAACCGAATTTTTTCTCCAGAACCACGTTGCGTCCTTTTGGCCCTAAAGTTACTTTTACAGCGTCAGCAAGCGCATCGACACCGCGAAGCATAGCGCGGCGTGCTTCTTCACTAAACTTAATATCTTTTGCCATGTTAACGAAACCTCCTCGAATTTTTAAAAATATTTATTTGCTTAGCCGATTACAGCTAAAATGTCGCTTTCACGTAAGATTAAGTATTCAGTACCTTCGTATTTCACTTCAGTACCAGCGTATTTTGAGAAGATAATGCGGTCGCCCTCTTTTACTTCTAAAGCAACGCGCTCTCCGCTTTCCAACACGCGACCTGAACCGGCTGCCACGATTTTGCCTTCTTGCGGCTTTTCTTTTGCAGAATCCGGTAATACGATTCCGCTGGCAGTTTTTTCTTCAGATTCTACGAGTTCAATGACAACGCGATCACCTAATGGCTTTAACAATGTAATAACCTCCTCAATAGTATGAATATGTAATTTTAGCACTCAGCTCTAAAGAGTGCTAACACAGTTATTATAATAAAGAATCTCACTTCCAATTTCAAGTCATAAGAATAAAAAATTTTCACGCTTACATGTTTCTCTCTCGCACTGATTTTCTCCTTTTTTCACGTCAAGTTCACTTGTGTTACAATAAGAACAAATAAGTTGATTTTATAGGATAAAGGAGTACATATCATTTGAGAAAACAGTATTGGTATATCATTTTGACATATGTTATCATGCAGCTTTCCGCATTGATCGGCATTCCTTTAATGTACAAATTCGGCTATGCGGGCGGGCACCCTACGAATGAGAATCTCACCATGGCTCAGGGGATTTATTCCGTCGTAAGCTTTTTTATCTGCCTGATTATCGTTCTCTTGATTTTGAGAACCGTGCCGAAGCAGACATTAAGAAACGGGAAGAAAGCATCCGCCGGCATGTCAGTTCTCTGGGCGGTCGCGGGAATATGGCTCGCTTTATTTTCTCAGGGAATCGCCGGGATGATTGAGCAGTATGTCTTTCATGTGGGCAGCGGTTCTGAAAACACGAAAGCCATTCTCAACATTATTAAAGCCATGCCGCTCATGATTATCGTTTCTTCAATCGTCGGGCCGATTCTTGAAGAAATCATTTTCCGGAAGATCATCTTCGGTGTATTATGTGAAAAAACGAATTTCTTTATCGCCGGACTGATCAGTTCCGTCATTTTCGGCATTGTGCATCAAGACCTCACGCACCTGCTGCTGTATACGGCCATGGGCTTTACCTTTGCGTTCTTGTATGTGCAGACGAAACGGATTATTGTGCCGATATTCGCCCATGTCATGATGAATACCATTGTCGTGGTCATGCAGCTCGGCCCCGCCCAAAAATATATTGAACAGCATAGTGAGCAAATGCAATTAATTATTGGAGGATTGTTTGTATGAGGAACCCAATGACTTGGGGCTTGATTTATTTCGCAGTCGGCTGTATCTTTACGTATTTGGCCGCAAGCTCTCCGGGAAGCATGTGGTCTTTTTATTCCATACTGCTGATGGTTTTCGCCGCTTATAATATCAGCATCTCGTTTAAAATGTTCGCCTTCTCATTTAAAGTGAAAAAAAATCAAAAATAAAAGAAAAGCCATTTCTCATCATTGAGAAATGGCTTTTTTATGCTGATACGTCCTGGTCAGATTCACTGCCGGTCTGCCTTTTCCGATACGCCGCTTTTGAAATCAGGATACTGATCTCGTATAAAATGCAAAGCGGAATGGTAATCATCAAGTGAGACAGCAGCTCAGGCGGCGCAATCATCGCGGCGATCACAAGCAGCACAAAATATGCGTACTTCCTGATCTTCGATAAAAACCTAGGCGTGATAACACCGAGTCTCGTTAAAAACATGATCAGCACCGGCATCTGAAACAGCAGTCCGAACGGAATCGTCAGCTGCAGCAGAAAATGAAAGTACTCAGTGATCCCAATCACCTGGTTGACATCGAGGTCATTCGAGACCCGCTTCATAAAATCAACGACCAGCGGAAATAAAATATAATAAGAAAACGACACACCGCCGACAAACAGCACGATCGAAATCGGAATATAGCTGAGTGTTACTTTGCGCTCCTTCTCATACAGACCCGGGCTGACAAACGCCCAAATCTGATAGAGAATAATCGGCGAAGTCAAAATGATGCCGATGATAAACGCGAACTGCAAAAAGATAAACAGCGGATCCGTCAGGTTAAAAGCATTAAGGGTGAGCTCTTTTACTTCATCGGCTTTTTGAAGATACACAATGATAGGTTTTGCCAGAAAAAAGCCGGCAATAAAGAAAACCGTAAAGGATAACGCCACAATCAGCAATCGTTTCCGAAGTTCGGCAATATGCTCCACAAGCGTCATTTGATTCACTCTCATACGCGTCATCCTATCTTACTGTTCTTCTTTCTTTTTTTCCTCTTCTTCACCGGCTAATCCCTTAGTAGCGTTCTTAAATTCACGAAGCGTGTCCCCCGCCGCTTTTCCTAATTCGGGAAGCTTCTTCGGACCGAAAATAATCACCGCCACCACACCGATAACCGCCAGGCTTCCAGGACCAATCATGTGCAGCTCCTCCTTTCGCTATTCAATTTCTTCCAAAACAGAATAATGCTTTAAGAAATAAACCAATGATTGAAGCTCTACAGCTAAATCTATATGATGAATTCGAATGTGATCCGGCACATTCAAACGGGCCGGCGTAAAGTTAAGGATTCCCTTGATTCCGAGCGACACGAGCCGGTCGGTGATTGACTGGGCGGCAACCGCCGGAACGGTAAGAATCGCCACGGGTTCATCCTTAATGTGAAGCTCTAAATCATTAAGATCAAAGACAGGCACACCGCCTACCTCAGTTCCTATTTTACTCTGATTCACATCAAAAGCCATAGATATTTTTGTGTTATTATTTTTTGTGAAATTATAGTGAAGAAACGCCGTCCCTAAATTCCCGACACCGATCAAAATGACGTTCGTCGTTTCATCCTGATCCAGTGTTTTTCTGAAAAATGACAGCAGGTAATCCACATTATAGCCGTATCCTTTTTTGCCGAGCGCCCCGAAATAGGAAAAATCCCGGCGGATCGTGGCCGAATCGACTTTTACCGCGTCGCTCAGTTCAGCTGATGAAACGCGCTGCTTTCCTGACGCGTGTAAATTCTTTAAAAAGCGATAATAAAGCGGCAGCCGTTTTGCCGTCGCCTGTGGAATTTTTGATTGATCCTTGTTCATGATTGGTCCTCCACTTTATACTCAGATGCATCTCTTTTAAAATCACCGTTTTTCCCTCCTGTTTTTTCCAAGAGGCAGGTCGGGCCGATGACCATTCCTTTATCCAGCGCCTTGCACATGTCATAAACGGTCAAAGCGCAGACTGAAGCGGAAGTTAGCGCTTCCATTTCCACACCTGTACTCCCTTTCGTTTTTACGCTTGCCTGTATATGAAGAACGGCTTCGGAATTCTTTTCCTCCCAGCCGAATGAAATGTCAACGCTGCTTAAAGAAAGCGGGTGGCACATCGGGATAATCGCTGACGTCTGCTTTGCGGCCATAATTCCTGCCACCTGTGCGACAGCCAGCACGTCTCCTTTTCCGATCTCGCGGTTTTTGATTCTGCTGTACACGTCATGCTTCATGTGTACGCTGGATATCGCAGCGGCAGTACGGACTGTTGAAGATTTATCGCTTATATCCACCATGCGGGCATGGCCTTCTTCATTAAAATGAGAAAATCCATTCATATTTAAACTCTCCTTACTTCTGATCATACACTATTTTCTCCCTGATGTCTTATCCTATAATGTTCCAATTCTGATGTATTGTTTGCTGACAGCAGGTTGATAAGCTACACTTAACTTATTATAACAGAGGTGAAATAATATGATGATCTTACAAATTAATCAGCTATCCAAATCTTTTGGCGCTGATCCTATTTTAAACAATATAAAGCTCGAAGTCAGATCTCGGGATCGCATCGCCATAGTAGGCAGAAACGGAGCCGGCAAATCAACTCTCCTTAAAATTATCGCAGGTCACCTTTCATATGAAAAGGGTGAATTAATCAAACCGAAAGAATTAACGATGGGATATCTTGCCCAGCACACAGGCTTGGAATCCCAGCTTACCATAAAAGAAGAACTGCTGAGCGTTTTTGATTTCCTGAAAGCAATGGAAAAAGAGATGCGCTCTATTGAAGAAAAGATGGCCACAGCCGCCCCCGCGGAGCTTGAGACGCTGATGAAAACCTATGACAGGCTTCAGCAGGATTTCAAGGATAAAGGCGGCTATCAATATGAAGCGGACGTCCGATCTATCCTTCACGGCCTCGGCTTCGGAAAATTTGACGATTCCGTGAAAGTGCAAAGCCTGAGCGGCGGTCAGAAAACAAGGCTTGCGCTCGGAAAGCTGCTGCTGACCCAGCCTGATCTGCTTGTTCTGGATGAACCGACGAACCATCTCGACATCGACACGCTTACATGGCTTGAGCATTATTTACAGGGATATTCAGGCGCAATCCTGATCGTTTCCCACGACCGATACTTTCTTGATAAAGTCGTCAGCCAAGTGTACGAGGTCTCACGGACAGAAAGCAAAAAATACCTCGGCAACTACAGCGCCTATTTAGAACAAAAAGCTGAGCAGTATGAGAAAGACCTGAAGCTGTATGAAAAACAGCAGGACGAAATCGCCAAGCTTCAAGATTTTGTCGACCGCAATCTGGCCAGAGCTTCTACAACGAAAAGAGCCCAAAGCAGACGAAAACAGCTTGAACGGATGGACGTCATGGCAAAGCCGCTCGGGGATGAAAAATCAGCCGCCTTCCGTTTTGACATTACAAAACAGAGCGGAAACAACGTCCTGCGCGTACAGGATGTTTCCATCAGCTATGACGGCCAGCCTCCGCTCTTGAAAAACCTGACCTTCGGCATCACAAGAGGCGAAAGCGCCGCCCTCGTCGGACCGAACGGAATCGGCAAATCAACCTTGCTGAAAACCATTATGAATACAATCAGTCCGGAATCCGGATCGATCACGTACGGTTCCAATGTCACAATCGGATATTATGATCAGGAGCAGGCTGAACTGACCTCGTCCAAACGCGTGCTGGACGAGCTGTGGGATGAATATCCGGACATGCCGGAAAAAGAGATCAGGACATGCCTCGGCAACTTCCTGTTCAGCGGAGACGATGTCCTGAAACCGGTCCGCTCGTTAAGCGGCGGGGAGAAAGCAAGAGTCGCGCTTGCCAAGCTGATGCTTCAAAAAGCAAACTTTCTCATCCTTGATGAACCGACAAACCATCTTGACCTGGACAGTAAAGAAGTGCTGGAAAACGCCCTGATCGACTACCCGGGAACACTGTTATTTGTATCGCATGACCGCTACTTTATTAACAGGATCGCCACAAGAGTGCTGGAGCTGTCACCTGATCATGCAGAAGAATATTTGGGAGACTATGACTATTACACCGAGAAAAAAGCCCAGCAGCTGGAACTGGAAGAAATGAAGCGGCAGGAAAAGGAGCAGGCTCAGCCTGCCGGCAAGGTCAAACAGGATACGAAAAGAACTTACGAGGAAGAAAAAGAATGGAAGAAGAAAGAACGGCAGCGCCTGAGACGCATTGAAGAAATCGAAGCAGCCGTCTCATCCGCCGAAGAGAAAATCAGCGCCAATGAGGAGCTGCTGTGCGATCCTGACGTGTATCAGGATCATGAAAAAGTACAGACCATTCACGCGGAGAATGAAGCTCTGAATCAAGAGCTCGAAAGCTTATTAGCAGAATGGGAGGAACTCTCCTCAGAAGAATAGAAAAAGTCAAGCACCTCTTTAAGGGGTGCTTTTTTATCCACAGCTATCCTCCTTGTCAGCCATGTAAGTAAGCGTTTTATACACACTATCCACAAAATTTTCTGACTTTATCCACTTTACTAACAACTTATAGTCCCTTATCCAGCCTGGATTTCTGGATATATTCACAATCCTGTGGATATGTTAGAATTGTCTGTTAATAAGTAAAAAAAGCCTCACGTTTTACAACGTGAGACGATCAAAGGATGTTAATTCCAAACCGGGCTGTCCGTTCATATCATATGAGCCCCGAATCCCCTTTTCAAAAGCAACGGTTCCGGCAGCCGCAATCATCGCTGCATTGTCCGTGCATAAAGAAAGCGGCGGGATGACAAGCTCGGGATCTCCCGAATGGCTGAATTCCTGCTGCAGTGCGGCTCTCAGCCCTTTGTTAGCGGCTACGCCCCCTGCCAGCAGCACTTGTTTAACCCCGTATTCTTTCGCGGCCTTAGAGGTTTTTGCCGTCAGTACATCAATGACACTCTGCTGAAAGCTTGCGGCAAGATCCTCCGGAGGAATCACCTCATTTTTTTGCGAGGCGTTATGAAGTGTGTTAATCACAGCTGACTTTAGGCCGCTGAAACTGAAATTGTAAGACCCTTCTTCCAGCCACGCACGCGGAAGCGGAATGGAATCCGTTCCCACAGCAGCCAGCTTATCAATCTGCGGCCCTCCCGGATAAGGAAGCCCCATCGTTCTTGCCACTTTGTCGTAAGCTTCGCCTGCGGCATCATCCAGCGTTTCACCGATAACCTCGAATGAACCGTGCTCTTTCATATAAACCAATTCCGTATGTCCGCCTGACACAACCAAAGCAAGCGCCGGAAATTGAAGTTCTCCTATCAGCCTGTTTGCATAAATATGGCCCGCGATGTGATGGACGCCGACTAACGGTATTTGATGGGCAAAGCTTAACGCCTTTGCCGCATTGACTCCGATTAACAGGGCTCCGACAAGTCCGGGTCCTTCCGTTACGGCAATCGCATCAAGATCATCAAAGCCCATCTCCGCTTTTGAAAGAGCTTCTTCAATCACAAGGGTAATCTGCTCCACATGATGTCTGGACGCTATTTCAGGCACGACCCCGCCGAAACGTTTATGGCTTTCAATTTGAGAAGCGACAACGTTTGAAATAATTTCATTCCCGTTTTTTACGACTGAGGCCGCTGTTTCATCACAGCTTGTTTCGATTCCTAATACATAAATATCTTGTTTTTCACTCATGTAATGTCACCCACATTAATAACGCATCTTCCCCGTTATCTGTATAGTATTGTTTTCTGATTCCTCCGGCCTGAAGACCGAATTTTTTATATAAGGATTGGGCGGGATGATTTGAGACCCTGACTTCGAGAGAGAGCCTTCTTGCCTTTTTTTCTCTGCACAATTCTATCGCAGAGCGAAACAGCGCTTCTCCCAATGATTGGCCCCGATATTCCGGCTTAATGGCTATATTCGTAATCTGCGCGTCATCTATAATAATCCAGATTCCGCAATACCCCGCCAGACAGCCGTCCTTTTCAATGACAAGGTAGTGGGCATACGGATTTTCCAAAAGCTCATGATAAAATGAATCCTTCGTCCACGGAGAAGTAAAGGATGCTGTTTCAATTTCATAAATTTGATCAATATCTTCCGGACGCATGCTTCGAATCGCCGTTTTCGTTTTCATCCCTATCACCCTATTTTTGAGATTCCATCCATTTCGCTTCAGCCTCTGCCAGACGCAAATAATCCGGAACAAGGCTGTGGACATCCGCTTCTTCTTTTTCCAAGCCTAAAAACGCCAGCTCTGACGGCCGCGGATTATGCTGTGCAGCCGTTCCAATCACTGCTTGAGATGTCAGCTCATGCAAAATGGTTTCTTCATGAATGGCTGTATCGTGTCCTAAAAATAAAACCGGAGACGCTTTTTCTTTCAGCATGCCGAGCCAATCAGTCAAAAGGACATTCTGATCAGGAAGAACGGATTGTAATCGGCCATCCTGATATTCATAAAGTCCCGTATATACCTGTCCGCGCCGGGCATCAAATAACGGGCAGATCAGTCCTTGAAAGTGCCGTCCGTTAGCCGCCAGCACCTCCAGACTCGAGACAGCGGAAACCGGAAGCTTCAGCGACCATGCCAATGTTTTTGCCAGCGTCACACCGATTCTGACACCTGTGTACGATCCCGGTCCTTTCGCCACCGCTATTTTTGTAAGGTCCTGCGGTGTTAGGCCGCAATCCTTCAGCAATGAATTGACAGCAGGCATGGCCCGCACGGAATGATTCTTTTTTAAATATGTAATATACTCCGCCATCACCGTTTTGTCACGAACGAGCGCGGCACCCAGCGTGTAATTTGACGTATCAATTGCCAGTATTGTCATGTTTATTTATCTCCTCACAAAGCGTTTCATACCGTGTTCCGCAAGCCGTAAAGGTAATGTCCCTTGCCTCATCACCGGCTCTTGTGATGACGATCTGCAGCCGTTCAGCAGGCAGCTGATCCTGAATTAAATGAGCCCATTCAATTAAACAGACGCCTTGTCCCTCAAAATATTCTTCAAGCCCTAAGTCTTCGCTTTCATCCTCCATACGATACACATCCATATGATATAGAGGAAGCGAACCGTCATGGTATTCTTTTATAATTGTAAAAGTCGGGCTGTTTACCACTCTCGTGATTCCCAGTCCTTCGGCAAAACCCTTTGTAAAAGTCGTTTTTCCCGCGCCTAAGTCGCCTTCCAGTGTCAAAATGTCTCCCGGCTTTGCCAAAGAAGCGGCAAGCTTGGCTACGGCTTTCGTTTCTTCGGGGTTTTTCGTTCTCCATTGTAATGTCTTCAAAGTGAGTCACCCGTCTTATTTAAAATGATTGTATCCTTTTTTCTCAAGGACGATTTGTCTCTGATCATTGGCTGTCAAAAGAACACAGGCTTCCTTCCGTTCAGATACCGCTCCTATCTTCGCAATCGGAATGCCTGATTGAGTGCAGTAATCAAGCAAAGAAATCCACTCTTGCTGAGAAACCGTTCCAACCAATTCAAAATCTTCACCGCCGAATAACACCCATTTTTTCCACTCAGAATCTGCCTCAGGCAAATCCGGATGCACCGGCAGAAGTTGTTCTTCAATTTCTATCGTAACTGAACTTGCCGCAGCTATTTCATGCAGCTCACTGGCCAATCCGTCACTGATATCATTCAGCGCCGCACGCTGAAGCTGAGAGCAGAAGCGGCCGACCTGAACTCTCGGAACGGGCCGTTTATGTTTTCGGATAAAATAATCAGTCGCATGAAAAGCAGAAGGGAGTGTCTCTCCCAATAAAAGAGACAGTCCTGCTGCGGACGAGCCGATATCCCCCGTAACAAACACAACATCTCCGGGTCTTGCCGAGCTTCGCAGACAAGCGCGATCCTTCTCAACTTCTCCGATGACAGTAACGGTAATAACAGCTTGACCGGAAGCGGAGACGGTATCTCCCCCGATCAAATCCATTTGATATAGTTTCGCCAGTTCCGCCATTCCTTCATACATTGCCTGGACGTGAGCTTTCTGCCAGCAAGAAGGAACCGCTAGAGACACCAAATAAAACTTCGGAATGCCTCCCATCGCCGCCACGTCACTAATGTTAACAGCAAGCGCCTTATAACCGATATCATGAGGAGAGGAATACTCTAATTTAAAATGGACATTCTCCACCATTGTATCAAGGCAGACAATTTGCTGCATATGGGGTGACGCTGTATAAACCGCACCGTCATCACCGATCCCTACATCGACGGAAGGATGATAATGCGAATGCGGCGTAATACTGTGAATCAAATCAAACTCATCCATATATCTCCCGTCTCCCTTTCTGACGCTCTTGTGAAATACAGCTCTTTCTAGTGTATCGGATTATGTTTCAATATCCAAGACTTTAACGATATAAAGAAAGCTTGGTTAGATACCAAGCTGCCAGCATTTAAAAGAAAACACAAAAAAAAACGAAAACATGATCGTTTCGTTTACAATAAAAATGGCGGTCCGGACGGGACTCGAACCCGCGACCTCCTGCGTGACAGGCAGGCATTCTAACCAACTGAACTACCGGACCATTTTTTTGGTTGCGGGGGCAGGATTTGAACCTGCGACCTTCGGGTTATGAGCCCGACGAGCTACCGAACTGCTCCACCCCGCGATGATAAAATTTTAGAAAAGCTTGGCGGCGTCCTACTCTCACAGGGGGAAACCCCCGACTACCATCGGCGCTGAAGAGCTTAACTTCCGTGTTCGGCATGGGAACGGGTGTGACCTCTTCGCTATCGCC
>NZ_JBSIOT010000003.1:0-415093 GCF_053613335.1 Bacillus sp. LR--39 | reverse complement strand
TGGCGATAGCGAAGAGGTCACACCCGTTCCCATGCCGAACACGGAAGTTAAGCTCTTCAGCGCCGATGGTAGTCGGGGGTTTCCCCCTGTGAGAGTAGGACGCCGCCAAGCTATCTTAACCCAGTTCATGATGAACTGGGTTTTTTATATAAAAGATCACATAGATATATAAAGCTAATGCCTTTGAAAGGCATTAGCTTTTTTGTTTACATTGATTTTGCTTTGCTGTTGTGATGTTGAAGATTGTTTGATTTTATTGTCTCGAGCATTCTTAAACTGAATACAATCAGCAGCATAAGGAGCATCAGTGCAGTAAACAGCCAGAACGCAGTTTGTGCGGGATATTCATCTAAGCTCCAGCCGACGGCGATCGGAAGGAGTGAACCTCCTAATCCGTTTGAAGCGAGCAGAATACTGGTAGTCGTTTCTGTCTTTCCGGGATAAAAATGATTCGTGATGATTAGGGCTATTGCAAACATGCCTGCCATGAACAGCCCTAAAAAGAAGCAAAGGGCAAAACCGAACCATACGTTTTTGCTTAATGCTAATACGGTAAGTGCAGCCAGACCGCCAATGCTTATGAGACGGAGATAACGGTGATATGTCAGCTTTTCTGATACCGGGCCTGTTAATAACCTTCCGATGATCATGCCCGTCCAATACACTGTAACTGTTATCGTTGCCAAAGAGTTGGGGATATCCCATTTCTCAGCGAAGATGGAGGGGATAAAATGTACAATGGAAACTTCACTGCCGCCGTAAAAGAAGAAGTAAGCACCCGCCAAGGCAATAAACAGCAATCCGTGTGACCGATAACCGGTGCTTTCTTTTTGAGTGTCATCGGAAGGGACCTCTTTGCGGATGAGAAGCTGATCAATACTGCCGAAACTCATCTGCTTCCATGCAATTAATAGTGCAAAACTGGATAACCCTAATACTAAAAAAGCAATTGTCCACATGTGGTTGTTGATAAGAAAGCCTGAGAGCAGAGGCATGAAAAGCGCACCTAATCCGTAGGCCACTTCCATCTTGCTCATGGCCACAGCCTGTCTTTCTTTAATAGCGGTGAGGATGATCGTGCCTACACAGGATTCCACCAATCCGGCGCCAAGCCCCGCGATGCTGACGAGAAGAAATAGCAGCGGCCAGGGCGGCAGGAAGGTGATGAACATTTCACAGCTGATGAGTGCCAGGCCAAAGATAACGACGTTTTTGCGCCCAAGCTTTTTCACCATGTAAGGCATTCCGATGACACCAATGAGAAAGCCCATGAACTGAGAGAATACCAATACTCCGCCATTACTGTAGCTTTGTGAATAATGTGTGAGTAACTCAGGCAGTACGGCTCCCAGAATAACAAGTGTAAAAGCAATCGATCCATAAGAAAAACAGCTTATCCACAGCAGACGAGTTTTCATCATTTTATCTCCTTATTAGTAAAATCATATTTCTCTCTACTCGTATGACATGATGTTTTTACAAAAAATCCAATTATTGTTACTATATCACATAACTTTTGCTCGTACATCCCTTATGGTAACGTTAACAAATTGTTAACATTTTTTACAAGAAAGATCGTTGACATTATTTTCAATAATTTATACGATAAAAAGCGAAATTCTAATAATTTCATAGGGGTGGTATTTGTGGGAACGAAGGAAATCACGAATCCAGACAGCTTGTATTACAGTGTTGACGATGTAGTAATGGAGCGCGGAGAAGGGATTTACCTGTACGATCAAGAGGGAAATGAGTACATTGATTGCGCCTCTGCCACGTTTAACTTGAATTTAGGATACGGTAACAAAGAGGTCATTGATACGGTTAAAGAACAAGCCGATAAGCTGATCCATGTAACATCATCTTTTCAAACAGACGCCGTAAATAAACTGGCAGAAAAACTAGTAGAAATCGCCCCCGATAATCTCACAAAAGTACACCCTAAAGTCAGCAGCGGTTCCGCTGCAAATGAAGGAGCTATTAAAATGGCTCAGTATTACTCCGGAAAAACCGATGTCATCTCCTTATTTCGAAGCCACCTTGGACAAACGTATATGACTTCCGCTTTGTCCGGCAACTCATTCAGAAAAGAACCTTTCCCGCCACAAATTTCTTTTGGCCTGCAAGTCCCCGATCCCTATTGCAGCCGCTGTTTCTATAATCAGAAACCTGATTTATGCGGTATGCTGTGCGTAGAAAGAATTAATGATTTTATTGAGTATGCGAGCAATGGAAAAATTGCCGCCATGATTATTGAACCGATATCCGGAAACGGTGGAAATGTCGTTCCGCCTAAAGAGTATTTTAAACATTTGAGAAAGCTTTGTGATGAACATGATATCGCTCTGATTTTTGATGAAATTCAGACCGGATTCGGACGGACGGGCAAAATGTTTGCCGCGGACCACTTCGATGTGAAACCTAATATGATGACGGTAGCAAAAGGGCTCGGGGGCACAGGCTTCCAAGTCGCCGCCACTCTGACGGAGGACAAGTATACCGGGCTTCCGGGGTATACGCACTCCTTCACGTACGGCTCAAATGTGATGGCCGCCGCTGCCGCGTGTAAAACCATAGATATCATGCAGCGCCCGGGATTTTTGGAAAATGTAACGACGGTCGGTCATTATATTATGGATCGCTTAGAAACGATGAAAGAGGATTTCGCTTTTATTTCTGAGGTAAGAGGCGTCGGTCTTATGATCGGTGTGGAGATTGTTAAAGAGAACAATGAACCGGATGTGGAGCTGACCAATTATATTGCTAAACGGGCAATGGATTACGGGCTGATTCTCCGGACATCCCGTTACGGATTCGGAAATGTATTTAAGATCCGTCCGCCTTTAACCATAACACTTAGTGAAGCCGAAGTGCTCTGCTACAGACTTCGTAAGCTATTGGAGGAAATCAAGTGAGAGACTATATCATTGGGCTTGGACAATTTGTTTATCAAAAGGTGAAAAATCAAAAAGGCACACTGAAAAACCGGCTCGTAAACGGCTATTCCCCGGGAGGCGACGCCCAATTTAACATAGACGCCGCTGCTGAGGAGGCGGTGCTGGATTATATTCAAGAAAAGGGCCATCCGGTTGCTTTTTACACGGAGGATGGCGGCCTGAAGCTGATTGGAGAAGATCCGCAATATATTTTAATTGTAGATCCGATAGACGGAACGCGCCCGGCCGCCGCGGGACTTGAAATGTCGTGTATTTCGATTGCGCTTGCTTCGTATAAGCCAAACGCAAAGATTAAGGATATCGAATTTGCTTTTTTACTTGAATTGAAATCAGGCGCTTTTATGTACGGTGATATATACAGCGATGCCATTCATTTTGAAGGGTATCATGGAGAATTGCCGAATTTGAGCGGAGTGCGGGATATTAAAAATATGTTTTGGAGCCTTGAATTTAACGGGCATCCGGCGCAGCTGATGACGGACGCATACGGCCATCTGATTGACCAGTCGGCCAATAATGGCGGGGTTTTTGTTTTCAACAGCGCTTCTTATTCGATTTCACGAATTATTACGGGGCAGATGGATGGGTATGTGGATATCGGCAATCGTCTGCTGAAAGATGATCCGAAGCTGCTTTCAGATTTTCAGCAGGTCGGGAACGGGCAGGTGCTGCATTTGTTTCCTTATGATATTGCCGCAAGCGTTTTTTTGGCGAAGAAGGCGGGAGTGATCATTACGGATGCATACGGCCGGTCTTTGGACGAAACACTTCTGACAGATTTAAGTTATCAGAATCAGCAATCATGTATTGCGGCATCAACGAAAGAGCTTCATCAAACATTGTTAGACCAAATCCGCTGGGGCAGAAAGGAAGAGAAATATGAAGGCGTTGGTCTGGACTCCTAATGATAAGCTTGAATATCAAGAGGTGGACGAGCCTCAAATTCGGAAATCCAATGATGTGAAAGTGAAAATTTTCGGCACTGGTATCTGCGGAACGGACTTAAATGTGCTGAAAGGAAAAATGAATGCAACCCATCATATGATTATGGGGCATGAATCGGTGGGAGCGGTCGTGGAAATCGGACCGGACGTGACAAATGTAAAAGTCGGAGACCGCGTCGTGATAGATCCTACGCAGTTTTGTGGGAAATGTCATTATTGCCGGAGAGGGCTGACGTGTTATTGCGAAACCTTCGAGGATTGGCAGCTCGGAATCGGAGCGCACGGAACGTTTGCGGAATATTACGTGGGGGAAGACAGGTTCATGTACAGAATTCCGGATTCAATGGAATGGGAGCGGGCCACATTGGTTGAGCCTCTCTCCTGTGTGCTGAATGTTGTGGACAAGGCTTCGATTCAGCCGCAGGACTCGGTCTTGGTTTTGGGCTCCGGAACGATCGGACTGCTTGTGCAAATGATGGTGAAAAAACTGGCGCGATTGACGGTTGCGACTGAAATAGGCAGTTTCCGAAGCGAGGCGGCGAGCCGGATATCGGATTATGTCTACCACCCTGAAGCATTAACCGTGGATGAAGTGAAACGGATTAATCAAGGAAGAAAATTTGATGTGATTTTTGACGCCATCGGCAACCAGCTTGATTGGGCTTATCCTTTCATTGAAAAGGGAGGCAGAATGGTGCCGATGGGCTTTGATGATACGTATGAGATGACGGTCAGGCCATACCAGCTGCTGTCAAACGGCGTGACGATTGTGGGCACAGGTGAAGCCCGCCAGATCATGGAAGCCGCGTTAGCATGCGCGTCCGACCTTCCGCAGCTCTATGATCTTATTACGGAAAAGACGGAACTGAAGAATTATGAAGAAGCCATTGATCATCTCATGGGCATCGACCCGGTGACAAAAGAAAGAAAGGATATCAGCGCAATAAAAACAATTCTTGTGTCTGATCCGGAACTTTTATAAAAGCGGAAACGGCTCCAGTGAGAGTCGTTTTCTTTTCTTATTTATACGGTCTTGCACATTTCTTTAAAGTTTAATATGATACTCTTTGTTAACAATTCCTTTCCTCAACGACATTATACTCTGAGCGTGTCCTCTTTTTCCCCGTAAGCTTGCCTCATATTCCACAGATGAAAATCAATGTTTCCAACTGATAGGGTGCGGATTTTTATAGTGAAAAGGAGTCGTTATCATTTGAAAGATTATACATTACAGCAGCAATGGTTCGGAAATGTCCGTAAAGACATTCTGGCCGGTATTCTGGTTGCTCTCGCTCTGATCCCTGAGGCGATCGGATTTTCAATTATTGCAGGTGTCGATCCGATGGTCGGCCTTTATGCATCATTTTGTATCGCGATTATTATTTCTATCTTCGGCGGCAGACCGGGAATGATTTCAGCCGCTACGGGTTCAATGGCGGTTGTCATGGTGACATTGGTGGCTGATTACGGGCTGCAGTATTTGTTTGCGGCAACCATTTTGACAGGTATTATTCAATTTATTCTTGGTGTCAGTAAGATAGCGAAATTGATGAAATTTATTCCGCGTTCGGTCATGATCGGATTTGTGAATGCTTTGGCGATCTTGATTTTTTCTGCGCAGCTGCCGCAGTTCAAAGGAGCTTCATGGGTCATGTACGCCGTGCTTGCCGGATCACTGGCTATCATATATCTATTGCCGAAGGTTACGACGGCTGTGCCGTCTCCGCTGGTGGCGATTATTGTCATGACGATCATAGCGGTGGTCTGCCATGCGGATGTCCGCACGGTCGGTGATATGGGCGGGATTACAAGTTCACTTCCGCATTTCTTGATACCGGATGTTCCGTGGACGTTTGAGACATTGCGGATTATTTTCCCGTATTCTCTGGCCCTTGCATTCGTCGGATTGCTCGAGTCATTGCTGACGGCCCAGATCATTGATGAAATGACCGATACGGATAGTGATAAGAACAAAGAAAGCCGCGGACAAGGCATCGCCAATATTGTGAACGGATTTTTCGGAGGCATGGCCGGATGCGCCATGATCGGTCAGTCTGTCATCAATACGAAAGCCGGCGGACGCGGCCGGTTATCGGCATTTACGGCCGGCGCGTTTTTAATGTTTTTAATTGCCGTATTAAGCGGTATCGTCGTGAAAATTCCGATGGCTGCGCTGGTGGCCGTGATGGTTATGGTGTCCATCGGCACGTTCGACTGGTCATCGATTAAAGGTTTGCGGAAAGCGCCCCTTACTGATTCGATCGTTATGGTTATTACCGTCGTGACGGTCGTCCTGACAAATGACTTATCAAAGGGTGTCTTCGCGGGTGTGCTGCTAAGCGCGATCTTTTTTACGGCGAAAATTTCTAAGCTGAAGATTGTGTCACATTCCGAACAGAAAGATGTCAGAACATATAAGGTAACGGGACAGATCTTTTTTGCTTCCGTGTCTGAACTGATGAATGCCATCGTTTATGATGAAGGCGTGAAGCGGATTGTCATTGATTTGACCGATGCCCACGTGTGGGATGATTCGGGAGCGGCGGCTCTTGAGAAAATTGTCGCCAAATGTAAAGAATACGGAATTGAGGCTGAATTAAAGGGATTAAATCAGAAAAGCCGAGATTTAATGAAACAAATGGCATAGAATTTGTGAAGTCCGGATGAATATATCCGGGCTTTTTTTCGGTTAAATTTGCCGGGGTGCATTGTTATAATGAATGAGACTTGAAAACCGTATATAGGAGACTTGCATATGATGTGGCTTCAGAAGTTGAACCAAGTGTTGGGGAGAATCATGCCGCTTTTGACTCCGTCAAGTGTGGCGGCGGGTGTGCTGTTATCTCAGCATATCAGCTGGATGGCCGGCGCTGTGCCGTGGATATTTGCATTTATTACATTTACGGGCAGTCTGAGTGCCAATTTTCAATCGCTGAAGCGCAGTATCGAGAAGCCGCTCCCGATGATCATGGCATTGTTTGTTCTGCATATTTTCATGCCTGTTTTTGCATGGGGAAGCGGCCATCTGATTTTCAGCGGTGACCCTTTAACTGTGACGGGGCTGATTATGGGTGTGGTGATTCCAACCGGAATTACGAGTTTGATTTGGGCTGCGATGTATAAGGGAAATGTCGGATTGACGCTGTCTATTATCCTGGTTGATACCGTCCTTTCTCCTTTTATCGTACCGTTAAGCCTGTCTGTCCTGGCCGGGGCGAATGTTCAGATGGATGTGTGGGGAATGATGAAAGGGCTGGCGGAGATGGTGGTGATTCCATCCATCGCAGGGATGATAGTCAACCAGTTTTCCCCGCCGGTAAGGACTCAGGCGATAAGCCGGTCGCTGTCTCCTTTTTCAAAAATCTGTCTGATGATTGTCATTGCCATTAACAGTTCGGAAATCGCGCCGTATGTCACGCACGTGGATATCAAATTTGCGGGCATCGCAGGCATGGTATTTTTTATTGCCATGACGGGTTATGCCGTGGCATGGCTGATCGGAAGACTGATGAAGCGGAGCCAGGATGAAATCGTGTCTCTGATTTATACGGGGGGCATGCGCAATATCAGCGCCGGAGCCGTTCTCGCCGTGTCTTTCTTTCCGTCTCAAGTGGCGGTTCCGGTCGTCATCGGGATGCTCTTTCAGCAAATTCTTGCCGCTTTGTTCGGCTATTTACTGAAACGCTTTGAACTTAAGCCGGTCGTGATGAAGTATGAAAAAAACCGCTCAGCTACGTGAGCGGTTTTTTCCGTACAGCCAGCTTAGTGCTGCATTGAATTGTCGTTTGAATGCTTCTTGATGGTGCACGGTGCCTTTTTCAACAGTGAAAGAGAGCTGAGATTGAGAAAAGCCTTTTTGCCTCAGGCTTTCATGCACGTCTTTATTTTGTCGGATCATGGTGTTTTGGATGTTGTTTTTATGCTCAGCTTCGCGGCTGCCGACAGACATATAGATACGCTGCCGTGCCGGACGCAAAGATGCGGAGCGGACATACTCTGCTGATTTTTCATACCAGAAGGAACCGGAAATACAGCCGATTCTGCCGAATATTTCAGGCTTCTGTAACATCGCGTACACCGAAAACAGTCCGCCTAATGACGCGCCGATCAGGCCTCTCGTTTCCGGATGTGCAGAAATGTGATGCATATCTTCAACAGTGGGGATGATGACATTTGTCAGCTCCTCGAGAAAGAGCCTCCCTTTGCCGCCGAAATCATGAAACGCAGTGCTCAGGGAAGGCGCGGGCCACGGCGTGTACTCATCGAGCCTGTCAGCCGGTTTGATGCCGATGAAAATCAATTCGGGAAGTGTTCCGTTCGCAAATTGGGATTCAAGCTTATCCATCTGTTCTAAAAACAAAGAACCCCCGTCCAGTACGTATACACAGGGTAAAGCCCCTGTTTGAACCGAACAGGAGGGAGGAAGATACACAGTGCATTCCTTTCCGTTTATCCGGTGTTCTGTAAGGATGCCTCTCATGCATCCAGCCCCTTCTTTTGCTTAAACAGAAGAAAAAAGAAATAAGGAACGCCGAGAATCGCAAGAATAATTCCCGCCGGCACTTCTGAAGGCTGAAAGAACAATTTGCCCGCAAAGTCGGCGGATATGACGAGGAGCATACCGACCAATCCGCTGACCGGTAATGAGTATCTGTGCTCAATCCCGGCGAGCCTGCGGGAAATATGGGGCGCGATCAGTCCGACAAATGCCATGCTGCCCGCTGCGGTTACACATGCGCTGATCAAAGCGATGCAGGCAATGAGTAAAATTGTTTTTTCTTTATTGGTTGAAACACCGAGGCTTTTCACCGTGTCCTCATCGAAACGAATGGTATCCAGCAATGACGTTTTCGCCATAAGAAGAGGAATGAACAAGATCAGCCACGGAAGGATCGCCGTAATGGTCATCCAGTTTGCCGACCAGATGCTGCCGTTTTTCCAAACCATCGCCATCTCATAATCCTGCGGGTCCATTTTTAATGAAAGAAATAAAGACAGCGCGCTGAATCCGGAATTCATGGCGATCCCGACGAGAATAATTCTGCCCGATTCAAGATGCCCCCGGTGCCAGGCGAAAATATAGATCAGCACGGCCGCCATCAATCCTCCGATGAGGCCGAAGACAGGCATACCCATCGCAGAGGCAAGTGCCGTCGCTTCAGATTGTCCCTGAAACAGAAGCATAAACGTGACGATTCCGGCTCCGGCTCCTGCATTAATGCCCAAAATACCGGGATCGGCAAGACCGTTTTTGGTAATGGCCTGAATAACGGCTCCGGCTATCCCCAACCCGAGTCCGATGGCAGCAGCCATGACAATGCGCGGCAGCCTCAGCTGAAACAGCAAAATGTCATATTGCGGATTCGGATGGATGCGGAAAAGCGTACTGAGCAGTTCACCCGGCTTTGCGGAAAAAGAACCGCTTGTCATGCTGAAATAGCTTACGAGCAATATGAGAGCAATCAGAATGATATAAATTCCGGCCATTTTACGCACCACGCTGATCCCCTCCTTTTCTTTTAATCAAATAAAGAAAGAAAGGAACACCGATGATAGAAGTGACAACTTCAATAGGCGTCTCAAACGGATAATTGATGAATCGGCTGGCAAGATCGCAAAGGGTCAGGAAGACGCCGCCGATGATGCACGCGCATGGGATCAGCCTGCTGTAGTCCGATCCGACGAGAAAACGTGTGATGTGCGGAACGACCAAACCGACAAAGGCAATTTTTCCGGCGAGTGCCACCGAGCTTCCTGTCAATATGACAACGGCCGCCATCGCCATGAGTTTGATGGTTCTTTTCTGCTGTCCCAGACTTTTTGAAATGTCGTCTCCTAATGATACGGCAGTGACCTTTTTGCTGAGAATCATGGCCGTGATGATTCCGATTGCAAAAAACGGGACGGCCAGTTTCAAAAAATCAGGGTTCATTTGATGCAGTCTCGCACTGTACCAAAAACTGAGATCCTGCGAAATTTGAAAATAAATCGAAAGCGCAGCCGACAGACTGCTGAGAAGCATACTGGTCACCGTTCCGATAATGGCAAGCTGCACCGGGGTAAAACCGCCGGGAAGAATGGAGGCCAGCCCGAAAACAAGAGCGGCGCCGAATGCGGAACCGATAAACGAGTATATGATCATTTCAATGGATGTCGATTGAGGGAGCAATACCATGCAAAGGGTGATGATAAAAGCGGAGCCGTCCGACACACCCATGATCGAAGGCGAGGCCAGATAGTTCCGTGTGATTCCCTGCATGAGCGCTCCGGAAACAGCAAGGGCGGCGCCGATAAACATAGCGCCGGCAGCCCTCGGGATTCTTGAATGCCATATGATCTGATGGTCGGTATTCTCCGGATTAAAGTGCAGCAATGCGGAGAACACGGTATGGAAGTCAAGCTGCTTTGCGCCGTATAAAACGGAAAGCAGCAGTGACAGAACAATGGCAATCGGTGAAGCAATGATAATAATGTGTGTCCGCCGTTTTGCATACATGTGAAAAACCTACTCTTTATTAGTCTTGAGTCAATTTGTCAGCCGCAACCTGTAAGAAGCGGATTTTACTCCATGCGGTTCCGCCTTGGGCTAATGGATCAATCGTATTGACGTATACATGGTCTTTTTTGACTGCCTTCAGGCTCTTCCAGATCGGATTTTTCTCTAAGTCTTTCAAAGCGTCCGGCTTATCTGCGTTTTCGTCATCAGAGAATTGTACAAAGATGTGGTCAGGGTTCATTTCGCTTAATTTTTCAAGAGAAATCAGTTCCTGCGCTTTCGCCGCTTTGACTTCGTCCGGCGCCTTCAGGCCTAAATCACCGTAAAGCGTGGAGTTGAAATATACTTGTTCAGGATAAATATAAATATTGCCTTGTCTGATTCTGATGACCAGCGCGTTTGACTGTTTCGCTTTGCTGTTGATCTTTGTTTTTGTCTTTTTCAGATCCTGTTCGTAATCTGCGATGATTTTTTTCGCTTTTTTCTCTTTATCTGTAAGCTGGGCGAGCAGCATCATGTTTTCTTTCCAGTTTGATGAGATATGAGAGACAGGGATCGTTTCAGCGGTGCCGCTCAATTTTTTCAACGTTTTTTCCGGGAATTTGGTTGATGCCAGAATGACGTCTGGCTGCAGCTCAAGAATTTTTTCCATATTCGGCTGCATTTTTTCTCCCGTTGATACGGATTTATCTGTAATATCTTTAAACAGTTCCGGGAATTTGCCGGAGAAAGAAATTGCTCCTGCCGGATGAACGTCAAGCAATTTGGCGTCTTCCATTGATTCTACGCTGCCTGTAATGGCGATTTTGTCAGTCGGCGCTTTGACTTCATATGTTTTTCCGAGATATTCGATTTTCTTTTTATCTGAAGAAGCGTCCTTTCCTTTACTTGCTGTATCGGATGTTTCTGAGCTTCCGCAAGCCGCGGCCGTGAAAGCCAAAAGCAAAATCATGAAAGCGAATGCCAATTTCTTCATCTATTGTTCCTCCTGTTCAATTGATAACTATTATCAATTGGAATTATAGAGAAGGAACAGGGATAAGACCATGGATAATTTCCGGTATTACCATGGACGATCTTCGGATAAAATGGAAATGCTTTGCTCGATCATCCGCTGATGTCCGCTTGGAGAATATTCAATCCACGGGTCAGATGATATGGGAAACACGCGTTTATTGCTGACGGCTCTAAGGTTCTGCCATGTCCCGGTCTGCTGAATCCGCTGAAAATAACGAAGCGTTTCCGGTTCTTTACAAGTGAAAAGCATGATGCAGTCAGCCTGGCAATCCGCCAGCATTTCCAAGGAAATCTTTTCGTCAGGAGCAAAAGTTTCCGGTTTTGCGGAGGCAAAGCCTAAATCACCGAAGAAGACATCCTCAATACTGTTGTTATGGGCGATGTACATATTTTCTTTATATACACGGATAAATAAGAACCGCTGATGCCGCACGTGTTTAAGAGCATCTTTCGCTGAATGGGCGAGACTTTGATAAGCTTTAAGCCAGTGCCGCGCTTCCTGCTCTTCATTCAAATATGCGGCTGTGCGAAGAAACTGGTCTCTCCAATTCTCTTGAGCCGGAAGGTAAAAAACTTCAGTGATGTCATTCAGGCGCTGTTTTTCTTCTTCACTGACAGAATCAAGACTGAAAATGATGTCCGGGGCAGCTTGGGAAAGCGTGTGCAAGTTCTCTTCCCAATTTGCATTATAGCGGTAAGCACTCAGGTGAACCGGAATATCAGAAGAGAATTGTTTGTAATAATAGGCCGTCCATTTCGGGTGCAGCGCTGCAGCGTAAGGCACGTGATGCAGAGGAATCAGATGCCCCATCGTTTCTTTTCCGTAAGCGGCCATTTTTGTGCGCCTTTTTTTCATATAGCTTGTAGGTGAGCTGCCGGTATGTTTTTTAAAGATGCGGCTGAAATAAAATTCGTCCTGGTAGCCGATTTGATGAGCGATTTCCCGCAGTTTGCAGTTTGCCTTGGCCATCAGTTTTTTCGCATTGGTTATGCGGATGTCTGTGATATATTCAGTTACGCTCTGCCCGTATAGTTTTTTAAAGGTTTCACTATAATGCTTGGGACTGATTCCCGCCATATGAGCGAGCTGGGTGAGCGTGATTTTTGTGTCGGACTGAGCATGTATGAATTGTTTTGTCTGTTCGATCGCCGCTTTCGTATTATTTTGATGGCATACTTTTGCGGCATAAAGGTCGTACATCAGCTGCTGAAAGTCGGCTGTATATTTCATTTTCTGCAATGCATCCGCCGATCGCACGTTTTCAGAAAGTGACTGAAGCCGGCTTGTCAAATGATCCACCGTTTGTAAATTCATTTGCTGAAGTCCGTGGAAGATGTCTTCCCCATTATCCGGAAGCATCGCTTCATCATCTGATGAATAGGAGAAAACACGGAGTCTGACGATATACAAATGGATGCCGCCTGACGATATAGGGGCAATATTGAATGTCTCATCACAAGGACAGATGTAGAGCGTTTCCTTCTGCAGCGGAAAGCTGTCTGTTCCGATATCAATTTGTCCCTCGCCTTTCACATGAAAGATCAATACGGGGGAATCAGTGAGCTGATGCTCTGACAGAAGGTCGGCTGTTTTTTTTACGGAGATGATATCAATGGGCTGAAAGAATAATGTGTTTTTCATGAGAAACCACCTTTTAGGAAACATTCATTTAAATGATAACTGTTATCATTTAAATTGTACCAAATAAATGAATGTTTTCCTATAAAAAGCGGAAATGTGAAATGCGTCAAAATGTTACACGTGTAACACGAATGTTGTCAGTATATGAGGTATTGTTTTCTTAGAGTTTTGAATTGGTTCAGCCGGCGTTGATATGTGCTGGTGATGTCTTCAATGGAAGCGCCTTTTTCTATTTTTTTGCGTACCCAGCCGTTACCGATCAGCTTGTCAAAAGAGCCTGTCGGCAAGAAGGAAAAGTCATTTGGATATAAGTCATGCATGGTTTTCAGAATGGAAAGCCCTGTTTTTGCCGCTTCAAATGTGTTTCTGTTTGTTACGTAGACTTGAACGCCGTGGCACAGCTTGCCCTGGTGCTTGGAGAAGCTGGGGATAAATGATGCGGCTCTGAAGGCGACGCCCGGAAGCTTGAGACTGTTCAGGCGTTCTTCGAGCTTGGTGCTTTTCATATAAGGCGCGCCGATAAGTTCAAACGGCTTTGTCGTGCCCCTTCCTTCGGATACGTTTGTGCCTTCGATTAGTCCTGTCGCCGAATATGCGAATATGCTGTCCGGGGTCGGGATATTAGGCGAAGGGAGGACGAACGGCAGACCGGTATCTTCAATCGTCATCGTCCGCTTCCAGCGCTTCATTTTTACGACGGTGAGGTCGGCGCCAATATGAAACTCTTTATTGAATAAAAGAGCAAGCTCACCGATCGTCATGCCGTGCTTCAGCGGGATCGGATACAGTCCGACAAATGAAGCGTAATCCGGTTCAAGAACCGGGCCGTCCGGATTTCGTCCGCCTTGCGGATTCGGCCGGTCTAAGACATAAAAAGGAATGCCTTTTTCTTTGGCCGCTTCCATGGCATAGGCCATTGTATAAATGTAGGTGTAGTATCGTGTTCCGACATCCTGAATATCGAAAATCAGCACATCTGTATCTTTCAGCATGTCAGGCGTCGGTTTCCTCGTTTCCCCGTACAGGCTGTAGACGGGAAGCCCTGTTTTTTCGTCTATATAGGATGTGACTTTGTCTCCGGCCTGGGCATCGCCGCGGACACCGTGCTCCGGTCCGAATAATGCCGTTAAATGGATGTCTGGTGCCTCATACAGCACGTCAACGCTGCTTTTCAATGAATTGTTCACACCGGTCGGGTTGGTGATCAGCCCGACCCTTTTTCCCTTCAGTTCCTGTTTATAATCTTTCAGCAGGCGGTCGATGCCTGTTTGGATGCTTGGTTTCTTGGCGGTATGAAGGTTTCTGTCAGAAGCCGCCGAGACTGCCGTCATAGCACTGATGACGACTAATCCGGCAAGAAGCGCAGCCGTTTGTGTTTTCATGATCTGTCCTCCTGTTTAAAGCGGTTTTCCGGTCTTCAGATTGATACCGAAACCATAAGGATAGAGTGTCGTTCCCGGATGAGTGACGGAAGGAATGTCAGCGGGCAGCCTGCCTTGCGGTTTTGTCTGTCCGAATATCGCTTCAACGCCTGCCGGAATGTTTGGCTGGAGAAATTGTCCGTCTGTATATCCTTTAAAGCCGTAGACTGCGATAAGGGCTTCAGCTTCTTCAAAGTTCGCGGCGTCGTAAGGATTACGCAGGCTCATCAGCACAAAGGGTTTTTTGTTCGATTGTGCGGCTTTCATGACGGCCCGCGGAAATGCAGTCGTCCACTTGCCGGGATCTGTGACGGAATCGTCAATGACACCGTCGTTTACGACAGGATCATTTTTCACGACATATGAGCCTGTAATCACGTAATCCGCGTCGGATACCAGCTTTTTGTGCTCATCATGAAATGTGCGCTCGGCGAAGTTCATTTTACTGATGGTTACCGGCCGGATTTTTTTCTTCTTGATGAGCTGCCGAATGGTTTGTTCCATTGACGCTGTTTGATCTTCATAAGGAGCGGCAATGAGAACGCAGCTGTTCTTTTTCGGTTTGAATGGGAGCGTGCGGTTTTTGTTTTGTATGACGGTGACGGATCTTTCCGCGATTTGTTTTTCAGCTTTCAGGTGATTTTTGCTGCCGACGGTTTTCTTTGCTTTTGCAATCTTCTTTTTCAGATTTGTCTCTTTCGGTGCGGGATATATCCCTCGTTTTATTTTCAGGGAAATGATGCGTTCCGCTGATTTGTTAATTTGCTGCAGCGGAATTTCCCCTTTTTGTACCGCCTTTTTTAAAGCGGAATGAACCCGGGCAAAGCGGTTTTCCGTTTGCAGCGATGTCACTTGGGCCGGCATAAGGGCAATATCGACTCCTGCTTTTATTGCCATGACGACCGCCTCTTCCTGGCCGAAATGATCGGCAATGGCTTTCATATTTAATGCATCCGTAACGATGACGCCGTTAAATCTCATTTCCTCACGGAGAAGGTGAGTCATCACTTTTTTCGAGAGTGTGGCGGGTACGAGAATGTCTGAACCGTCCAGCTTGCTTTTATAGGTTGTATCGTCAAAAGCGGGAAATTGCACATGGGCTGTCATGATCATATCAGCTCCGGCCTGAATGGCCTTCCGGAACGGATAAAGTTCAATCTGACGCAGTCTTTCTTGATTGTGGGTGACAAGCGGAAGGCCGTAGTGGCTGTCGACATCCGTGTCACCGTGTCCCGGGAAATGTTTGACGGCGGCAGCGACATCCTGCTTTTGCTGAGCCTTCATTGAGGCAAGGCCGAGTGAAGCTGTCAGATCACGGTCTGAACTGAACGACCTGACGCCGATGACAGGGTTTCCGGGATTATTATTGATATCGAGAACGGGAGCGAAATTCGTATTAATGCCCAGTGCTTTCAGTTCTTTGCCGATAATGGCGCCGGTCTGGGACGCGTAGGCTGTTTTTCTCGCGGCTCCGAGCGCCATATTGCCTGGGAAATGAGTGCCCTCACCAAGTCTGGTTACGATGCCGCCCTCCTGATCAATGCTTAATAATAGCGGAATGTCAGGGCTCGCCTTTTGAAAGGCATTTGTCAGGCGAACCGTTTGCTCAGTGTTTTTTACATTTTCTGCAAATAAGATAACGCCGCCGAACCGGTACTTTTGAATAAGCCCTGCGACTTCGTCATTCATTTGGGTAAGAGCCTCAGGTGATGACTGCCCCTTTTTTTGCCAATTTCGAAAATCAGGCATGAGCATCTGCCCTAATTTTTCATCTAATGTCATACGGGATACCGCTTGTTCCGCCTGTGACGGAATGTCCGGTTTTGTCGATGCATGATGCGTGCCGAAAACAATGAACAACAGTAATACAGCTGAGATGACAAGTTTCATGATGGTGCCCTCCTGCCGTCATAGTTTGGACCAAAGACATGGGTTGTCATTCAATGGCTTCATAAATCGTTTTTATGACGCTGCCGTAGCTTCCGGTGGGGAAAAGATCCCCTTCAAAAACATTCGGGTTTTCACCGGGACTGACGACGGGGGAATGCTTTTTATTGGTCAAAAGTGCGATCCCCAGCTTATAAGCGGGATCAATAATCGTGATGGTGCCGGTCCATCCTGTATGGCCATATGCCTGCCTGCTTGCATAAGGGCCGAACATCCACTCCATATCCGGGCTGCCGTTTTTCCGCCAGCCGAGAGCGAAAGTCGGATCAGAGGATGCCGCCGTTGTGAACAAATCGGCCGTTCTTTTATTGAAGAGAGAAACGTGTTTATAACTGCCTCCGTTCAGCATGACTTGAAGAAGGACGGCTATGTCATCAGCTCTGGAAAACAGCCCGGCGTGACCGGACACCCCTCCCATGGAGTAAAATGCTTTTTCATCGTGAACTTCCCCCTGCAGCGTATACGTCCTGATGTGAGGGAAATGGATGACTCCGTCACGTGTGTTGCCTAAACGTTCAGTAGCTGCGAATGCTTTTTCTTTAAAGCCTTTTTGCAGCGGATTGAACAGTGTGTGCGTCAGTTTCAGCGGTTTGTACAGTTCTTGTTCCGCATAGGCATCAAGGGTTTTTCCGGTTATGCTTTCAATGATGCAGCCGAGAAGCATGTAACCGATATCGCTGTATACGTGTTTTGTTCCCGGTTTGTATTCAAGCGGGATTTGGGTGAGAAAACGGATCGTTTTCTCACGTTCTTGTGAATACAAAGGGCCTGCGGTGTCCGGCTGATAGAAATAAAAGCTTGCCGGCAGACCGGATTGATGCTGGAGCACATCGATGACGCGAATGCGGTCTTTTTCTTGAATCGGATCGCTTTTTCCGTCTTTGAAATCAGGAAGGTAAGCCGAGACTTTTTGATACACATCAAGCTTTCCCTGGCTGACGAGTCGCTGTAGTGCAAAATTGGCCGCGTACATTTTTGTATTGGAAGCTAAATCAAACATGGTTGATGTTTTCATTTTTTTCGGACGGGATAAAAGGGTAGTCCCGTCATATTTTTTGCTGTAGCCGTATGCTTTCTTTTTGATCACCCGTCCGTCCTTTACGACGACGAGGACGGCTCCGGGGAATCCTGCTGCGATGTCTTTTTCAATCATTTGATCAACCTTTCTGAGCTTTGCTGTGTCGTATAATTTGGATTGGGCTTCGGCTTTGTGCTGCGGCAGGAAGGAGAGGCTGATGACCATTGTGAGTATGGCGGCTGTCAGTGTTTTCATATTCTGATCCCTCCCGGTTTATTCAAATTCAGCAGCCATATCATCCTTAAATCCGAACGCATAAGTGAAGACAAAGCCCGCCCCGTAAGAGATGAAGAGACCGATGATATACAAAACGATTTGAGCCGGCTGTACGAGAAACGAGAGCGGAAGGCCGGAGACACCGATTGAAAAAGTAGCCACCTGAAAATGGGCTTGAAAGGCGCCGCCGATTCCCGCCCCTAAACACGCCGTCAAAAACGGCCGGCCGAGCGGGAGCGTGACGCCGAAGATGAGCGGCTCTCCGATTCCGAGCAGACCGGATGGAAGTCCGCCGCCGATCGCTCTTTTCAATGAGGCTTTTTTGGTTTTCATAAAAATGGCGAAGGCCGCCCCTACTTGACCCGCGCCTCCCATCGCGAGAATCGGAAGAAGCGGGTCATCTCCGATTGATCGGATTAATTCCAAATGTACGGGAGTCAAGCCCTGATGCAGGCCGGTGACGACAAGCGGCAGGAAGGCGGCTCCCAGCACAAACCCTGAGAGCACTCCCCCGACATTCAGCAGCGACAATAAACCAGATGTAATCAGATCAGAAATAAAACCGCCTGCAGGGATAAAAACGACATATGTTACCAGCCCGGTGATAAGTAAAGACAATGTAGGCGTGACGATAATGTCGATGGATTGATGGACGTACTTTCTGATAAACCGTTCGGTATAAGCGATAAAAACCGCAGCGAAAAGAACGCCGATTAATCCTCCCCTGCCAGGGAGCAGATTCTCTCCGAACAAACTGATATTGGCGATTTCAGGGTTAAGGATCAATATACCCGCAAGGCCGCCCATCGCGGGAGTCCCGCCGAATTCCTTCGCCGCATTGATGCCGACAAGGACGCCGAGGTATGCGAATAAGCCTGAACCGATAACCGTTAAAATAAGTGCGATTTGGGATTCTTTCGGGAGCCAGCCGGCCTGAATGACGACTTTCGTAATACCGGTAATTAAACCTGATGCAATGAGTGCGGGAATAAGGGGAATGAAGATGCTTGATATTTTTCTCAGAAACAGTTTGATGGGTGTGGTGTTTTTTCTGTTGAGATCGGCTTTTTTTCGTGAGGCGGCTTCTTTTAAATCAATGTTTTTTCCGGATGACATAAGTTTTGCGAAAGCGTCGGCGACATGATTGACGACACCCGTGCCAAGGATGATCTGCAGTGTTTCGGCTTCGACGACGCCTATGACCCCGTCAAGCTGTTTCAGCGCTTCAATATCCGTTTTGTCCTGATCTAAAGGCGTAATCCTCAGGCGTGTCATACAGTGGGTAAAGCCTGAAATATTCGATGAACCGCCGCAATTGTCCAGGATATCTTTGGCCAGTGACTGATAAAATGCCTCTTTGCTCATGGAGATCCTCCTTTTTCCGTACGATTTTTCCCGGGGAGCTGTGCCTGAAACGCGTCCTAAAAGCGCCTGCGCCGATCATGAAAACGGCGCGGGCTCGTAAAAGCACATTATGTTTCACCAAAGAACGATCAGCGTTCTTTTTCTTTTGAAAGGTGCTGTTCAATGGCTTTATCAATGAAGCCGTCTGATTCTTTGAGCAGTGCCTTCGCGTGTGTTTCGTCCGAATTCGTCTTCAGCATGACGATTGCCGTTTTGACATGGCTGCCTGCGGCCTCAAGCGTTTCTTTTGCCTTGTCGTACGGAACGCCCGTGATGCTTTGGATAATGCCGATTGCGCGTTCTTTCAATTTTTCGTTGCTGACATGAACGTCCACCATTAAATTTTCGTACACTTTGCCGCTTTTGATCATCACGGCCGTGGAAATCATGTTCAGAATCATTTTATGTGCCGTCGCCGCTTTCATTCGTGTTGACCCTGTAATCACTTCGGGGCCGACGACGACTTCAATGCTGTGATCGGCATAAGTGCTGATCAATGAGTCCTTATTGCATGTGAGTGCGACGGTTTTGGCGCCGATTGTTTTTGCGTATTTCAGCGCACCGGCCGCATACGGCGTGCGCCCGCTTGCCGCGATGGCGATCACGGTGTCTTCTGCGGTAAGCCCGATTGTTTTGAGATCGAGAGCGCCGGTTTCCTCGCTGTCTTCTATACCTTCAGCCGCTTGCAAAAAGGCGTCTGCTCCTCCGGCCATCAGACCGATGACGGAGTCGGGACTTACGCTGTATGTAGGCGGGCATTCAACCGCATCCAGTACACCGAGTCTGCCGCTTGTGCCCGCTCCCGCATAAATCAGCCTGCCGTTTCGCCGTAAGGACTGATGGGCGAATTGAACGGCAATCTGAATATCGGGCAGCACCTGCTGAACGGCTTCAGCCACTTTGAAATCCTCTTGGTTAATGATGCGGAGAATTTCCATCGTGTCTGCTTGATGGATTGAAGCGGTCTGCGGATTTCTGGTTTCTGTGGTCAATCTGTGAATGTTAAGCCGGTCTGTCATGATTGTACCCTCCCAAGTCGTTAATACTTGAAGTATATGGGCTTCTGAATATATGTTTCAAGAAAAATCGGCAGGAATGAGATAAGTAATCAAGCGCTTTCACAAAAAATGATGCAGAATGTGCTGTTCGCCGATGGGGCCGATCGTGCGACGGCCTTTATCAATAAAACCGGAAGACCGGTACAGGTTCTTTGCACGATGATTGCGATGGTTTACAGCAAGCACGATTTCATCACACCAAGGAAAGTAATTTGCGACAAAAGCGGGGAGCTGCAGCATCGCTTGTTTGGCATAACCTTTTCCCTGATGCGGCGCATGTAAGGACAGCGCACTCAGCAAAATGGCAGACACATTGTTCGAATACGGGGCAATGGTTTCTTTTGAGGTATGTAAAATGAAAAAACCGACGGGGCGGTCTTCTTTTAAAATGACTGTCGGGTAGCGATCCCGGATGACGAGAGCATGCGGCAGGACATCTATCGGCAGAGCTGTGAACTTTTTATCTTCTTCACTCAGCACAAACCCGTTCAGCCCGTCTGCATGCTCCGGTTTATAAAAGGACAGGGCCACATCCATGATATCTACTCTCCTTTTTTATAATTGATCCAATTCGTCTTCTGATAGAACACGGCAGCCTGCCCGTTTTAAAAGAGCGGAAGTGATGCCGTCTCCGATTATTTTTTTTCCTGAGAAAGTGCCGTCATAGATAAAGCTGCTGCCGCAGGACGGACTGTTTTCTTTAAGGATGACCGTTGCGGCGCCTATTTCTTTTGCGTATGCTAACGTTTTTTCCGCGCCGTCCATATATAAAGCCGTAACGTCTTCGCCTGATGCCGTTACGATTCTTGCTGTTCCGTTCAGCACGTCTTCGCCCGTACCGCCGATGATTTCCGCCGGTTCGCGGGGAGTGGTGAAGCCGCCCAAAAGTTCGGGGCAGACCATAACAGCTTTCTTTTCTTCTACGAGTCTGCGGATTTTTTCCGAAGCGGCGTGAGAGCCGTTATACCTGCATTCGATACCGCCGAGACAAGAGCTGACTAAGATCATCTGTGTCCATTCCCTTCAATATTTTGATACTTTCATCATAAATGAAATAAGAGAGGAGGGATGAGTTTTTCAGTTAAAAAACGAGTAAAAAAGTTTGAAAATAAAAAAAATAATTTTTCTCTTTACAAATGGGGTACAACCTGTATATAATAACTTTTGTCAGCTCGACGCGGACACAACGGCCCGTTGGTCAAGCGGTTAAGACACCGCCCTTTCACGGCGGTAACACGGGTTCGAATCCCGTACGGGTCATATGGAGGATTAGCTCAGCTGGGAGAGCATCTGCCTTACAAGCAGAGGGTCGGCGGTTCGAGCCCGTCATCCTCCACCATATTTGCCGGCCTAGCTCAATTGGTAGAGCAACTGACTTGTAATCAGTAGGTTGGGGGTTCAAGTCCTCTGGCCGGCACTGTTTTACAAAAAAATACGGAGGGGTAGCGAAGTGGCTAAACGCGGCGGACTGTAAATCCGCTCCCTCAGGGTTCGGCAGTTCGAATCTGCCCCCCTCCACCATTTTTGGGCTATAGCCAAGCGGTAAGGCAACGGACTTTGACTCCGTCATGCGTTGGTTCGAATCCAGCTAGCCCAGTCTCAGACACCTTTTGCATAAAGGTGTCTTTTTTTTATCAGCATTTTGCTTCAATTTCTGATTGTTCATCAGATATACTATTTTTAAGCTGCTGTTAAGGCAGTATATTCTGTATTTTTCATCTACACCCTGCCTGAAATTTGGTAAAATAAATGTAATAAAAAAATGAAACCTTTTAAAACAAACAACGTATAGATACAGACCGGTGAAGGGCAGAGGTAAGATAAAACATGGAAAACCTGATTAAAAAAAGAATCAAGCAAGTCAAAAAAGGCGATCAAAATGCGTTTGCAGAAATCGTTGACCTTTATAAAGATAAGATTTACCAGCTTTGCTACCGCATGCTCGGCAATGTTCACGAGGCGGAAGATATTGCGCAGGAAGCTTTTATCAGAGCGTATGTCAATATCGACAGTTTCGATATCAACAGAAAGTTCTCAACGTGGCTTTACAGAATTGCGACCAACCTGACCATTGACCGAATCCGCAAGAAAAAGCCTGATTACTATCTGGACGCAGAAGTAGCGGGAGCAGAAGGGCTGACGATGTATTCGCAGATCGCCGCGGACGGGGTTCTCCCTGAAGACGCCGTATTGTCATTGGAGCTGTCGGACACAATTCAGAAAAAGATTTTAAAGCTGCCTGACAAGTACAGAACGGTTATTGTATTAAAGTATATTGACGAACTCTCTTTAATTGAAATCGGGGAGATTCTGAATATCCCTGTCGGCACCGTCAAGACAAGGATACACAGAGGCAGAGAGGCTCTTAGAAAACAATTGAGGGATCTTTAAGTGGGGTGATGAAATGAGCTGTCCTGAACAGATTGTGCAGCTTATGCATAAGCATCTTGATGGAGATATCCTTCCTGAAGATGAAAACGTATTAAAACAACATTTGCAGTCATGCGGGAATTGCAAACGGCATTTTCATGAAATGGAGAAATCCGTAGCACTCGTCCGAAGCACATCGCATGTCACGGCCCCTGCTGATTTTACTGCCAAAGTTATGGCGAATCTTCCAAAAGAGAAAAAACGCGCTTCTGTAAAACGATGGATCAAAACTCATCCGATGATTGCAGCCGCAGCGGTTTTTGTGATTTTAATGGGCGGCGGTTTTTTCAACAGCTGGCATAATGACCACAATTTCAGTGTGTCCAAACAGCCGAACCTTGTCGTGCAGAATCACACGGTCACCGTCCCTGAAGGCGAGACTGTAAAGGGCGATGTCACAGTAAAAAACGGCAAGCTGTTCATTGAAGGAAAAGTCGACGGCAATGTGACCGTCGTCAACGGAGAAAAATACATGGCCTCAGCCGGACAAGTCACCGGGCAGATTGAAGAGATTAACCAATTGTTTGACTGGGTCTGGTACGAACTGAAATCGGCGGGCCAGGGCGTCGTGAGCGCTTTGGACCCGAATGAAGATGAGTAAAGCGTATAATCGCTTTACTCTTTTTTTTGTGCATCGCCGCGCTGGCTCATTTCACTTGAGAAATCAAAATGTGGTATAATGAGCACGCTATATGATGTACATATTGCTCATGCAGCACAATTCATAACAGAAAAACGAAATGACTGAATTCTTGGAGGACGAGGAAATGGCTTTTGAGGACATCCCATTTTTGCAATACCTCGGCAATGCCGTTGATATTCTCCTTGTTTGGTATGTGATATATAAATTAATCATGGTCATACGCGGGACGAAGGCGGTTCAGCTTTTAAAAGGAATCGTCGTCATCGTATTGGTCCGGATGGCCAGTTCATATTTGGGACTCAGCACGCTTCAGTGGCTGATGGACCAAGCGATAACATGGGGATTTTTAGCGATCATCATTATATTCCAGCCTGAGCTGAGACGGGCGCTTGAACAGCTCGGACGGGGCCGGTTCTTTTCCAGGAGCGGAACCCCCGTGGAGGAAGCGCAGCATAAGACAATTGAAGCGATTACAAAATCGATCAGCTACATGGCAAAACGCCGCATCGGCGCACTCATCGCGATTGAGCGCGATACGGGAATGGGTGATTATATTGAGACGGGCATCCCGCTTAATGCGCAGGTCAGCTCGGAGCTTTTGATTAATATCTTCATCCCGAATACACCGCTGCATGATGGAGCGGTCATTATGAAAAATAACGAGATTGCGGCGGCTGCCTGTTATCTGCCGCTTTCTGAAAGCCCGTTTATTTCAAAGGAGCTGGGGACGCGTCACAGAGCGGCTGTCGGCATCAGTGAAGTGACGGACAGCTTAACCATTATTGTATCTGAAGAGACGGGCGCCATCAGTGTGGCCAAAAACGGAGACCTTCACAGAGAATTGACGGAAGAAGCACTGAAAGAAATGCTTGAAGCCGAGTTTAAGAAGAACGCCAGAGATACTTCTTCTAACCGCTGGTACTGGAGGGGCAAGAAAAATGGATAAATTCTTAAACAACCGCTGGGCTGTAAAGATCATTGCATTGCTCTTTGCGCTGCTGCTTTACGTTGCGGTTAACAACAACCAGGCGCCGACTCCGAAAAAGCCGGGGGAATCCTTTTTTCCGACATCAACGACTGACGAGGCTACGCTTACTGATATTCCTGTAAAAGCATACTATGATGAAGCGAACTATGTTGTCACCGGCGTGCCCCAGACCGTAAATGTCACGATTAAAGGCTCGACAAGCGCGGTGAAAAAGGCGAGACAGACGAAGAATTTTGAGATATACGCCGATATGAATAAGCTGAAGACCGGGACTCATAAGGTCGAATTGAAGGCGAAAAACGTATCGGACGGACTGACGGTCTCCATTAACCCGTCAGTCACGACGGTTACGATTCAGGAAAAAACGGCTGAGAGTTTTCCCGTGGAAGTTGAATACTACAATAAAAGCAAAATGAAAAAGGGATACACCCCTCAGCAGCCGATTATCAGCCCGAAAAACGTGCAGATTACAGGTTCGAAAAATGTGATTGATAACATTTCACTTGTCAAAGCATCCGTGAACCTTGAAAATGCAAATGAGACCATTGAAAAGGAAGTGAAAGTGACCGTCTATGACAAAGACGGCAACGCACTTCCTGTTGATGTTGAACCGTCAGTCATTAAAGTGACGGTTCCCGTAGCCAGTCCGAGCAAAAAGCTTCCTTTCAAAATCGAAAGGAAGGGAAGTCTTCCGGACGGGGTGAGCGTTGCGAGCATTGACTCGAATCCGAGTGAGGTGACGGTTTACGGCCCGCAGGATGTGCTGGATTCACTTGAATTTATTGACGGCGTATCTCTTGATTTAGGCAAAATTGATAAAGATACCGATATCAATGCCGATATCCCGCTTCCTAAGGGTGTCACTAAGGTATCACCGGAAAAAATCACGCTTCATGTTAAAGTGGACAGTGAAGACAAAAAGGATTTTGACAATGTCGGAATCAAGACGGTCGGACTGGGAGGCTCACAGCAGATTGAGTTTCTCGATCTTGAATCGCAGGCGATAAATATTACGGCCAAAGGCTCTCCCGCCAACATTAAGGCGCTGAAAAAGTCGGACATTGAACTGTATGCCAATGTCTCGGACTTGGATGACGGAGAGCACTCTGTAAAGCTTGAAGTAAACGGCCCGCAAAACGTCACATGGTCCCTGTCAAAAGACACGGTTAAGATTAAGCTGACTTCTAAGAAAAACACAAGTTCAAATAAAAATAACGGCGGTTCCGCTGATTCCGGCAATAAGAACGGCACAAGCGGAGACGCAGACAAAGACAAGAACAAGAACCGGGAAGACGACACTGACAGCGATCAGAATAAAAGTCAAAACCAGGATCAAAATCAAGACCAGGATGAAGACGGATCAAGCGCTGATTCTTCTTCAACAGAATGAAAAAGGAGCGATACAAAATGGGCAAGTATTTTGGAACAGATGGTGTAAGAGGTGTTGCCAACAGCGAGCTTACGCCAGAGCTGGCCTTTAAAGTTGGGCGTTTTGGCGGTTATGTCCTGACCAAAGATAAGCAGCGCCCGAAAGTGCTGATCGGCCGTGATACACGTATCTCCGGACATATGCTGGAGGGAGCCCTTGTCGCCGGACTTTTATCGATCGGAGCTGAAGTGATGCGCCTCGGCGTTATTTCTACGCCGGGGGTATCCTATTTAACGAAAGCCATGGATGCTGAGGCGGGCGTCATGATCTCCGCTTCTCACAACCCCGTACAGGATAACGGAATTAAATTTTTCGGAGGGGACGGCTTTAAGCTTTCTGATGAGCAGGAGGCCGAGATTGAACGTCTCATGGATGAACCGGAAGATAAGCTGCCGAGACCGACAGGCGCGGACCTCGGGCTTGTAAACGATTATTTTGAAGGCGTTCAAAAGTATCTGCAATTTTTAAAGCAGACGGCGGACGAAGATTTCACAGGCATTCATGTAGCGCTTGACTGCGCCCATGGTGCGACCTCTTCTATTGCGACGCACCTTTTTGCCGATCTCGATGCTGACGTATCTACAATGGGGACGTCTCCGAACGGATTGAACATTAATGATGGCGTCGGTTCTACACACCCGGAAGCGCTGAGTGCTTTCGTCAAAGAAAAAAACGCCGATATCGGCCTTGCGTTTGACGGCGACGGCGACCGCCTCATTGCCGTTGATGAAAAAGGAAACATCGTCGACGGTGATCAGATTATGTACATATGCGCGAAGTATTTGAAATCAGAAGGCCGTCTGAAGGATGATACCGTCGTATCGACCGTGATGAGCAACCTCGGTTTCTACAAAGCGCTTGAAAAAGAAGAAATCAAAAGCGTTCAAACGGCAGTCGGCGACCGCTATGTCGTAGAAGCGATGAAAAAAGACGGCTATAATGTCGGCGGCGAGCAGTCGGGGCACCTTATTTTCCTTGATTACAACACTACCGGCGACGGTCTTTTGTCCGCGATCATGCTTGTGAATACGCTGAAGGCGTCCGGCAAAACCCTTTCAGAACTTGCGGATGAAATGAAAAAATTCCCGCAACTCTTAGTGAATGTGAAAGTGACGGATAAATATAAGGTAGAAGAAAACGCTAAGGTGAAGGCCGTTATTTCTGAAGTGGAAAAAGAAATGAACGGAGACGGCCGGATTTTAGTGCGCCCGTCAGGCACCGAACCGCTCGTCCGCGTGATGGCCGAAGCGAGAACAAAAGAGCTTTGTGACGAATATGTCACAAAAATCGTGGATGTCGTGCGGACAGAAATGGGAGCGGAGTAGCGAAGTTTATAAACAGAGAGCGAACAAGACAAGTGCGATCAGCATAATATGATAGTAAACATGATGCCGGGGCGGCAAAAAATAATTGACCGTCCTTGGCACATGCTGTAAAATCAAGCTTGTTCAGCCTTTGTTTTTCACTTGCAGGAAAGGCGGGATTGTTTGCATCTTTTATAATTACAGCGCCCGAACTAAGCGCCCGAAAAACGGCTTAGTTGACGAGGATGGAGGTTATCGAATTTTCGGCGGATGCCTCCCGGCTGATTCATTTAGATCACAGCCGTAAGGATTTCTTCAAACCGGAGGGGCGACTCTCCGAACAAAGAGAAATCACATGATCTTCCAAAAAAACATGTGGGAGGGGACGATTGAAAGTCCCCTTGTAATTTGACTTTCTTCGTCTCCTTTTGCACCTTTAGGAGGAAGAAAATATGTGTGGAATTGTAGGTTATATCGGTCAGCTTGATGCGAAAGAGATTTTGTTAAAAGGATTAGAGAAGCTTGAGTACCGCGGTTATGACTCTGCCGGTATTGCTGTGGCGAATGAGCAGGGCGTGCATGTGTACAAAGAAAAAGGCCGCATCGCCGACCTTCGTGAAGTGGTGGATCACACGGTTGAATCTCAAGCGGGAATCGGCCATACACGCTGGGCGACTCACGGCGAACCAAGCTTCCTGAACGCTCACCCGCATCAAAGCGCACTCGGCCGCTTTACACTTGTTCATAACGGTGTGATCGAGAACTATGTTCAGCTGAAGCGCGAATACCTTGAAAACGTTGAACTGAAAAGCGACACGGACACTGAAGTAGTCGTTCAAATGATCGAGCAATTTGTGGCGGGAGGACTTAGCACAGAAGAAGCGTTCCGCAAAACACTGACTCTGTTAAAAGGTTCTTACGCAATTGCATTATTTGACGGTGAAAACACAGACACCATTTACGTTGCAAAAAACAAAAGCCCTCTGTTAATCGGTCTTGGAGATACGTTTAACGTCGTGGCATCTGACGCGATGGCTATGCTTCAAGTAACGAATGAATACGTTGAGCTTTTGGACAAAGAAATGGTGATCGTGACAAAAGACGAAGCCGTGATTAAAAACCTTGACGGTGAAGTCATGACACGTGCGTCTTATATTGCTGAGCTTGACGCCAGTGATATCGAAAAAGGCACATACCCTCACTACATGTTAAAAGAAACGGATGAGCAGCCGCTTGTTATGCGCAAAATCATCCAAACGTATCAGGACGAAAACGGCAGACTGGCCGTGGCCGGCGATGTCGCTGACGCCGTGGCGGAAGCGGACCGCATTTATATCGTGGCTTGCGGAACGAGCTACCATGCCGGTCTTGTCGGGAAACAATATATTGAAATGTGGGCAAACGTACCGGTTGAAGTGCATGTAGCGAGTGAATTCTCTTACAACATGCCGCTTCTGTCTAAGAAGCCGCTCTTTATCTTCCTTTCTCAAAGCGGAGAAACAGCGGACAGCCGCGCCGTGCTTGTTCAAGTCAAAGCGCTGGGTCACAAAGCGCTGACAATTACAAACGTTCCGGGATCAACGCTTTCTCGTGAAGCGGATTACACATTGCTTCTGCACGCAGGCCCTGAGATCGCTGTTGCATCAACAAAAGCGTATACGGCTCAGATTGCCGTCCTCGCGATCGTTGCGTCCGTTGCAGCAGAATGCAACGGCGTTGATATCGGTTTTGATTTGGTCAAAGAATTAGGTATTGCGGCAAACGCCATGGAAGCCCTCTGCGACCAGAAGGACGAAATGGAAATGATCGCACGTGAGTACCTGACTGTTTCAAGAAACGCTTTCTTCATCGGCCGCGGCCTTGACTACTTCGTGTGTGTCGAAGGTGCCCTGAAGCTGAAAGAGATTTCTTACATCCAGGCGGAAGGCTTCGCCGGCGGCGAGCTGAAGCATGGAACAATCGCTCTGATTGAAGAAGGAACACCGGTCTTTGCGCTTGCGACACAAGAACACGTCAACCTGAGCATCCGCGGAAACGTGAAGGAAGTCGCGGCCCGCGGCGCCAACACTTGCATCATCTCGCTGAAAGGCTTAGAAGACGCAGACGACAGATTCATCCTGCCGGAAGTCAACCCTGCGCTTGCTCCGCTGGTTTCTGTTGTGCCATTGCAGCTGATCGCTTACTATGCGGCACTGCACCGCGGCTGTGACGTTGACAAACCGCGCAACCTTGCGAAGAGTGTTACGGTGGAATAATATATTTAACCCCTTTGGTTATTAGCCAGAGGGGTTTTTTAATGCGGAAATGAGAAATACATACTCTTTGCGATTGTAAAGAAATCCCCTTTTATATATTGAAAAGGATTAACACCTGCTTTATAATACGAGATGCATTCCGGTTAAAACCTCATCGGAAAGTAATCACCTCCAGCAATTTTCATCATGAATATCCATTATATAAATGTAATCAATCGATTACACATCCACATTATGCTTATGACTTTAAAATCCCTGTTGTATTTGCCGGCTCCTGCCTCTTTATGAATACCTCGACTAGATATAAAAATCACAACATTTTTGCAATAATCCGGTTCAATTCTCAAAAAAAGTCCTGACAGCAATGATAGGAGTGGAATGATGTCAAACCTTTTAGAAATCAGAAACATCAGCAAATCTTTTGGTCATAAAGCTGTTTTAAAGGATGTTACATTCAATGTGCCTGCCGGATCAATTGTCGGTTTTATCGGTGATAACGGCGCAGGCAAGTCAACAACATTTAAAACGATATTAGGATTAATCTCTCAGGATAGAGGTAAAGTGAAAATCTTTGGTAAAGAGAATTTGGATAAACATATAAAGTTCAAAGAAGATATTGGGGTCGTATTTGATGCGATGAATCTTCCTGCGCACCTTACGATAAAGCAGCTGAATCATGTATTTAAGAAACTATTCGGTGCTTGGGACCAAGATCATTTTTACCGGTTGGTTCATTCTTTCTCTTTACCTATGGACAAAAAAGTGAATACATTCTCGCGCGGCATGTCAATGAAGTTATCCGTAGCTGTTGCTTTGTCGCATAATGCAAAATTATTACTTCTGGATGAAGCAACGGGAGGACTTGATCCCTCTTCAAGAGATGACCTGTTAAATGAATTAAAAAGCTTTGTGAGTAAAAGCAACGGCGGTATTTTACTTTCATCGCACATTATGACTGATGTCGAGAAGATAGCCAGCCATATCATTATTATGAAAGATGGCGAAATTTTATTAAATGAAGAGAAAGATAAGGTTCTTGAAAGCTATACTGTTATAGACGTTGATGAGGGCCGATTGGCTGAGCTTGACGAAGATATCGTTCTAGCAAAAAGGAATCATGGATCTTATTGGAGTGTGCTTGTATCGGATCAACAGAAATTGCCGAATGGCGTAACGGCCAACACCCTTTCCATAGAAGAAATCAGCGTCTTTTTAACGAGGAGTGAAAACATTGAGAGGTCTGTTACTGACTAACTATTACTTGGTTTATCGGAGTTTCTTTGCATACACGGGGTTGGCCATATTGGTATCAGCAGTCATTTTTTATTTTGGGGATGCTTCAATGCATCGTTTTGTTGCAATGCTGATTATTTTGTTTGTCGTTATGCCCGCCCTTGAGGTTATAAAGTATGAGAGCAAGTCTGGCTATGACAGGTATGTCCTGACTTTACCGGTCAGCAGAACAAATATTGTTCAAAGTCACTATGTCTTTTATCTTTTGGTTGTTGTGATCGGAGCTGTAATATCTTATGGTATTTTCCTTGTATACAGCCTGGGTTCTGATGAACCAATTGACGGCATATTTAATATTGTCTCTTTTGGAACGTTCATCGTTCTCTTTGCCGGTGCAATCGTTTATCCTCTTCTCTACATGATAGGCCCGGAAAAGTCTGATGCTATCGTGATTGGAGGGGCAATGGGGGGACTTTTTGCTACCTTTGGATTACAAAGTGTCGTTGGGTATGTAGCAGAACAAGTACCTCTGTCATTTTTGCATATAAATCCTTCTTTATATGTTCCGATTATATATCTCTTGATCGGCGTTATCTTATATATCATTTCATTTTTCATTGCCGCAGCTATATATCATAAAAAAGAATTTTAGCAGCGTGTTTAATGATTTTATGCTGTGACAACAGGATAAGGCATGGCATGGGCTCTCATTAATTCACTTTAACTCCAAGCAGACAGCCGCCCGCACAATAGGCGGCTGTTCTTCTAATTAAAACTGCGTTGTCACATCGTACTCATAATCAATCTTTAATTTCACATTTTTCATAGTCGATTTTGCTGTTTGCGAGTGCTCGGTGCCACACTTTATTCTCTTCTGACATTATGCAATGTCTTGTGTTTCCTTGGCTTGGTGTTTGAGTCGCGGCGGTATTGATTCTTTTCACTTTGGCGTCTTTTGGAATGCTTGTTTGTTTGGTTAAGTCGAGCCTGAGAACGGTTGAATCTGATCCATTCGGACTGAGGCTTGTATTTATAATTGGGAAGACTTTACTGAGAGAGCAGTGCATTATTATAATGGATTCGGGGAACATGGTGAAATGCTTTCAAAGGGTTATTTATCAGGAAATACGGCATTAATTAATAATATATTTAAAAAACAGAAGAACATTCATTACCTTATAAAGGAATGTAACATTTAACACAGGAGGGAATTGATTTTCTCTTCCTTCCTGTTTTATTTTTAAATAATCCTTGAGAGCATGGTGAGCTATTTTTATAAGAAGGTGAGAAATTGGATAATATATATAAATTGCTGATTATAGAAGACGATAAGGATATGGCTAAGGCGTTACAAAATTTACTTGTTAAATGGAATTTTGAAACTGTTATATGCGGAGATTTTGATAATATTTTGTCAATATATGAAAAAGAAGAGCCTCACATCATATTATTGGACATCAATATTCCTTCATTTGATGGTTTTTATTGGTGTAAGAAAATAAGAGAAGTTTCAAGTGTCCCAATTATTTTTTGCTCGTCTAGAAACAGTAATATGGATATTGTCATGGCTATTAACAATGGCGGGGATGATTATATTCAAAAACCATTTGACAGCCATGTATTGGTGGCGAAATTACAAGCAATTATAAGGAGAACTTATGAGTACATAACAGCAGAATCTCATCTAATCGAATCTAATAATGTGATATTAAACCTTAACGATGCAAAAATATACTTCCAAGATCAGAGTTTAGAGCTTACAAAGAATGAATTTAAAATTCTAAAAACGTTAATGGAAAACAAAGGGAAAGTTGTTTCGCGGGATAATTTAATGAGACAGCTTTGGAATGATGATATTTACGTAAACGAAAATACGTTGACAGTAAATATAAATAGATTAAGGAATAGATTAGAGGGGATTAATGTTGATGACTTTATTTTAACAAAAAAAGGAATGGGATATATAATTCAATGAAATTAATTGATTATGTGAAAAATCATATATTATGGATTTTATGCAGTGCACTTATTCTGGTTGTAATCAATGGGATTTTGTTTGCGAGTACCTCTATTCATCAAAGTTATATAGACATTTTTTATATGGATTTGTTGATTGTCTTTATTCTACTGATCAACATTTTCTATGGATTCATCAAGGCAAAAAAGAAATACGAAGTTGTGTTTAATAGTTCTATCGAAACTTTAGAAAAAAACAAAGTTAGAAATGATTATTTTATAGATATGCTTATAAAAGTCTCCAAAAAGCAACAAAATAAATTTTTGAAAGCAGAAGAAGATTATAAAAACGGTATTAACGAAATTCAGGACTATACTACTCAATGGGTTCATGACATAAAAGTTAATATAGCTGTGTGTGAACTGCTACTGGATGAGATTAACTCAGAAAGCAGCAGAGAGCTGCGTAATCAAATTGAACGAATTAAATTTAGGATTAATCACATTTTACATGTGACAAGAGCTAATCACTACGATCAAGACATTTTAGCGGGAGTAGTAGATGTATGTCATATTTTAAGAAGTGCAATAAAAGAAAATGCTCTTTTTTTTATTAATAAAAACATTGAGATTGAGACTAATTTAAAACCATTTAGTGTTATCAGTGATGAACGTTGGATCTATTATATTTTTGGTCAAATTCTTAATAATAGCAGTAAATATACACCTGAGGGGGGAACGCTGACTATTACAACTAAAGAAGAGAAACAAGCCTATTATATAATGATTAAAGATAATGGAATTGGTATTTCAAAAGAGGGTTTATCTAGGATATTCGATAAAGGCTTTACAGGTAAAAATGGTAAGGTAGGAACGAAATCTACAGGGATGGGTTTATATTATGCTAAAAAAATGGCTGATAGACTAAGTATAGGAATTGAGGTAGACAGCGTAGAGGGTGAATATACTGAATTTCACATTATATTTTATAAACTATCCGATTATTATAAAGTGGCAAATGAAGCAATAAGTAATTAGTTAAAAACAGGGGATAATCTAATGAGAAGAAAGGCTAAAATATTTTGTATTCCATTTGCAGTGGGTCATCGATAGTTTATTCTAAGTGGAAAAAATTCATGGATCCACTTGTTGAGGTAAATGAAGTAGAGTTGGCTGGCAGAGGAAGAAGATTGAAAGACCCTCAATAGACAATATGGAAGAAATGGTTGAGGATATATATAATTCTATTAAGAATAATATAACTGAACCTTTTGCCTATTTTCGAACATAGTATGGGTGAACTGCTTACATATGAGCTTTGTCACAAATTTCGAAATGAAATCCTGCCCTCGTGCCTATTTGTCTCCGTAGAAAAGCTCCTCAATTGAAGGGAAGAAAACAACTAATACACAGCTTGCCAAAAAATGATTTTAAAATTAGATGGTACAGATAATTTATTTTTAAGAAACAAGGAGTTAGAAGATATTTTCTTGCCGATTTTGAGAACTGAGTTAAGTCAATAGAAACCTATGAATTTAATCCTAAAAACAATTTAGTGAATTATGATTTTTCTGTTTTTTATGAGTAGACGATAAGACTGTTGATTTTGAAGAATTATCTTTTTGGAGAAAAGTAATAGGGAGCGGTGCCGCTCCCTATATCTGCTTAAAAACCTCACATACTGATTATCCATGGTTTTGTACAAAAGTCCTCTAACCCATCACCAAACCTAACATGAATGTCACATTCACTTTTAGAAATGTAACCTTAATCGATAGTAGCGTTTTGTGCTCTAAATTATAATACAACTATAAGAATCAATGTCCTACGCATAATCAGATTTTATGGGGGTTTATAGATGAATAAGATCGTAGAGGTATCAAACGTAATAAAGGAGTATGGTGAAATTGGCAGTACCTTTCGAGCGCTTAAGGAGGTAAGCTTAAATATCAACAAAGGAGAATTTGTTGGTATAATGGGTCCTTCAGGCTCAGGTAAGACCACATTGTTAAATATTATGTCTACTATTGACAAAGCTACTTTAGGAGAAGTTTTAATCGATGGTAAAAGAATAGATTATTACAAGGATGAGGACCTTGCAAAATTCAGGAGAGACACAATCGGATTTGTCTTCCAAGCTTTTAATTTATTAGACAATATGACAATTAGAGATAACATTGCTCTGCCTCTTGCACTAAACAATGTAAAACACAAAATCATTCTAAAAAAAATTGATGAACTAACTGAGCTCTTAGGAATTTCAAATCAGTTAGATAAGTATCCATATGAATTGTCAGGCGGTCAAAAGCAAAGAGTAGCTATTTGTCGTGCGTTAATTACCTCTCCAAAGGTTATTTTTGCAGACGAACCAACAGGGGCTCTTGACTCTAAGTCATCCTCAGAGGTTCTAGAATGTTTTAAAAATATTAACAAAACCATAGGAACAACCATCATCATGGTAACCCATGATGCAAACGCAGCAAGTTATTGTAATAGGGTTATGTTCTTAAAGGACGGTAAATTACACGGAAGACTAGACAGCAGCGGAGATAAAAAGGAATTATTTAAGAAAGTGTTAAACATGCTTGCCGTAATGGGAGGATCGGAAAATGAACTCCTTTAAAATTGCCTTTAAGCTTTTGAAGAATAATTTAAAAATATATGGATTATATTTTGTGGTTTTAGTTGTAACTGTGGCAACTTACTACAATTTTACTGCTATACAGTACAATGAAGTGTTTGTCCAATTAACTGAAAGGTTTCAATCAGCTGTAGTGGCAAGTGCAACATCTGGCTTTGTTCTAATTTGCACAGTGGTCTTTTTTATGTGGCATGCCAATGGATTCTTTTTAAAACAACGTCAAAAAGAAACCGGGTTATACATGCTAATGGGAATAAGTACTTCTAAAATTGGAAGAGTATTCGCAATTGAAAGTATTCTAATAGGCAGTTTGTCTCTATTAATGGGTTTATTGATCGGGATATTATTCTCGAAATTGTTCTTAATGTTATTAAGTAAGTCCATGACACTGGGTGGTGAAATTCCTTTTAGTATATCTGCACAAGCCATCATTCAGCTTATTATTGTGTTCGGGACCATCTTTGTAATGCTGGGAATGAAAAACTATAGAGTTGTGAAAAAAACACAACTAATTAATATGTTGAATGCTTCGAAAGCAAAGCCCTCACCTCCAAAATATAATTATACAAAGGGTTTTACAGGTTTAGTATTAATTGCTGCAGGCTATATAGTTGCACTAAACTTTAAGCAATGGGATTTGGATTTATTGCTTTCTGCGATGGGAATCTTGGTCTTGGTCAGCACGGGGACTTATCTGTTTTTTGGAAGTTCTCTGACTATAATTTTAGGGAAGTTAACAAATTCAAAAAAAATTATTTATAAAGATGTAAGGTTAGTCAGTATAAGTAATACTTTCTTTAGACAAAAAGTTAATTATAGAAGTTTAGCGATGACGGCTATTTTAACAGCAGCTACCGTAACTGCATTCAATGTAAGCATTTCGTTCAAACAGTTTGAAGCAAATTATGACATCACAGCCTCCCCATACAGTTTAAGTTTTGAAAGCAATTCTGAAGATGTCAAAGATAAAGTCAAAGGAGTGATTCGAGAGTCAAAGCATGACTTAATCGGAATCAATAAGATTCACTTTTTTATTGGTAATGTCCAATACGACGATAATAAGCAAAATATTGATCCGAATAACAAAGCTATTATCACTAGTTACTCACAAATAAAGAAAACATTAATATTTTTGGATTATAGTAATAAAGCAAGTATTTTGAATCAAATTAAACCAGAAATTCATGAAATTTCTTTTATTCTAAATGCTGATTCGATAGCTTCACCTATTTATGTTGATGGTAATAAAGTGAGCATTAATAATAATAATTTCCTAGTTTCTAAACATACACAGCTCCCTTTTACAGGGAAAATTAAAAAATATGGTGACAAAAACATTTATGTTTTAAATGACAATGATTATAAAGAATTAAGAAAGAAAAACCAAGAGATTGTATTAAATGGTGTGCGAATTACAGATGAAAAAGAAAGTAGGGAAGTGGTTAATAGAATCAAGGAAGTTGTACCAGGTGGAGATTTGAATGTAAATGGAAAGAATCAAAGCTTTACATGGGAGTATTATGCTTTAGGTCAATTTTTCTTTTTAGGCCTGATTATGTCCCTAGTATTCATACTAGCGACCTTTAGTACAATTTACTTTAAAATTTTAAGTGATGCATTCACTGATAGGGAACAATATTCAATGTTGAAAAAAATTGGTATGAGTAAAAAGGAAGTGCAGAGGTCTGTCTATCTGCAAGTTGGAATTGCATTTTTACTGCCTGTGATTGTGGGGGCCCTTCATAGCATTGTAGCAATGAATATGCTGGAACAGATTATGAATGTAAAATTCACCATTCCAATTCTATGCGGCATCGGATTATTTGTTCTTATAATGGTTGCTTTTTATATAGGACTCTGTAAAAACTATACCAAATTGGTATATGAAGAGCAGTAAAAAAATGAGAAGGATTGTCCAGTAAATTTATAAAGAGAGAGGAGATTTCATATGTCATGGTTAACTAAATGGTCCTTTGCTAATAAAGCTGCTATTACGTTAACATCCATTATTATAATAGCCTGGGGAGTAGTCAGTTATCTTCGTATATTAGTGAAGAAATCAGAGTCGGTCAATCTTGTTTCACAAAGCTTAGCAGTTGTTGTGATTGGAGGTTTGGCAGTAGCAACCATGCTTACCTTAATAGTGATACCATGCGTATATGAAATATTTAATTTTAAAAAATCAAAAATGCAAAGGCGTGAAAAAACATTGAAAGATGATATAACAATTTAAATAAATTTATTGATGTTTTTGGAACAGGGATCAGAACACTTTTCGAAGTCAGCTGTCGGTGATATGACCGGCGGCTGGTTATTTAGTTAGACGTCTATAAGGAAGCGCTGCAGCACGATCCTTTACTGAAACATACGGCGGCAGAAGCGGCCGCCCATTACGGACAGGGGCTCACGAAGCTGCGAGAACGGTTATGATGCCATTCCTGATTTGGTGCTGTCCATTGAGTATAAAAACGGATCTCTGCGTGATGTCGGTCAAAGCAGGCAATACGGATCTGGGGATACAGATTGGCTTTCTGAATGGAAACGGGAGCTGGGTGTGCGTATATAAAATGAGAAAAAAGCTGACAAATGATGACGTCAGCTTTTCTTTATGTGTTTTCTTAAAACTCTTCATACTCCGCTGGGTCTTGGCCGTTTATGCGTCCGTCGGGGCGGGTAAGCGAATCGATAAGTTTCATATCGTTTTCATCAAGGGAGAAATCAAAAACAGAGATGTTTTCAAGCTGGCGCTCGGGCGATGCTGATTTTGGAATCGGGATGGCGCCCAGCTGGATATGCCAGCGTAAAATGACTTGAGAAATGGTTTTGCCGTATTTGTCCGCAATCCGTCCGAGTTTTTGATCGTTCAATACTTCGCCGGCGCGGGATAACGGACTCCATGATTCTGTCACGATGCCCTGTTCTTCGTGCCATTGGCGCTGCTGCTGCTGATTAAAAGCGGGATGCAGTTCAATTTGGTTGATGCCTGGCTTTACGCCGGTTTCACGTTCGAGCCGTTCGATATGCTCAGGCAGGAAATTGCAGACGCCGATGGATCGGATCAGACCCCATTTTTTCGCATCAATCAGTGCCTGCCATGCTTCCGTGTAGCGGTCTTGTTTCGGGTTCGGCCAATGGACGAGATACAGGTCATAGTAGTCCAGACCGGCGCGGTATAAAGATTCTTGGATGGTTTGTACAGCTTTGTCATAGTCATGGTAGCGCCCGGGCAGCTTGGACGTCACGTATAGCTGTTCTCTCGGAACAGAGCTTCTGCGGATGGCTTCTCCGACCGATCCTTCATTTTCATAGTTATAAGCGGTGTCAATCAGACGGTAGCCGATATCAATGGCGCTGGTAATGGCATGAACGCCGTTGTTTCCATTAAGAGCGTATGTACCGAAGCCGATCGCGGGAATGCTTGTCCCATCCAGCAGTTTCTTTTGCGGAATTGCTCCAGTCATCATTAAATCCCTCCTTGTTTTCTACTTTACCATTATTCTTACAAATGAAACGTAATAATGGAAGGAAATGAGATGATCCGCACATGAAAAAGCTGACGGAGAACCGTCAGCTTTAAATTTGAAACATCCATGCTACGACGGGGCCGAAGACCGACCCTAACACGGCGCAGAGCGTCATGGAAACAGAACTCATGGAGACCGTTAATTCTCCGTACTCCATTGCTTTTGAGGTGCCGAGCGCATGGGAAGCGCTTCCGAATGCAATTCCTTTCCCGAGTGAGCTGCGGATGCGGATCCACTTGAGAAGCAGCGGTCCTAAGATAACGCCGGAAAACCCTGCGATCATGACGAACACGACTGTCATGGAAGGGACACCGCCGATACCGGACGCAATCTGTATGGCGACAGGCGTCGTAATTGATTTTGGGATAATTGACAAAATCAAACTCCGGCTGATGCCGAACAGCTCTGCAAATAGCAGGCCGCTGACCATTCCGGAGAATAAACCGGCCAACACGCCGCCGATGATCGGAAACATATACTTGATTAACACCCGGCGCTGCTTATAAAGCGGGTATGCCAAAGCCACCACGGCGGGTCCGAGCAGTGAATTGATCCATTGTCCGCCGATCATATAGTCTTTATACGAAATATGAAAAACAAGCAGCACGGCGATAATGAAAATCGTAGTCGTCAAAACTGGTATGAGAAAGGGATATGGAAAGCGCACATATAATCTCACCATAGCCAGATAGGCGGCGGCCGTGAACAAAATTATAACGATTGCGATACATGCTTGCTGCACTTCTTTTTCTCCTTTCTCTGATTGGCTTTGTGCTCTAACAGCTGGCTGGCGTACCCTGCGGCGATCATTGTGACGATGGTGCTCAGCACGATGATCAGAAACAGAGCAGCCCCGCTGGCGGAAAACAGTGACGGGTAATTGATGACGCCCGTCATGGCCGGAATGAATAAGAGCGGAAGAAAAGACAGCAAAAATCCGGCTCCGTCTTCAATCATTTTGACGGGAATGATCTTAACCGATAAACATATGATCAGCAGGATCAAACCGATGATGCTTCCGGGAATGGGCAGGTGAAAGAACTGCTGAACGGCTCCCCCGATAAAGGAAAATGCGAATAAAATAATGATTTGCAAGATGATGCGTATGACTTTCACGACAATGCTGTTCTTTGGAGAAGAGCAGCTTCCCCCTTTCTTGATGTTTCTATAAGTTTCTTTACTTTTGGCACATATATTTGTACTATACAAATATATGTATGCAAAATATTTCTATATGTTTTCTGAGTAAATGTGCATATGTTTGTATTATACAACTAATGTTGCTGTTGTCAATGTAAGGAGTGAGGCGTTTGTCAAAACAAGATCCGATTGAATTAATTGAATATGAGCTCACCACTTTTATCAGGAGAGCTGTTTATCTTGATAACTCCGACCGTAAAATCGGACATCTGGAAAGGGCTGCGTATTTGTTATTACGGCAGCTGGATGAATTCGGGCCTGCGCGTGTGAAGGAATTGGCCGAATCATTTAAGCTGGATATTTCCACATTGTCACGCCAGGCAGCGGCCTTGGAGTCGAAAGAGCTGATCCAGCGTTTTTCCGATCCTTCTGACGGGCGGGTCAGTCTGTTTGCGATTACGAAGCTTGGCAAACAGAGGTTAAAAGCTGATAAAAAGATGCGTCTTGAGCGGTATCATCGTATGCTTGACGATTGGTCCGGCGATGAAAAAGAAATGTTCGGCCGGCTTTTGCTGCGGCTGAATGAGGCATTTATCGATTAATGCATGATTTTTGCCGGGTTAAGCAGGATTATGGCGTATACAAGGGAGAATGGAAGAGAGTAAGGCTTTACGCCATTCTGCTTAGCAAAAATAATATTGAATAGGGGGCGGAAAACGTTTCTCCTGGGAAATAATGTTTCTCGGAGGCTGCGGCATTTATTATCTCAATATTCATAATTCAATAAAAATGAAAGCGCTTTATTTTTACTCCATTGGTTCAGAGTGTAAGGTGTTTGCCTGAAAAAAACAATTGTATTTTCCACGAAAATTTATTATGATGGAATAAGGAAATTGGAGATTATATAACGATAGGAAGATAGAATATTTCTAATATTGCGGGAAATGAAGATTGAGTTAGGTTCAACAGGTGCACCTTCTGCTTCATTATTTCACATATATCAGAGCTGTTAAGAGGAGGAAGCGAAGTGGCAAACAAAGAATTAAAGAGAGGCTTAGGCGCGCGTCATATACAGATGATTGCGCTGGGCGGCACGATCGGTGTCGGTTTATTCATGGGGTCATCCAGCACGATCGGATGGACAGGGCCGTCTGTCCTGCTGGCTTATGCGATCTCGGGTATCTTTATCTTTTTTATCATGCGTGCGATGGGCGAAATGCTCTATGTAGAGCCGAGTACAGGGTCGTTTGCGACATTCGGCCATAAGTATATACATCCGTTAGCCGGCTATATGACGGCGTGGAGCAACTGGTTTCAATGGGTGATCGTCGGGATGTCTGAAATTATCGCCGTCGGTTCGTATATGAAATATTGGTTTCCTGATCTGCCGGCATGGATTCCCGGCATTATCGCCATGGCCATTCTCGGTGCGGCGAATTTAATTTCAGTAAAATCTTTCGGTGAGTTTGAATTTTGGTTTGCCATGATCAAAATCGTCACCATTATTCTGATGATTGTGGCCGGAATCGGGATTATTTTCTTCGGTTTCGGTAACGGAGGGCATGCGATCGGATTATCTAATTTATGGTCGCACGGCGGTTTCTTTACAAATGGTTTTTCAGGATTTTTCTTTGCTTTGTCTTTGGTTGTTGCGGCCTATCAAGGGGTCGAGCTGATCGGAATTACGGCAGGGGAAGCGAAGGACCCGCAAAAAACGCTGAGAAGCGCGATTCAGAGCATTATCTGGCGGATTTTAATTTTCTACATCGGTGCGATTTTCGTAATCGTTACCGTATATCCGTGGAATGAGCTTCACTCACTCGGCAGTCCGTTTGTTTCGACATTTGCGAAAGTCGGGATTACGGCGGCGGCCGGTTTGATTAACTTTGTTGTGATTACCGCTGCGATGTCCGGATGCAACAGCGGGATATTCAGTGCGGGACGTATGCTTTATACGTTAGGCGTGAACGGACAGGCGCCGAAATTCTTTAAGAAAGTTTCTTCGAGCGGTGTGCCGATATTCGGTACGCTTGCGGTATTAATCGGACTTGTGATCGGTGTCGTGCTGAACTACATCGCGCCTCCGAAAATTTTTGTTTATGTGTACAGCGCGAGTGTGCTGCCGGGAATGATTCCGTGGTTCGTCATTTTAATCAGCCATCTCGGTTTCAGAAGAGCGAAGGGCGCTGAGCTTGATAAGCATCCGTTTAAGATGCCTTTTGCGCCGTTTACAAACTATTTGACGATCGCTTTCTTACTCATGGTATTGATCGGCATGTGGTTTAACAAAGATACGCGGATTTCTTTGGTTGTCGGGGTGATTTTCCTGGCGATTGTGACGGTCAGCTATTATGCGTTCGGTATCGGCAAGCGCATGCCTGGTGAAAAATCGAAAATAGAAGACGCTGTATAATTCAAAAAGACACCTCTCTTACAGGGGTGTCTTTTTCGGCTTGTCCGCGAGTGGTATACTGGTTAAAAAAAGCAGAACCGGGGGAAACATCGATGAGTCATTACCGTACGTTATTATTTGATATAGACAATACGCTGCTGGATTTTACCGCTTCAGAAACCGATGCTCTTCAAAAATTGTTTCAAGGTTCAAAGCTGGAGCTGACGGCAGAGGTGGAAGCCCGTTATAAAGCGTTAAATCAAGGGCTGTGGCAGGCGTTTGAAGAGGGGGAAATGACCCGCGATGAAGTGGTGAATACACGGTTTGCCCTTTTATTTAAAGAATACGGCCTCGAAGCCGACGGCGTGCTGATGAATCAGGCGTACCGCCAATACTTAGAAGAAGGGCACCAGATGATAGACGGAGCTTATGAGCTGATTGAACGGCTGAGTCCTTTATTTGATTTATACATCGTGACGAACGGCGTCTCAAGATCACAATATAAGCGGCTGGGCGACTCCGGTCTGTATCCGTTTTTTAAAGATGTGTTTGTATCTGAGGACACGGGTTTTCAAAAGCCGATGAAGGAATACTTTGATTACGTGTTTGCGAGAATTCCCGGTTTTTCTGCCGGGCACGGGCTTATTATCGGCGATTCATTGAGCGCGGACATAAAAGGCGGTCAGATGGCGGGAATGGATACGTGCTGGTTTAATCCCGGAAAGAAAGCAAATGAGTCCGGGATCATCCCGACGTATGAAATTCATTCGCTTGATGAGCTGTATGATGTGCTGAACGTGGAGCGAAAAGCCGCCGCTCATCTGTAAGGAGAATACGATGAAGATTGCACATACGAAGTTACTGATCAGGGGTTTTGCATTACTATCAATCTTTCATGCGATTCTTCAGCTTCCTCCCGGCCGGGGGGAGCTGAAGGTTTTTTTGTCTGTGCTCGTGATGATGCTGACGGCTAATGACTGCCTGCGGCCGCTATATATGAAGAGAAGGCCTGCTGTATATCAAGGCTCTTTTCTCCTGAGCAACGTTATCGCGGGAGTTCTTTTGTACAATGTCTATAGTGTGGGGACACAGGCCGTAATGGTGCTTTTATTGGCGGAGGTGCTTATTACTGATCAGCAGATTTCGGCTGTTTTGTTAACGGTGAATGCCGCCGCATTTGCCGCAGCTTTATACGCCGGAGGAGCGGGTGTCAGTGATATCGTGCCTCCATACTTCATCATGTTTGCGGTGATTTATTTATATCGGAAAAACCTGCAGGAGAAGTCGAAGGTAGAATTGCTGAACCGAGAGCTGAAAACCGCTAATGACACACTGAAGGAATATTCAGACCGGATTGAGGAACTGGCCGTTACGAAAGAAAGAACAAGAATTGCGCAGGAGCTGCATGATTCGCTCGGTCATTATCTGGCTGCTCTGAAAATGAATTTAGAGTTTGCCGGGAAGACAGCCGGGCATCAGCCGGACAAAGTGAAGCAGATCATTCATAAAGCGCATGATCTTACGAAAGAATCCATTTTAAAGCTTCGCCAGGCGGTTACGCTGCTGCAGGGCTCGTTGTCCGGGCGGGCGTTTGAGCAAGAGCTCCGTGACATTTTCAGTCATTTTCAAGAGGCGGGAGGCATACGCTTCGAGCTGGAGACGGACGCGGCGATAGAAGCGGAACAGCCGGATGTGAAGCATTGTCTTTATCAATCCGTTCAGGAAACGATTACGAATGCGATAAAGCATGGACATGCTTCATATGTTTCTGTCCGGATTCAAAAAAACCGAAACATGATATTGGCGCATATTCATAATAACGGCTCAGCCTGCGGAACGATCATAAAATCAAATGGTCTGAAAGGAATTGAGAAAAGAGCGGCCGCACTTGGCGGAGAGGCTGTTTTCTCTTCCGGGAAGGAAACGGGTTTTGACGTGAAAATAAGGATTCCATGCAAGGAGGAATAATCAAGTGAATGTCATGATTGCAGACGACCAGTCCATTGTGAGAGAGGGGCTGAAAATGATTCTGAGTCTTCACGAAGGAATACAAATATCGGGAGAGGCTTCTTGCGGCGAAGAGGTTCTCCGGCTGCTTTCTCAAACCGAAACCGATGTGATTTTGATGGATATCAGAATGCCCGGTATGGACGGAATCGAAACGACAAAAGCGGTAAAAGCGCGATATCCTTCCGTAAAAGTCATCATTCTGACAACGTTTGAAGATGATCACTATATTTTTGCCGGGCTGAAAAGCGGAGCCGACGGCTATCTCTTGAAGGATGCTGATTCAGATGAAATTACCGCCTCTCTTCAAGCCGTTTATGAAGGGCAGATGATGCTGAATCCCAAAATCACGGTTTCCGTCGTAAAAGCGCTGAACAACATGGAGATCCCTGCGGTGCAGAAAGAGCCGCGGTCAAAGCTGAAGGAGATTCTCACGCCGAGAGAGCTTGATGTGGCGAAACACATTATGGAAGGCAAAAGCAATAAACGCATTGCCGCAGACTTATTTCTGACTGAAGGCACTGTGAAAAACTATGTATCCAGAATCCTCGATAAACTTGAAGTGTCAAACAGAACCGAGCTTACCTTATATTTGCAAAAATTGCTATAACCCCGCTTCACCCTCCTCTCTCCCTTTTTATCACTAAACACATGACGAAAGTAATACCCATATCGAGTACGAAAGTGAATAGAAAACAAGGATTGCCGAGAGTAGAATAAGTGCAGACATGACACAAGGAGTGCTGCACGAATGCTCGAATTAACGGATTTGACAAAGAAGTACGGCGATTTTACCGCTGTCAATCATATATCACTGCGCGTCGAAAAAGGAGAGATATTCGGTCTGCTGGGACCAAACGGCGCCGGTAAATCAACAACGGTGTCGATGATCAGCACCGTGCTCTCACCGACGGGCGGAACAATCTGCATTGACGGAACCTCATTACAGGAGCAGCCTGCGGCCATAAAAAAAGTGATGGGAGTCGTCCCGCAGGAAATCGCTTTATATCAAGCGTTAAGCGCAAAGGATAATCTGGCTTTTTTCGGGAGTCTGTACGGACTGTCCGGTAAGGAACTTTGTAAACGGGTTGATGAAGTGCTGGATATCATCCAATTAAAGGAACAGCGAAACCAAAGGGTATCTGAATTTTCAGGCGGCATGAAAAGACGGGTGAATATCGGGGCCGCGCTAATGAATGAACCGAAACTATTCATTTTAGATGAACCGACCGTCGGAATTGATCCGCAATCCAGACACCACATTCTTGAAACCGTGAAGACGTTAAATCAAGAAAAAGGGATGACCGTCATTTACACGAGTCATTACATGGAAGAGGTCGAATACCTCTGTGAAAAAGCGGCGATCATGGATCACGGCTCAATCATTGCCTGCGGGACGAAAGACGAATTGAAGCAGTCAGCCAAAGCTTCTGATACCCTGATCGTGAATGCAGAGGGGCTGAATGATGATGCCGTTAAAAAAATCCGCCGCATTCCCGGTGTTGCCGAGGCTGCTGTCAGCCAGCAGACCATTACGATGCTCGTCTCTGCGGCAGATCGCAATATCCTTGATATTGCGGATGATATCAGGAAAACCGGTATCACCATTAAGGGCATTCATTTCGAGGAAGCCAATCTGGAAAGCATTTTCCTCCGGCTCACCGGCAAAACGCTGCGGGATTCATAGGGGGGCGTCATGAAAATATTATTCAGGCTGATCTTATTAGATTTTCGGTTATTGGCCGGAGCAAAGTCTTTCTATATAAAACTGATTCTGTTTCCGGCACTGATGATTTTTATTTTAGGAACGGTTTTTCACGGCGATTCGAAAGTGAAGCCATTTCAGACCGCGTTTTATAATGCGGATCACGCGGAGAGTTCTTTGGGCGACGTATTAAAGAATGACGTGCTGAAACAAACTGATCTCATCCGTGTAAAAGACATAGGCAGTTACCAAGAAGGGAAACAGCTTGTCGAAAGCGGCAAAGTCTCCGTTTTTGTATACGTACCGAAAGGCTTTGCAAAAGCGGCAGAACACAATGAAAAAACAAGTATCAAAGTCATCTCGGACCAACAGGGCTCTGTAAACGGAGACATTGTGGAAATGATGGCCGATTCGTTTGTCACCAGAGTAAAAGCGGAGATCAGTGAAGAAAAAGCGGTGCTGAAGAAGTCGGGACATCTGTCAAAGGGAGATGTCAGCAAAATCATCAGCGGCCTTTCGGGTGAACGTGAACAGGCTGTCACCATTCCGAAACAGTCAGCCGGCAATCACGCGGCTCCGATTGATGCGATGCAGTATTATTCAATCGCAATGGTCGTCATGTTTTCCATTATGACCGCGTTTGCGCTCATTCACGGGATAGTGGAAGAGAGACAGCAGCACACGTTATTCAGAATCAAATCAATGTCTGTTTTACGTATCCAGTATGTGGCGGGTAAGCTTTTGGGAATCATGCTTGCCATCCTTATGCAAATGGCTGCCGTCATCATCGCAAGCAGCATCTTGTATCAGGTAAAATGGGGCAATTTGTTTGAAATATTGCTGGTTACGATTGTTTATTCATTTGCGATCGGCAGTATCGTGCTTCTTTGGGGGTTTACTGCAAAAAACCACGAGACCGTCTCAAGCATGGCGGCTCCTATTCTGTATGGCTTCAGTTTTTTAGGCGGAAGCTTTATCGCAAAAGACGGCTTGCCTGACAGTTTGAAAATCGTGCAGGAGCTGATACCGAACGGCAAAGCGATCAACAGCTATGTCAGTGTCACGCAGCATGCCGATCTGAGCGGTATTGCGGCGGATTTGGCAGAGCTTGCCGCCATCGGCGCCGTGTTTTTATGTTTGACCATCTGGGTGTTTAAACGGAAGGAGGCTGTTTCATGACGCAGCTGTTATTCATGATCAGACATCAGCTGAAACTGATGCTGCAAAATAGGGCTGCCATCTTTGCGACGATTTCCGCCCCGCTCCTTCTCACATATTTCTTTTCCTTTTCTGCGGATGGCAGTCAGCAGAAGGAAGTATATGTAGCTGATGAGGATCAGAGCGCCTATTCAGCGCAATTTATGAAAATGATTCAGACAGCCGGCCATATAAAAGTCACGAAGGTCACGGAGGACGTATTAAAAACAAAGGTTAATCATCAGGATATATCCTTTGGATTGCTGATCGGCTCTTATTTTGAAGAGACATTATTTTCCGGAGATGAATTGAACGTTTCATTTATTCAGAATGAAGAAAAGGGTGATGCTGTTTTGACAGAGCAGCTGATTGCGCAGCAGGCGGGCGCGCTGAAAAAAATAGTCCGCGATGCAAAAGTGATATCTCGCACGCTGCACACCGACGGAAAGCAGGCCGCAGCTGATCTCTTGAAGGATATTCAGGGGCATTCCGCCGTCAATGTTGACCGCCATCACGTTTATGAAGGCGGACAGGCAGCCGACAGACTTATCGGATTTTTAGTGATGTTTATCTGGTTCGTTGCAGTCCAAAGCCTGCGATCATTTATAAATGAACAAGAAAATCATACATATGACAGATTGCTGAGCACGCCCGTTTCCTATACGGCATATGCAATCTCTAAGTTTGCGGCGGCGTATCTTTTCGGACTTCTCCATATTATCGTGATCCTCGCTGCCGGAACATTCATGCTGCATATCCGTTTTGCTGATCATGTTTTTGCTGCGGGAGCGGTGCTTGCGGCCTGCTCGTTTGCGCTGACTGCTGTAACGATGGCTGTGATACCGTTCATGAAGAGCCAAAAGCAATTCACGTCGCTTGCTTCCGTTTTTATAGCTGTCACGGGTTTATTGGGAGGGGCTTTCTTCACATTAGACACGGCTCCGGAGTACATGCGGATGCTGTCGTTGTTTACCCCTGAAAAATGGGCGATCGGCGCATTTCAAAACAATGGCGGAGGCAGCATGCAGATAGTGCCGCTGAGCCTGTTTCTTGCTGCCGGTGCAGCGTCATTGGTCTTATCACTTTATATGATAAGCCGTCATATGAAAAAAAACGGTTAGAAGGGTGGCTGCTTTGTATATGGCAGAAATGATCGGAATCATAGAATTGCTCGCGGGAGCCGCAATGAACGTATGGATCGGGAGGCTCGGAAAAACCTTTTTCGGTAAAGATGACAGAAGTTCGAGAGTCGTGTTAAGAATCTGCGGCATCTTTCTCATGATCAACGGCGTTTCAAGAGCGTTTCATATCTAGTTCACAAAGTGTTCCGGACTCTTTTATAAAATGTAATCTTTTTCCTTGTAAATCGTGTAAAATAGTATAGGATTCTACGAAAAGAATAAGAGGGGGAAGAAACATGAAAAAGAGACTCGTTACGCTATTCGCGGCGGCCGTTGCTGTTTTGTTGCTTGTGAGCGGGTTGTGGGCTCCATCAGCGTCTGCGGCGCCGGCTCCTGCTTTAACACAAATCCGTATTATCGGTGTGACGTCTGACGGTCAGAGTTACCAATGGGAAAATATCGGGCCGAACCAAATCAGCGCATCAAAACCGATGAAGGGTACAACGGGTTATTTAGCCGTATATTTCCAAGGGTATCCGAACAATAACACGATCCAGGCGTTTAACAACGGAACGAATATTACAAGTCTTACGTCAAAAGCGCTGGAAGATGAATATACGAAAAACGGCAATATCGTTACAGGCTATATTAAATATTACAGTGTTCCTCTTTCTTATGTCAGTTCAGGAACGTTCTCTTTCTCCGCAACGGGGCTGAACGGGCCGTACACGCCGTTAAGCAGCGGGTTTTTCTCCATTCAGGTACAGAGTTAAAACAGTCGCCCGGTGCTTTCATGTATAGTTTTTCTCTCTTTCCGGGAAGCTATTCCTATAGAAAAGGGAGGGCTTACATGATGGACAGGACACTCGGATATTTGCGCGAGTCGCTTTCGAACCACTTGGAGCATGACGTGTGCCGAGGGATTTATAAAAAGCTTCAGGTGAAGCATTATGCAAATGAGGGCGAGTTTGTGAAAGATCTAAATGATTTGGAAATGGATGTGCTGAATCAGGTGCTTGAAAAGGAAATCAAATATGCTGAGAACGAGCAGGATGAGAAGCGCACGATGGAATTGAATGAAGTATATGAGCTCCTGTTTTAAAAAGCCTCCCGGCGGCCGGGAGGCTTTTTATTGTTTCGGAAACAGTTTACATAATCATCCAAACCTTTGTATAATGGATAGTTGTGAAAAAAACAGACGGAGGAGAAACATGAACGAAATAAAAAAACAGACGGTTCTTGAGTTATCATCGGTTGAAAAAGCTTTAGTTTTTCTGGTGCCGCCATTATTGGGGCTGATCATCGGATGGTTTCTGCCGGTCATTGCGAAATGGGCCGTAACATTGGATTGGCTGCCTGTTATCGGGCCGCTGGAAATGATCGCTTCTTTTCACGGATGGAAGGCTGCGGCTGTCATCGCCGTTATCGGCTTAATCGGGGGATTGTGGCTGACGCGGACTGTTTTTAAAGAATGTCTTACGGCGGTCGTGACGGACAGCGAGGTGTCCTTAACCATATATAATGAAGAAAGCGTGTACTCGAAAGACAGCATTTCCGGTGTGTTTACGGATGAAAAGCATCTTGTCTTATTGGGGACTGAAGGGCAGGAGCTTTTTCGGGAGAAGCTTGAGCCGGCGGTTGAAAAAGCGGCTGATGCGTTTCGCGCGCATGGGTATGTCTGGCTGGGGACGGAAGATCCTTTTAAAGAAGAATATAAACGGTGGGTGCCGGACACGCCGGATTTGGAGCCGGGGGCTAATGCTCTTTTAAAAGCGAGAGAAAAGGCGCTGAAAGAGGAAGAAAAGGCTGACGCGAAAGAGCTGAAAGCGGAAATAACCAAGCTGGGCATTACCGTTCGGGATAAAGGCTCGCGCCAATATTGGCGGTTCTATCAAACGCCGTCTGCATAAAAAAGCTGCCGCCGTTTGATACGGCCGGGCAGCCCGGGAACAGATTATTTCTTCTTGTCATCATAATATTGAACCGGGTACATGGAGCCTTCGGATACCATTTTGTTATCTTCAATATCTTCGGGGTGCGGGTTGCCTGCTTTGTTGACGGGGAATGATTCAATATCCTGCTTCCCGGAGAGCGATGTTTTCATATTGCGGATAAAGTTCATCACCTTTTGGCGGTTTGATTTATCTTTGAGCAGGTAGGAAGTCACTCCGACAGTCGACACGGCAAGTCCTGAAATGAGCAGTTTTTGTTTCACGATAAAAACTCCTTTCTATTTCTGGCTTGCAGTAGTTATTCCCGCTTAACGGCTGTTTAAACATCTGAAGGGTAATTTTGGCTTTCTGCTTTAATGCGATAAAGATTGACAAAACTATTTTCAGAATAATATTATAAATATATGATAGCGCTGGAGTCATATTTTAATTGAAAGGTGTTAACTTTATGAATCAATTACATCGCAGAATGGGAACGTTTGCACTCATGATGGTCGGACTTGGGTCGATGATTGGCTCCGGCTGGTTATTCGGAGCGTGGCGGGCGGCTCAGATTGCGGGACCTGCCGCAATTATTTCCTGGATTATCGGTATGATCGTTATTTTATTTATCGCACTTTCTTACAGTGAATTGGGTTCAATGTTCCCGGAAGCCGGGGGAATGGTAAAATATACTCAATATTCTCATGGATCATTTATTGGATTTATCGCAGGATGGGCAAACTGGATCGCGATTGTTTCCGTTATTCCGGTGGAAGCGGTTGCGTCTGTTCAATATATGAGCTCATGGCCGTGGGAATGGGCAAAATGGACAAGCAATCTCGTTCACAACGGCACTCTTACGGGAGAGGGGCTCGGCTTCGCATCCGTATTACTGATTATTTACTTTTTACTGAATTATTGGACAGTTAACTTGTTTTCAAAAGCGAATTCATTGATTACCATCTTTAAAATTATTATTCCGGGGCTGACAATCGGAGCGCTGCTGTTTACCGGCTTTCACGGCGGAAACTTCACATCCGGTTCAAGCATTGCGCCGAACGGCTGGGCGAGCGTGCTGACGGCGGTGGCCACATCAGGTATCGTATTTGCGTTTAACGGGTTTCAAAGCCCGATTAACATGGCCGGAGAAGCGAAAAATCCCGGCAAATCGATTCCGATTGCGGTTGTCGGTTCGCTGCTGGTCGCAACCGTCATTTACGTCCTATTGCAAATCGCATTTATCGGTGCGGTTGAACCTTCCATGATCGTTCACGGCTGGAGTCACCTGAACTTCAACTCTCCATTTGCCGATTTGGCGATCGCATTGAATATCAACTGGCTTGTCATTATTCTTTATGCGGATGCGTTCGTATCTCCGTCAGGAACGGGTATCACATATACCGCTACGACGTCACGCATGATTTACGGCATGGAAAAAAATAAATATATGCCGAGCATTTTCGGAAAGCTTCATCCGCTGTACGGCGTGCCGCGCCAAGCGATGATTTTCAATCTGATCGTATCGTTTATCTTTCTGTTTTTATTCAGAGGATGGGGCGTGCTTGCTGAAATCATTTCCGTTGCGACGCTGATTTCTTATATCACGGGTCCCGTGACGGTGATGACGCTGCGGCGGACGGCGGGGGATTTATACCGGCCTCTCCGTCTGAAAGGCCTCAGCGTGGTTGCACCGCTCGGCTTCGTGTTCGCGTCTCTCGTGCTGTATTGGGCGCGCTGGCCGTTAACAGGGCAGGTGCTGTTTATCATTTTGATCGGCCTTCCGATTTATTTCTACTACCAAGCGAAAGCGAAGTGGAAAGGATTCCGCAGAAACTTTAAAGGCGGCGTCTGGATGGTTTTCTATCTGCTCAGCATGATGGTCATTTCATGGCTCGGAAGTGAAAAATTCGGCGGTCTGAACATCATTCCGTACGGGTGGGATATGGGGCTGATCGCAATCGTTGCCCTTGCCTTCTATGCGTGGGCGCTGAAGAGCGGCTTCAAGACTGAGTATTTGAAAGACGCCAAAGCAATCAATGATCAATTAAAAGGCGGACAGGCGGAAGCCGCTGCCGGAAAAGAATAGTGATTGATAAAAACCTTGCGGTAAGTTCCCGCAAGGTTTTTTTATCGGGCAAAAAAACATGGGTTCGATACAGACGTGACGATGAATGAGAAAGCCTAACGACAGGCAACCAAGGACAGTATTCTTTTTTTTCTCATGATTTCTCCGTCTTATCAATAACTGTCTTCCATACTAAAGAATGAATGTAAAAGATATGTTGGGCGGCTATTAATCTTTTATGTTTCTTTCTTCTCCGTAACTTCATCCGTTTTCCTGTACTTCAAGTCAAAGCTTTAGAGACAAAACAAATAATTAACCACAGAAAAAATACAGTACGTAAGTCGGGATTACAATAATTGTATAATAAATTAAAATATAGGAGATTAAATAAATAGTTGGAGGTAATAAGTATGAAAACGCGAAAATTTTTTGCAACATTATGCATCATTACTCCCTTAGTATTTGGAGGTTTTACGAGTGTTAAGGCTGTAGACTCGTATAATTCAGAAACAGTAAACTACATATTGAAAATGAATCCGAATCTGTCGAAAAAAGAATTAATTGAATCTGTTAATGATCTAGTTAAACAAGATAATAAAACATCTAATGAGATCTTAGAGGAAATTAAAACTGAATTAAAGAAGCAAGAAAAGCTAGATAAAGAAGAAGGTAAAAGTAATAGAATGAGCACAATGGGCAAGAATAGCGGGCCAAAAATTATAGGATCAAGCTCTAAAGGTAATGTTTACTATACACCTGCATCTACTTTTGGGCTTCCGCATGGACATGTCGGTATGTACTATAAGGGAAATCAAATTGTCGAATCGGTCCCTAAAAAAGGTGTTCGTGCAATAGCTTCCTCGAAACGTAAGGTCGAAAAAAATGCTGTAATTCAAAATGTGAAAGTTTCTAGTTCTAAAAAAAATAATTCAGTAAATTGGGGTTACAGCAGGGTTGGGAAGGATGGTTATTCATATAATTTTGCAACAAATAGAAAATCGAGTCATTATGGTGATAAAAACTGTTCAAAACTATTATGGTCAGCTTTTAAGCTAAAGGCTGGTATAGATATGGATAAAGATAAAGGTCTGGGTGTCTATCCAAGAGACATCAGAGATTCCAATTATACAAAAACTATTAAAACATTTTGATGAATTATGTTCACTCCCTAAGTTTATTTAGGGAGTCATATTATTTTAAGGAGTGAGATTATATTTGAACAAGATTAAGTGGCTTATTATAATTGGGGTCATAGTATTAATAGGTATATTTATATGTATTGGAACATTTAAATATACTAATTCAGCTTCTGATGTTAAACAAACTGAAACAGAAAAAGAAAAGAATTTCTTGAATGATAAAATTGCAGCTATATATTATTCAGCAACAATAGATTACCCTAAAGATGGGAGTTACACTGTATATATTGATGAAAAAGGAGCAGCAACAGCTGTAAAAGGAGATGCTATTGAGGTTGGAACCATTGCACAAGATGAAAAAAACATAGTTAGACAGGACAAAAAAGAAGTTTATATGATAGGCGATAACTTCAAAAAATTCCCGATGCAACATCAAGTACATACAAGTTATGGGCAGTCATCGGGTCATTTAATAAAAGGAAATATCTTTTATTTTTTGAATAATCAAGAAGTCGGTAAAAACCATTATAATAGCTTAATCAGATGGGGTAACAGCAATGGATTTCATGAAAAGATTATTCCGGGTTTCTATACAAGTACTGGTAATGACGGTGAATATATTTACGTGATAAATGAAGATTCTTCAATCAAAACACCGACTTTTCAGGGTATTAAAATAGATAAAGATAAAGTTACAGTTACAGTAGGGAAAGGAACAACAATTCCTATATTAAATGAAGAAAATTGGAGTGTTTATTCACAGATAATAGTTAAAAAAAGCTCAGCCTTTTTTATACTATATAACCAAACGGATAAATCAAACAAAGTAAAATTCAAAGTAGCAGAAATTGATTTAAAGCATAATAAGTTTAAAGGGGCATATCCTTTAGGCAGTTATAATATCCCTGATGAAATTTCTCAACTGGCAATTCCTCTTTCCACTAATAACTTTTTTGTGAAAAATGACACTTTATATCATTTGGCAGCTAATTCAATACTTTATACTTTTGATCTGAAAAGTATGGAGCCGAAGAAAAAACTCCCATTACATAGATCAACAAAATTTGAAAACCAAGCAAAATTCACTTATTTTGATGAGTCTGAAATTTTCTTGTTAGAAATAAGCAAGGGTGGGAAATATGTGATTAATTCTTACTCTTATAAAAACGGAAAAAAATTAAAATCTACTCCTATCAGAGGACTTGAAAAAATTATTAACAATACCCATGTTTCTGAATATGACTTTTTTATGATTAAGAAAAACAAAGAAGTATGGGGTGATTAGATATAAATGGCTAGACAGCTGAGTGAGTATACTTAAGGGGAAATTAAATTCACAAAGGAGAATAATAATGGATGAGCTAGATCTTGCTTTTGGTATTTTACCACTTTCTATTATCGTCTTATCGATTATATTCACTTATATTTTCAAAAAAGTGTATATAATGCCGCTTGTCAGTATAGTTATTTCTGTCATACTAATGTTTACTGTTTTTAATCTATCCTTTTGGGGATGGGTTGTTGTCTATGGTTTAGTATCACTAATATTATCATATATTACAAATAGTGTAAGAACGAAAATAGATAATAGAAATAAATAATTATATCCTTTTGTTTGTAAGGTATCATAGGTAATTCAAAATTACAGTGATACCTTTAATTAATATAAAGGTGAATGTAAGCTTTAATAACATGCTCCGCCCGCTACATAACCCATGATGGCGTTTGCATTATCGGGCAAAAAAACATGGGTTCGGCATCATCTCCGAACCCATGCTGGCTTTATGATTTGTATTCTTTTTTAACCTTTTGGAATATATCCGCATAGTTGGTAAACACACCTGTTACGCCCCAATTCAGCAGACGGCGCATGTCCGCCTCGCTGTTTACGGTATAAGGGTGAAGCAGAAGGCCGTGGCTGCGAATGTTTCGGACATTTTGAGCGTTCAGCGCTTTGTAATCCGGTCCGATTCCGACGGCATATGTTTTTATGTCCGTTAAATCTGCGTCAGTCATTGACATCATCTGTTCCGCTTCAAGCAATTGGACGGCGGGAAGTTTCGGATCGAGCTGTTTGATTTTCAGAAGGCTGTCCCTGCTGAAAGACTGAATGATAACTTGTCCAAGTTTCGCATGCTTGCCTGCCAATTTGTATTTTTTCAGTGAAGCGATCAGTTTTTCTTCCATACCCGGATATGTTTCGGGCGCCTTTGTTTCAATATAATAGTTTGCATGTCTGCCGAACCGTTTTAACACGTCATCAAGTGTGGGAACGTGGAGTCCGGCGTATTGCGGTTTTGCTTTTTCCGGATAGGCCTTATTGAACCAAGAGCCGGCGTCGAGCTTTTGAATCTCGGCTAATGTATGATCCTTCACCCAGCCTTGTCCGTTTGTGGTGCGGTCCAGTTTTTCATCATGCATGACGATCAGCTTGCCGTCTTTTGTCATTTGTAAATCCAGCTCAATATAGTCAGCCTTCATTTTTTGCGCAGTTTCATAAGAAAGGATCGTGTGCTCCGGGACATACCCCGAAGCACCGCGATGGGCAATGGTCAAAATTCTGTCAGGAGACAAAAGGTTTCCTTTTCCCGCCGCCGATACAGGCGTGACGATGAATGACAATAAACCGAATAAAAGCAATACCAAAGCAAACAACTTATGTTTCCGCATGTTTTCTTCCCCCTTAAAAATCAATATCTGTCTCTAGTGTAGAAAATCGTTGTAAATGCTGTACTGCAAAAATATTAATCTTTTATGTTGTTTTCTTACACATGCTCCGCCCGCTTGCCCGTATTCCACGTCATAGCCAAGAAGACGATGGACAGCACGCATGAGGAGATAAGCATGATAAAGCCGCCGTTCCAGTCAAAGCGGTCTACGACATAACCCATGATGGCGTTGGCGAAAGCGGAGCCTCCGATGTAGCCGAAAAACCCGGTTAAGCCGGCTGCCGTTCCCGCCGCTTTTTTAGGCGCAAGGTCAATGGCCTGAAGCCCGATCAGCATGACAGGTCCATAGATTAAGAAGCCGATGCTGATCAGCGCGATATTATCGATGAGCGGATGACCGGCAGGGTTAAGCCAGTAGACCAATACAGCGATAAATACGCCGGCCATGAACAGTACGCCTGCCGGCGCGCGGCGGCTTTTGAAAAAACGATCGCTGATCCAGCCGCACAAAATCGTTCCCGGAATTCCCGCATATTCATAAAGGAAATAAGACCATCTGGAATCTTCAGGAGAGAATCCTTTCGCTTCCGTCAAATAAGTCGGCGCCCAGTCAACGACACCGTACCGCACGAAGTAAACAAAGACATTGGCAAATGCGATATACCACAGAAATTTATTATTCAGCACGTATTTAAAAAGAATTTCTTTGGTGGTCATCTCTTTTTCCTGGTCTTTGAACGCATGTTTCGGATAGTCATTCCGGTATTCTTCAATCGGCGGAAGCCCGCAGGATTGCGGCGTGTCCCGAACGAGAAGAACAATCACAAATGAAATAACGATGGCGATAATCGCCGGAAAGAAAAATACGCTTTTCCAAGTGACAAACATGGCGATGCCGAGAGTCACGAGCGGGGCGAGAATACCTCCGCCTATGTTATGGGCGACATTCCATATCGACATTTTCGTTCCGCGTTCACTGATGGAAAACCAATGAGCCATCGTCCGTCCGCAAGGCGGCCAGCCCATTCCTTGAAACCATCCGTTAATAAACATAAAAATGAACATAATCGTCACGCTTGACGTGACCCACGGCATGGAAACAAATAAAATGTTTACGACACCTGACAAAAACAGACCTGTCGCAAGGAAATACCTCGGGTTGCAGCGGTCAGACACCATCCCCATAATAAATTTACTGAAGCCGTAAGCGATTGATACGGCCGCAAGCACCAAGCCAAGTTCCCCTTTTGAAAACCCTTGTTCCTGAAAATAAGGAATAGCGAAGGCAAAGTTTTTGCGAAGCAAATAATACCCGGCATACCCGATGAAAATCCCCAAAAATACTTGCAGCCTGAGCCGTTTATAGGCCGCATCCGTCTTTGAATCATCCAATCTCTCAATATGCGGAGCCGGCTTAAACAATTGAAACATCATATCCTCCCCTTTGCTGAACGTCTATCATGATGTATGTATGACTCCTTTCCTTGAAAATGACAAAAAGAACCAGAAATCACCCTTGTGAAAGGGCGGGGTTTCCTGGTTCTCCTCATCTCCATCCAAAAATCATTAACTTGTGTATGATAGCGCTTTCTTAAATTATCACAGTCTGACGTGAATGTAAACGCTTTAAGGAAAGTTTTCATTTTTTTGAATAAATAACCGGAGGGAATATCAGCCGGAGCGCGAAAGATTTGAAGTACTCGATTTTGTACTCAGGCATAAGATGTGTTAGGCCGAACTAAGAAAAGCGAAGGGAGTGCATCTGTTGATTGATGAATTGGATTTTGCGTTCGGTGTTCTGCCGCTTTGTATCATCATCTTGTCAGTCGCCGGAACATATTTGTTTAAAAACGCGTTCATTATGCCGGCTGCCGCTTTGGCCGTTTGCCTTATATGCACCTTTACCGTATTGAATTTCTCGTTTATCGGGTGGGCCGTCGTGTACACGCTTGTCTCTTTCGCGTTATCTCATATTACGATGGTGGTGATCAGCCAAAATAAAAAATAGGATCGGCGGCAGCCGATCCAGCTATCAAAAGCAGAGATGCGCTCTCTGCTTTGTTTTATTTATGAATGTGCAGGAATTCCTTGATGACCGCGGTCTGTTCTTCTTTCGGGTAGCTTCTGTACAGATGGCTGGTTAAGCGGACGGGATCACCGAAGAAGTACCGCTCATATTGTGTCTGTCTTGTTCCAAAGGGGCTCATGGTCAAATCCCATGCGAGGCGGAACACTTTTACCCGGTCCTCAGCGTTCAATTCGGCCGCCTGCAAATATTGGTCAAGGTCTCCTCTGATGTCAGAACGGAACGCTTTTTCAGTCGGCAAAGTCACCATTCCGCTTGCCCCGATCAGCTGAATGATTTCCGTGAAGCGCGGGTAGATGTCAGGAAAAATCGCGCTGACCACACGAAGCGGAGTGACACTCGGACGCATATAACCCCATTCATCTGTTTCCGCATCATTCTCCGACTTTTCCAAAAGGGCTTTCATCGTTTCCAGACCGGTGATGATTTCAGCCATCTTAGCCTGAATATGCTGATATTCGCCCACATCTATCGCTTCGACAAGCGTTTGGGCGAGGCCCAGGAGAAACTCCGTTTTTACAATTTGTCTCGTGATAACTTGATGAAATGCGAAGGCGTTAAAAGAGCTTTTCATATTAAAATCAAAAGCCGCCTCATAATTATTATAAAAGAATACGCGTTCCCAAGGGACCAAAACGTGATCAAATACAACGATAGAATCCATTTCTTCATATCTTGAGCTGAGCGGATAATCAAACGCTGATTTTCCGAGTACGAAAGATTCCCTGCAGATGAATTTTACTCCTTTTGTATTGGAAGGGATTGAAAAAGCGAACGCTTCATCCGATTCAAAATACATTTTAGGCAGAGAAACCACGAGCACTTCATCCGTCAGGCCGCCTTGTGTGGCTAAAATCCGGGCGCCGTGTATGATGAGGCCTTTTTCATTTTTATCGACGACTTTTGCCGAGATAGGTGTCGGCGATACGTTTACACCCATTTGTGAACGATTCACCTGAGGGGTGATAAACGTGTGCGTAAAAGAAAGATCCTGTGCAGCAGCGCGTTCGTACAGCGCTTGAACATGTTCCGGAAAACAATGCTCGCGGTCTTTCAAAAGCGCGGCGGAGGAGGCGAAGCTCATCAGCACGGTATTCATATAATCTGGGCTTCGACCCATCATTCCGTGCGTGTGTCTGGCCCAATGTTCGAACATGTTTCTTCTTCTTTTTACGTCATCTTTCGTTTTCGGCTGCAGGTATGAAAGCCCGGCCCGTTCTTTTTTACCGGGAAGACTGTAAGTCATTTGATCTTTCATGTCCGGTTTCGTTTGCAAATCATAAAGAGAGCGCTTCGTTTCCAGAAGGCCCTTAAATGCGGGATGTTCAGAAATCTGTCCCTCGATCTTTTCACCATCGAGCCAAATCTCATTTCCAAGCTGATTTAATCGGTCAATGAACATTTTTCCATTAATGATACCCATCATGTCGCCCTTCTTTCTTTGCAGATCCACTACCTCATTATATTGAAAACGAAATTGGGTGTTCCGGTTATTTCCAAAGGGGAAGAGCCTTTTCTGATAAGGGGGGTGAAGGGTTTGCATAATAAAAAAACCCCTTAAGCAGAGGGGGTTTTTAACTGATCATGTCTTTGTATCGTTGTTCGAGGACGAAGTCTATCATTCCGGTGATACGGGTGTTTTCAGATTTTTGTCTGAAACGGTCAGACACTTGGATTTTTCTTGAAAACGGAAATACAGCAATAATCCAAACAAGGCCGGCCAGACCGAAAACCATCTGCAGAGCCATTTCAATCAAATCATTAAAATGAGTGCTGAAAAAAAAGATATATAACGTGATGAATGTGACTGTACATACAATTTTGACAGTATGTTGAAAGGTGAGGGGCGGTTCAGTGAAACACATTTTCATTTGATTCAGTGTGAGCGAATCTTGTTTCATTAAGTATGTAAGCAGTTCTTCGTCATTTTGACTTCGCGGAATCAAATCGGTTTCTATTTTTTGAACGGTTTCCTTGTATATCTGCATATCAATCTTCATGCGAATCCTCCTTTAGAAATAACTCCAAGAATACTCATTGAGCATTCCTGGAGCAAGGAGCTGCCTGTTCAATTATAGAAATAGTGATAAAACCGTGCTGAACAAGGCTGCAGCTCCTCCTAATTCAGGTGCTAAAACGACTAAAGCACCGATCCCTACAATAACAATAATTCCTGCGCCTGCAATAGCCATGGTATTCACGACAGAATCCCAATCCGGGGAGTACACCTCTTCGGAATCCGGCAACCTGAAGCTCTTTTGTTTTATTTTAAATGTAATGGTAGTTGTTAGTCCAGTTGTAGCACTGTCACCGACCGGAATATCAGGTGTATAAATTTTAAATTGAATATTCAGCGATCCCGCAGCCGGATTGACATACACTTCTAAATAACCGTTGCGGACTGACAAGCTCAGACTGTTAAGCAGGTTTTGATAGGAATCAATTTGTGATGCTGTAAAAGAGACTTGTGAATCTCCCATCAGACCGGTAATATAAGCTCCCGGTTTGCCATTTGTAATGGTAACTGTGTTGGGAGAACCTTCGCTTGGCACTGTTGCCAAAAGTGAAGTAGATAAAAGAATATCCATTTCAGGTGATGTATAAATGGTTTCTGTCTTGTCGAATTCAAACATGGCATTCGCAAGATTCGATATATTTTCTAAAGCAGGAATGGTTGTTAAAATGTCCGTCAGTGTGCGCAGTCTTGCATCATACACAGGATCAGAAGGCGGATGGACGCTGCTTGCACCCGAGTCTTTTCCGGAGTATCCGTCTTTGTCAATGGCGACTTTTCCCGCTCCGCTTCCGATCGTTCCTTCATAAAATTGATCAAAAGCCCAGTTTTTCGGCATCGGGTATCCGAGGTTGCCGCTGAATCCGGTCGACATGTTAGCCGTAAAACTATATTTGGTCAGACCTGCTTCTGACGTCCGGATACAAATGTTTCTCGGTCCGTATACCCCGATTTCATATTTCGGCGCAGTTGAGAACGCCTGCATTTTCATAAAAGCTGACTTGATTTCTTGAAAGTAAGGGATGATTTTATCCGTGACTTCATAATCATACGCATCGAAATCGACGGCAAAGTAAATGGTCGTTCCTGACGGAAAGCCTAATCTTCGGGCGGCTGATGCAGCGCTGTACGCATCTCTCGTTCCTTGGTCTTTTACAAAATAAGAAGATTCATAGCCGCCGTCCTGATAAATCGGAAACACGCTTAAGCCGGCATTGAAAATAGTGGAGAGTTCTTTTGACGTTAATGCTTTCGATGTCAGTCCGCTGCTTGTCCGCACATTCCCGGTCAGATATCTTCCCACGATCTTATAGCCATTCTCACGCAAAGTTTTGGCCGTATCTGCCGTCAAAATGGAAGCGGTGTCACAAGCTGAAGCAGCACGGGTTGTGTCGCCTGAGCTTGATAATAAAGCTTTAATCGTCGGCATGTCCGCATAACCAGTCTGCGGCAGGCACATAAACTTTTGGAAAGCTTTCACTGCCGATACAACGCCGACGCCGTATTTTCCGTCGAATTCACCGGGGTCAAATGATTTCCCATTACAGTAAAGCGCGTATTGAACAATCAAAACAAAGCCTGTCCGTGAATCGCCGGGAGTCAAGGTAGGACATAAGCTGGTCGTTCCGTTTCCGAAAAATCCATTGGCGACGCTTGTGCTCATGCCTTCTTCTTTTTGCAGGGCATAAATGAGAGCCTTGTTTGTATCGCGGGCATATAAGCCGTCACAAGGCATCAAGCCGATGTAGTCATTGTAATCCCGGTTCAGGTTCTGCTGGATTTGGCGGATTTTTTTGTCGCCTCCCGCTACTAACCGAAAAGCGCTCATATCCAGCAAGGCCTTCATAATGAGTGCCGTGACGATGCCGTCTTGCTTAGTGAGCCCGGCCGCTTTTTGAAACTCTTTTACAGCATTTTCGGTATTTTCATAGAAAACGCCTGAAAATCCGCCGGGGTTAAAACCTTTACACCACAGCGCCCCTTGCAGAATGTAATTCATGTTTGTCGGCTTAGAATCGGGAGCCTGCTTTTTCAACGGCTTAAACAATCTTTGTGTCGTTGGGCCGAAGTTATCGGCAGGTTCTGAAATACCAAGCTCAATTTGAAGCGCCCGTGTCAGACCGTAAATGGTATCCCAGCCCGTTTTTCCGTTTTCCGGCACTTTGTTGTACCCGTGTCTGCCTTTGTACGTTTCATTCAGCCATTGTTGTGTTTCCAGGACCATTTCGTCCATTGCAATCCCTCCATTAGGTGTAGTGTGCGTTCATTCATAGGTGGCAAACGTATGACGAGAAAAAGTGATTGTAAAGGTATAAAGATGAGTAATTTATATAGGAATAGGAAGGTTATCAGGTATATAGGGTAATTAAAGTAAAAAACATATAAATATCCCTTTATTTATCTGAATGTTTAATCTATAATAAATTTAAACACATAGATAACATTGAAATACAAAGGAGTGACGGCATGAGTCTAAGAATATTGGTTGAACCTGAAAGTAACTTTATAACAATGTTTGGATTAAAAGGAAAGCAATTTGGTTACGATGTGATTTCATGTCAATGTACAGTTGATTACATACTTAAATTTTTGGATGTAGATAAAAGTGTTCAAAGAGAAATAGCAGAAAAACAGGTTTCTAATATAAGTAAATATATACAATACGGAATGGAGGGCAATGATATCTATTTTCCTCCACTGATTTTTTCTGCGAGAGGTAAAGGGAAGTTTGAACATGATAAAAGCCAGTTTCATTTACATAATGGTGAGAAAATGGTGATACTGGATGGTCAGCACAGAATTGAAGCGTTCAAAACGTTGAAAAAGAGGATAGAAGTTAATGGTGCTGATCCAAAAAAGCTTGAGTATATAAACGAATTCCCATTAACAATTCAGATTTATTCAGACTTAAATAAAAAACAAGAAAGGCAACTGTTTACTGATGTTAATACTAAATCTTCGAAAGTAAGTAACACCTTGTTAATAATGTATAAAGATAATGATTTAAATGGAAAAATTGTTAAAGAAATAATTAATGATCATCCATCTATTTCTCCTGATAAATTTGAAATACGTGCTCAAAGAACAACTACTAAACTTATGACCGCATCTACTCTATACAATATTGGTTTAGCTTTAAATGACGGTACCCTACAAGTGAAAAATAATACCTCAAAGATAAATAAAGAAAACTTTCCTGAATATAAAAAAAGGTTAGAGGACTTCTTAACGCTTTTGCTTAAGTATGCACCCTCACAGGCTTTAGATAGAGACAAATATTTCATCTTGAATCCTTATGTGCTACAGGGTATTGCAAGATGTATATACTCCCTGAGAGAAAACAATAATGACTTTAATATGGAAACTTTCTTTTTAAGTATTTTTTCAAATGTTGACTGGACACATAAAAATAAAGAACTCAAACAATTAGGAATCCCTTTTAATCCAAAAACAAATAAATACAGATTCACGGTTGGAACAAGAACAGCAATTCGAATTACCAATATGTTGCTACAAAAAGTGTAGGGAGAAAGGGGCTTTGATGGTGTTCGAAAAAAGGTTAAAAGGTCTTATTAATTTAATAAATGGAAAAAATAAAGGCATTATGACTACCCAGCTATCAGTTAGAGATTTGTTGGACATTTACGAGATTGATAATAGAGTCAATAGAGACATTAATTATTCTCGGCTAAGCTCACTTGCCAAATATATTGATTCGTATGACTCTGGTATTGGAATATTTTTGCCTTCTTTTGTCCTGGTGTTTAAAGGAGACCCTATTAATTTTTATGATAGAAGCACTAAAGAATTAGTATTGCCACAAGGTTTTAAGTTAAGAGTCATTGATGGACAACATAGAATAAAAGGAATGGAATATCTTTTAAAAACTATAGTTGATACTGAAAGGAAAGAACAAGTATTAAACAGTATAGTTAGTGCTCAGATCTACTTTGGTTTATCTGATAAAGATCAAAAGAATGTTTTTGTAGACATAAATTCAAACGCAAAAAGAGTTTCTATGTCATTAATCTCGAAATATGATACAAGAGAGGTTATGAGAGTACTTATTAGAGACATATATCAAATTAACAAATCCCTACAAGTTGCTGGTGTAGAATTCGAAAAAAGTAGAATAGTGAGACCAGGGAGTAAGTTATTTAGCACGAGTGCACGTTTGAATACTTTTCTGACTTTACTTTTATTTGGTAAGGCTAAGTTGAGTAAAACAAACGAACAGATCTTAAAAGATAATTATGATGATGTATTAAGCTTCTTAAATAAATTTTTCGATGTTTTTTTTGAGATATTACCTGATCAGTTAGGAGATGTAACTAAATATACATTGGGACATGAAGCTTTGCAAAATGCAATAGCGCTATATTTACATGAATTAATTATGATTGAATCAATAAACGTTATAGGGTGGAAGGATTGTTGGGAACAGGAAGTTGAAAAATTGGGGGAATTTGATTGGACCATAAAAAATACTCATTTCACGGAATTCATGATTGACAGCAGATCTGGAAATAAAAAAGGGTTTAAGACTTTTATTGATAGGCAATATGATGGTATATTAGAAATTCTAAAAACACAACTAGACTAATTTAATTGTAAGATATACAAGTTTTTTTACACTTAGCCATACTTTATTTTAATAACCTTTTACATTTTTGTTTTGCATATATGGTTTCAATTAGTTCGGGTTGTTAATGTCCTGTAATTTTCTTTCTATCAATATCATCACAACGGGATAATGTAGAGTATTCCTTAAGTTGTTGCTGTTACAGTCATGCAAGCATGAAAGCATAGAGCCCGGGTGAAGAATAAAAAACAGATCGTCAATAGGAGACTGATCCCTGTTTTTGTGACGGGGATCAAAATGCTTTTAAGCAGCCAGCTGTCGGTATATGACCGGCAGCTAGTTGTTTAGTTTAGATAAAGATTTTCTGTCTGTAGTTTCTCTGATTCGGAGGAATACGCTGGACCTTTTTTGTAAGTGTATTGCTTTCGAAACAGGCTGTGTGAATCTGTGTGTATTTTAGCTTTATTATTTGACCCATGTTGAACCTGCTTATCAATACTCAATTCTGCATAATCTTTTTCATAAGCCCGCCCTTAGTCTCCTCTCGTCAGCCTTTTGTTTGACTTCAACTCCATAGAAAAAATAGCTCCACAATTTATTGATCCGTTTTCAAATTTGAAAGTGTTTTTGTTTGTCTCATAGTAGGGGGCAGTTTCACCACGATCTGTTTATTGCTTAAATCTATTGAGCCGCTCTCTTATAACAATATTGAAAAAATCTTTCACATAGGTCTAAAATATCTTGTTTTCTTGTCAGTCTATTAATCCACTCTTCTGGAATACTATTGATCTCATAGCACATGCCGGCTAACGTACCTGTAAGAAAAGCGATAGTATCTGTATCTCCTCCCAGGTTAACTGCTTCTAAGACTGCATCCCTATAGTTTGTATGTTTAAAGAAACACCACAATGCAGCCTCAAGAGAATGCACAACATAGCCGTCAGAGATAATATCTTCTTTTTTCGCATCTAAAATAGATTGATCAAACACGCGTCTGTAACATACCAATTCATCTCTATATTTTATATCCTTGGATAGTTCTGACCTGCAGGTTTCTGTTGCTCGTTCAAAAGCCCGAGCTGGAGTATTATTATTAAATAAATGGATGAGAAATTGTATATAAACAATACAGGCTAGTGTAGATCTTGGATGCGCATGTGTTAATTCCGCCCACCGTTCAATTTCCCTTTTTCTTGTCGTGAAGTCTTTTTCATTGCATAAGATAAAAACTAAAGGAGAAATGCGCATTAACGCGCCGTTGCCGTTATCAAACTCAGTGATTCCGCCGCATTGACGAACGTTTTTCTCTTTTAAAAAGCGCTCAATGGCTTCATCAGTTGTTCGACCGATATCAAACATATGGCCGTGCGGTGTCCAATAACCATCTTCCCGGTATGAGGTGAATTTTTCCATCAATTCAATTTCGCCATTTTCCTCAATTAAATTTTCTATCAAGCATAATGTCAATGATGAATCATCTGACCACGTCCCCGGGGGCTGATTGTAAGTACCGTATCCGGTCATGCCGTTTACTTCTAAATTCCTGTCCTTGAATTCCACGGGTACACCCAGTGCATCCCCGACAATACCTCCCAATATCGTTGGGAAAAGTTTCTCTTTTATAGATAAGCCTAGGTAAATACGGTCATCGTCGTTCCATCTGTCTTTCATTTTTCTTCTCATTGGTTTGCACCTACTTTTTAATTAAATCTAATACTAAATGTATTTTTTCATCTGCATCGAGTTTAGCATCTCTAATAATCATCTCATGTCCGGAGTTTAAAAGAATCTCTGCCTCTTCTGGAAAGTGGCTTACTTTCGCAATATAGGCTCCGTTAGTTCCTTTAGGAACATTGATGGAATAGGAAACTTTCTTATAATCAAAAGCTGATTCCTTAAGGAGGGCAGTGCTCATGAAAGCATCGTCTTTTATTCTCTGCCCAACTAAATTATTTATGAGCCCTTCTGTCAGCACTTCGTCTCTAGGCAGGATCTTTCTTAAAGCAATTAAGTCTGTACCGCGATAAACAACAATGTCTTCGGGGATTTTTGCCTTTTCCAGCGCACTATGAATATCAGTAATTTTTGTAGGATTAATTCCATTTAATGAGCTATTAACGCCCCGCAAATACGCATTGATATCTTCATAATAGTCTCCGGTATAATCAATTAGAGCTTGTTTTTCTTCCGCAGTAAGAGAATTTATCCATTTGTCATAATGTTTTTCTCCCCAAATATGTGCCTGTTCTAGATTATCTATTTTTCGAGGACTTGTTTCACTTATATCCAGATCCCTTTTGTCCCTGAAGGACCCGTTAAAATTTAATAAGGTCTCCTGCTTCACATCAATTGCTTTCCCCGCCGGAGAAGGTGATTTTCCAATTCCGGCAAGCGCAGGCTTCCAGGGTTGAGAAATCGAGCTTTTTCCTTTTGTGTAAATTCCAGCTGCTACTTTTTTCTGATCCGCAATAAAGGTCTTTGCTTCCTTCGTCACAAATCTCCCGACCCTTGTCACTCCGGTAACTTCTCCGGCGCCTTTTGCTCCTAAGAGGGAGACAGCAGCGTAAGCGATATAGTGGGTGCGGCTGTAGGTGTCACCGTGAATGATGTTTTCATTCCATGAAGTTTTGAAGGATTGAACCATATAATCGAATGTTTCCGGTGCATTGTAAATGGCGCCGATGAGTTCTTGTCCGGCTTTGGCCTGTTCTATTGTTCCTGCGTGTCCTTGTGCTCTTTGCAGCCAGATTGCGAAATCGTAAGCGCCAATGACGGTGTCTTTTCCTGCATCCCATATCCCAAGCGTAATGCCTTTTGCCCCGTCGACGAGCATTTGTCCGGCTTGGCGCATGGCTTTTAGCTGGACGAGGCTTGAGTAATATTGTAATTGTTCGGCGCTCATGTTGTCAGCCCCGAGTTTTTCTGCAATGTTTATATATTCATCCGGGTCAGAAATGCGGTCCAGTTTTTTCTGTAAAAAGGCGGTTTCTTCCTGCTGTTTCATTTTGATGTATTGATGGGCTTGTTTTTGTATGCTGTCTTTTCTTTTATATACGTCAGTATCGTGAAATGCTTTGGCGTTAAAAGATTGCGGACCGCCTGCTTTACTTGTTAAGTCGGCCAGCGTCCGGAAGAAGGCTTCAACTTCGTGTTCAAGCGCTTCAGATTGAGCGTACTCGTGAACCAGTTTTGCGTCGAGTTTATGTAAGTGTTCTGCTGTTTGCCGTTTTTTGTGATCGGAGGCATCAAGTTTGCCGGTAACCGAAGATTTGTCAAACGGTGATAAGGACAAAATGTCGTCAATTGATCCTAAAATTCGGCTGATCTCATCATGCTGGCCATCAATGATATGGTAAGCTCTTTGCCCGGCATGCTTAAGCTCACTATCAAGAAACGATTCTTCCAGCAAGTCATGCCGGCCGAAGCCCGCCTGTTCTATTTCTCTTGGGATGCTTTTGAAAAAAGTAATTTTCATGTCGCAGAGATCAAGCCAAAGCTCTGCTCCGGCGGCCTGTTCAGTATAGAAGGCTTTAATGGCGTCCGCGCCTTTTCCTGACATGGCGTCCGTATTTGCAATGCCGTGAAACTGCTGTTTTAAAGCAATCATGTCATCTTTCGTTTTTTGATAAGCTTTCAGACGGCTGTTTGCTGATTGAATGAGAGTATTGGTTTCGAGTAATTTCATATACAGTGTCCTTTCGCCTGATTTTCTCCGACCGTATTTTACCATGAAGATGCCAATTTCTGTTCGTAAATTGAGAAAAAGAGGAAAAGGGTACTTTTTTACCGATTCTTTTGATTCATTTAAAAATGTACCGATATAAAAAAGGCGTGCCCCGGTGTAAAATGGCTATATTGATAAATATGGAGGTTGAGATGGATCAAGATTATATGACTGAGCTTGTCTCAGTCCAGCTGAAGAAAATCCGGTCGGAGAGAGGCTACACACAGGAGAAAATGGCGGATGTGATCGGTCTTTCCAAAAAGGCGCTGGTGCAGATTGAGAAAGGGCGGGCGCTTGCGGAATGGCCGCACGTTGTGGCGGTTTGCGCGCTTTTCAGATCAAGTGAAACACTGCAATCCGTATTAGGAGATGATCCGCTGGAGGTCATTGAAGCGGTTGCCCATCGCACAATTGACAGGCCGAAGGGGAAGACGATGGGCGGCAAGGTGTGGTGGAAAACCATCGAGAAAAAAGGCGAGTTCCGCTTGCAGCAGCATTTGATTTCCCACCATTACCGCATCCTTGATTCCTATGATGATCTGTGGTTCAGCAGTTTTGAAAAGGCAGAGGCTTTGGAGCGGCTTGATGAGCTGTTTTTGGAGGCGGAAGAAGCGAAGCGCTGAGCACCTCCGGTTGATGTATTTTCTGACAAGTGGGAAAATATATATAAATTTCAGCCAAAGGAGAGATTCGAATGAAGCCTGAAGATATCGTCCGAAGCGGCCCGAATCAGTACATATGCAAGGAAGGAATCGCAAAAGAACTTCCGGGGCTGCTGGAGACATTCAGAAAACCCGTTATTGTGACCGGAATCAAATCCTATCAGGCGTTCTCCGATTACAGCGGCGGTTCTTCCTGGGATGTGATTCAGCATAAAGGATACTGTTCACCTGAGGCGGTGCGTAAGGTCTGTGAGCAGGCGGAAGACGCGGATGTGATCATCGGTATCGGAGGCGGCACGATTTTGGATATGGCAAAAGCGGCGGCAGACCGGCTTGATATAGAGGCTGTGATGGTTCCTTCCATTGCGGGGACGTGTGCGGCAAGTACACCGTTGAGTGTCATATATGATGAGAGAGGCAATTTTATCAGAGTTGATTATCATAAGCGTTCAAGCTATTTGACGCTTGTTGATCCGCTGTTTTTGCTTTTCTCTCCCATTGAATATATGAAAAGCGGGATCGGTGATACGCTGGCGAAATGGTATGAGGCTGAGGCGGTCATCAGAAATACGGAGGAGGCGGCGCCGCTGATGGCGCAGGCGGGGCTGAGGCAGGCGGAATATATCCGTAATCTGTTATTGCGTTACAGTGAAGCGGCCGTCGGAAGCATGGAGAAAGGCGAGCTGTCCGTGCCGTTTATCCATACGGCGGAAACGATCATTATGCTTGCGGGAACGGTCGGCGGGTATGGCGGCCGTTTGTGCAGGATGGCAGGGGCGCATGCGGTCCACAACGGACTCAGTTTTCTTCAGGAGACACATCAGGTGCTGCATGGCCAGAAGGTTGCTTACGGCATATTGGTGCAGCTCGCGCTTGAGAATCGGAGACCTGAGATTGAAGAGCTGCTTCCGTTTTACCGCCGGCTCGGTTTCCCCGTCAGTCTCTATGATCTCGGCATCCTTGACAATCATGAGGAAGCCAAGCTCTGTATTGCTTCTCACGCCTGCCGGGCGGAAGAATCGTTATGCTTAATGGGACAATATCGCGAGAAGGACGTGTCAGCTGCGATTGAATCGCTCGAATCAGCGCAAAAGACAGGATAGAGCTGTCATCTATCTTGTCTTTATTTTTTGAATATTTCCGTTATAATGAGTGGGGTATAGAAAGGGAGGGGCCAAAGGACATGTATCAGGCGAAGAAGATGTTGTTATTAGGATCAGGCGAGCTGGGGAAAGAAGTCGTCATTGAAGCGCAGCGGCTCGGGGTTGTCACTGTAGCCGTTGACAGCTATGAGCATGCTCCCGCCATGCAGGCCGCGCACAAAAGCTATGTGATTGATATGCTTGATAAAGCGCAGGTCAGAGAAGTCATTGAGAAAGAAAAACCGGACTTGATCGTGCCGGAAGTGGAAGCCATTGCGACGGATGAGCTGCTGAAGCTTGAGGAAGAAGGTTTTCACGTCATTCCGAATGCGCGTGCGGCAAAGCTGACGATGGACCGTGAAGGCATCAGACGGCTTGCGGCAGAGACGCTTCATCTTCCGACTGCCGGCTATGAATTCGCGAATACATATGAAGAATTTAAAGAAGCGGCGGAAACAATCGGCTTTCCGTGCGTGGTAAAACCGCTGATGAGCTCTTCCGGAAAAGGGCAAAGCGTGTGCCGCTCGGCTTCCGGGCTGAAAAGCTGCTGGGACATGGCGATGGAAGGCGGCCGAGTGAAAAACGGCCGGGTCATCGTTGAGGAATTCATTCCGTTTGAATCAGAAATCACTCTTCTGACAGTGCGCGCGGCGAACGGTACGTCCTTTTGCGCGCCGATCGGACATGAACAAAAAGACGGTGACTATATTGAATCATGGCAGCCTCATCATATGACGGAACAGCAGATCAAAGAGGCGAAACACATTGCGAAAAGCATAACGGACGAGCTCGGCGGATACGGTTTGTTCGGGGTGGAGCTTTTCCTTACTGAAGATAAAGTATATTTCAGCGAGGTGTCTCCCCGTCCGCATGATACAGGGCTCGTTACGCTTGTGACGCAAAATTTGTCAGAGTTTGCGCTGCATGTCCGCGCGGTATTGGGATTCCCGATTCCGGAAATCACTCAGCTGTCGCCGGGGGCAAGCCGTCCGCTGAAGGCGCCAAAAGAGCTTGCTGATTATGCGCTTGAAGGTGTGGAGAAGGCTTTGGCGGTAAAAAGCACTCAGGTCCGCGTATTCGGTAAACCCGTCACGAAAGTAGGACGCCGTATGGCGGTTGCGCTTTCTGCAGCTGAGACCGTTGAAGAGGCCAGAGAAAGAGCGACCGAAGCACTCAGTTATTTATCAATTACATAAAATGATCTTAAAAGGCGTTTTTACCGTAATGGTAAGGCGCCTTTTTTGTTTGGACAGACTATATACTGGAAAACGGGGTTGTGAGATAATGTATGAGGCCGTTTTGTGCCGGCTTTTTAATTCTTGAAACTTTTTATGTCCGCAATCGTTATATGTAATGTTCTCATTTCACGGAGAAGGAAATAACAATACATCATACGGCTTTTCATTCATCAAGAACGGACAATCCGATTCTCAGCATGGAATATTTAAGCAGGGTAATCCGGAATAGAGGAAACCATGATTGCTTACCTTAATATGAACGGCGAAAAAACAAAAATCACCAGATTAGATTGTTCAAATAACACCAAATGCTGTATAATAAAAGAATTTGAATGATAGCATTGAAAGAATTCCATTTTATGTTTCCGTAAAATGGAGTCTTTATGCATACGCAGTCCGATTTGATATGGTTTTAATTGGAGGTTTGTGTAAACTGTGAATTATATACCTAGTATGATTACAATTGGAAATTTCATTTGCGGGCTCTTATCGATTCATTCCCTTTTGTATCATAATATACACTCTGCGGTGATCTTTATTTTCACCGGGATGTTTCTTGATTTCTTTGACGGTTTGGCCGCCCGTAAGCTGAACGCGGTATCGGAGATGGGAAGGGAGCTTGACTCTTTTGCGGATCTCGTGACGTTCGGCGTAGCGCCGTCCATGCTCGCTTACAGTGTTTCACTATATACGATTCCGTTCATCGGAATTTTAATCGCGCTTTCCTACAGTATCTGCGGGATGATCCGTCTTTCCAGATTTAATATTGAACAAAGCAAGCTGCCGACGTTTATCGGGATGCCGATTCCGTTTGCGGGTATGTGTCTTGTCATTTTGAGCTTTATCAATAACGCTTTTCTTCTGGGGGCGGGAACGATCGCGCTCGGTTATTTAATGGTCAGCAACATTAAATTTCCGCACTTTAAAAAACAGGCGCCTGAAAACCTGGAGAGCAGAAGATGGAATTAGTTCAGCAATTAATATCCGATTACGGATATATCGCGATTTTTCTTATGCTGACACTCGGTATTATCGGATTGCCAATTCCGGATGAAGTCATGATGACGCTTGTGGGCTACTTCGCTCATTTAAACGTACTGAATTACGGGCTCTCCATTCTGATCAGCTTTATCGGAGCGCTCCTTGGGATGATTATCAGCTACTTCATCGGCAGAAAAGCCGGCCGGCCGTTTATTAATAAGTTCGGAAAATGGGTCGGCCTGAAGGAAAAGAGGATGGAGAAAGTAGACAGGTGGATGAAGAAGTACGGGCCGTACACCATTATTTTAGGTTATTTCATCCCCGGCATCAGACACGTGACCTGCTACTTTTCCGGAATCGGCAGAATGGAATTCAAAACCTACTTATGCTTCGCCGCCATCGGAGCGTTTTTATGGTGTTTTATTTTTATTACTATAGGAAAATTTATAGGAGTAATCAATGTTTAATACTGCCGCTAAAGTTCTTTACCGTTCATTGATTGAACTGACTAATAATCGATTGACGTCTTATCTCATTAAAAACTTCTGTGAATCGAAACTGAGCAAGCCGATGATTCCGCTGTTTTCCAAACACTATCGCATCAACTGGAATGAAACGGAACGTACGGCTTCTGACTTTGATTCACTGGCGTCATTTTTCATTCGTGATATTAATTTAAATCTCCGCCCCGTGGCAAAAGAGAAGAACGCCATCGTCAGCCCGGTGGACGGTGTCGTTCAGACGGTTGGCATGATTAAACCCAATCAAACTTTCATGGTAAAAGGGAAGGATTATTCGTTCGCCGAACTGACGGGGTTTAAAAGCGCCGATCACAAGTATAACGGCGGGTGTTTTGCCGTGCTTTATCTGAGCCCGAGACATTATCACCGCTTCCATTCTCCCGTCAGCTGCACGTATCAGAAGCTGGCCGAGTTGGGGAAACGCTCCTATCCCGTTAATACGATGGGATTGAAGTACGGGAAAGATGTGCTCTCAAAAAATTACCGTTATGTGTACGAGCTGACCCGTGCTGACCAGCAGATGCTCATGATTCCGGTAGGTGCGATGAATATTAACTCGATCGTTCAGACAAACACCGGAAACAGGCTTGAGACGGGGGAAGAGCTGGGCTATTTTTCATTTGGATCGACCGTTATTTTAGTATTCGAGAAAGATATGTTTACCCCTTCGGATAACCTGACTGAAGGCCGTGAATTACAGGTCGGTCAGATCATCGGTTATGCGGAGTCACAGGAGGAGGCGTCCGCTTTATAAAAGCTGCTCCTCTTTTTTATATGGTGTAAGGAAGTGAACATTATGAAAGAAAAGGATTTGGCAAAGCTGATAGAGCAGTACCATCATACAGGGGATCAGCAAATTCTTGAAGCCGTGCGGGACGCATGCCGGCCTGTCGTTGAGGAGCTCATCTCAGAACTGGCTGAAGACAGCGCCGATCTTCTGCGGGCAAAAGGCCGTGACCGTTTTCCGTTTATTATCGGCAAGTATCAGACCGCGGCCGGCCTTTCGCTTGAGACCTTTTTGCGCAACACGTATCGGTTTTATTTTCAGCAGGTTTTAAAAGGCGAAGCGTGACTGGAAGAAAGAGTCCGGACGGAAATGTTCATCTTTCGCCCGTTTTCCTGTATGATATAGTAGAGTGTGCGATCATTAATTTAATTGAACAGGGTGTATAAATCATGGAAAAACAATATAGAGTTTTACTTTATTATAAATATGTAAAGATTGATGAGCCTGAAGAGTTCACGGCTCAGCATTTGAAGTTTTGTAAGGAGCTCGGTCTGTTAGGCCGTATTTTGATTTCTGAAGAAGGCATTAACGGTACGGTGTCCGGAACGGTTGAACAGACGGAACAATACATGAATGCGCTGAAAGCTGATCCGCGCTTTGCCGACATGCCGATTAAAATTGACGAGGCTGACGGACATGCATTCCGCAAAATGTTTGTGCGCCATAAAAAAGAATTGGTGACGCTTCGTCTCGAAGATGATGTTGATCCGAATGTCACGACGGGCAAGCATTTGAAACCGAAAGATTTTTATGAGCAAATGCAGGATCCTGACACGATCGTGATCGACGCCAGAAACGACTATGAGTATGACCTCGGTCATTTCCGCGGAGCGGTCAGACCTGATATTGAGGCGTTCCGTGAGCTGCCGGACTGGATTGAAGAGCACAAAGACATGCTTGAAGGTAAAAAAATTCTCACGTACTGCACAGGCGGCGTACGCTGTGAGAAATTTTCCGGCTGGCTGCTGAAGAAGGGCTTTGAAGACGTGTCCCAGCTTGACGGCGGTATCGTCACTTACGGTAAAGATCCTGAAGTGAAAGGGCAGCTGTGGGACGGACAGTGCTACGTGTTTGACGAAAGAATCAGCGTACCGGTCAACCGCGTAGAGCACGTTATCATCGGAAAAGATTATTTCACGGGCGAGCCGTGCGAGCGTTATGTGAACTGCGCAAATCCGGCATGTAATAAAAAAATGATCTGCACACCTGAGAATGAATACAAATACATGCGCAGCTGCAGTCACGAATGCCGTACGAACGAACGCAACATGTATGTGAAAGAGCACGAAATGACTCAGGAAGAAATCAATGAACGTCTTGCTTTGATTGAAAAAGAGGATCATGCGGCGATTGATTAATAGAAAAGACCACCAATGAGGTGGTCTTTTTTGTGTTTACATACTTTCTGTCCGGGCAGTCTGGTCTGCCGTGACGGGTCCTTTATATTTGAATGCTTTTTCCCACTTGGACACGACGATGCAGGCGACCGCATGGCCGGGCACGTTGACGCCGGTTCTCGCCATGTCCATGACGCGGTCGACACCGGCAATGATGGCGACGCCTTCCGCGGGGAGACCGACGGCATTCGCTGTCGCCAGAAGCACGACGAGTGAGCCTGACGGGACGGCGGCAATGCCTTTGCTTGTCATGACGAGCACAAGCATCATCAGAAGCTGCTGAGAAAGCGGCATCTCCACATGAAACGCCTGCGCCAGAAAAATACAGGACACCGATAAATAGAGGCTTGAGCCGTCACAGTTCAGCGATAAACCTGACGGAACCACAAAGGAGACGACCCGCTTCGGACAGCCGTATTTCTCCATCCGATCCATCAGCTGAGGCAGAATGGTTTCTGTGCTTGTCGTGGAGAAAGCGATCAAAAACAGATCCCAAATCATTTTCAGCACTTCAAAGTATTTGATTTTAAAGATGAGCCCCACGATCGGAAACAGAACGAAGAGTATCAGGAACAGCCCGAGGAACACAGTGCCGATCAGCTTCAGCATCGGAAGCAAAAGCGCGATTCCGAATTGCCCGACGGAGGCGGCCATCAGGGCGAGAACGCCGATCGGAGCGGTGACCATCACCATCTGCGTCAGCTTGAACATAATATTTGCCGTGGATTCGAAGAAACTCATGACAGGTGCGGAGGCTTTGCCGATGCCGGCTGCGGCAACACCGAATAAAATCGCGAAAAAAATGACGGCGAGAAGATCGTTTTTCGCCATAACGTCAATGATATTAACGGGGATAATATCAAGAAGCATTTGTTTCAGGTCGACTACTTTTTCCGTATAGCCGGAAAGCTCGTGAATATCTTTTTTAGCAAGATGAGAAAGGTTAAGTCCGACTCCCGGCTTCAGCACGTTCGCCAAAAACAGACCGAGCGCCAGAACAAGCGTCGTAATCACTTCGAACCAAATAATCGTTTTGATGCCGAGACTGCCCATTTTTTTCATACTGCCGCTGCCGGCGGCTCCGATGACAATGGTTGAAAACACGATCGGCACGACAATCATTTTAATCAGGCGGATAAATCCGTCTCCGACGGGCCGCAGCGCCATCCCGAAATCCGGGAAGAAATGGCCGATCAATGCTCCGATGGCTAAAGCGATCAAAATCTGGAATGCGATAAATTTTTTCAAGCGAATCCCCCTTTTACTTGCGCATTTCATACGTAATTCGTGAAGCAGGCGGCAACCACCTTCCTATCCGCCATAAATTTGTCACATTATTGACTGTGCGATAGAAAGGATTGTTTTACATTATGTAAGCGCAATCATTTAATATGACAGAAAGTCCTCATTGAAAAAAATGAAGGAGCATAAGAATAAAGAAAGATTTCTGATGAAAATATTAAAAATTTTGATAATTATCCTCTTATAAGTGGTATATTTGATATGATACGGTCAACTGCATTCTCATATATCTGTGCATACACGATTCAGGCAGAGAAAACAGGCAGCTTATAAAAGACTGAAAATTTAAACAATTACAAGAAAGGTGTGCTTTTGTTGAATCAACTGATTGAAAGACGTAAGGTCACAGCAAGAAAAGAAAAACCGGATTCCGCTTCATTGGGATTTGGCAAGTACTTCACAGATTACATGTTTGTCATGGATTACGAAGAGGAGAGAGGGTGGCATGATCCGAGAATCACCCCTTATGAACCGGTCAATCTTGATCCGTCCGCATCCGTTTTCCATTACGGGCAGGCCGTATTTGAAGGGCTGAAGGCTTACAGGTCAGAAGACGGCCGGGTGTTGATGTTCCGTCCTGACCAAAATATAAAACGGCTGAATAAATCGTTACGGCGGATGAGCATGCCGCCTCTTGACGAGAAGCTGGCGCTGGAAGCATTGATACAATTGGTGGAGCTGGAGCAGGAATGGATACCGATAGAAAAAGGAACCTCTTTATATATTCGTCCGTTTGTAATTGCGACTGAGCCTTCTTTAGGCGTCCGGCCTTCAAAACGTTACAAGTTCATGGTTGTTCTGACGCCTGTCGGTTCGTACTACGGCGATCAGCTGAAACCGATCCGTATTTATGTGGAGGATGAGTATGTGCGTGCCGTCACCGGCGGAGTGGGCGACGTCAAAACGTCCGGAAATTATGCGGCCAGCTTACAGGCTCAGCGGAAAGCCGAAGAACTGGGGTATGATCAGGTGCTTTGGCTCGACGGGGTGGAAAAGAAATATGCCGAAGAGGTAGGGAGTATGAATATCTTTTTCATCATAAACGGAGAGGCCGTAACGCCGGCATTAAACGGAAGCATTCTCGGGGGCATCACACGCGCATCTGTGATAGAGCTGTTAAAAAGCTGGGGCATCCGCGTCAGGGAAGAACAGCTCGCCATTGATGACATCTATGAGGCTGCGATGAGAGGCGAGGTGTCAGAGGTATTCGGTACGGGAACCGCGGCCGTCATCTCGCCGGTCGGCGCGCTGCACATTCACGGAGAAACGATTGAACTGAATAACGGTTTGATCGGTGAAGTGTCAGAAAGGCTCTATGAAACGATTGCCGGCATCCAAGTCGGGAAGGTGCGGGATTCGTTCAGATGGGTGGTTGAAGTATAAATGAAAAAAGAACCCTTGCGCTGCAGGGTTCTTTTTTCGGTTATTGGGATTTTACGGCTTGCACGCGGGCTCTGCTTTTCCGGTTTTTCAAGTAATAAGCGCTGTAGCAAACGGCCATAAATGCAATTCCGCAATAAAGGGCGATGGCCTGGTTCGGATCAAAAGCGATGCCGATACAGGAGGCGAGGCATAGGAGAAAGGCCGCTATCGGTACGGCCGGATATCCCGGTGTCCTGTATTTCAAGTCTGAAAGCTGGTGCCCTTCTGTAAGAAACCGTCTTCGGAACAAAAATTGCGATGCGGCGATGCTCATCCACACAGCCACTACCGCAAATCCTGAGACGGAGACGAGAACAAGATAGACTGTATCCGCTGCAAATACGCTTGACAACAACGACAGAATGCCGCCGATCATACTGAAGATCAGAGCGTTAAAAGGAATGCCTTTAGAGGTCAGCCTGGCAAAGGCGGGATGAAGCTCCCCTTCTTTAGACAGGGACCACAGCATACGTGATGACGCGTACAGCCCTGAATTGGCCGCAGACAGAAGCGCCGTTAAAATGACGAAATTCATCAGATCGGCCGCATAAGGCACGCCGATTCTGTCAAATACCGTGACAAACGGGCTTTCAATCACACCGGCTTCCTTGATAGAGATCATCCCTGACAGCACAAAAATCGTTCCGATAAAGAAAAGCGCCAGCCGCCAGACTGTAGTCTTAATGGCGCGCGGAACGGTTTTTTCCGGATCGGCGCTTTCCCCCGCAGCGATTCCGATCAATTCCGTCCCTGAAAAAGCAAAGTTTACTGAAAGCATCGTCATCAGTATCGGGAAAAAGCCATTTGGAAAAAGGCTGCCGCCATCCGTAAAGTTCGACAGCATAGGTGCGGCCTCACCGCTTTTCATCGGGACGATGCCGAACATCGCCGCTCCGCCCAATAAAATAAACAGTAAGATGGCTAAGACTTTAATACTTGAGAACCAAAACTCCGATTCAGCAAAAAATTTCACGGAGAAGGCGTTTAATAAAAAGATGAGAAGAGCGAATACCGCACTCCACATCCAAACTGAAGTATGCGGGAACCAACGCTGCATGAAAAGCCCGGCCGCCGTGAATTCAGAGCCCAGCGCCACCGCCCACGTCAGCCAGTACAGCCATGCGACCGTAAAGCCCGTCGCGGGCCCGATATAGGTCTTCGCATAGGTGTGGAATGCGCCCGTCACCGGCATGGCCACTGACAGTTCACCGAGGCAAAGCATGACAAGATAGACGATGCCCGCGCCCAAAAGGTAAGCGAAAATGGTGCCCGCCGGACCCGCCTGATGAATGGTATACCCAGAGCTTAAAAACAGCCCCGTCCCGATCACACCTCCGAGTGATAGCATAAAGAGGTGTCTGCTTTTCATACTTCTCTGAAAATTCGTCTCGTTCTTGTTGTTCATTGTTTTCCAACTTTCTGCGAGGGCCGTCCTAATAAAAAATCTCATGCCGGCGAACGGCACGAGATTCCGGCGAACCGGCTTTTTGAATAGAATATACAAACTATTCCGATTAGTCAAGTTGTTTTTAAGGTCTTGGCCCAATCGGCAATGGCCTGAATGTCCGCAGGTTTCGTCCGGCAGCAGCCTCCGATCAGGCTCACGCCGTTTTCGTACCAGCTTTGCGCGCTTTTTCCGAAATGGTTTTCGCACGCTGCGCCTTTCCAGGTTTTTGTCACTGGGTCATATTGTTCGCCGGAGTTCGGATAGGCGATAATCGGTTTGGACGTTGCCCGTTTGATTTCTTGTACCAGCTGCGGAATATGTTCGATCGGTGTGCAGTTGATGCCGATCGCTGCGATTTGGCTGCAGGAGCCGAGCAGAGCCGCGCATTCGGAAATAGGCGTGCCTTCGCTGATATGCCGTCCGTCTTTGGCGCTGAAGCTGATCCATGCATAAGTGCCGGGGAATTCCTCCAGCAGCCTTGTGATCGCTTTTGCTTCTGACAGGCACGGAATGGTCTCGCAGGCCAAAAGATCGGCGCCGGATTCTATGAGGGCTTTCATCCGGGGGCGGTGGAAGCTGATCAGCTCATCCTCCGTCAGTCCGTAATGCCCGCGATATTCGGAGCCGTCAGCGAGGCTCGCGCCGTAAGGTCCGATAGAAGCGGCGACCAAAGGTTTGGGCCGGTGTAAACGGTTTTCTTCATGCGCCCAAAATTCATCGCGTGCTTGCGCGGCAAGTTCAACAGATGTCTGAATGAGACGTATCGCATCGGTTTCAGGGATGCCGCGCGCTGCAAATCCTTCGATTGTCGATTGATAACTGGCGGTGATCGCGCAATCAGCGCCGGCGGCAAAATATTCTGCATGCACCTGTTTGATCAGTTCCGGCCTCTCTAAAAGAATTTTGGCCGACCACAGATCGTCATGTAAATCACAGCCCATCCGCTCAAGCTCGGTTGCCATCGCGCCGTCTATGATCATCACCGGGTATTCATTTAATATTTGTGTAAAGGGATTCATAGGCCTTCCTTTCTGACTTTACTGAAAATATATAAAAAGGGTAATGGACGCTATTCTCTTTGTCAATGAACCGGCAGAAAAAAGGTGTTCAGGACGCTGCCCGAACACCTTTTGTTTAGGAAATGTGTTTGCCTTTCGCACTTTTCGCGATGTCTGAATACTCCCAGCAGTCGATCCCGTCATCATCAGGGAGCACATCTCTGTAAAAGACGGGGTCCTTTCCGGCTTTCTTTTGCCGGACATAATCGCTCAAAGCGGCAAACGCTTTTTTCGACAGAAGGAAAATCGCAATTAAGTTCACGACCACCATTAAGCCCATGAACAAGTCAGCCATATCCCACACAAGCTGGACTTTGGAAATACAGCCGAACAGTACCATTCCGAGCACACAGATACGGTAAATGAACAGCCATTTTTTGTTCTGGCTTAAAAATCCGATATTGGTTTCTCCGTAATAATAGTTGCCCATCAGAGCGCTGAAGCCGAACAAAAGCATTAAGACGGCAAGGAAACCGGACGCCCACGCGCCGACATGATCGCTCAAGGCGGCCTGAGAAAGCGCGATGCCGCTCAGTCCCGGCTGGTGATAAGCGTCTGAAAATAAAATGATAAGCGCCGTGCTTGTACAAATGACGAGCGTATCCGTCAGGACGCCGAATGCCTGAATGAGCCCCTGTTTCACCGGGTGGCTCGTCGTAGCTGTCGCCGCCGCGTTCGGAGCGCTTCCCATACCCGCTTCATTTGAGAAAATCCCGCGTCTTACACCTTGCATCAAGGCCGCACCTAAAGCGCCGCCCGCTGCCTGATCAATGCCGAACGCATTTTTTACGATTAGCGACAGAACGCCGGGCAATTGGGTGATGTTCGTCAGAATGACAAAGAAAGCGACACCGATATATAAAACGGCCAAAACGACTACGATGTATTCCGCCATTTTCGCAATTCGTTTGACGCCGCCGAAGATTACGCCGCCGAAAACCAAGATTAAAATAATGCCCAATGTAAGCCGGCTGGTGCCGAATGCGTTTTGAAAGGCGACGCTGATCGTATTGGATTGAACGGAATTAAAAACAACCCCGAATGACAGTGTGATTAATACGGCGAACAGCGCGCCCATCCAGCGTTTCTTCAGGCCCTTTTCCATGTAATAGGCCGGGCCCCCGCGGAATCCGTTTTGATCTTTTACTTTATAAATTTGGGCCAGCGTGCTTTCAACAAAGCTTGAAGCCGAACCGATGACTGCGATAATCCACATCCAGAAAATAGCGCCCGGACCGCCGAGTGAGATCGCAATGGCGATTCCGGTAATATTCCCGGTTCCGACACGCGCCGCCATACTGATGCAAAATGCCTGAAACGGGGAAATGCTGTTTTTTGTCCGGGCGGCCGCGCCTTCCTTCAAAACCCGGATCATTTCCTTCAGCATGCGGACTTGCAGACCCTTTGATCTGAACGTAAAAAACAGTCCCAGAGAAAGAAGCAGTACGATTAACAGTTTTGACCATAAAAAATCATTTGCCGAGCCGATTACATTTTCAAGGAATTCCTGCATCCAATCACCTCTTGGTTCGTTTGATTAAAAAATACTGAGCTCCCACTCCTGTGCGATATGTTTCAGCAGCATGCCGCCGGTCAGGCTGTTGCCGTATTCATCAATGGCCGGACCGTAAATGCCGATGCCGCAGCCGTTATGAAAAGGCTGTTCTCTTCTGGCGCTTGGGGGAACCAATGCCATAATGCCGCCGGATACCCCGCTTTTGGCCGGGACGCCGACGAAAGCCGCATATTTGCCTGACGCATTGTACATCCCGCATGTCAACATCAGGGCTTTGGCGAGTTTCGCGACATCTTTCGGAATGACCTGTTCCCGTCGGATCGGATGGTAGCCGTCATGCGCAAGTATCAATCCGATTAAAGCGATGTCCTCGGTTGTACCCTCCATGGCGCACTGCTTTAAATACACTTCAAGCGTTTCTTCCACATCCGCCTCGAGAAAGTTCGTTTCTTTTAAATAGTAGGCGAGCGCTCGGTTCCGATGCGCGGTCTGCCATTCAGAACGGAAGACCTCCTCGTGAATGTGAGGGCGTTTTCCTATTAATTTTTCAAAAACGGAAAAGAGATATTCTAATTTATCATGCGCCGTTTCACCCGGAAGCAGCGAGGCGACGGTAATGGCGCCGGCATTGATCATCGGGTTGAAGGGCTTCCCGGGTTTATGGATTTCAAGCCGGATGATAGAATTAAACGCATCACCTGTCGGCTCCACGTCCACACGATCCAGCACGTAAGAAATGCCTCTGTTCATGCAGGCGGCAATAAAGCTGATGACTTTTGAGATGCTCTGCAATGTGAACGGGACATTCCATTCACCGGCATGAATCATTGAGCCATCCGGCTCTAATATGCAAATGCCCAGCTGAGAGTCGTTGATTTCTCCAAGGGCGGGTATATAATTTGCGCTTTTTCCATTGACGGAAAACGGTCGGTAATGCTCGACCCAATCTTGTAAAAGTGATGCCAGTTCCTCTTTTTCAAGGCGCTCTCTGACCATATCTTTCATAACATTCCTCCTCTATTGCAAGCCTGTCCGAAGCGGAACCCGGTCTTGGAAAACGTTTTCAAAAATAGCGTGTTCCATGTTAATGTATAATGACATCTACAGAATCATACAAAATACGACAAAATCATTCTTAAAATAAGCCGATAGATTTATAAATCAGCCGGAGTGTCCCGCCATTCGGGTCTAAAGAAATTTGCGGACTGTATCGGTCTTGTTCAAAATAGACAGAAGAAGGAAGTGATTATGATCAGGCTCGACTATTTACTGAAAAAAGACGGCTATCTTTTCGCCCTTATGCTGATCACCGTGCCGCTGGCGGGGGAACTGAAATTTTACCCCCTGAATGAGGTATATCGGATCAGCTTCGGCGCCCCGGCTTTTTTCTTTTTTCTGCTGCTGCTTCGGCATGTGCCGGCAGTATTGTCAGGGCTGTTGACAGGTGCAGCCGTTGTGGCATTCCGGATCGGCCTGGCGTGCTGGGGAGGAGAGCATGCCGGCTTTACGGAGGCTTTTTTCAGCCAATATCCCAGTTTCTTTTTTTACTTTACATATGCCTGCTTGTTTTATGTGCTGAAGGTCAGGCTTTTTTGGAATCGGCCGCTGATGATCGGGTTTCTCGGCTTTCTCATTGAAATTGCGTCCGATGCCGTTGAAATGACGGTTCAGTTTTCCGGCGGCCGGCAGATTATGATGCCGGACAAGCTGGCGGATATCGCAGTTATCGCTGTTTCTCACACATTTATTGTGCTGAGTTTTTTCAATGTGATGAAGCTGCACGAATCTCAGGTCAGGGAAAAACAAACGAGAAAGCAGCATGAGCACATGCTGATGATTGTGTCTAACTTATATGAAGAAACGATTCATTTGAAAAAAACGCTGAAAACGACAGAGCATGTGACGAAAGAATCCTATCAGCTGTATCGGGAAATGAGCGGGAACGACCGGGAGCTCGGGAGCCGAATGCTGCGCCTCGCGGGAGAAATTCATGAAGTGAAAAAAGACAATCAGCGAATATTCGCCGGCCTGTCGAAGCTGATTTCCAATGAGAGATTCCGGGATTACATGAATGCCGCCGCTCTGGTCGGCATCGTCATCCGAATCAATGAAAAATACGCCGAATCTTTAGGCAAGGACATTCAATTCCGGAGCGTGATTGAAGGAGAACATCCCGATTATCACGTCTTTACCGTCCTGTCGATCTTAAATAATCTGACCGCCAATGCCGTCGAAGCCATGGGAGACAGGGGTGAGATCCGCCTCGCACTGCGCAGGGCTGAGGGGGAGATGGCCGAATTTCAGGCTGAAGATGACGGTCCCGGCATTCCGGAAAAAATCGGAGAGGTCGTTTATGATCCCGGGTTTACATCCAAATACGATGAATTCGGCACACCTTCAACGGGCATCGGGCTTACTTACGTGAAGGAAATCGTAACTGAACTTGACGGAGACATTTCCTTTCACAACAAGCCAAAAGGCGTCATATTTACGATTAAGCTGCCGGTAAAGCATTTGATTGCAGAAAGGATGAACTCATAATATGCGGTTTTTTATAGCTGATGATGACCGGGCGATCCGTTCCATTTTAAAACAGATGATCGAGGACGAGGACTTAGGCGAAGTCGTCGGTGAGGCAGAGGACGGAAGCCAGATTGAAGGGCATTATCTCCATTTTAAGCAAGTCGATATTTTATTAATTGATCTGCTGATGCCGGGTCGGGACGGGATTGAGACAATCCGGCATCTTCAGGGGTCGTACAACGGAAAAGCGGTGATGATATCGCAGGTGGAGGCAAAGGAAATGGTGGGAGAAGCTTATTCTCTCGGCATCGAATACTTTATCCACAAACCGATCAACAAAATCGAGATCGTCACCGTTTTGCGAAAAGTAAAAGAGCGGATTGAACTGGAAACCTCGATCGGCGACATCCAACACTCGTTAAGCCGCCTTATTCAGCGGAATGAGCCGAAAAAAAGCGGGCCTGGGGGGATGCACGAGAAATCAATCAAAGAAACAGGAAAATTTCTTTTATCGGAATTAGGCATCGTGGGAGAAAGCGGGGCGCATGACCTCATGGCCGTCCTTCACTATTTATTTGAGGATGAACAGGCGGAAAGAAACATCCCGTCTTTAAAGCAGATGTTTACAAACGTCGCCATCCGGAAGCTGGGGCCTGCGGCGGCACAAGCCGAGGTTAACAGGGAAATCAAAGCCTCGGAACAGCGGATCAGAAGGGCCGTCATTCATTCGTTAAACCATTTCGCTTCATTGGGCACAACTGATTTTTCAAACCCCAAATTTGAATATTACGCCTCGAAATTCTTTGATTTCCCTGCCGTCAGCAAGAGAATGAAAGAAATGCAGGCTAAGGAAACCGTGCCGCTTTCTCCGGTTAAAGTGAATATGAAAAAATTCATTCACGTCTTCTTTTTAGAGGCGAAAGATTTACGCGAAGGATCAAAATTTGTCAGCGGAGGCAGCCGGTGAGCTGGCTTTGGAAAAGATGGCAAACGTGGATAAATGACAGTTCGTACTGGCCTGATTTTTCCGCGCTGATCCATGGCTTGCACCCTCCGCATATTTTTGCAAACGAAAATCAGCATGTGACAGAATGGCAGGCCGCTTACCCTGTGGAAACGGCGAAGTTCGCGCTTCAGACGGGGCAAGAGGAGCATATGGAAATGGCGCGGGACATGCTCGGCCTGTCCGATCCGAAAGGTTATTGACTTCCGCCGGATGACAGCGTATGATACATTTTAAAATAAAAGAACGGATGAATAATGCTGAGGAAGAGTAAGTACGCATCAGCGCGCGGGGTTCAGAGAGTCGGTGGCAGCTGTGAACCGATCCCCGTCCGGTGCCGAATGGGCTTCTGAATTGCTGCGCTGAAATGACAGTAGGCGGTGCCGGGATTCTTTCCCCGTTATCAAGAAAGGAGTATTGAAACCGTGTGTTTCTGTACTTTTTGAGAGAATGGCTTTTCAGCCGTTAATAAAGGTGGCACCGCGAAAACCTCGTCCTTTGATGGACGGGGTTTTTTTGTGTTGTTAAGGAGGTGATGGCCATGGAAAGTGACTGGAGACGGACAGACAATCAAAAAAGGAGGGATATTCATGGTGATCGCAACCGACGACCTTGAGCTCACGTGTCCGCATTGTGAAGGAACCGGCCAGGAGAAAGAAGGGACGCCCTGTCCGAAGTGCGGCGCGAAGGGCGTCATATTGACCGCTCAAGGAAACACGCTGCTGCATTTTATCAGAAAGCATATTGATCAGTGAAATCAAACGAAAAAGGCCGTTATCCGGCCTTCAGGCTGTCGAGAAAATCTCGACAGCCTTTATTTTTCCCTTAAAATATCCATTCCCCTGTCATAAAATAAAAGAAAGACAGAAAAAATGGCTTTCTCATGTTCCACACAAGAAATTTTTCTCAAAACACAGCCGAATTCGTTCTGTTTGACCAACTCGTCGAAGAGGATCACCTTCTTCGAAAAATTGATAAATACATAGACTTCTCTTTCATCGTGGAAAAGGTCAAAATTTACTGCAGCCTCACTTGATCCGCTGATCTTATTCAAAATGATGTTGAAGATAGCCACATACCCAGCCAAGCAAGGCTAGGCATGTAGGAGTGCTTTTTCTGCACCTGAAATCAAATGAATATGTAAAGAAACAGCACGAAACAAAAAAGCTTGCAGAAAAAACATCATTTTCTCTACAAGCTGCTTTTTCATTCTTCAAAATAAGGATTCACATGGATGAGCACTTCTTCAACATCTGAAAAGTGTCTTTTGATTTCATTTCGGATTTCGCGGGCAATATCGTGTCCCTGCTTAATCGTCAAATCATGATCCAAAGATAACCGGACATCAAGCAATTTATAGTGGCCATGTTCTCTTGCTCGGATTTTATCGAGCCGTTTGACTTGAGGGCAATGCAAAATAACCGCTTTATATTCCTCTATCAGTTCGGGATCAACACTTTTTTCCATGAGAACGTCAACAGACGGCCTGATTAATTCCATTGAAATCTTAAAAATGAGGTACGCCACGATGACACTGGCAATTGCATCTGCGTACAACAGATAGGACCATCCGCGGGTGTTCCCGATAATCGCCAATAGGACGCCGATAAAAGCGGCAAGAGAGGCAACGATATCGCCTTTATGATCGTATGCAATCGCTATAATCGCTTTACTGTTCCATTTTTTCCCTTGTTTGATCGAATAACGATATAAGATCTGCTTAGCCGCGTAGGATATCAGAGCCGCAAACAATGCGCTGTATTGCGGGATGCTTGGGCCCTCAACAAAGGACGAAATCGCTTCTATTAGAATATACACGGAAACGAGCACTAATATTATTCCTACAATCGCTTCGCTGATGACCTCAGCTTTGCCATGCCCGAAAGGATGGTCTTGATCGGGCGGCTTATTAGAAATGCCGATGACGGCCAGGACAGCAATTGAAGCCGCGACATCCGCTGCAGAATGTATACCGTCGGCAAAAACTGCTTCACTATCGCCTATCAGTCCAAAAAAGATCTTTCCTGCCATTAAGATCAGATTGGCTATCAATGCAATCAAAGCAACTTTTTTGCTTATTTGTTCTCTTTCACTTGTCATTTTTTCCTCCTATAAAACTGCACAAAAAAATAGGGGCGCTTTTGATTCGCACTCCGTATCCTTTCTCGTGTAATCACTCTGCTTATCGTACCAATTCAGTTTCGAGTGGGTCTATAGCAAGGTTGTTTCCTGTTTCCTAATAAATAAGGTGACAGAAAAAAAGTTGGAGCAGGGCTAAACAGTACACAGACAAAATGGCGCTGAATTTAAAAATGAACTGTTGACATTTGAGTATTTATCTTTTATTATTATCTCGAATTCAAGATTTTTTAATTCAAGATAATTTAATTAGAGTGCAGGATAAGAACCTGCCGATCGTTTGATTCACGAAAAGATCAGTGAAGAGAACGTTTCGTTTTTTAATCATACGTTATTTGATTTTTTATACTATAATATCTCGAATTCGAGATAAAAGGGGTACGAGAGAAATGGCTGAATTTGTACAGCTAGTGAATGAAAGAAGATCTGCAAGCAACTTTCTTCCAGAACATCCAATCACAAGAGATGAGCTCAACGAAATGTTTGAATTGGTTGCGTTGGCTCCATCAGCTTTTAATTTGCAGCATACAAAATATGTGACGGTTCTTGACCCGAATGTAAAAGAAAAGCTGAAGCAGGCCGCAAACGGACAATATAAAGTGTTTAGCTCATCAGCGGTTCTTTTGGTTTTAGGGGATAAGCAGGCATATCAGCAAGCGGCTGACATCTATGAAGGATTGAAGCTGCTTGGGGTATTAAATAAACAAGAGTATGATCACATGGTTCAAGACACCGTTTCGTTTTATGAAAACAAGGGAGAACCATTTAAGAGAGATGAGGCGATAAGAAATGCTTCACTTTCTGCGATGATGTTTATGCTGAGTGCTAAGGAAAAAGGCTGGGACACCTGTCCGATGATAGGGTTTGATACTGAAGCCGTGAAACAGATTTTGAAGATAGATGATCAATTTGAAGTTGTCATGATGATTACAATCGGTAAAGAAAAAATAGAAAGCAGAAGGCCGCGCGGCTACCGAAAGCCTGTGAATGAGTTTGTGGAGTATATTTAAATATTTGTAAAGGAGCGGATAAAAATGGCTAAAAAAACGATGGGAATCCATCATATTACAGCAATTGTCGGTCACCCTCAAGAGAATGCTGATTTCTACGCTGGAGTGCTGGGGCTGCGATTGGTCAAGCAAACGGTCAATTTTGATGATCCGGGTACGTATCACCTTTATTTTGGGGATGAAGGCGGGAAGCCGGGAACAATCATCACATTCTTTCCGTGGGCGGACGCCCGTCAAGGCATCATTGGAGACGGACAGGTTGGCGTGACATCTTACGTCGTGCCGAGAGGTGCTATGGCATTTTGGGAAAAGAGACTTGAAAAGTTCAACGTGCCATACACAAAAATCGAGCGTTTTGGAGAACAATATATAGAATTTGATGACCCGCATGGCCTGCATTTAGAAATCGTGGAAAGAGAAGCAGGGAAGGTCAATACGTGGACTTTCGGAGATGTGACCCCAGATGTTGCCATTAAAGGCTTTGGCGGTGCAACCTTGTTATCAGCACAGCCAGAAAAAACAGGTGAATTGCTGGAAAACATCATGGGGCTTGAGCGAGTCGGCAAAGAAGGAGACTTCGTTCGTTATCGTTCTGCCGGTGATATCGGAAATGTGATTGATCTTAAATTAACGCCTATCGGCCGCGGACAAATGGGTGTCGGCACGGTCCATCACATCGCTTGGCGGGCTCAGGATGACGAAGATCAATTAGATTGGCAAAGATTCATTGCTGCGAACGGATATGGTGTGACTCCTGTTCAGGATAGAAACTATTTTAATGCGGTTTACTTCAGAGAACACGGGGAAATCTTATTTGAGATCGCAACTGATCCGCCGGGCTTTGCCCATGATGAGTCACAAGAAACAATGGGCGGAAAATTGATGCTCCCTGAGCAGTATGAACCGCACCGGGCTCATATTGAACAAGGGCTGCTGCCGTTTGAAGTGAGAGAATTAGATTGATTGATAGATGAACGTGAAGCATGAAGAAAAATAATAAGTCATACATTTAACAGATGTTTGCTGGAAGCGACTGTTGGTAAACAAGCTGCCTTGCAGCACATCATATAATATGAAAAATAAGGAGAGATAAAAATGGAAGATGCAGGACTATTACTTATTCGAATCATGATTGGTGTGGTGTTTCTGTTTTATGGATCACAAAAATTATTCGGCTGGTTTGGCGGATACGGGATTAAAGGAACCGGACAATGGTTCGAGTCAATTGGAGTTAAACCAGGCAATGCCGCGGCCGCTTTATCAGGTCTCGGGGAACTCGCAAGCGGAATTTTATTTATTTTAGGTGTATTCCTCCCGCTTGGAGCTGCTATTATAACGATCATTATGTTAGGTGCCATTGTAAAAGTTCACGGAGCGAAAGGGTTTGCGAACGGTGCCGGCGGTTTTGAATATAACTTGGTGCTGATTGCAGTCTCCATCGGAGTTGCACTCATCGGTTCAGGGGCGTACGCTTTGCATTTTTAATATAAGTATCTAAGAACAGTTACTGAAAAGCGGTAACTGTTCTTTTATTTTTCAAGCACAACGTTAAGGAATAGCAAAAAAGCGGATATGATCAATATAAATGTGTATAGTGAATGTACGAGTATTGATGAGCTTGGTCATGAAAGACTAGCCGATTTGAAGGAGGATTTTGATGAAAGAGCTGACAGACTTACATTCGTTAGATTCTATCGAGAATTTTATTAAGCAGCATCAATTCAGTTTTATCTACATTTCAAGACCCACCTGTACAGTATGTCACGCTGTTCTGCCGCAGCTCAGAAAAGTATTGGATCAGTTTCCGAATATCAAATTGGGGCATACCAACGCTGACGAGGTAGAAGAGGTTGCCGGCAGATTTTCAGTCTTCACTGTCCCCGTGCTTCTTTTGTTCATTGATGGGACTGAGTTTCTGAGAGAAGCCCGCCTTGTTCATTTTGAACAGCTCGAAGAAAGGCTGATAAGGGTTTATCAGTTATATCAAGATGTATAAAATGTTTATACTTTACAAATAAAAAGCCCCCTTTAAGGGGCTCAGGCTGTCGAGAAAATCTCGACAGCCTTTATTTTTTCCTTAAAATATCCATTCCCCTGTCATAAAATAAAAGAAAGTCAGAAAAGGACGGTGTCTTTCTCATGTTCCGCACAAGAAACGCTTCTCAAAACACAGCCGAATTCGTTCTGCTTGACCAACTCGTCAAAGAGGATCACCTTCTTCGAAATATTGATAAATACATAGACTTCTCTTTCATCGTTGAAAAGGTCAAACCTTACTGCAGCGCTCACTTGATCCGCTGATCTTATTCAAAATGATGAAGAAGGCTGCCACATACCCAGCCAAGCAAGGCTGGGCAAGTGGGAGTGCTTTTTCTGCACCTGAAATCAAATGAATATATAAAGAAACAGCACAAAACAAAAAAGCTTGCAGAAAAAACATCATTTTTTCTACAAGCTGAAGGCCGTTATCCGGCCTTTTTTACGTTATTCGGACCGGGGTTCTAAAAAACGGGACCCGCCCAAGTCTTTTCTCATCAGATAAATATGGAAAAAATATTCTCCGACAGCGATGATGACGGCGGAAATAAGAGCGGCAAACGCCAGTCTTCCTCCGGAAATGCCCATGGACAGCGGCATTCCCATCAGCCAGACAACAAGAAACGCGATTCCGAAATCAGCGGACGCCGCCGTGATATTATTCCATCTCGGAAGCACGTACAGGTCGCCCGTAAAGTAGGAAACGGCCCCCAGCACAATGGTCATCAGCAGCACGTCGCCGAATGTAAAGCGAAAACCTAAGCCGAGTATCAGATACAGAATAATGATGGTCATAATGCCTTTAATGGCAAGCGCTTTAATGTGTTCCATGCGAATTCCTCCTTATGGAAATCATGTTAGTATGTTTCCTCATAACGAGAAATATAAACCCTTTTTTCGTGAACATTTGTTTTCTGGCTTTTGGCTGTCATCACTGGGCCGCTGCTGAATATGATGAAAGGAGAAAATACGGGAGGTGTCATGATGGCAGTCGTAAAAGCGTCGAGCGCAGATGTCAATCTAATGGCAAGGCTGCTCAGGGCGGAAGCGGAAGGCGAAGGGAAGCAGGGAATGCTTTTGGTCGGCAATGTGGGAATCAATAGGGTGCGGGCGAATTGTTCTGATTTTAAAGGCCTGCGCACCATCAGGCAGATGGTGTTTCAGCCGCACGCGTTTGAAGCGGTGACTCACGGATACTTTTACCAGAGACCGCGTGAATCCGAGCGGAGGCTTGCCCGCAGGAACATTAACGGAGAACGGTTTTGGCCGGCTAAATTCAGCCTGTGGTATTTTAAGCCGCCGGGCAACTGCCCGCAGACTTGGTATGGCCAGCCGTTTGTCGCCAGATTCAGATCCCACTGCTTCTATCAGCCGACAGGTGAGACGTGCGAAAACGTGTACAATACATTTTAATCCCGGACGCACCGTTCTTAGAATGAACGGTGTTTTTTAATTTTTTGTGAAGAAAAATAGGAAAAAAGTGCGCTTGACGGATGACAAGCCAAAAAGAAACAGAGGGGGTTTTCTCCCGGCGGGGCAAGGTTTGTCGAAACAATGTGAAAAATGTCTCCCGCCGTCCATTTTTCAGCCTTACAAACCCTTCATACTTCTTCATAGCGGTTTAACATTTCTTTTTTATAATAAGGGCGATCAATGAGACGAAAGGGGAACTGACATGACACATGACGGCCGTTTAGATGAATGGATCAAGGAATTGGAGAACAAAAGCTTTCAGAACAATACATTTGACCGCCGCGCATTTATACAGGGCGCCGGGAAAATCGCCGGTCTTTCCCTCGGGTTAGCGATCGCGCAATCCATCGGCGCGTTTGAAGTGAATGCCGCTCCGAAATTTTCAAACTATCCGTTCACCCTCGGCGTAGCCTCCGGCGACCCGCTGTCTGACAGCGTCATTCTCTGGACGCGTCTTGCCCCTGACCCGCTGAATGGGGGCGGCATGCCGAAGCAGGCCGTGCCGGTAAAATGGGAAATCGCCGCTGATGAACATTTCCGTCACATCGTCAAACGCGGAACGGAAATGGCCAAGCCGAATCTCGGACACTCCGTCCATGTCGAGGCGGACGGGCTCAAGCCCAATAAAGTGTACTATTACCGGTTTAAAAGCGGGCATGAGCTCAGTCCCGTCGGCCGGACGAAAACGCTGCCCGCTCCCGGCGCTGACGTATCCGCCATGACGTTTGCATTTGCCTCATGCCAGCAGTATGAACACGGCTATTATACGGCGTATAAACATATGGCGAAGGAAAAGCTTGATCTCGTGTTCCATCTCGGAGATTACATTTATGAATACGGACCGAACGAATATGTGTCAAAAACGGGAAATGTCAGGACGCACAGCAGCGCTGAAGTGTATACACTGTCAGATTACCGCAACCGTCATGCCCAATACCGCTCTGATGCCAATCTGAAAGCCGCCCACGCCGCATTTCCGTGGGTCGTGACGTGGGACGATCATGAGGTGGAAAACAATTATGCCAATATTATCCCTGAAAAAGGCCAATCCGTTGAAGCGTTTGTGCTCAGGAGGGCCGCAGCTTACCAGGCTTATTATGAACACATGCCGCTCAGGCGCATGTCATTGCCGAACGGTCCTGATATGCGGCTGTACAGGCAATTTTCTTATGGCAATTTGGCATCGTTCAATGTGCTTGATACAAGACAGTACAGAGATGATCAGGCCAACGGCGACGGGAATAAGCCGCCTTCTGATGAGTGGAGAGACCCGAAGCGCACATTGATGGGGACAGAACAGGAGCAATGGCTCTTCGGAAATTTAGCCGCGTCAAAAGCGAAGTGGAATGTGCTGGCGCAGCAAATCTTTTTCGCGCAATGGAATTTCGGAACAACCGCCAATCCGATATACAGCATGGATTCATGGGACGGCTACCCGGCTCAGCGGGAGCGGGTCATCAATTTTATAAAAAGCAAAAACCTGAACAATGTCATCGTGCTGACGGGTGATGTTCACGCAAGCTGGGCGTCAAACCTGCATACCGATTTTAATCAAACGAATTCAAAGATTTTCGGAGCCGAATTCGTCGGGACTTCCATTACATCTGGAGGAAACGGGGCGGATAAACGGGCCGATACGGATCAAATCTTAAATCAAAACCCGCACATTAAGTTTTTCAACGATTACCGCGGCTATGTCCGCTGTACGGTGACCCCTGCCCAATGGAGAGCGGATTACAGAGTGGTGCCGTACGTGACGGAGCCGGGGGCTGAGGTATCCACGCGGGCTTCATTCATTTATCAGAAAGACCAGACGGGGATTCGGAAGGTCTCTCAAGCTGCGGTTGCAGGCGGTTTAAAGCAGTCAAACGAGGTGGAAGAGGATCGTTTCTTCGCCCATAACAATGCGCATGAAAAGCAAATGAGAAAGAAACGGGCCAAAATCTCACAATAAGGAGGCACACTCATGTTTTCAAATATCGGCATTCCCGGGTTGATCCTGATCTTCGTCATCGCTCTCATCATTTTCGGACCTTCAAAGCTTCCGGAAATCGGCCGTGCCGCCGGCCGCACGCTGCTTGAATTTAAAAGCGCCGCAAAAACATTGGTCTCAAATGAAGAGCCGGACAAGCAGACAGCTGAGAAAGACAAAACGGCAGGCTGAATCCTGACATGGGGGCAGACGAATCCGCTTCTGCCTCTTTCTCTATAAGGAGGATGTACGATTGGATAAAAAAGAAACCCACTTGATCGGGCATTTAGAGGAAGTCCGGCAGCGTCTCATTAAAACCGTTATCGCCTTTCTCGTATTTTTTATCGGCGCCTGCTGGTTTGTGCAGGATATTTATGACTGGCTGATCAAGGATTTGGATGGCAGGCTGGCCGTTTTAGGGCCGAGCGAGATTTTATGGGTGTATATGATGATTGCGGGAATATGCGCCCTTACGGCAACGATTCCGGTTGCCGCTTTTCAGCTCTGGCGTTTTACGGCGCCGGCTTTGACCCCGTTTGAACGCCGCGCCGCTTTGCTTTACATTCCGGGGCTTTCGGTTTTGTTTATTATCGGAATTTCCTTCGGGTATTTTGTGCTGTTTCCGATTGTGCTCGGATTTTTAACACAATTATCCGCCGGCCATTTTGACATGGTATTTACGGCGGACAAGTATTTTACCTTTATGCTGAATCTTACATTGCCGTTCGGATTTTTGTTTGAAATGCCTCTGGCCGTCATGTTTCTGACACGGCTCGGAATCGTGAATCCAACCCGGCTGGCAAAGGCGCGGAAGCTTTCGTATTTTGTGCTGATCGTCGTCTCGGTGCTGATTACGCCTCCGGATTTTATGTCTGACTTTCTCGTCATGATTCCGCTGCTCGTCCTCTATGAAATCAGTGTGACGCTGTCCCGCATTGTTTACCGGAAGAAATGGGCCGAGGCGCCGTCTGCAGCTTAGTGAAGTTCGCCTCCGCCGGTCTCAATATCGTCCTCATGCGCCGCGGCGGTCACCGCGGCGATTTTGAGCGCTTTTGTCACGAGATCCAGGCTTAGGCTCGGCGCAGACTTCTGCAAGGTTTGCTCCGGAATGTACGGGATGTGTATAAACCCGCCGCGGATGTGCGGATGGCGGCAGGCGATTTCATCCATCAGGCCGTAAAAGAGGTGATTGCATACAAACGTCCCCGCCGTGTAGGATACAGCCGCGGGAATGCCTTCCTTTTTGATTTCCTCAACGATCCGTTTGATCGGAAGGCCGGTCCAATAGGCCGCGGGACCGTTTTGAGAAATGTTTTCCCCGACAGGCTGGTTTCCTTCGTTATCCGGTATACGCGCCTCATTGAGATTGATCGCGACCCGTTCCGGCGTGATCTGCATTCTGCCGCCTGCCTGTCCTACACAGATGATAATGTCAGGCTGATGCTTTTTGATCGCCTCGCGCAGCACAGCAAGGGACTTATAAAAAACGGTGGGCACTTGTTCAGATACGATAGAGGCGGGGCCCTCAGCGGCACCGTCCAGCCGTTTGACCGCTTCCCATGAAGGATTGACCGTTTCCCCGCCGAAGGGGTCAAAGCCTGTCAGCAATACTTTTTTCTCCATATAAAACCCTCCTTTTCTTTTTACCATACTCTATAATGGACATATATTCCTGCCGAAGGGGGAAACACGTCTTGAATTCGCCTCTGGTGCAATACCGATCTTTATTTCCGGCGCTCCGCACACATACGATGCTCGCCAGCTGCTCTCAAAGCGCTCTTGCCCTGCCGGTTTCAAAAGCGATCAATGACTATCAGGAAAGCCTGCTTCAGGATGGCGGAAACTGGGAAGAAGCCATTGGACGAACGGAGCAGGCAAGGTGTGAATTTGCGAAATTGATCGGCGCCCATCCTGAAGAAATTGCCGTTTTACCTTCAGTAACGGCTGCTGTCTCTGCCGTCGTTTCCGCTTTACCGGATTGCCGAAAGAAACAGGCGGTGTATACGGAATTGGATTTTCCGGCGATCGCCCACATTTTGAAGGCACAGACTGAGATGGAGCTTTCAGTCGTGCCGTCTGAAAATGGAATGATCCCGTTAGAGCGGTATGAGACGTACATATCGGAACAGACGCTTTTCACCTGTGTGCCCCATGTGTCATATACGTCCGGTTTTGTCCAGGATATGAAGCGCATTGCCGAGATATCCGCAAAGAAGGGATCGCTTCTTTTTGTCGATGCTTATCAATCGGCGGGGCACATCCCGATTGATGTAAAAGAATGGGGAGTTGATATGCTGGCCGCGGGTGCGAGAAAGTATATGCTCGGCATACCGGGAACGGCGTTTCTTTATGTCAAAAAGGAACTTGCCGAACGGCTGAAGCCGAAAGTCACCGGGTGGTTCGGGCAGCAGCGGGCGTCGATGCTGGATTTAACCCGTTTTTCTTATGCGGACGGAGCCAAACGCTTTGAGACCGGAACCCCGGCATTTATCAGCATATATGCGGCACAGGCGGCTTTATCTCTAGTAAACGATGCCGGCACAGACCGCATTCACCAAGAAGTAAAAAAACTCAGCGCATTTGCGTATGAATACGCTTCTGAAAAAGGACTGAATCTCACAGGGCCGCCGTCTGCCGATGACAGACCCGGCATGATTTCCATACGGGATGAAAAAGCGGCGGAAACGGCTGCGCTGTTGAGGCGGAAAAACATCGTATGCGCACCCAGCGGACAAATCATCCGGCTGGCGCCTCATTTCTATAACACGGCCGATGATCTGATCTATGCGATTGATGAACTGGCTGAAGCGCGCGGTATATAAAAAAACAGCAGACTCACTGGGAGCCTGCTGTTTTCTTATGAGTGATTCACTTTGACCCGTTTCATAAAGAAAGCGCTGATCAAGCCGATAACGGCGACAATCATTGCGAAGATAAAGGCGTGCTGGACGCCCGCAATCAGCGCGTGAGAGTATGCGGAAGGATCATTCGGGTTTTTCGCGGTGCTCATATAATCCTTCTGGCCGGCAGCCATGATGCTGACCGCCACCGCAGTGCCGATTGCGCCGGCCATCTGCTGGAGCGTATTCATAATGGCCGTTCCGTCCGGATAAAATTCCGGCGGCAGCTGGTTTAAGCCATTCGTTTGCGCCGGCATCATGATCATGGAAATGCCGATCATCAGGCATGTATGAAGCGCGACAATCAGAAGTGCCGTTGAAGCGGCGTTAATGTTTGAGAAAAACGAAAGCACAGTTGCCGTGATGACAAATCCGGGAATGACAAGCCACTTCGGCCCGTATTTATCAAACAGACGCCCCGTCACCGGAGACATAAAGCCGTTTAAAATACCGCCCGGCAGCAGGATGAGCCCGGACGTAAACGCCGTCAGCATCAGTCCGCTTTGTAAATACATAGGTAATAGAAGCATTGTCGATAAGATAACCATCATACAGATAAATACAATCACGACACCGAGAACAAACATCGGATAGCGGAAAGCGCGCAGATTCATCATCGGCTGCTTCATTGTCAGCTGCCTGATGGAAAATAAGATGAGCGCGATCGCACCGACAGTGAGCGAACCGATAACCGTCGGGCTTGACCAGCCGTCTGATCCTTCGCCCGCATTGCTGAATCCGAATACGATGCCGCCGAACCCGATCGTAGACAGAATAATGGAAAGCACGTCAATTTTCGGTTTTGTAATGTCAGACACGTTCTGCATGTAGGCGATGCCGAATAAAAGAGCCAACACAAGAAACGGCAGGGAAATCCAGAAAATCCAATGCCAGTTCAAATGCTCTAACACAAGCCCTGAAAATGTCGGACCGATCGCAGGAGCGAACATGATGACAAGCCCGATCGTCCCCATCGCCGCTCCGCGCTTATGCGGCGGGAAGATGACGAGGATTGTATTAAACATCAGCGGCAGCAACAGCCCGGTTCCTAAAGCCTGCACGATTCTTGCCGCCAAAAGAAACGGAAAGCTCGGCGCAAGCGCTGCAATCAGCGTACCGATAATGGAAAAAGCAAGTGAAACGATAAACAGCTGTCTTGTCGTAAACCATTGCAAAAGCAGACCCGATACCGGGACAAGTATACCGAGAACGAGCAGATAGCCCGTCGTCAGCCACTGGACGGTCGCAGGAGTGATATGTAACTCCTTCATCAGGTCAGTCAGGGCGATATTCAGCGCCGTTTCACTGAACATGCCGATAAACCCTGCCGTCAGTAAAGAAATCATGATCGGCATGACTTTATATTGTTTGGAAGGCTGAGCATTTTCCAAAATCATTCTCCTCTCTTTCTATACGTACAATGTCTCTCGTATTTTATGTCTTCAGCAGGTTCGGGATTTGTTTAGAAATATGGAGGATCGGCATTTTGTCTTTTTTGGCTAAGGACACAATGATGCCGCCTTCTATCATGGCATTTAAAACAGTGCTGATTTCCGCCGCTCTCTCATCAGAAAAACCGGCTGATCTCAATTTGCCCGCGAACAGATTCTCCCATTCCTGATAAGCGCATTGACAGGCCTGCCGGAGCTTTTCGCTCTTTAAAGCCGTCTCGGCAGCCAGTAAACCGACAGGAAACCCTTCAAAGTTCTCCGGACATGTGAATTGGCTTGATAAGTCCTGTAAAAACGCTTGAATGCTTTCCGCAGGATCAGGATGGGCATCAAGGCTTTCTTTTATTTTCATACGGATATAATGGCTCATTTCATTGACAGCCTCAATGGCGAGCTGCTCTTTGCCGTCCGGAAAATGATAGTAAAGAGAACCTTTCGGCGCACCGCTTTCTTTAATAATCTGATTCAGCCCCGTGCCGTAATACCCCTGAAGCTGAAACAGCCTGGTTGCCGCGGCGAGGATTTTTTCACGAGAATCTCCATAGCTCATAATGTTCCCACCTTACTGATTTTTGACAAATTTAAAATATAGTGACTGGTCTATTATCTTGATTTCGCATGACGGTGTCAAGGTTTTTTAACGGTTATTTTCTTCGGAAGAATGCCTGACAAGCGTGTTGACCGATGAGAGGAAAATCTTCATAAATAAAGAAAAGGAGAGAAAAGAATGAAAAAACAATTCATGCCCTTCATTACATTTATCACGGCTCTGCTATTCCTCGCGGCCGGCTGCTCCCAATCTCCTCAAACGAAAGAAACACCGCCCCAGATGGCAGCCGCAGCCTCTGCGAAAAAAGACGGACTTCCGAATATTAAAATTCTTGCCACCGGCGGCACAATTGCAGGCGCTGCTCCTTCAAAGACGTCCGCTACGGAGTACACGGCGGGGGCAATCGGAGTTGATGCCCTGATTCAGGCCGTTCCGGAGATAAAAGAGATCGCGCATGTGAGCGGAGAACAGGTTGTGAATATCGGCAGCCAGAATATGAATAACGAGACACTGCTGAAACTTGCAAAACGGGTAAACAAGCTGCTCAAGTCTGATGATACAGACGGCATTGTCATTACACATGGAACAGACACACTTGAGGAAACCGCCTACTTTCTCAATCTGACGGTCAAAAGTGACAAGCCCGTTGTTGTCGCCGGGTCAATGAGGCCGTCCACGGCGATCGGAGCGGACGGGCCGTCCAACTTATATAGCGCGGTAAAAACAGCGGCTGCGCCTGATGCGAAAGGCAAGGGGGCGCTTGTCGTATTAAATGACAGAATCGCTTCGGCGCGTTATGTGACAAAAACCAATACAACCGCGGCCGACACATTTAAATCGGAAGAAATGGGTTATATCGGAACAATTGCTGATGACGTCTATTTTAATAACGTCATCACCCGAAAGCATACGAAGGATACAGATTTCCAGATAGATAAACTCGATAAACTGCCGCAGGTCGATATTATATACGGCTATCAAAATGACGGAAGCTATCTCTTTGAAGCCGCCGTAAAATCAGGAGCGCAAGGCATTATTTTTGCAGGCTCGGGAAACGGCTCAATGTCTGATGCGGCGCAAAAAGGCGCCGTAAAGTCGGTCAAAAGCGGGCTGGCGGTCGTCCGCTCCACAAGGACGGGAAACGGAACGGTAACACCTAATCGAGAGTATGAAAAAGACCATTTGACAGCTTCAAACTCTCTCAACCCTCAAAAAGCGCGGATTCTTCTGATGCTTGCGCTGACAAAAACGCATGACCCTAAGCGGATTCAAACCTATTTCAATGAGTACTAGGAGAAGAGAACCGGGTGTTCTCTCCTTTTTTGGTCTGCCGTATTAAAGCATAAGCGTGCTTTCGGGATAGGGGCGTCTTTCTCATTTTTCCGCTCTTTTTAAATTGTTGAAAACAGTAAAAAATACACTATTTTTTCCTTTTCTCCTCTAATAGAATGAAAACTGCAAAAATATTACATAGCAGGAGGAAAGTTCATGAAACAAATAAAAAACAAAATTCTAGTCATCCTTACAGTCTGTATGCTGTCCGTCATTTCCGTATTTGCCTTCCAGCCGACCGTATCGAAAGCCTCCTCAGGGCATAACCCTGTTGTCATGGTCCACGGAATCGGCGGGGCGTCCTTTAACTTCGCGGGAATCAAAACATACTTGGCATCCCAAGGCTGGTCAAGAAAAGAGATGTACGCCATTGATTTCTTAGACAAAACCGGAAACAACAGACATAATGCGCCGAGACTGTCCAATTACGTGAAAAAAGTGCTCAGCGAAACAGGTGCGAAAAAAGTCGATATCGTCGCGCACAGCATGGGCGGAGCCAACACGCTCTATTACATTAAAAATCTTGACGGCGGAGACAAAATCGCAAACGTCGTCACACTCGGCGGAGCGAACGGCCTTGTGACCAACCGGGCGCTTCCGGGGACTGATCCGAACCAAAAGATTTTATATACATCGATTTACAGCTCAGCGGACTTAATCGTCCTGAACCCGCTGTCACGGCTGATCGGCGGGAAAAACGTGCAGATTCACGGTGTCGGACACATCGGACTTTTGATGAACAGCCAAGTAAACGGGCTGATTAAAGAAGGTCTGAACGGCGGCGGACAAAATACAAATTAATAGTTTCAAAGCCCCGGAGAATGAGAATATCCCGGGGTCTTTTTTTTCTTCCATATTCTTTTTTCGCCGTAAACCAAGCCCTCTGAAGTTATTTTTGTTAAAATAATAAAGTTATATCAGAATTCGGAGGGTTTATTGTGGGAAAAGTGAAAAGAAATGCCCCTTGCCCATGCGGCAGCGGGAAGAAATATAAAAAATGCTGCGGAAGCAAAGAAGCTGCCATTCCGGCAGACATCGCGGCAAAAGAAGCGAAACAGATTCAGGAAAGCCTAATGGAGTACGCCTTTACAGCACATAGAGACGGCATATCATCATTTATTAACCAGCACGCGTTCATTACGGAGCTGGACAGACAGACAAAAGACATCGGAGTCTTCAACCTCGGCATCTGGGGAATTTTCTTCCGTCCGCTGGCAGGCGGCAAGACGATTTTTGAAGAATATCTTCAGAAAAAAGCCGGCGGCATCAACCGCCCGAAAACACGGGAAATCGTTGAATCATGGAAAAGCATGACACCTGCCGTTATGGTTCTTGAAGATGTGAAAGAAGGAATGATTCACTTTGAAGATGTGATGACGAAAAAACAATTCAAAGTGGAAATGGACGTCAGCCAGCAGGATCTTCCGCCGGCGGGAAGCCTGATTCTCGGCTATCCGATCCACGAAGCGGAAAAAGCCGAGTTCTTCATGCAATTTACGATCTTCCCTGTGAAGCGGGCCGAAGCTTTGATCAGCAAAGTGAAAAAGGCGGCGGCCCCGGCCCTTGCGGAAGGAAAATCGCCTGAGCGCTTTATGCAGGAAAACTTCGACACTGTGCTGGCCGCTCTTTTAGGATCGGCGGAAGAGCCTGAGCAGGCTGCTGAAGAAAAACAGACAGAGTGGGCGAACGACATGGAGAAGGAAACGGCGGACGCTATTGAAAAAGGCCTGAGCGGGGATGAATACCCGGCTGAGCTGGTTCCGGCCGTAATTGATCTGTGGAAAACGTTCTGTGTCAAAAAAACACCGACGATCAGAAAGCCTGAAGCTTTCGCAGCGGCGGTCGAATATTACGTGAACAGCATTTCTCTGAACGGCGCGTCCGTTTCTCAAGCGAAGCTGGCGAAGAAGTACGGCGTCAGCGCCTCAACGATTTCCAGCCGCTATAAGGAAATCGAGGGTGCTCTCACGGATGAAGCCGAACGCTTCGCCGCAGCTCTGACATCTTAATACACAGCAAAAAAACCTTGAAGGGCAAACGCTTTTCAAGGTTTTTTCTATAGATAGGCTCTCAGGCAGGATAATTCTTACCGTCTATCTAATACTAAACAGAGCGATAAAAGGAAGGGAGCCTGAGCCATGGATGAGACACGTACGCTGGGCAGGACGGGTTTACGGGTAAAGCGTATCGGCTTTGGCGCTAATGCGGTCGGAGGACATAATCTGTTTCCGAATCTTAATGATGAAACGGGAAAAGAACTCATCCGCACAGCGTTGGACGGCGGCGTCAATTTTATTGATACGGCGTTTATATACGGTTTGGGACGTTCCGAAGAGTTAATCGGTGAAGTTGTCGCAGAGCGCGGCGTGCGGGACAGTCTCGTGATTGCGTCAAAAGGCGCGCATAAAGAAGTCAACGGACAAATCGAGCTGGACAACAGCCGTGAATTTCTCCGGAGTGAGGCGGAAAACAGACGTGATCGATTTGTATTACGTCCACTTCCCTGACGGCAAAACACCGCTCTCCGAAGTGGCGGGCACACTAAAAGAACTGAAGGACGAAGGGAAAATCAGAGCAATCGGCGCGTCCAATCTCAGCTTCCGGCAACTGCAGGAGTTTAACGCCGACGGCTATTTAGAGGTTTTTCAATCGGAATATTCACTGATTCAGCGTGAGGCGGAGCATGATCTGCTGCCTTATTGTGAAAAGAACGGCATTTCCTTTATTCCTTATTTTCCGCTTGCTTCCGGCTTGCTGACGGGAAAGTTTACAAAAGACACAGTCTTTGAGGACAGCCGAAAGAACAGGCCGCCGTTTCAGGGAGAAGCTTTTCGCCAAAATCTGGAGCGAGTGGATAAGCTTCGGGCCGTTGCGGAGGAAAAAGGGGAGCAGACAGCGCATATCGCACTCGCATGGCTTCTGTCGCAGCCGGCGGTGGATGCGATCATTCCCGGAGCCAAACGCCCTGACCAGCTGAAACACAATCTGGACGCGCTTCATGTGCAGTTAACCGAGGATGAGGTTCAATATATCAGTGACATCTTTAAGTGAAAATAAAAAAAGGAAATAGCCTGCGCTATTTCCTTTCTTGTTGTCAGGACGTTTTCAAAAACGCTTCTGTCAATCCTTCCAGATCGGCGTCTGTATCCAGATACCACTGGCCGCGGGCGTTTTTCTTCATCTCGATTTCTCTTGTAACGGAAGAAGAAGCCGGTTTCAGGCGCATAAACTCTTCCGGATAGACAGAAAGCAGGTGGCTGACAATTTCGTTTTCATCAGCATCGGGGTGCTTTCCGGCATAGTCTTGCACGCGGTCTTGCAGCTGGCCCGCAAGCGGAGACATATCAAGCGGCGTCACTTTTGCTTCAAGGACGGCTTTTTTGCCTGACATGGATTTGGTATGCACCTTGAGCTCTGTGTTATCCCGCAGCGCTGATGACATGGCGTCAATAATAGCGGAAATGGCTTTTGGATCCGCCTGTTCTTGTGAAATGCCTGCTGAGGTGATAAAGCTGGCTTTCGCCGATTCCTGATATGCGGCGGCCGTCATTTTTTCATTTACCCCGGTCAGGCGGGTGAAATCTTTATTGTGTTTGCCGTACAGCATCACATCAATGTAGGCGGATAATGCGTCCGCCGGGTCAGGTACTGCTTTTGAGGCTGTGCCTTTGACTTTCAGTTTATAAGATAAAGGCTTCGCGTCTTTTGCCTGCGGCTGATATACCAATTCATATGATTTGCCTTCGTCAGCCGTGAAGTACAGATTGCCCGTCACTGTCTTACCAGCATGAAGCGTGCCGCTCTGCATCAAGTCTTCCTTATCGGTCTTGGCTGTTTTCGCGTCATCCTGATAAAGCGAGAAGTCGCTGCTTTTGACGGTAAGCGGGTCTTTGCCCGTATTTTTGACGGTGACCGTTACTTTCAGCGCGGCCGGATGTTCAGTATCGTCTGAAGCGGCCCACGCCGTCTCTTTTATTTTCACTTTCGCCGTGCTGCTTTCCTGGCCGCTGCTCGTTTCGCTGCTGCACGCGGCGGTAAATGCCGTGAGAAGCAGAATGAAAAACACGGCGCTCATTTTTTTGATGGACATCTGGTTTACCCCCTGTTGTTAATGATTAATTCGATAGTCATGAAGATGGACAGGTTAATTATACTAGTTTTGTATAAAAGAGTCTTGGTAATCATCAATCTTTTTGGAAGAAAAGGAAGTGTTATGATGAAAAAAGAAGAGTTGAAACAGCTGGCTCTCCGAATCGGAAACGTACCTGCCCGCTACGAGAGTAATGTGGAAGAATACCAGGAAGATGAGGTTCTGTTTTGGTGGGAAGATAAGAATGATCCGGAAGCCGGCATCATGGTCGAATTAGACCGGGACGGAAAACTGAAATACTTATCCCGTCCGGCTTTCCGGACTGATCTGCCGCCTCTTTCGGAATCGGACATAGAAAAACGGATGCGGGCGTTTTTAGAAACCCATCGTCCGGGGGCATTGGCTGAGTTTGAATTGGAAACAATCGGCTCCGCAAATGATGGCGATGTGAGATATTCCTATGTTCAGATGGCTGACGGTCTGCCGCTTCCGCTGACCGGGTTTTACGTCGACCTCTCTTTGACAGGGGAAGTAACCGGTTTTTCTTACCATGGGAAGGCCGATGATCTTGTAAGGCCCGGGACAATTGCGGACAAGCGGGAAGCATTGGCTCACTTTGTCAAACATATAGAAGCAGAGCTGTTGTTCACCGTCCTGCATCAGTCCGTCTATATGCAGGGGGATGACAAGCCTCATCTCGTCTATGAAATCGTGTCTCCGACGCGGCCGATATCGGCCGACCTGAAGGAAGAGAATGAAGAAATAGACGAATATGAAGAACTGGAAGACGACACGCGGCCGTATGTCCCGATTTCACGCCCTGCACCTGAAGCGGAAAAAATGAGCATCAATGACATGATCGGGCTGCACGACGGTTTTTATAAAGAGAGGGAAAGCGATCTTGGGGACGGCCGCATCGGCATTGCCTGGCGTCCTGAAAAAACAAAATCCGTACGGGAAGATAAAAGCTTTGAAAGTCTGTTTAAAGAACGGAATGAACACGTATTGAAAACAATGCAGGATAAAGAATCGGGCCGGCTCGCCGGAGTGATGTCATTTATACATAGTGAAGGCGAACCGGTGTTTTCTGAGGAAGAATGCCATCACATGGCCATCCGCTTTTTATTCGCCATGTTTCCGGAAGCGGATCAGTATTTCCGGGTTCAATATGATGAACCGGATGATGAAGGAGAAAACGCAGGGCTTACATTTAAGGCTTGTTCGGGCGGTGTTGATTTGCGATTCGGAGAGGGGAGAATCTGTGTCAGCAAAAAGACGGGTCTTGTCACTGTATATATGCCGCCGGAAATTGATCCGAAAGAGCTCGAGGAAATCGATCCCGTTCCTTCATTGACATTGGGAGAGGCGAAGGACGCGATCCGCCGGGCCATCAAAGCAGAGCTCGCTTGGGATCGTTGTTACGATGACGACAGCTCCGGGAAAGTGTACAGGCTCGTATACAAACCGGTTTTCCCGCGGTTTATTGAGGCTCATACGGGAGAAGCGATCACGAGTTTAATAGGCTGAAGGTCATGGGCGTTCGTCCCGGGGGTTTCACGGGGAGTGTGACATTTGTATGAAAAAGTGCCGCTCTGAATACGGCTCTTTTCCCTCTTTGCTAAAAATAGACACATAAAAGGCACTTTCTTCCCTTTAAAAGGATAAGGGCGTTTTTATATAATTAAAAACAGTTCTTTTTTATACACTCTTCTGAAAGGATGACCCCATTGCTGAAAGAACATCTGAGAAAAAAAGCGCTGGAGATCGGGAACATACCGCCGCACTATGAGCTTGAAATAGAAGATTATGATGAAAAACAAAAAACGAGAGCCTATTATATATGGAAAAATCGTAACCATCCGGATAAAACGGTCACGATTGAGCTGGGTGACGACGGATCTTTGCTTACTTATTCACGCAACGACTGCCCGAGTTCAGACATGCAGCTGTCAGAAGCCGAATTAAAGCTGACGGCTCTTCGGTTTGCGGCGAGACACCGCCCGCTTACTTTTATGAATTTCATCTTTCAGGCGAGGGAAGAACGCAATGGGTGCATCCGATTTATCTATACAAAAAAAGTGCTCGGCCGGCCGCTTCCCGATTCAGGTTTTTTCGTTGATGTAACCAGGAGCGGCTTCGTCGTGCAGTTTATCTATTACGGGGATAAGGGTGAAGCGCCCGTTCCGGAAACATTCGTCGATCGGGAAAAAGTCGTCTCGCATTATATGAGTGTGCTGACATTCAGTCTCGTCTATGATGTGGTCAATTTTGAGAAAATACCGCGTCTCGTCTATGAACCGATTCTGCCGGCTTACAGCTATCCGGCCGGTGAAGATGATATCGTGCCGGATCAGCAGCTTTGCGAAGACAGGAATGAGCCGGCAAAACCGCTTCCCGCGTTTGAACATAAACGGGAAATCAGCCTGGATGAATTAATGGGGTTTACCGCGGATATGGTTCAGACGCGCCGGCGTGATCTCGGGGATGAGATCGGAACGACATGGCGGAAAGGGTCGGTTCCGGAACGGAAAGATTTGAGTATCGAAAGCTATTTTGAAAGCAGCAACAAAAATACAATGAAGATGAAAACGGACAAAAAGACAGGGAAAATGACAGCCTTTAAATCTTTTATTGAGCATCAGGGCCCGGCCTTTTATTCTGCGGAAGAGTGTGAGGCCGTCGCGCTTCAATTTTTATACAAGCTTTATCCGAGAGCGGACGAGTTTTTTAAAATGAACCCGCTGAAAACGGACGGAAGGGGCAGGTTCCGCTTCCATTTTTCCATATGGCATCAGGATATTCCGCTGCGGTTCGGCGCTGCGAGAATTCTTGTCAGTCCCGTAACGGGGCTTGTGGAAGCTTACATGGCGCCTGACATTGACCCGGAGCAGCTGGAGAAGATCAATCCGGTGCCGGCCGTTACTCCCGAAGAAGCAAAGGCCGCTTTTTTATCCGATTTCCATCTGCGGCTGGAGTGGCAGCGCGATTTTACGCCGTCCGGCAATGAAGGATATAAGCTTGTGTACAGGCCTGTCTATCCTCCGTACATTGATGCGCAAAAGCGAAAAAAGAAAAGGTTTTATTAGCCAGGGATCATTTGTAAATGAGGATAATCTTTAAAGCCTCTCCAATCGCCTCCCCAATCAAAACCGAGCGTTTTGGCAATCGATACGACCTCAAGCCAATCGGGCGTGCCGTTTCGGTTTCCGTCGTACGTCATATCCCAAATCAGGCTTCCATCTTTTTTTTGCAGGGCGAAGTCGATCGCAAGGCCGTAATTGTGGTAAGATTCCCCTCCTTTTGCGTAGGTGACGATATTTCCTTTTTTTGAACGTCCTTGACGGTACAATTCGTTTTGTTCCTCAATTGATCTGAAACCCTCTGTGATAACGACGGTGATGCCTTTTTTCAGAGCGGCCGTCTGCAATAGCTCCGCATTCTGCCTCACGAGCGGATGAAGAGCGCTTGGAATGGCTCTATCTTGTAATGCCGTCTGCGGCCTCAATTCTTTCTGCACATAGGAAAAACATAGGTCTGCGGAAAAGAAGAGGATCAAAAGCAGCGCAATTCTGACTGGTCGTTTCATGGTGAATTCTCTCTTTCTTTAATTGATTAAAATCTTTGTTTGCTCACTGCCATAAATTTGCTATGATAAAATATAACATAATTAGTAGCCGGAGGAAGGAGGCAAATCTATGAAATCCAAGATTCCATCTGAAGAAGTGGCCGTAAAGATGAATGAATGGTATAAGCTGATCCGCGCGTTTGAAGCCGATAAAGCTGAAGCGCTGAAGCGGGAGATTCAATATGAACTCGAAGATATGGAAGAGAACCAGGATTTATTGTTGTATTTTTCATTGATGGAATTTCGGCACCGCATCATGCTGGATAAATTAAAACCCATGAAAGACGGCGACTGCCAGCCTCCGTTCTCTGAAATGCTCACTGAGATTGAGATGAACCAGCAAAAGCTGACCGGCTTACTGGAATATTATTTTTACTATTTCAGGGGAATGTATGAATTTAAGCAGAAAAACTTCATCTCAGCGATTTCTCATTATAAGCGGGCTGAGGAAAAGCTTGAATATGTGGAAGATGACATAGAGAAAGCCGAGTTTCTGTATAAAATTTCTGAGGTGTACTATCATATCAAGCAGACTTTCTTTTCGATGAATTACGCGGGGCAGGCGCTTGATATTTACAAGAAATATGAATTATACGGAATGAGAAGGGTGCAGTGCAAATTTATCATTGCCGGAAATCTGATGGACGCCCAGCAGCATAAAAAAGCGCTGGAATACCTCGAATGCGCCTTGGAACACGCGGAGCGGCTTGATGATCAATATATGATTGCTGCGGCCTATTATAATATCGGGCACTGTATGTACAGTCTGGGTGACTTTTGCAAGGCGGCGGAGGATTTTGAACGGGCGGCTGCCGGATTTGAAGCACACAGCTTCCGGCAGGTCATCCAGGCTGTTTTTTCACTCACACATATCTACTTTAAAACGGAAAAATACAGTGAAGCCGCCGCCAGCTGCGCGCGGGGCATGAGAAGCGCTGCGGAGTGGGAAGATGAGATCTATATGACGAAATTCCGTCTGATTAAAGAGCTTTATCAGGGGGAAGGCGGACAGGATTCGCTCAAAGAGTATTTTGACGTTCTGGAATCAAAAGAGCTGTTGGCTGACACGGAGGAACTGCTTCAGGACGCGGCTCATTTCTTTCATAAACGGGAGAACTACAAAGCGGCATCTTATTTTTTCAGCAGGCTTGTCGGCGTGCAAAAAAGGCTGCAAATGAACAACTACGCATAATGAAAAAAAAGAACGAGGGAGCTTCGGTTTCATCGTTCTTTTTATGATCTCTTTTGTTTTCAGCTGATTAAAACCGGGTACATGCTCTGTATTAACATCAGGGAGGAAAAGAGACAATGTATCAGGATTTACAGGGAAAAACAGCAATCGTAACAGGTTCTTCGAAAGGAATCGGAAAGGCCATTGCCGAACGCTTCGGCAAGGAGCGGATGAATGTGGTTGTGAATTACCTCGGTGATTCCACCGGAGCGGAAGAAGCGGCGGACATCATTGAGAAAGCGGGAGGCAGAGCCGTCACCGTAAAAGCCGATGTATCCTCAGAAGAAGGGATTCAGGCGCTGTTTCATGCCGCGCAAGAGCATTTCAGGGGTGTGGACGTGATGGTCAACAATTCCGGTTTTAACGGGACCGAAGCGATGCCCCATGAAATGAGCCTGGAGGATTGGCAAAGGGTCATCGACGTCAATGTGACCGGCACCTTTTTGGGGGCGAAAGCGGCACTGAAACATATGCTCGAGAGCGGCAAAAAAGGAACGGTCTTAAACATATCGAGCGTTCATCAGCAAATACCCCGCCCTGAAAACGTGCAGTACTCGGCATCCAAAGGCGGGATCAAAATGATGACGGAAACGATGGCGCTCAATTACGCAGACAAAGGCATCCGGGTGAATGCCATCGCTCCCGGCACGATCGCCACGGAGTCCAATAAGGATCTGGAAGATGAAACACATAAACAAGCCCAGCTGAAAAAAATTCCGATGAACGCCTTCGGAAAACCGGAAGAAGTCGCCGCGGCCGCCGCATGGATGGTGTCGGAAGAAGCGAGTTACGTGACCGGAACGACACTTTTCGTCGACGGAGGCATGACGCTTTATCCGTCTCAGCTGGATAGATAAAAGAGGAGGGGAAACCTTCTCTTTTTTGTTTAGAGCAGGGTCATAAAGGAAATGGTTTTCTAAAAAAACAGGGGGATCGCAAGATGGCGAATGACTGGTGGAAAGACGCCGTTGTCTATCAAATCTATCCGCGAAGCTTTCAAGATACGAACGGCGACGGCATAGGCGACCTGCGGGGGATTATCGCGCGTCTCGATTATATAAAAGAACTTGGCGCTGATGTGATATGGATCTGCCCGATTTACCCGTCGCCAAACGTCGATAACGGCTACGATGTGACGGATCATCAAGCAATTATGGAATCTTACGGAACGATGGAGGACTTTCACGATCTGCTTACAGAATGCCGCAGCCGCGGATTAAAGCTTGTGATGGATTTCGTCTTAAATCATACCTCCACGGAGCATCCTTGGTTCAAAGAGGCGGAAATGAATCCGGACAGCAAATACCGCGATTATTATATTTGGCGGCCGGGCACCGCGGACGGCCCGCCGACCGATTGGGTGTCGGATTACGGACAATCCGTCTGGCAGTACGAAGAACATACGGGCGAATATTACCTGCATATGAACGCCGTCAAACAAGCCGATCTGAATTGGGAAAATCCCGAGGTTCGGCAATCAGTGTACGAGATGATGAGATTTTGGCTCGATAAAGGCGTGGACGGATTGAGAATAGACCAGCTCCATCTTCTGTCAAAAAAAGAATATTTGCCGCCATATGAAGACTACATCGCCCGCCGGGCCGATCCGAAGCCTTTCCGGCCAAACGGGGCACGGATACATGATTACTTAAAAGAAATGACGAAAGAGGTATTTTCCAAATATGACGTGATGTCGGTCGGCGAGGCCGGATCAGTGACGCCTGAGGAAGGGCTGGTCTACACGGGAACCGATGAGCATGAACTGAATATGATTTTTCATTTTCAGCATATGGAGCTTGATCAAAAGCCGGGCCAAGAGCATTGGGATGTAAAACCGCTTGAGCTGTCCGATTTGAAAAAAGTGCTCACAGACTGGCAGGAAAAACTGGAACATCGAGGCTGGAATACGCTGTATTGGTGCAATCATGACCAGCCCCGGATCGTATCCCGTTTCGGAGACGAAGGCACATACCGCAAAGCATCCGCCAAAATGCTTGCCGCCCTGCTTTATTTCATGAAAGGCACGCCGTACATTTACCAGGGGGAAGAAATCGGCATGACAAACGCTCCGTTTGACAGAATAGAGGATTATCAAGATATTCAGACCGTCAATATGTATCATAAAAGGGTATTTGAAATGGGCCGCAACAGGGAAGAAGTCATGGCGTCCATTATGGCGAAAAGCCGGGACCATGCCCGTACACCGATGCAGTGGGACGGCAGCAAGAATGCCGGATTTACGGAGGGCGAACCGTGGCTCACGGTCAATCCCAATTACAAAACCGTCAATGCGGCCGAGGCTCAGGATGATCCCGATTCTATATTGAACTTTTACAAAAAACTGATCCGCCTGCGAAAACAGTATGCTGATATCATAAAAGGCAGCTACACGCTGCTGCTTCCTGATGACCCGCAGCTGTTTGTGTATGAAAGACAGGCAAACGGACAAAAACTCATGTCCATCAGCAACGTATCGGAAGAAGAAGCCGTCTTTTATTGGCCGGATGGCTCCGAACCTGAAAGGGCCGAGCTGCTTCTCAGCAACTATGAAAATGACGGCGGCACGGGATCCCGCATCACATTCCGCCCATACGAAACAAGAGTTTATCTGCTTGCCTGATATGTGATATGACGCCCCCGTCCATACATGGCGGGGGCTTTTTAGGTAAATCGGATATCAATTTAGAAAAAAAATCTTGCAAAACGTAATTACTTCGTTTTATTATGGTATAGGTAACAAATGAACGAGAAAGTACGCTTTGGAAATCGTCATCATTCTGATTTACAGAACAGGGGGAAACGGCTTGTTTAAAAAATGGAGCGGAATCATTGTCATTGCGGCATGCTTTTTAATCGCGGCGGGCTGCGGCAATTCATCTTCAAAAGGTTCGTCAGGTTCTTCAAAAAGCGGCAAACTGCACGTCGTGACGACCTTTTATCCTATGTACGAATTCACGAAACAAATTGTCAAAGACAAAGGCGATGTAGACATTCTCATCCCGTCTTCGGTCGAACCCCATGATTGGGAGCCGACGCCGAAGGATATCGCCGGCATTCAAAACGCCGATCTTTTCGTATACAACAGCGAATATATGGAGACATGGGTTCCTTCAGCGGAAAAAAGCATGGGCTCTGATCATGCGAAGTTTGTAAAGGCGTCAAAAGGAATTGACTTACTCGAAGGTTCGGATGAAGAGGAAAAGGAACATGGACACGGCGGTCATGACCACAGCCACAGCATGGACCCTCACGTGTGGCTCAGCCCGGTTCTTGCGCAAAAAGAGGTCAAAACCATTACGGCACAGATCGTAAAACAGGACCCGAAGAATAAAGCATACTATGAGAAAAATAGTAAAGAATATATTGCAAAACTGCAGGATCTTGATAAACTATACCGTACAACATTAAATAAAGCGGCGAAAAAAGAACTGATCACACAGCACGCGGCATTCAGCTATCTCGCTAAAGAATACGGCTTAAAACAAGTCGCGATTGCAGGCCTTTCTCCTGAAGAAGAGCCGAGTGCGGCCAAACTGGCGGATCTCAAAACGTTTGCCAAAAAGCATGATGTGAAGATCATCTACTTTGAAGAAGTTGCATCGCCTAAAGTTGCAGATACACTTGCCGGTGAAATCGGCGCGAAAACGGAAGTGCTCAATACACTGGAAGGTTTAAGCCAAAAAGAACGGGATAAAGGCATCGGTTATATCAACATTATGGAGAAAAACCTTGATGCACTGAAAGATTCGCTATTGGTTAAATAACATAGTGTGCGCCGCGGGGTGCACACTATTTCTATGCGGGAAAGGAAGGTCAGCATGAATCTCGTTACATTAAAAGATATCGTTTTTGGTTATTCGCATACACCGGTGCTTGACGGCGTGTCGCTGGAAATCAAAAGCGGCGAATTCGTCGGCATTACAGGACCGAACGGCGCGTCAAAATCGACGCTGATGAAAGTCATGCTCGGCATGCTCAGACCTTGGGAAGGAACGGCCGAGATCAGTAAAAAAAACGCAGCCGGAAAACGCCTGACAATCGGCTATGTTCCGCAGCAGATTTCTTCATTTAACGCAGGATTCCCAAGCACGGTTCTGGAGCTTGTGCAATCAGGCCGTTATACGAAAGGAAAATGGTTTAAACGATTGAACGAAACGGATCACCACGAGGTGGAAAACGCGCTGAAGATGGTGGAAATGTGGGATTTCCGCCATCGGAAAATCGGCGATTTATCCGGCGGACAGAAGCAGAAAATCTGCATTGCGAGAATGCTTGCGAGCAATCCGGATCTGCTGATGCTTGATGAGCCGACAACCGCGGTTGATTATGAAAGCAGACAGGGTTTCTACGAATTTATGCACCATCAGGTGAAAAACCACAACCGGACCGTCGTCATGGTGACACACGAACAAAACGAAGTACAGCAGTATCTGGATAAAGTCATACGGCTTGAGAGGGGGGAAAAAGGCGGATGGAAATGTTTGACTTGGAATTCATGCGACGAGCTTTTCTAGCGGGAAGCATGATCGGAATTATGGCGCCGATATTAGGCGTATATCTCGTGCTGAGAAGACAGGCGCTGATGGCGGATACGCTGTCTCATATTTCATTGTCGGGCGTGGCCATCGGTTTTTTTCTCAGTACCAATATTACGGCGGCGAGCATCGTTGTCGTCACGATCGGAGCGATAGGAATTGAATACATGCGGCGGGCATACCGTACATATTCAGAGGTATCTATCGCAATCTTAATGGCGGCCGGGCTGTCGTTTGCGATGTTTCTGATCAGCCTGTCTAAAGGCGGCGCGTCAATGAGCATCGATCAATATTTATTTGGATCGCTTGTCACGGTCAGCCAGCAGCAGGTCTATATTATCGGAGGCATTACCCTGCTGATTCTGCTTTATTTCATTATATTAAACAGACCGCTCTATCTTCTTACCTTTGACGAGGCGACGGCGAAGACATCAGGCATTAACACAAACCTGCTGTCAATGTCATTCAGCATCGTGACGGGGCTGGCGATTTCGGTCATTATTCCGATTATCGGCGTGCTGCTCGTTTCCGCGCTCCTCGTACTGCCCGCGGCTTTTGCAATCCGTATCGCCAAAGGGTTTAAATGGGTGTTTGCGGCAGCCATTATTATTTCTCTTTTCAGTGTGTTCATGGGGCTGACGTCTTCGTACCAGCTCGGAACGCCTCCGGGGCCGTCAATCACTTTACTGTTAATCATTCTGCTTCTGCTCGGGTTTACGCTGCAGGGGATTTGGAATGCGTTTAAAAAAGGAAAAGAACGAAAAAACCGCCGTTAAGCGGTGCAGCAGTCTCATCTGCTGCTCCGTTTGACGGCTTTTTTTTTACAGAAATATATCAGCAAGACGCTCATATGACTCTTTTTTTGCTTCGAAATCAAAGACGTTGCACAGCACCATCATCTCTTTTGTCTGATACCGCTCGGAAAGTTCAAGCAGACGGCGTTTCACTGCGGCAGGAGAGCCGATCACCATCCGCTTCCTGTTTTCTTCTATCTGTTTACGGTCCTCCGGCGAATACGGATAAGCCTTCGCTTCTTCCACACTCGGCACGCGGCTGTCGGCGCCTTTTCCGACACGAAGAAGCCATAAATCCTGGCTTAAGGCGAGTTCTTCCGCTTTCTCATCCGTAGCCGCGCATATGACGAAAATGGCACAGAGCGAGGCGGGAGCGGAAAAGTGGGCGGAGGCCCGGAAATGGTCCCGATAGATCTGAAAAGCTTTTTCCCCGCGTTCCGGATTAATGAAATGGCCGAAGACATAGCCAGCACCTTGAAGAGCGGCGCGTCTGGCGCTGTTTTCCCCGAGGCCGAGCACCCAAAGCTGCGGGGCTGTTTCAATCAAAGGCGCTGTTTTTATTCCTGCATAAGCATGGTCCGAGGGAACTGAATCTGTCAGAAAGGATGATAAATCCTGAAGCTGCCTGTTAAACTCGGTCATGCTTTTCTTTACCCCGTCTGTGAGGGCGAGCCGGATTTTCGTTGTGCCGCCCGGTGAGCGTCCGACCCCAAGGTCAATCCGGTTCGGGTGCAGCGCCTCAAGCTGACGGAAAGTTTCCGCGACTTTATAGGGGCTGTACTGCGGCAGCAGCACGCCGCCTGATCCGACACGGATGGATGTTGTAGCTGCGGCGGTATGAGCGATCATAATTTCCGGCGAAACGCTTGCGAGCCCTCTTGTGCCGTGATGCTCGGCAAACCAGTACCGCTTATAGCCCCAACCTTCGCTGAGGCGGGCGAGCTCCGCGGAATGGCGGAGCGTCTCGTGCGGCCCGTTTCCTTTGGATACTGGCGCCTGATCAAGTATGCTTAAATCAATCACTCGTCTGCCCCTTTCCTGACATGTATTGATACAAGGATAGGAAAAATGTTCAGTCCTCGTCAATTTCTTTGTTTTTTCTATTCTCTCCGGAACGAAGGAGAATATAGGAAGTGATTTTTCGCCGATTTTCGCCAAAAATTCTTATGTTTTATGAAACTTTGATATAATAAAAGACGTATATCTTAATAAACACCGGGATTCTTGTCCCGGAATTTAGTAAAAATGCGCACTTGCGGCGTGCTTAGCGGCACCCTTACAGAATAGGAGTGAATCATATGGCGATCTCTTTACAAAAAGGACAGCGGATTGATTTAACAAAAGGAAAAGCCGGCCTGTCAAAACTGCTGGTCGGACTCGGCTGGGACCCTGTATCATCCGGGGGCTTTTTCGGAAAGCTGTTCGGCGGAGGCGGTGCCAATATCGACTGTGACGCTTCCGTACTGATGCTTGAAAATGATAAAATGACAGACAGCAAAAACGTCATCTATTTCGGCAATCTGAAAAGCCGGTGCGGCGGTGTCGTACATACGGGTGACAACCTGACGGGTGAAGGCGACGGCGATGATGAACAAATTCTCATCGATTTGGCGAAAGTGCCCGCTCAGATTAATAAACTTGTGTTTGTCGTCAATATTTACGACTGCGTCAGACGAAAACAGGACTTCGGCATGATTCAAAACGCGTTCATCCGCGTCGTTGATCAGGCTAATCGCGAAGAACTGGTGACTTACAATTTAAGAGATAACTATTCAGGCAGAACGAGCCTGATCGCGGCTGAAATCTACCGCGAGGACGGCGAGTGGAAATTCGCCGCAGTAGGAGAAGGCACAAACGATACAAAAATCGGCGATATCGTTAACCGATACGCCTAAACGATAAAAAGGAGAGTGCTCACATGGCAATTTCATTGGCAAAAGGACAAAAAGTAGATTTGACGAAAACAAATCCGGGTCTTTCTAAAGTCGTTGTCGGCCTTGGCTGGGATACAAACAAATACGACGGCGGACATGATTTTGATTTAGATTCCAGCGTCTTTCTACTAAATGAAGCAGGAAGATGCGCGTCGCCCGATGATTTCATTTTCTATAATCAGCTTGAAGGCGGAAACGGCTCTGTCGCACATTCAGGCGACAACCTGACAGGCCAGGGCGAGGGCGATGACGAAAGCGTAAGAGTCAACCTGAGCGCGGTGCCTGCGGCTATTGACAAAATTTCATTCGTCATCACGATTCATGAAGCGGAAGCGCGCGGCCAAAACTTCGGACAAGTTTCCAACGCGTTCGTGCGTATTGTCAATGAAGAGACAAATGAAGAGCTGATCCGCTACGATCTGGCTGAAGATTTCTCAATTGAAACAGCCATTATCGCAGGGGAGCTTTACAGACATAACGGCGAATGGAAATTTTCCGCGATCGGCTCAGGCTACCAAGGCGGACTGGCCCGTATTGCGACAGATTACGGCCTGCAAATCGGCTGAACCATATCAAACACAGAAGGGAGAGGACGGCACATGGCTATTCAATTATCGAAAGGACAGCGTGTTGATCTGACAAAAACGAACCCCGGCCTTACAAAAGCGGTGATCGGCTTAGGCTGGGATACGAACAAGTACTCCGGAGGGCATGACTTTGACCTTGACGCGTCGGCTTTTCTTGTCGATGCCCATGACAACTGTGTAAATGATCTTGATTTTGTTTTCTACAATAACCTGGAACACCCAAGCGGGGGCGTCATCCATACGGGAGACAACCGGACGGGCGAGGGCGAGGGAGACGATGAACAAATTATCGTCGACTTCTCAAAAATACCCGCAAATATTGAAAAGATCGGCATCACCGTCACGATTCATGATGCGGAAGCGCGCGGCCAAAATTTCGGACAAGTGTCTAACGCGTTCGTGCGCGTCGTCGATGAAAACAGCCAGAATGAACTGCTTCGTTTCGATTTAGGGGAAGACTTCTCGATTGAAACGGCGGTTGTCGTTTGTGAGCTTTACCGCCATGGGGCTGAGTGGAAGTTTAACGCCATCGGCAGCGGGTTTTCCGGCGGTCTGGCATCACTTTGCCGGAATTACGGCTTGCAGGTGTAAGCAGGAAATTACCGTTTTACTAAATAGGAGGAAAAAACTTGGATTTTCTACATCATATTATGTCGACCTACGCTTCCTTTTTTGATTGGAAAATGTGGGGTGAGGTGCTGACTGACCCTGTATCATGGGGGCTGATCGGTTCCTTGGTTCTGCTGGAAGGGCTGCTGTCGGCCGACAATGCGTTAGTGCTTGCGGTTATGGTAAGGCATCTGCCTGAAAAACAGCGGAAGAAAGCATTAACATACGGATTGTTCGGGGCATATATTTTCCGTTTTATCTTTATCGGGATCGGAATGCTGCTCATTAAGTTCTGGTGGATCAAAGTGCTTGGCGCGCTGTACCTGGCTTGGCTCGTCATTAAGCATTTCTGGATCGGAGAAGGTGATGACGATACGGAAGGCATGAAGAAAAATTCATGGATGGTCCGTACGTTCGGAATTTTCTGGGCCACTGTCGTTTCAGTTGAGTTAATGGATCTGGCCTTCTCTGTTGACAGCATTTTGGCCGCGTTTGCGGTATCGGAAAAAGTGTGGGTGCTCTTGATCGGCGGTATGCTTGGCATTCTCATGATGCGTACAGTCGCAAAAGTATTCCTTGTTTTAATTGATAAAATCCCTGAGCTTGAAAACACGGCTTTCGTGCTGATCGGGATTATCGCCGTGAAAATGGCGGCGAGCGCCTTTGATTATGAAATGCCGCACGTTGTGTTCTTCGGAATCATCATCGCTGCGTTTGTGGTAACGTTTATTATCCACTATTTCAACAAACAAAAGCAGGTTCAGGAGCAAACGGCTGCATCTAAAGAAGAATAAAACAAAAAAGGAGGGAGAGTTCATTTCCTTCCTTTTTTGTACCGATAATCATGAAGAGAAAGGAGGAAGATGATGAGGCAGGAAGAATTGGTGATCCGAAAGGCCGAGCCGGAAAACGATGACTGGGAAACGTTTCTGATGCGGCCGCTGCCGGAACGTCCCGGTTACGAGCGGGAAAACGGGCTGGCGTTTACCCGGCTTGCCGTCCGGATTTTGGGCACTCCTTATGATGAGACGGAGTATTACAATAAGCTTTTCGAGCTGTCTTCTCATGAAAACATCCATGTGTTAAGCGAAACGCTGGATAAGACCATCGCGCCTGAAACGTTTCAGGCGCTCCAGCACATCCATTCGGTCAATCAAAAAGAGAAAGGGCTTTCGGTTTCCAGATTTGTCGCGTTTCTCGATGGGGGCAGGCTGCTTGCCAAACACGCTGATCCGCTTATGCACCGCCGGCTGAGAACCGCGTTTATGACGCTTTTGGAAACCTTTGCGGACCGGCATGAAAACGGGCTGAATCACCCCGATTTCCGGCGTGTGCTCTTGGATGTGTCAAAGTTTTCGCTGAACCACCTGAATCCATGGCTCGAACAAGCCGATATAGAGCGTGAGATGCCGAAGGTGGTGTGGTATGGAGACGCTACCAAAAGCCAGCTCTATTTTCTCTATTATCTCATGCTGATCGGCTGTGACGTCCTATTGTTTCATCCGGCTGCGGAAGATCCGTTCAGCTTGATTGATCCGGATGAGGAACTCAGCTTTGTGATAAAGCTCCCCGCAACAGGCGGCCTTGAGCCATTCCCGAAAGAAAAGCCGGACAGAACGTCCACGACGGCCTACCGGTCAACGAAAGAAATTGAGCATGTGCTGAACCATGAGGAATCTATGATGTATAAGCCTTGGCAGTTCAGGGATCATACCCCGCAGTCCGTGACTTTAAAAACGACGTATGATGAGTTATTTCTCATTGCGAAGGAGCGGGCATTTATCCGGCCGCAATTTAAAGCGGACAGGGAGCGGGTGGCCGTTCCGAACCTTTTTGCGAAAGTGATGGGGGTTTCCAAAGATACGAAAGAATATTGGAACAGACTCCATACCGCCGCGGACTATCAGGAGACACACATGATCCGCAGTTTTCCGTTTACGGAAGAGCTGAAAGCCAACTACCAGTATCACTACAGTCAGGTTTTGAACGAAGAAGGAGCAATTGACGCGGAAAGGCTTAAAAGAAGCAACATCTGGCAGTACAAGCACCTCCCGTCAGGCGTGCAGAACGCCATCGCCAATGTGATTTCTGACATGTGCAGAAACCCAGGGCTGAAGGCTTTGCCCGGCGAGCAGGCAAGGGATGCCGCAATCTATTTGTTCCGCCAGGCGACGAACCTGCCCGCTTCGCTGCTGCAATTGATTCAGACGTTTGATTACGCCCAAACCGTTCCGAAACTCATTTTATATCATACGGAACAAAATGGCGAACTCACACGTTCGGACGCCGCCGCTCTGTTGTTTTTAAATAAATTCGGCGTCGATATCATCTTGTATAATCCGCCGGGGCATCAAGATATTGAGCACTATATTGAAGAAAGCCAATTTGATGTCCATTGGCTGGAGGACATGGTGTTTCGGCAGGAATATAAGGAGCCGTCACTCGTAAGAAAGCTGTTTAGAACCATTACGCAAAAGCAGGGAGAGTAAATAAACATGACAGAAAATCAAAATCCGCTTGTTCTTGATAAAAATGAAGAGATTTCTGAACAAAAAGCAGATGACATCAGGGTGCAGCTGCGCCAAGACCCTGAAGTGCAGCGCATTTCGCAGCAAATTGACGTGAAAAACCAAATGGAGCTGCTTGAGTACGGAAAAGAACCGGCAGTTGAAATCTCGAAGTTCTCCGACCGCATCTTAAATATGATGAAAACAACAAGTGTCACGGATTCAGGCACAATGCTGACGCAGCTCGGAAAAATCATGGACCGTTTTGACAAAAATGATTTCGATGAACCAAAAGGATTTCTCGCTAAAATGTTCAAACGCGGCAACAGCATGATTGAAAAGATTTTTCAAAAGTACCGCACCCTGGGCGGAGAAATTGAAAAAATCCACGTTGAAATTTCAAAATACAAAGATGAAATGGCAAAGACGAACCATACGCTTGAAGAGATGTATGAAAACAACATTAACTACTACATGGAGCTTGAAAAGTATGTCGTTGCCGGGCAGATGAAGCTTGAGGAAATGCAGGCGCTTATTCCTTCTTATGAAGAAAAAGCGGCCGGCGGAAACCAGCTTGCGCAAATGCAGCTTGATACACTGCGTGACGGGCTTCAGGCGCTTGAGGAACGTGTCTATGATTTAGATATGGCGCGGATGGTGGCGCTGCAAACGGCGCCTCAGATCCGCCTCCTTCAGCGCGGGAATACGAAGCTCATCGGAAAAATCAATTCCGCTTTCGTTATTACGATTCCGATTTTCAAAAACGGCATCATTCAGGCTGTCACAGTCAAACGGCAAAAGCTTGTGGCTGATTCAATGAGCGAGCTGGACCGCCGCACGAATGAAATGCTGAAGCGCAACGCTGAAAATATTTCAAACCAAAGCGTGGAGATCGCCCGTATGGCAGGCCGTCCGAGCATTGACATTGAGACGATTGAAACGTCTTGGAACACGATCGTCAGCGGTATGCAGGAAACGGAACAGATCGAAGAAGAGAACAGACGTATCAGAGAAGACGGCGCGAAACGGATTCAACAGCTTCAGGATAATATTAAAAACGCAGTTTTAAAGAATTAACACAAACCCCGCTTGCTTACGGCAAGCGGGGTTTTTTTGCGAAAAAAGATAATGACAATGTGTAAAGACAGGTGTAAACTTATACGGTAATCATTTTCGATTTGAGGTGCTGCTTATGAACAAACAACCTGCCGTCACTCCGCGAAAACTTCTGGCGATTGCCGGAATGGGCTGGCTGTTTGACGCGATGGATGTCGGAATTTTGTCGTTTATTATCGCCGCGCTTCACACTGATTGGAATTTAACGCCCGATCAAATGAAATGGATCGGAAGCGTCAATTCCATCGGTATGGCAGCGGGCGCCTTTGTATTCGGAATGCTGGCCGACAGGATCGGCCGGAAAAAAGTGTTTATGATCACGCTGTTATTCTTTTCTGTCGGAAGCGGCATATCCGCTTTCGCAACGGGATTGACGGTTTTTCTCATATTGCGTTTTCTGATCGGAATGGGGCTTGGCGGGGAACTGCCTGTCGCCTCAACGCTCGTGTCAGAAGCGTCCCCTCCTGAAAAGCGGGGACGGATCATCGTGCTGCTTGAGAGCTTTTGGGCCGCGGGCTGGCTTCTTGCGGCGGTGATTTCCTACTTTGTCATACCGTCATTCGGCTGGCAGGCCGCGCTGCTCTTAACGGCGCTGGCCGCGTTTTATGCGCTGTACTTGCGGAAAAGCCTTCCGGAATCACCGGCGCATCAGGCATTGCCGCAGAAAAAAAGCATACGCGGGCAGGCGGGAAGTGTCTGGACGAAACCGTATATTCGGCCGACGGTGCTGCTGTCTGTCGTTTGGTTCTGCGTCGTCTTTTCATATTACGGCATGTTTTTATGGCTGCCGAGCGTGATGCTGATGAAAGGCTACAGCATGATTGAGAGCTTCGAATACGTCCTTCTGATGACACTTGCCCAGCTTCCCGGATATTTCTCTGCGGCGTGGCTGATCGAAAAAGCGGGGCGGAAGACCATCTTAGTCATCTATTTGCTCGGAACGGCGGGCAGCGCTTATTTCTTCGGTGCCGCGGATTCATTGGCCATGCTGCTCACAGCGGGCATGCTGCTGTCCTTCTTCAATCTCGGCGCATGGGGCGTGCTTTACGCCTATACACCGGAGCAGTATCCTGCGGCGATCCGTGCGACCGGTTCCGGCACAACGGCGGCCGTCGGCAGAATCGGCGGCATTTTCGGTCCGCTTCTCGTCGGATCGCTTGCAGCCCGGAACGTTTCGTTTACAGTGATTTTCGCCGTCTTTTGTGCGGCCATCCTGATTGCCGTCATCACCATTCTAATTCTCGGAAAAGAAACGAAACAGACAGAGCTTGCGCAATGAGCACCCTTTTGGGGTGCTTTTTTAGTGAGCTGTCTGTTGACAGACCTATATTTTTCCTTAATATTCCTTATTTTCAGGAGGCGAAAACTTCTTTTTCCGGGACAATGTCGCAAAAAAATTCTTTTATTTGTAAAAAAAGGATAGGAAATCAGTTTGCAGCACATTCGATGGAAACGTTCTCAAGCCTGATAAAAGCCCGATTTCCTTTATAATTTATCCTCAATAAGGAGGATTAGAGAGTATTTAGAAGCATACCAGAGGAAAATAAGACACAGGGATGTTTTTAAAGTGATGATACAAAATAAAAAGGGATTATGATGTTTGTTTGACTTATTACAAACGTGTTACGGTATTAAAGATTGCTTATTATGGAGGGAAAATATGAATTTGGATGAGAAACCAATTAAGATAAAAGTCGAAAATGTATCTAAGGTTTTCGGAAAACAGACAAAAAAAGCCATTCAGATGCTGTCCAGCGGAAAAAACAAAAAAGAGATCCTGAAAGCGACCGGATCAACCGTTGGTGTCAATCAAGCAAACTTTGATGTATATGATGGGGAGATATTTGTCATCATGGGTCTATCGGGGAGCGGTAAATCAACTTTAGTTCGGCTGTTAAACCGGCTTATTGAACCGACTGCCGGGAATATTTATATTGATGGTGACATGATAACAAATATGTCAAAAGACCAGCTCCGGGAAGTGCGCCGGAAAAAAATCAGCATGGTCTTTCAGAAATTTGCGCTGTTTCCGCACAGAACGATTCTTGAAAATACGGAATACGGTTTGGAGCTCCAAGGCGTCGACAAAAAAGAGCGTGAGCAAAAAGCGCTTGATTCGCTTAAACTTGTCGGTCTTGAAGGCTTTGAACACCAATTCCCTGATCAGCTCAGCGGAGGAATGCAGCAGCGTGTCGGACTTGCCCGCGCATTGACGAATGATCCTGACATTCTTCTGATGGATGAAGCTTTCAGTGCGCTTGATCCGCTGATCCGCAAAGACATGCAGGATGAGCTTTTAGACCTTCATGACTCTGTCGGCAAGACGATCATCTTCATCACACATGATCTTGATGAAGCATTGCGCATCGGCGACAGAATCGTGCTGATGAAAGACGGTAACATCGTTCAGATCGGGACGCCTGAAGAAATTCTGATGAGCCCGTCCAATGAATACGTTGAGAAATTCGTTGAGGACGTTGATTTATCCAAAGTTCTGACAGCGGGTCACATCATGAAGCGCGCTGAAACCGTGCGGATTGACAAAGGGCCTCGTGTAGCGCTGCAGCTCATGAAGAATCTCGGTATTTCTTCTATTTACGCCGTTGATAAACAGAAACAGCTTCTCGGCGTCATTCACGCGGCGGATGCGAAAAAAGCGGTGGAATCCGACTTATCGCTTCAGGATATTCTAAATACTGAATTTACGACTGTAAACGAAAGCACGTACTTGACGGAAATTTTCGATGTCGTGTCTGATGCGAATATTCCGATCGCCGTCACGGACGATAAGGACCGCATGAAAGGCATTGTCGTAAAAGGCGCATTAATCGGCGCGCTTTCAGGAAATAACGATTATATAAATGTTGAAGATTCTGCTGAACAAGCTCAGGATTCTTCTGTTCAGGGGGTGAAGTAAATGGACAGATTGCCTAGAATTCCGTTAGCAGATATCGTTGACCGGTTTGTTGACTGGCTTACCATGACGTTCGGAGGTTTCTTTGACGGAATCTCAAACGGTTTGGCCGCTTTCGTAAACGCGATTGTGAGCGGTTTGGGTTTCATCCCGTCTATTTTATTGACTGTTATTTTTGCAGCTCTCGCTTGGTGGATCAGTACGAGAGGAATTGCACTCTTTACGTTAATCGGATTCCTTGTTATTGATTATTTGGGCTATTGGTCGCCGATGCTGCAAACGTTGGCGCTTGTCGTCACCTCTGTTTTGATTTCCATTATTATCGGGGTTCCGATCGGCATATGGGCGTCTCAGAAAGAAACGGTCCGCCGCATTGTCACACCGATTCTGGATTTAATGCAGACCATGCCGGCTTTCGTATATCTGCTGCCTGCAATTTTCTTCTTTAATATCGGGGTTGTGCCAGGCGTCGTGGCATCTGTTATTTTCGCGATGCCTCCGACGATCCGCATGACGGTTCTCGGTATTAAACAGGTTCCCGCTGATCTGATTGAAGCGACGGAAGCATTCGGTTCAACGACGTCTCAGCGTCTGTTCAAGGTCCAGCTTCCGCTTGCCACAAAAACAATTCTTGCCGGTATTAACCAAAGCATCATGCTTGCTTTGTCAATGGTCGTTATCGCGGCCATGGTCGGTGCGCCGGGCCTCGGTTCTGAAGTATACAGCGCCGTGACACAGTTGAAAACCGGTGTCGGAGTGGAAGCGGGTATCGCGATCGTTATCGTAGCGATTACACTCGACCGTATCACGCAAAACATTAAAGTGAAGAAGAAGAGCAGGGGGAATGCCTGATGCTTAAGAAAATCATCGGTGTCGGCGTTACCGCTGCGCTGGCTCTTTCTTTGGCTGCCTGCGGTTCGCAGACTGATGGTAAGGCAACGGCTGCGGACCAGGTGAACAAAACCATTATCGGTATTGATCCGGGATCGGGGATCATGGCCCTGACGGATGAGGCCGTGAAGGATTACGGATTGAAAGACTGGAATGTCGTCACGGCATCAAGTGCTGCCATGACGGCGACATTGAAGAAATCATATGACCGGAAAAAGCCGATCATCGTAACGGGCTGGACGCCGCACTGGATGTTCTCCAGATACAAGCTGAAGTTCCTTGATGATCCGAAAAAAACGTATGGAACTGCCGAGCAGATTCATACGATTACTAGAACCGGCTTCAGTAAGGAACAGCCTAACGCGGCCAAAGTTCTCAGCCAGTTTAAATGGACGCAGGACGATATGGGAGAAGTCATGATTGCCGTTGAGGAAGGCGAAAATCCGGCCAAAGCCGCAGCTGAATATGTGAAAAAACACAAAGATCAAGTGGCTCAATGGACAAAAGGCGCCCATAAAGTTAAAGGGGATAAAATCAACCTGGCTTATGTGGCATGGGACAGTGAAATCGCAAGTACGAATGTAATCGGAAAAGTATTTCAAGACCTCGGTTATGACGTGAAGCTGACGCAAGTGGAGGCAGGACCGATGTGGACTGCGATTGCGACAGGCAGCGCGGATGCGTCATTGTCTGCTTGGCTTCCGAATACCCATAAGGCATATGCGTCTAAATATAAAGGCAAATATGAAGATGTAGGAACGAGTCTGACAGGCGTCAAGATGGGTCTGGTCGTTCCTCAGTATATGAAAAACGTCAATTCAATTGAAGATCTGAAGAAATAATGAAGAAAAGCAGCCCTGTAACGGGCTGCTTTTTTTATGCTTCAAACGATTTGAGGACGGCGGCCGTTAATATCTCAACTCCAGTAAAGATGGCGCTTCGGTCAAATGTCATTTGGGGATGGTGAAGTCCCGGCTCCAGACCGCATCCTAGGCCGAGCATCGTCGTTTTCAAGTTCGGCACCTTTAACCCGTAAAAATGAAAATCCTCTCCACCGGTTGTCACAAGAGGTTCATCCAGATGTTCTTCTCCGAGAATGCTGCTGATCGCAGATGCCATGATGGCTTCCGCCTCCTTGTTTCGCTCGGCTGCCGGGAGGCTGTGTTCTTTTTGCAGTTCGATTTTTGCGCCGAATGCGGCAGCCGCCGCTTCACAGGCTCTTTCGGTTTCGGCGGTTAATTTCTCCATGGCGGCATTGGTTTGTGCGCGGAGATCAAGGCTGAACGATGCTTTTCCCGGAATGATATTGGAACTCTCTCCGCCTGCCTGAAGCTTTGTCATCTTCACGGAATGCGGGATGCCGGGATCAAGATGAATGAAGCTGAGTTTTTGGACGAGAAGAGCGGCGATTTCGATACTGTTAAGGCCGAGATGCGGTCTCGCGCCGTGGGCTTCTTCTCCGATAATCAGTCCTTCTATATGCTGGCTTGAGCCATGCAGAATGGACGGTGCGCATCGGCCGTTTGCCGTTTCCTGTACGGGGCGCACGTGCACGCCGTATAAGAAGTCAACATCATCCAGTACGCCTTTTTCAATCATTTTCAGCGCTCCGCCGCCTTTTTCTTCCGCCGGCTGAAAAATAAAGCGGATGGTGCCCTTCGGAAGTTTCGGCTGACTCTTTAAAAGCATCATCGTGCCGAGCGCCATCGTCATATGTGAATCATGTCCGCATGAATGGTTCGCCTGAAAGGCACCGTCCACTTCCTGCCACAGCGCGTCAATATCCGCCCGGACAGCCACAACGGGCGAGCCTTCTCCGATTTCGCCGACAACCCCGGTACAATCATCAAACGTGCGGGTCCGGCAGCCGGCCTCTTTCAGTTTTTCAGTCAGATATTCAGTTGTTTGATATTCTTTCCAGCTTACTTCGGGATTGGCGTGCAGGTGGTCAAAAATATCCATAATGACTTGCTTTTCATGCGCTGTGAGTCTGTTCATGCCGTAAGTCCTCCTTCAAAAGCTGTCTGTTTTTTATTTTTGATATTGAAAACAGGCAATCGGTCTGTATATAATATAGCACATATCTGTATTTTCTGAATAGTTTATAAATTTAAAGCGGGATGGTGATGGTATGGCTGTGCCGAAGGCCGAACCTGTATTGAAAAAGAAGAAATTGTTTGTGATGCCTGATGCTTATGTGCTGCTGTTCATTGTCGCTTTACTATGCGCGATAGCGTCGTACATCGTTCCCGCGGGAGAATTTGACAGGGTGACAAAGGGCAGTGTGACGTCCGCCGTCCCGGGAAGCTATCATTCTTTAGACCAGTCTCCTGTCAGCCCGATCGCTTTTTTCACCGCGATTCAGGAAGGGATGACAAGTTCCGCGCCGATCATTTTTTTAATCCTGTTTACGGGCGGCACCATTGCGATTTTGGAGAAAACGGGCGCCATCAATGGATTGATCAGTAATGTCATCAGTACGTTCCGCACAAAACAGCTGCTGTTTATTGCGATTGTCGGATCTCTGTTTTCGATCCTCGGCACAACCGGCATCGTCGTTAATTCCGTGATCGGTTTTATTCCGATCGGCCTGATCGTCGCCCGCTCGCTGAAATGGGACGCCGTGGCCGGAGCGGCCGTCATTTATATCGGCTGCTATGCCGGGTTTAACGCTACGATTTTATCACCTTCACCGCTCGGGTTATCACAAAGCATCGCGGAGCTGCCGCTGTTTTCCGGTATCGGCCTGCGGATTGCCGTCTACATTTGTTTTCTGTTATCATCTATTTTATATATTTATCGGTATACGAGAAAACTCAGAAAAGCAAAGGACGCCAGTCTGCTGGGGAACGATTGGTTTCCGGCGGCAGGTTCACTCCCGCAGGTTTCTGAGCCGGAGGACAAGCATGTCCCGTTTACCGTCCGCCATAAATTGATTCTGGCTGTCGCGGCTTTGTCGCTTGCAGGCTTTTTATACGGCGCGCTTACTCTTGGCTGGTCTGATTCAGAGATGGCCGCCGTGTTCATTTTTATCTCAATCGTGTCCGGCCTGATTGCGGGAATGGCGGCAAATGATATCGCAAAAACGTTTATTACAGGCTGTCAGGGCCTCGTTTACGGCGCGCTGATCGTCGGAATGGCGAGAAGCATTTCCGTTATCCTGGAACATGGAAAGCTGCTTGATACGGTAGTCAATGGACTTGCGTCACTGCTGCACGGTTTCAGCCCGATGGCAGGCGCCATCGGAATGTATATTTCCAGCGCCCTGCTTCATTTTCTGATTTCATCAGGCTCAGGGGAGGCGGTCGTATTTATTCCGATCTTGGCGCCGCTTGCCGATCTGATGGGTATCACGAGACAGGTCGCGGTTGAAGCGGTTATGCTTGGGGAAGGCGTCGTAAACTGTGTCAATCCGACTTCCGGCGTGCTGATGGCCGTACTGGCTGCCAGCGGCATTCCGTACGTAAAGTGGCTTCGCTTCATGATTCCGCTGGCGCTGATTTGGTTTGTCATCGGCCTTGTGTTTATATGCATAGGCGTCCTGATCAATTGGGGTCCTTATTAACATTTTTGTCAATGATATTTCGGTTTATCATTATGAATCGGCAAGATATAATGGGAGTTGTAAGCCATTCTTAATAGTACGGGAGGAAGTCATGAATCAGCGTCGGAACAGACTTTCAAACGTGAATGGAAAGAGTGAGAGTGTGAAAGAGAAAGAACGAATGATTTGGTCAGAAGTCGGAATGCTTGTGGGCACACTGTCTTTGCTTGACATCATCGTACGCGGACTTGTTCTGAACTGTCCGTTTAGGGAATGGGCCGGTAGCTTGGCGGTTTTCTTCATTATAATTGTTTATTATTGTATCAGGGCGGGAGCGTCGGGAATGCTCATGCCGAGAATAGACACCAAAGAAGAACTGCAAAAGCGGGTGAAGCAGCAGCGGATAGATTCAATTGCGGTCACTTTTGCGGTAGCGGCGATTACGATGTACGACAGGGGGTTTCCCCATACATTCTTTGCTTGGCTGAAAATGATCTTTCTTTTTATCGTCTGCGGAGGCATTCTGTTTCTGCTTCGGTATGTCATTGTGAAGCTGTCTTACAGAAGAGCGATAAAAGAAATAAAAAAGAAATCATCTTGACAGGTGGTTTCTTTTTTTGTTTGAAAGCGGGAAGTCTTTTTAATTGATAGGAATATAGATTTGAATTCACTCTGTCACGTTGCTTTGATAGAGAGAGTGTGATAAGTTGAAATGTAAGCGTTAACAGAATTCTCCAGTCTTCACAACAGTTGAAAGGAGCTGAAGAAAGAGTAAGAGGAATTTTTGACTCCGCAGTCAGTCTTCAAAAATGAAATAAGGAGTGTCAAAAATGTTTGAAAAACGATTCAAAACCTCTTTACTGCCGTTATTCGCCGGATTTTTATTGCTGTTTCATTTGGTTTTGTCAGGCCCGGCGGCTGCAAACGCTGAAACTGCAAACAAATCGAATGAGATGGCCGCGTCATCGGTCAAAAACGGGACCATCCTTCATGCTTGGAATTGGTCATTCAATACGTTAACACAAAATATGAAAGAGATTCGTGATGCGGGCTATGCAGCCATTCAGACGTCTCCGATTAACCAAGTAAAGGAAGGGAACCAAGGAGATAAAAGCATGAGGAACTGGTACTGGCTGTATCAGCCGACATCGTACCAAATCGGAAACCGTTACTTAGGCACTGAACAAGAATTTAAGGACATGTGTGCAGCCGCGGAAAAATATGGCGTAAAAGTCATTGTTGATGCGGTTATCAATCATACCACCAGCGATTATGGCGCGATTTCTGACGAGATTAAGCGTATTCCAAACTGGACCCATGGAAACACACAAATTAAAAATTGGTCGGACCGATGGGACATCACTCAAAATGCATTGCTTGGGCTGTATGATTGGAATACTCAGAATACTGAGGTGCAAGCCTACCTGAAAGGTTTCTTGGAAAGAGCATTGAATGACGGAGCAGACGGGTTCCGCTATGATGCCGCCAAGCATATAGAGCTTCCGGATGATGGGAATTACGGCAGCCAATTTTGGCCGAATATCACAAATACATCGGCGGAGTTCCAATACGGAGAAATCCTGCAAGACAGCGCATCCAGAGATACTGCTTATGCGAATTATATGAATGTGACGGCTTCTAACTACGGGCATTCCATCAGATCCGCTTTAAAGAATCGTAATCTGAGTGTGTCGAATATCTCCCATTATGCATCTGACGTGTCTGCGGACAAGTTAGTCACATGGGTGGAATCACATGATACGTATGCCAATGATGATGAAGAGTCCACATGGATGAGTGATGACGATATTCGTTTAGGCTGGGCAGTGATTGGTTCCCGCTCAGGAAGCACGCCTCTTTTCTTTTCCAGACCTGAGGGCGGAGGAAATGGTGTGAGATTTCCCGGAAAAAGTCAAATAGGAGATCGCGGGAGCGCCTTATTTAAAGATCAGGCGATCACTGCGGTCAATCAATTTCACAATGAAATGGCCGGGCAGCCCGAGGAACTCTCGAATCCGAATGGGAACAATCAAATATTTATGAATCAGCGCGGCTCAAAAGGCGTTGTGCTGGCAAATGCAGGATCGTCTTCTGTCACCGTCAATACTTCAACGAAATTACCTGACGGCAGGTATGATAATAGGGCCGGCGCCGGTTCATTTCAAGTAGCGAACGGCAAACTGACAGGTACGATCAATGCCAGATCCGCGGCTGTTCTTTATCCTGACGACATTGGAAATGCGCCTCATGTCTTCCTTGAGATTACCAAACGGGGGCAGTCCATTCTTTCAATGATCAGCTGACGGTCACCCTGCGTACAAATGCGAAAACAACAAAAGCCGTTTACCAAATCAATAATGGTCAAGAGACAGCATTTAAGGATGGAGACCGATTAACGATCGGGAAAGAAGATCCAATCGGCACGACATACAACATCAAATTAACCGGAACGAACGGCGAGGGTGCAGCGAGAACCCAAGAATACACGTTTGTCAAAAAAGACCCGGCCCAAACCAACATCATTGGCTATCAAAATCCGGATCATTGGGGCCAGGTAAATGCTTATATCTATAAACATGATGGAGGCAGGGCCATAGAATTAACCGGATCGTGGCCGGGGAAAGCCATGACCAAGAATGCAGATGGAATGTACACGCTGACGCTGCCTGAGAATGCGGATACGGCCAACGCCAAAGTGATTTTTAACAATGGCAGCGCCCAAGTGCCCGGCCAGAACCAGCCCGGCTTTGATTATGTGCAGAATGGTTTGTATAACAACTCCGGTTTGAATGGTTATCTTCCGCATTAATGGATAGGGCCATCATCACATCAGCGTGCCGGCAAACCCCCGCTTCTGAGAAAGGGACAGCGCGTCTTCATTCACGCTGAAAAGATGACAACATCCTAAAACGGTTCCGTTTTAGGATGTTGTCAACAATCTGGAAACCATCACCGATATTTTTTTGTCCAAAAATCAAACTTTTCTCTTGCAAAAGTTTGTGAAGTATTGCACAATATAAATGTGAAATACTTCACAAGATAAAAACAGACACCACGAAACACTGGAGGATGAGCATACATGATGAACGAACGAGTGAACAAAGTAGCATTAATCGGAGCAGGTTTTGTTGGAAGCAGTTATGCATTTGCGTTAATTAATCAAGGGATCACAGATGAGCTTGTGATCATTGATGTAAATAGAGAAAAAGCCATGGGAGATGTCATGGATTTAAATCACGGAAAGGCATTTGCGCCTCATCCGGTCAAAACGTCTTACGGCACATATGAGGATTGCAAGGATGCCGATATCGTGTGCATCTGTGCAGGGGCCAATCAAAAACCGGGCGAAACGAGACTTGAGCTGGTCGAAAAAAATCTCGCCATTTTTAAAAGCATTGTCGGTGAAGTAATGGCAAGCGGATTTGACGGCATCTTCCTCGTTGCCACAAACCCGGTCGACATTCTCACTTATGCGACATGGACATTCAGCGGGCTGCCGAAAGAACGCGTCATCGGCAGCGGCACGACACTGGATTCTGCGCGATTCCGTTATATGCTGAGCGAATACTTCGGAGCCGCTCCGCAAAACGTACACGCCCACATTATCGGCGAGCACGGCGATACCGAGCTTCCTGTATGGAGTCACGCCAATATCGGCGGAGTGCCGGTGCAGCAATTGCTGGAGAAAAATGCAGCTTACAAACAGGACGAGCTGGATCAGATCGTTGACGATGTGAAAAACGCGGCCTACCATATTATCGAGAAAAAAGGCGCGACATATTACGGAGTGGCGATGAGCCTCGCCCGCATCACAAAAGCGATTTTGCGTAATGAAAACAGCATTTTAACCGTCAGCACATATCTGGACGGCCAATACGGTGTAAACGACGTCTTTATCGGCGTTCCGGCCGTCGTCAATCGGAACGGCATCGCAGGTGTGACGGAACTTGAGCTGAATGAAACAGAACAGGCTCAATTCAGCCGCAGCGCAAACGTGCTGAAAGATATTCTCGCTCCGCATTTCGCTGGGTAAATAAAAAAGCAGTACATGACAAACGCCATGTACTGCTTTTTTTAATTCGCTTTTTTCGCCATTTCCTGAGAGGTTTTCACTCTCGCTTTTCCCATAAACAAAATGGTAACGGCGGCAATGACGATCGGCGCTAGCGCAAGCGTAAATACATATGTGATGCTTTGCGACATGGCGTCAATAATGCGATCCAGAATGTGCGGCGGAATATGAGCGCGCGTGCCGGCCTGGAAAATGTCCTGCGGATTTCCTATGTTCTGCATCGCGCCGCCCGCTCCTTTCATGCCGCTGAATGAATCTGTGAGCTTATTGGTAAACACATTCGTCTGGATGGTGCCGAAAATCGTCACACCGAGCGTCATACCGAATGATCTCAAAAACGAGTTTGTTGAGTTGGCGCTTCCGCGATAACGCGGCTCCAGATCGTTCATGGACGCGGCCGGCAGCAGTGAGAAGTTGAAGCCGACGCCGAATCCTGAGATCAGCATGAATACCGTCAGCATCGTACGCGCCGTATCCGGTGTCATATTGGAAAGCAGCAGCATTCCGATAAAGAAAGCGACCACGGAAATCAGCATTAAACTGCGGAACCGCACTTTCGTCTGGAAAATTCCGCCGATCATACTTCCGATAACAGAACCGATCATCATCGGCGTCAAAATAAAGCCCGCGCTTGTAGCGGTGCTTCCGTACACAGCCTGAACGAAGATCGGGATAAACACCGCTAAAATGACGAACGTGGCTCCGTAAAGGAACGCCAGAATCTGTGCTGTAGCAAATAAACGGTTTTTAAACATCCAAAATGAGATAATCGGTTCTTCCGCTTTTCTTTCCACAATAAAAAAGGCGATAAAGAACACGGCGAACACAGCGAACAGACCGATGATCTGCACGGAGTTCCAATCATACGTTTTTCCGCCGAGCTCAAGAGCGAACATCAGACCGACAATGGAAACCACCAGCGTAATCGCGCCGGCCCAGTCGATTTTCTGTTTCCTGTGTTCAAGGGATTCTTTATAATAACGAAGAATGAAAAACAATGATAAAATACCGATCGGCACGTTGATGTAAAACACCCAGTGCCAGCTGATGGAGTCGGTAATGAGCGCGCCTAAAAGCGGTCCGAGAACGCTGGACAGGCCGAAAACGGCACCGAACATGCCCGACATTTTTCCGCGTTTTTCCGGCGGAAATAAATCAAAAATGATCGTGAAGGCGATCGGCATCAGCGCGCCTCCGCCGATTCCCTGAATGACGCGGTAAATAATGAGCTGATCCATTGTTTGGGCGATTCCGCATAATGCAGATCCGATTAAGAAAAGAATAAGACCGAATAAAAAGAAACGTTTGCGTCCGTACATATCGGACAGTTTTCCGTAAATCGGCATACCGGCCATAACGGCTACCATGTATGATGCCGTCACCCACGCGAACTTATCGAAACTTCCGAGGTCCGCCACGATATTTCCCATCGCAGTGGCAACGATTGTATTATCCATAGCCGACATTAAAATGCCCAGCAAAAGACCGATGACGACAAACTTCGTCGAGGCGTCCTTCGCGTCTGTTTGTTCCATGCTTTTTCCTCCCATACTTACTTTTGATCATTAAATTTGCTATGATCATATTAGATTTGCCGAAAATTATCTTGATCGTCAAGATAAATTGATTTTATAGGGAGGCCTGTCAGTTGTCAACAAGAAATACCAGAAGCGAGACGGAGGAAACCGCGATACAGTTATTCCGGAAGATGGCCACAAGGACGATCCTGTTTCATCAGGCGGCCGCTCAATCTCTCGGTCTGTTTCCGACCGATTTAAAATCAGCTGATATCTTAAATGAAGCAGGCCCGATGACCGCAGGCGAGCTGGGGAAAAAAACCGGCCTCAGCACAGGTTCGGTAACGGCGCTCATTGACCGGCTCGAAAAAGCGGGATATGTCATGAGGAAAAAAGACCCCGAAGACAAACGTCGGGTGATCATCGTGCCGCTGACAGCCGGAAAAGCGAATGTGAAGCAATTGTTCAGCTCCTTATCCCAGTCCACGATCAGCCTTTGCCGACAATATAAAGAAGAAGAACTGCAGCTGATATTCGATTTTTTAGGAAAAGCGACGGACATGATGGAAGACGAGCTTGAGAAATTAAAATAATGTATCATAGCACGGCCCATTCATGAATAACTTGTACAAGTTGCATGAATGAGGGGGAAGCCAATGAACATCTTTTTAAGCTACATCGTTCTCGGGCTGTCATTGTCAGCACCTGTCGGACCGGTCAATGCAGCGCAAATTGACAAAGGCATCAAAAACGGCTTTTGGCATGCATGGATTTTCGGTCTTGGCGCCATGGCCGCGGACGGGCTGTATATGATTCTGATCTATTTCGGGCTGTCTCAATTTTTGACCGCTCCTTTTGTAAAAACGTTTTTGTGGCTCTTCGGTTTTTTCGTGCTGACCTATACGGGAGTCGAAACGTTAAAAAATATCAGGGAAGCCATGAATGTCAGAAGCGGAAAAGGAAAACCGGCTTTTTACAAAACATTCGGCGCGGGATTTTTTATTTCTCTTTCCAATCCGCTGAGCATTTTATTCTGGCTCGGCATATACGGGAGCATTCTCGCCAAAACCGCTGAATCCTTCGATGCAAATCAGCTTTTGATTTACAGCTCCGGCATTCTTCTCGGCATTTTGATCTGGGATTTCTGCATGGCGGTCGCCGCGAGCACTTTCAGAAATCTCCTTCATGAAAAAGCGCTCCGCTGGCTGACGGGAGCGGCGGGTGTGTCTTTGATCGTTTTCGGGTTTTATTTCGGATGGCAGGGGATTCAAATGCTCATCTCATAAATAGAAGAAGAGTCACCCATCGCCTATCTCCGTCATAACGTATCATGACGATACTGGAGGTGGGCCGATGGCAAGCGGGCTGTACACAAAAAGTTGCCTTGAGGAAAAGTTATTGGATCTGCCAAATTGGCAGAGAATCGCTTTTGAGCTTCTATCAGAAAAAGTAGGCGATAAAGCGGATACGTTTCCGTGCATTCCCGGACGTCAGGGATTTTTGACAGATCAGCTCCGGATATCCTTTGCGGGTGATCCCCGCGAAGACGGAACCCCGGAGGAAGTGGGGATGCTGCTGTCCGAGTACGGAAAGATCTCAAGGAATACCGGAAGATACGCGTCGCTGCTTGTGATTTTTGATACGCCTGAGGATTTAGCTGAGCATTATTCAATTGAGGCGTATGAAGAGCTGTTCTGGTCTTTTTTAAACCGGCTGAGCGGCTGCGACCCGAATGACTGGCCGGAAGATATGCCGGAAGACCCTGAACATTATAAATGGGAGTTCTGCTTTGACGGCGAGCCGTATTTTATTCTGTGCGCGACGCCTGCGCATGAAGCGCGACAAAGCAGAAGCTTCCCGTTTTTTATGCTGGCGTTTCAGCCGAGATGGATTTTCGAAGGATTAAATGATTCAACCGCGTTCGGACGAAACATGAGCCGGCTGATCAGAAAACGCTTAGAGGCGTATGATGAAGCCCCTCTTCATCCCCGATTGGGGTGGTACGGAGGAAAAGACAATTTAGAATGGAAGCAATATTTCCTCCGTGATGATGAGACGCAAGTGTCAAAGTGTCCCTTTTCTTATTTGAAAAGACTATTTAAACCGACGAAATAAGCTATGATCCGGCAGGGCTGTGTCCCTGCTTTTTTTGTACGATCCATGTCACGATCGCAATGACGGCGAGAAAACAAAGGCTGACCAGAAAACCGGGCCGGCTCGATTTCTCAAACAGCGTCCCGGAGACGGCCGCGACAATCAGCACAAGGGCGATAACAATCTGTGCGGTTCCCATCTTTGTCGTTTCGAGCAGTTTCTTGCCCGAGAACAAAATGAACAGCCACGTATAAAGAAGCATGAGGCCCGCTGCGGTTGTCATGTGTTCATATATATTTTTCGGCAGCACCAATGACAGGATGATGGAGACGATGAGTCCGGCAAACGTCAATCCGAGCGCAGGCCAGCAGATTTTTTTGTTTTCCTTTAATCTGAAGCATTTCGGCGCATCCCCGTCATCGGCCATTGTACAAAGCAATGTCGTCACGGCAAACAGCGAGGCGACGAGCGTGGAAAATCCCGCAATAATAAAAATCCCGTTAAAAATATCAAGAATGATATCTAAATGAAAACCCTTCAGCGATGTAATAAACGGGCTGTCCTGCTCGGTGAATTTGCCCAGCGGCACTAACAGCAGCGCCAGGCCGAGAGAAATGACGTAAATCACCGCAAGTACGGCAAGCATCAGCCGGCCTGATTTTGAGGCTTCCTCCGGTTTTTTCAAGTGTACGGTCATCAGCCCCAAGACTTCAATTCCTCCGAAGGCGTAAAACGCATAAATCAGTCCCGTCCATAACCCCATCGCTCCGTGCGGGAACAAATCCTTTGATTCGTTCGGCACCTGCACATCCGGTTTATGAGAAAATATACCGCACAGCGCCAATATGGCGATCACGATAAACATAAATATCGCCGCCGTCTTGACAACAGCGAGCACATTTTCCGTTTTTTGAAAAACGGACAGCCCCGTAAATATAATCAAAAGACCGAGCACCGCATAGATGGAGGCGAAAATCCACAGCGGCACATTCGGAAACCAATGCTTCGTAAACAGCGAGATTGCTGTCAGCTGGCTTCCCGTGATCAGCATCTCGGACGACCAGTACACCCATCCGTTGCTGAAACCGGCCCAAGTGCCGAAAGCCTTTCTCGCATAAGCGCAAAAAGACCCCTTTTCGGGCTGTTTAGCCGAAAGCTTCGCGAGCTGCTCAAAGACAAAATAGGTGCCAAGCCCGGCAATAAGAAATGAGATCAGCGCGGAATATCCGCTTTTGACAATAGCAATGCTGGACCCGAGAAAAAAGCCCGTCCCGATTGTGCAGCCGACGCCGATTAAGGAGAGCTGCCACCAAGCGAGATTTCCTTTAGGCTGGTCCTGTGATTTACCCATGAAGTTCAACCCCTTTATCAAAGCTTAGATTGCAGCCGTCAGAAGGGGAATATACATCCAATAAATTGCTTTACATGAAACAAACGGACGGAGTTCATAATAGAAGAAAAAAGGAGCAGTCTGATGACACAGCAATTTATCGTACCGCCGAAAAAAGGGCTCGGCCTGAAGGTTCACAAAGGGCAGATTATAAAAGTTGTCGATGTGGAAGGACAGCAGGTGGCTGACTTCACGGCGTATCATGCCAAGGACTTTTATGAACATCTTGATCAGGGCGCGACGATTGATGCCAACCAGTCCATTCATGTAAAAACGGGTGATCATATTTATTCAAATTTATACAAGCCGATGCTGACGCTGATTGAAGATACAGTCGGTAAGCACGATCTGCTGCTTCCCGCCTGCCGTCCGGATATGAACAGACTTTTATACGGAAAGCATAAAGACGAACTCCAGGATACGTGTTATGACAATATGAGCGGGGCGCTTGAACCGTTCGGGGTGCCGCGGCCGCATATGCATTACCCGTTTGCCATCTTTATGAACACGGTGCTCGATGAGAAAGGGAACTTATCAGTCGAAACGCCTCTTTCTGACGCGGGTGATTATGTACGGCTCCGTGCGGAAATGGATCTCGTCGTCGCGTTTTCATCCTGTCCGATCGAAAAAGGAAAATGCAACGGAGACAGCATCACGGCGCTGCGGGTGGAAATCAGCTGATCCCGGTGTATTTGATTCACTTAAAATCCGCACCTGTGCTATATTTAACAGAGAGTCGTACATAGTGGCATGATTCATTTTCAGCATGAACGGGAAATGGATCATAAAGAAACAATGCAGGAGGAGTGATTGGGATGAGCATCCAGAAACAAATTATGAATGATCTCCATGTAAAGCCCTCAATTGATCCGAAACAAGAAATTGAGGACAGAGTGAACTTTCTGAAACAATATTTGAAAAAAACAGGTGCCAAAGGCTTTGTGCTCGGCATCAGCGGGGGGCAGGATTCCACGCTTGCGGGACGCCTCGCCCAATTGGCGGCTGAGAGCATCAGAGAAGAAGGCGGAAATGCGGAATTTATCGCCGTCCGGCTTCCACACGGCACACAGCAGGATGAGGATGACGCCCAATTGGCGCTCAAATTCATTAAACCTGATAAATCATGGACATTTGATATTAAGTCCGCTGTCAGCGCGTTCGCCGATCAGTACAAAAAAGACACGGGCGATCAGCTGTCTGACTTTAACAAAGGAAATGTAAAGGCCAGAATGAGAATGATCGCTCAATATGCCATCGGCGGACAAGAGGGGCTGCTTGTCATCGGCACCGACCATGCGGCCGAGGCAGTGACCGGTTTCTTCACGAAATACGGTGACGGCGGAGCTGATCTGCTGCCGCTGACCGGATTAACGAAACGCCAGGGCAGACGTTTATTAGAAGAGCTCGGTGCGCCGGAGCGCCTGTATTTGAAATTACCGACGGCCGATCTGCTTGATGAAAAACCGCAGCAGACTGATGAGACCGAACTCGGCATCACCTACAATGACATTGATGATTATTTAGAAGGCAAGGACGTTTCTTCCGAAGTGATTGAGGCGCTGGAAAAACGCTACCTCAGTACGGAGCATAAGCGCCAGGTGCCGGCATCGATGTTTGATGATTGGTGGAAATAGAATGAAAAAAACCTCCCTTTTAAAAGGGAGGTTTTTTGTTTATCGCATTTTTATTTATCTACACTTTCATAAATCCCTACCCAATACCCTTTGCTGCTGTCATAGTATTTGCTTTTGAAAATCCACTTTGTTCCATCTAAAACGAAAGAAGCAGCGAAGTTTCCGTTAGGGCTTTGAACGAGTTTGATGGCATTAATGCCGGCATCTGCTTTCGTTGAGATTGGGCTATTTTCCATGGATGCGGATGCTGTTGGTGATGCGGCAAAGGCAGGAGCGGCAGACATCAGTAAGGCAAGAGACAGCGCAGAACCGGTTAACACTTTTTTGAAGTTCATTTCGAGCACTCCCTTTTCAAATGAAATGTGTTACGTTGTTAATAATTAGACAATTATCCATAAAATACCTCTTCTGTTTCTAAAATTTTTTTCTTAAATTGAAAAAACATCCCTTCAGAGGGGCTTTTTATTTATTGATCCATTTGCATGGATCAGGGACATGTTTTCAAAACGTTTTTTTATTTGATACGGATATGATTCAGCTTCACCATCAATCTGTCGGTGAATCTTCGAAGGCTGCCTCTCGAATCAGGCTCAAAAGGCAGATTTGCTTGGGCAGCGATCGTTTCTGCGACCTGCTGAATAGACATTTGGTCTGTATGGAGATGTTCTGTGAAGAGGCTATCAGACAGGCTGTTGATGCAGCGGTCGATTTGTTTTGCGGCCCAGGAGTTTTTTCCTTCCGCTCTGGTGCGCAGGCGTTTCAGCAATGTTTCCTTTGAAGCCAGCAGGGTAAAGTGGTGAATGGTCCGGCCATCCTGTCTCAGCCTGCTGATAATGTCATGGAAGTATTGATCGTTCGTAATGGTCATGGGCACAATGATGATGCCCTGATATGTATCTGACAAATAGGAAAGCATGCTGTAATTGAATTCCCGCCACAGAGGGTAGCTTTGAAAGTCATCTTCAGCGATATCCGGCGGTATCATCGAACGCATCGCAAACCCCATCTTTTCAGGATCGTATACGTAAGACGGTTTCAGTCTTCTGTGCAGTTCAAACGCTGTTTGTGTTTTTCCGGAACCGAAAGCCCCATTTATCCAAAGGATCACCATGATATCCCCCTTTTTCTATATGATACAAAAAAAGACCCTTCGATCGAAGAGTCAGCGGGAAAAAACGGACGTATATTCGCGGAGCGATTCCTTTATATGCGTAAAGGCATGTTCTCCAAAATACTCAAGAGAAACAAAACCGTCATATTGTCTGTTCATCAGCTCTTTTAAAAATGCTTTTTGATCGAGATCTCCTTGAAAAATCGGAGTTGGCTTGCTGAGATACCAGTTGTCAAAATTCCAGTGATAGTTTTTCAGATGAATGTGGCTGACGGTATGATACAGTTTTTCTAAAGCGGACATTTGGTCAACGTGATTGACGTGTAGGTTGGAGCCGTCAAAAATGGTGCGGACCCGCGGATGTCCGACATCCTCCAAAAATGCCAGCGCCGCCTCCGGTGTATCCGCGTACGTATCGTAATGAATCTCAAGCCCGATATCGACTTCATAGTCATCTGCGAGCCGTGCCGCCTGCTGAAATTGATCAACCGCACGCTGCCACTTTTCCGGTGATGTCCGGTGCGAAGGAAGATTGCCGGCAAAGACTCTGATCAAGGGACTGTGCAGCTGTCGTGCCGCGCTTAATGCCCTTTGAACATCCTTTAACGCCTGCCTTTCATCCTGAGCGGCGAAGTCAGTGTACAAACTGACGGCAGGCACCCCGAGGCCTTCCTCCTGAAGCTGCTGATCAAGCCTGTCGAGCGGGCCGATTTCCTCTATATATTGTTTAGCGTGTCCGTACCACAGTTCGATTCCCTTAAAGGAGTGCTCCTTCGCGAAAGAAATGATGTCGAGAATATGCTTTTTTTTAAAACCTGTCGTGCAAAAACTCAGTTTCATCGGTAATCCTCCCGTAACTGTCTATCATATGTGTACTTTTTCCCCGGGTGCGATACGGATAAACAGGTGAAAAGGGCAGACACTTTTTTATAAGCGGGGTGTGTCTGCATCAGGTCGGTGCGGCACACAAATTGTTTAGCGCTTTTTTGCGTCAAAGTATTAAATAATTGACCGAAGTGTTGTACAATTAATTTCATTCGAGTAAGGGGGAGAAGCCATTGAAAAATGAAACGGAGCTGACGGACTTCAGTCCCGTCTGCAATAAACCGACTCGCGCTCGTTATGTGATACTGATTCTTTTGTTTTTTATCACTGCGATTAATTATATAGACCGTGCCAGTGTATCCATCGCCGCCCCGTCCATTCAGACATCGCTGAACATAAGCCCCGCGCTTTTGGGCGTCGTCTTTTCCGCATTCAGCTGGACTTATACGGGAATGCAGATTCCCGGCGGGCTCATTTTGGACAAATTCGGGTCAAAACGGACGTACGGCGTTTCTTTATTGATCTGGTCGGTTTTCACCGGAGTGCAGGCTTTTGCGGCCAGTTTCGGATTTTTATTCGGCTGCCGCCTGATTATCGGGCTGGCTGAATCGCCTGCGTTTCCGGCAAACAACCGGATTGTCACGACATGGTTTCCAAGGCGGGAACGCGCCTTTGCGACGGGTGCTTATACGGCGGGGGAATATGTGGGGCTGGCGTTCGCCACACCGGTTTTATTCTGGGTGTTAACGGCATTTGACTGGCGCGCCGTCTTTATTTCCTCAGGGGTGCTCGGGCTTGTTTTCTCCATTTTCTGGTTCAAAATGTATCACGAGCCGAATCGGTGCCGGAAAGTGAACCGGGAGGAGCTTGAGTATATTAGAGAAGGCGGCGGACTGACAGAGGTGTCAGAATCAGCCGGCAGGATCACGTGGCCGGATTTCGTCCAGCTTCTTAAATACCGCAAGCTTGTCGGCTTGTATATCGGCCAGTTCGCCGTAGCCTCCACGCTGTTCTTCTTTTTGACATGGTTTCCGACTTATCTGGCGGAGGCAAAGCACATGGCTTTCTTAAAAGTCGGCTTCGCCGCATCAATCCCGTATATCGCCGCCTTTTTCGGCGTATTGTTCGGCGGATATTGGTCTGACGGAATGATGAAACGGGGCGTGTCGGTGAACGTTGCCCGGAAAACGCCCGTCATCCTCGGTCTTCTGCTGACAGGCTCCATCGTGCTCGCGAATGTTACGGATTCTGCTCCTGCGGTTTTGACGATCTTATCCATTGCTTCTTTTGCGCAGGGCATGTCCAATATATCCTGGACGATGCTGAGTGAGGTGGCGCCAAGCGAGACAATCGGATTGGCAGGAGGCGTGTTTAACTTTTTCGCCAATATGGCCGGTATTATCACCCCGCTTATCATCGGGTTTATCGTTTCTGCGACCGGTTCATATAACGGAGCGATTCTGTTTGTCGGCGCTGTCGCATTTATCGGGGCATTTTCTTATATTTTCATTGTCGGAAAGGTGGAACGCATTACGCTCCGATAGAAAGAAAAACTCATCTCTTCTTAATAAAGGATGGGTTTTCTTTCATTGCATTATCTCTATGTTTCAATATTGAGTTATCATATAATAAACATAACTTTTTCATTTCTTAGGAGGATTTCGCCGAAGATGAACGCAAAACGTGCCATTCCCGTAAGAGAAAGAAATATCGTACTGATCGGATTCATGGGTGTCGGAAAGACAACAATCGGCCAGCTGGTCGCTAAGAAATTATACAGAGACTTCATTGATATTGATCTGCAGATTGAGAAAGATTTCAAGATGTCCATCCCTGAAATGTTTGAGAAAAAAGGTGAAGCCTTTTTCCGTCAGACCGAAAAGGATTATATATTAGATATCTGCCGCAATACGAAATTCAAGATCGTGTCACTTGGGGGCGGTTCGTTTAAACAAGAGGAAATCAGACAGTGCTGCCTTGAAAACTGTCTCGTGCTCCATCTTGATTTATCATGGGAGAATTGGAAGCAGCGGGCTGATCTGCTGATTGAAAGCCGTCCCGTTCTGCATAACCGTTCCATGGATGAAATGCAGCAGCTCTTTAACGAGCGCCAAAGCATCTATGATAAACATAATTCAAAAGTGGCGACGGATAATCTGGAACCAGAAGAAATAGCCGATTATATCGTAGAAACGTTAAAAATCGGCTGGGACCTGTATCAGCCGATGTAAAAAGAGCCGTGACGCTGTGAGCGCACGGCTTTTTTGTTTTTAAACAAACGTTTATTAAAATGTTTAGAAAATGAGTGTAAAATCGTGTTAAGATAGAGTCAGAAAATTAAATCTTATAAAACAAAGGAGAATAATCGGATATGCAATTATACGACTTGCCGCTCGACCAACTGCAAACCTATAAACCAAATAAAACCGCTCCTCATGACTTTTCGGATTTTTGGGCATCATCATTACATGAGCTTGCAAAGGAAGAGGCAAAGCCTGAATTGACGGCTGAAAGCTACCCGGCTGACGGCGTGAAAGTATTCCGGCTGACATACCGAAGCTTCGGCAAGGCGGAAATTAAGGGATGGTACGCCGTTCCCGACCGGCAAGGACCGCATCCGGCCATCGTGAAATATCACGGCTATAACGCGAGCTATGACGGGGATATACATGACATCGTAAATTGGGCGCTACACGGATATGCCGCATTCGGCATGCTTGTCCGCGGTCAGCACAGCAGCACAGATACAAGCGTCTCACCGCATGGACACGTTCCCGGCTGGATGACGAAAGGGATTTTAGATAAAGATACATATTATTACCGCGGCGTGTACTTAGACGCCGTCCGGGCTTTGGAAGTCATCAGCGGCTTTGAGGAAGTGGATGAAACGAGGATCGCCGTCATCGGCGGGAGCCAGGGAGGCGGACTTTCAATCGCCGCGGCGGCACTATCTGACATTCCGAGAGCGGTTGCGGCCGATTATCCTTATTTAAGCAATTTTGAGCGGGCCATTGATGTCGCTCTTGATGAGCCGTATCTTGAGATTAACTCCTTTTTCAGAAAGAACGGCAGCCCTGAAACGGAGAAGGCCGCGATGAATACACTGGCCTATTTTGATATCATGAATCTGGCGGACCGCGTAAAAGTTCCGGTGCTCATGTCCATCGGGCTGATTGACCGCGTGACTCCGCCGTCGACGGTGTTTGCCGCTTACAATCATCTGGAAACGGAAAAAGAATTGAAGGTTTACCGGTATTTCGGACATGAATACATACCTTCTTTCCATACGGAAAAGCTGGCCTTTCTGAAAGCGCATCTGAAAGGCTGACGACAGCGAAAAGCCCAAGTACTTGGGCTTTTTTCAGGAATGATCACGGAAAAGGACGGATACTGATGGAACAAAGGATCATCGAAGAATTAAAACGAATTGAAGCACAGCACGGCGTCAAGGTGCTTTATGCCGTAGAATCAGGGAGCCGCGCATGGGGGTTTCCGTCAAGCGACAGCGACTACGATGTACGGTTTCTCTATGTGCCGAAAAAAGAATGGTACTTTTCGATCGAACCGCATAGGGATGTCATAGAAGAGCCGATTCATGACATGCTTGACATCAGCGGCTGGGAACTGAGAAAAGCGCTGCGGCTTTTTAAAAAATCAAATCCGCCTCTTTTGGAATGGCTCTCTTCTGAGATGATCTATTATGAAGCTTTCTCAGCGGCTGAAAAGCTTCGAAAACTGAAAAACCGCGCCTTTTCGCCTGAAGCCGGCATCTATCATTATCTCAATATGGCAAAACGGAATGAAAAAACGGAATTGCGGGGCAGTGAAGTGAAGATTAAAAAGTATTTTTATGTTCTGCGTCCTCTCCTTGCCTGCAGATGGATTGAAACGTTCGGCTCCGTACCGCCGATGTCATTTCCCGTACTGGCCGATGCCTTATTGACGGATGAAGCGCTCATTTCTGAAATCAATACACTGCTTACAAGGAAAAAAAGCGGTCAGGAGCTGGCCCCGGAACCGAGAAATACGATCATTCATGCATTTATAGAAGAAGAAATAGAACGCATCAGGCACTATGTCAAAATGATCAAAACGCCGAAACCTGACATAACGGAGGAACTGAATCAGCTATTGATTCAGACCGTCGAAGAGGCGTGGGGGTAAAAAGGCGGAAATTGACGATTGCCGTCATTTCCGTCCGCCTTTTTTCGGCATAATCCGCCTGCTATCTAAGAAGCTGATTGTGGTAAAACCACAAAAATTTATCAGAATCTTTGTATTTTTAGAATATTGTGAGAGGATGTTTTGTCCATTTACAATAGACTCATACAAATACTTCTTAGATTGCGGGGTGTTAAGGTTGGAAGTGATTACAAGAGATTTTTTCTTATTTTTATCCAAGAGCAGCTTTCTCAATAAGATGGCGCGAAGCTGGGGAAGCCGTGTGGCAGCCGGCAAAATCATCGGAGGAATGGATTTCCGCAGTTCTATCCCGACAATCCGACATTTGAACAGCCAAGGGCTGTCAGTTACTGTCGATCATTTGGGGGAATTTGTCAACAGCGGTGATGTCGCGAAAGAACGCACCGAGGAGTGCATGCAGACCATCGCCTTAATCGCTGATGAACAGCTGAATTCCCAAGTGTCATTAAAAATGACGTCTTTAGGTCTTGATATAGATCTCGATCTTGTCTATGAAAATATGACGAAAATCCTCCAGACGGCTGAAAAACATAAAGTCATGGTGACGATTGACATGGAAGATGAAACGAGATGCCAGAAAACGCTGGATATCTTTAAAGACTTCCGGAGCCGGTATGAATATGTAAGCACCGTGGTGCAGGCTTATCTGTACAGAACGGAGAAGGATCTTGATGACCTCAGCCCGCTGAATCCGTTTCTGCGGCTTGTCAAAGGGGCCTATAAAGAATCGGAAAAGGTGGCCTATCCTGAAAAAAGCGACGTCGATGAAAATTATAAAAGACTCATCCGCAAACAGCTTTTAAAAGGACATTATACGGCAGTTGCCACGCATGATGACAAAATGATCGAGTTTACAAAACAGCTTGCCAAAGAGCACGGCATTCCAAACGACCGTTTTGAGTTTCAGATGCTGTACGGCATGCGCTCGCAAACCCAGCTCAGCCTGGTGGAAGAAGGATACCGCATGAGAGTCTACCTGCCTTACGGGGATGACTGGTACGGCTATTTCATGAGACGGCTTGCCGAACGCCCCTCAAACATCGCATTCGCCTTTAAAGGGATGACTAAGAAGTAAAAAAGGGAGAGATGACAATGACTACACCTTATAAACACGAACCATTCACGAATTTCCAAGATCAATCGAACGTTGAAGAATTTAAGAAAGCGCTTGCGACGGTAAATGAGTATCTGGGAAAAGATTATCCGCTCGTCATCAATGGTGAAAAGGTAGAGACGGAAGCGAAAATCGTTTCAATCAATCCGGCTGATAAAGAAGAAGTCGTCGGAAAAGTGTCAAAGGCGTCCCAGGAGCACGCTGAGCAAGCGATTGAAGCAGCTGCGAAAGCGTTCGAAGAGTGGAGATACACATCCCCTGAAGAAAGAGCGGCCGTTTTGTTCCGCGCAGCTGCCAAAGTCCGCCGCAGAAAGCACGAATTCTCCGCCCTGCTCGTCAAGGAAGCAGGAAAACCTTGGAACGAAGCTGATGCAGATACGGCTGAAGCGATTGACTTCATGGAGTATTATGCACGCCAAATGATCGAACTGGCAAAAGGCAAACCGGTCAACAGCCGCGAAGGCGAGAAGAACCAATATGTGTACACGCCGACTGGAGTGACAGTTGTTATTCCGCCGTGGAACTTCTTGTTTGCGATCATGGCAGGAACAACAGTGGCGCCGATCGTTACTGGAAACACAGTGGTTCTAAAACCTGCGAGTGCTACACCTGTTATTGCAGCAAAATTTGTTGAGGTGCTTGAAGAGTCCGGATTGCCAAAAGGCGTAGTCAACTTTGTGCCGGGAAGCGGAGCAGAAGTAGGCGATTATCTTGTTGACCATCCGAAAACAAGCCTTATCACATTTACAGGATCACGTGAAGTCGGTACGAGAATTTTTGAACGCGCGGCAAAAGTGCAGCCGGGCCAGCAGCATCTGAAACGCGTCATTGCTGAAATGGGCGGTAAAGATACGGTTGTTGTTGACGAGGATGCGGACATTGAATTAGCGGCTCAATCGATCTTCACATCTGCATTCGGCTTTGCCGGACAAAAATGTTCTGCAGGTTCACGTGCAGTTGTCCATGAAAAAGTGTATGATCAAGTATTAGAGCGTGTCATTGAAATTACGGAATCAAAAGTAACTGCTAAACCTGACAGTGCAGATGTTTATATGGGGCCTGTCATCGACCAAGGTTCTTACGACAAGATCATGAGCTACATTGAAATCGGAAAAGAAGAAGGCCGTTTAGTAAGCGGCGGCACCGGAGATGATTCAAAAGGCTACTTTATCAAGCCGACGATCTTCGCTGACCTTGATCCGAAAGCAAGACTCATGCAGGAAGAAATTTTCGGGCCTGTCGTGGCGTTTTCTAAAGTGTCAAACTTTGATGAAGCTTTAGAAGTGGCCAACAATACTGAATATGGTTTGACAGGCGCGGTCATTACAAATAACCGCAAACATATTGAACGGGCGAAACAGGAATTCCATGTCGGCAACCTGTACTTCAACCGCAATTGTACGGGAGCGATTGTCGGCTACCATCCGTTCGGAGGCTTCAAAATGTCCGGCACTGATTCAAAAGCGGGCGGCCCGGATTATTTGGCCCTCCACATGCAGGCGAAAACAATCAGTGAAATGTTTTAAGAGGGACTGAATGGGCATCCTCCTCGCGGGGGGTGTCCATTTCACCATAAACATATAAAGCGGAGGAGGAAATGCCATAGCAAACATTCAGTTGATTATTTCCATTTGTATCTATATGGCGGGTATGCTGTTTATCGGTTATTTCGCCTACAGACGGACGTCAAATCTGACGGATTACATGCTCGGGGGGCGTTCTTTAGGCCCTGCCGTCACAGCGCTCAGCGCGGGAGCGGCGGATATGAGCGGATGGCTCTTGATGGGGCTTCCGGGTGCTATGTTCTCGACAGGATTAAGCGGCGCTTGGATTGTGCTCGGGCTTGTGCTCGGGGCGTGGGCGAACTGGCTTTTCGTGGCACCGAGGCTGAGAACGTATACCGAAAAAGCGGGGAATTCCATCACCATTCCGGGTTTCCTTGAAAACCGTTTCGGTGATCATACGAAGCTTCTCAGACTGTTTTCGGGTCTTGTCATTCTCGTCTTTTTCACATTTTACGTATCATCCGGCATGGTCTCAGGAGGCGTCTTATTCAACAGCATTTTAGGGTTGAATTACCACACGGGACTGTGGGTCGTGACAGGCGTCGTTGTCGCCTACACCTTGTTCGGAGGCTTTTTGGCGGTAAGCTGGACGGACTTTGTTCAAGGGATCATTATGTTTGTGGCGCTTATTCTCGTACCGATTGTGACGATTTTCCATACGGGCGGCCCGGGGGAAACCGTTGCCGATATCCGTTCCGTCAACCCGGAACTGTTTAATATGTTCAAAGGGACGACCGTCCTTGGCATTATTTCTTTATTTGCGTGGGGGCTCGGCTATTTCGGGCAGCCGCATATTATTGTGCGCTTTATGGCGATCACATCTGTGAAAGAAATCAAACGCGCCAGACGGATCGGAATGGGATGGATGATTTTGTCTGCACTAGGCGCGCTGTTTACGGGTCTTGCGGGAATCGCGTATTACCACCAGCACGGACTGAAGCTGGCTGATCCGGAAACCATTTTTATTCAGCTCGGCAACATTCTGTTCCACCCGATTATTACGGGATTTCTCATTTCTGCGATTTTAGCGGCCATTATGAGTACGATTTCGTCTCAGCTGCTCGTTACGTCCAGTTCTTTAGTAGAGGATTTGTATAAGTCCATGTTCAGGCGTTCGGCTTCTGATAAGGAACTCGTATTTCTGGGGAGAATGGCAGTGCTTGCGGTGTCAATCATCGCTTTGGTGCTCGCTTGGGAGAAAAACAACACGATACTTGGTCTTGTCAGCTATGCATGGGCGGGATTCGGCGCGTCATTCGGGCCGGTCGTACTGCTCAGTTTATTTTGGAAACGGATGACGAAATGGGGGGCACTCGCCGGCATGATTGCGGGAGCGATTACCGTAATCATTTGGGCGAATGCCGGTCTTTCAGACTTTTTGTACGAAATCATTCCGGGCTTTGCTGTAAGCCTTGCCGCTGTATTTGTCGTCAGCTTATTGACACAGGCTCCGTCAAAAGATGTCACAGATCAGTTTCATGATTACCGTGATACACTTTCTCAATAAAAGCAAGGAACGAGAGGAAGAAGGGACCGCCCTTTTTCCTCTTTTCACGATACAGGCTTTCGGATCATGCCGTTTTGGGAATAGGTGAATTTTTTTCTATACAAAAAGTCACCCCGCAGAGTATGATAAAGATAAAAAGAGCATAGGAGAAATAGGTATGGAAGAGCTTTTAGAGAGAGTTTTTTCATTTACGGACATTGATAAATTAATTGATTTCATCAGTTATGAATTGCAGAAGCCCGTTATTCTGGAAAGCGCGGATTTCTTTTTGCTTGCCTATAATTCTTATTACATTAATCACTTCGACTCCGCCAACCAGCAGACGATATTTTCAAAAAAATGCCCCGTGCAGATTTTTGAAAGGTTTCTGAAGGACGGGGTGATCGAAAAGCTGAAAACCGTTCCTGAACCGTTCCGTGTCGAAAAAATAGACAGTATCGGACTGAATCAGAGAGTGGTTGTAAGCGCAAAACATAAAGGGGAAGTGATGGGCTACATCTGGATTCAGGAGCTCGACCGAAACTTGACGGACGAGGAGCTCGATTTTTTATATGAAACTTCATTTCATGTCGGAAAAATCATCTATAAAACGAACCGGCTGAAACAAGAAAAAGAAGAAAGAGCGGAAGACCTGGTGAAACGGGCGATCTTTCAGCAATTCTCCTCTGAAAAGGAGTTCAGGCGGGAAGCGGAAAAGATGAACGCCGTGCTGCCGTCGGTTTTTTCAGTAGTCGTCCTGCACGCCGCAAATGGGGATGGGGAGGCAGTCGAAGATGTGAAGGAAAACATCAAATCGTACTTGAATTTGCGGGATAAAGTCAGTCACGTCTTAACCATTGATTCCAATATTGTCATCGTCGTCGCAAGCTTCTCGCAAAAAAGCTCCGGCACTTCGGCAGCATCTGAATTCATCCACAAACTGCTGACTCATTTTCACTTTCAGAAGATCCCCACTCCCATCTATATCGGAATCGGCAATGAATACAGCAGCATCCTGAAGCTCGGCAAAAGTTATATAGAAGCCCTTGAAGTCATAAAGGCCGCCGAAATTACCGGAAACCAGGAAAATATCCCGTACGAATACAGTAAGCTCGGGATTTACCGCTATCTTGAAAGCATCGAAGAAAAAAACGCCTCACTGGAATATGTAAACGATGATTTAGCGTTATTAAAAGCCAAAGACAGAGAAAGCAGTACAGAACTGCTGAAAACGTTAGAAATCTATCTCCTCAATAACTGCAAAACAAAACCAGCCGCAGAACAGCTTTTTATTCATCAAAACACATTGAACTACCGTATCAAACAGATTCTTGACATGACATCAATTAATTTAAACGACTTCAGGACAAGGTGCCAGCTGTACCTCGATATCATGCTGATGAAAAAGAGATAAAAAAGAAACCAGTCGCCGTACTGGTTTCAGTTTTAATACCTTCCCGCTTATCAATCTCAGAACCTCACTTCTGAATCACTCCTTTTCCGCAAGATGAGAAATGAATAAACACTGCTCCTCAATATGTGTTATACTTTCATTGATATTGATTCTCAATTAAAAATATTTGAAGTATAGATATAAACGGGAGGCAGAACGATGGCGGAAAATCATGAGGTGTATGACGTCACGATTATAGGCGGAGGCCCGATCGGCCTGTTTGCGGCTTTTTATTGCGGGATGCGCGAGCTGAAAACGAAAGTGATCGAGTTTTTGCCGCGGCTCGGAGGGAAAGTGTCTATGTTTTTCCCTGAAAAAATCATCCGTGATATCGGCGGAATACCCGGGATTGCCGGAGAACAGCTGATTAAGCAGCTGAAGGAACAGGCTGCGACATTTAAGCCGGATATCGTGTTGAATCAGCGGGTGACTGGATTTGAACGGGTGGAAGACGGAACCATTGTGCTGGAAAGTTCCAAAGGGGAAAAGCACTATACGCGCACGGTGATTTTGGCCGTCGGCATGGGAACGCTTGAGGTCAATGAACTTGACAGCGCGGATGCGAGCCGTTATTCGGGAAAGAACCTTCATTATAAGGTAGAGAAGCTTGATGCGTTTCGAGATAAGCATGTCGTGATTTCCGGAGGGGGAGATACCGCGGTTGACTGGGCGAATGAGCTGGAACCGATTGCGGCGTCTGTTACCGTCTTGCACCGCAGGGAGGAGTTTGGCGGTTTGGAAAGCAGCGTCGCGAAAATGAAGCGGTCTTCCGTGCGGGTGCTTGCGCCGTATCGACTGAAGCATCTCAACGGCACCGGAGAACGGATCGAGAGCGTCACCATTTGCCAAACTGAGTCCGGACTTTCTGAAGTCATCAAGCTTGATGAGCTCATTATCAACCACGGGTTTAAAATTGATCTCGGTCCGATGAAGGACTGGGGGTTTGAGATAGAAGAAGGCAGGATTAAAGCTGACAGACATATGCGGACGAATCTTCCGGGCGTGTTTGTCGCCGGTGACGCCGCCCATTATGAAAGCAAGCTCAGATTGATTGCCGGCGGTTTCACGGAGGGGCCGACCGCCGTGAACAGCGCCAAAGCCTATTTGGACCCGCAGGCGGATCAGATGGCGATGTATTCGACTCACCATAAAAAATTGGTGACACAATAAAAAAGGGCTGACCCCCGATGTTGAGCCTGAGGGTCAGAAAAGCATTCCGGGTATCAGCTGTGAACGAGCATGTCTTTCATTTCATTTCGTATAAACGCAAATAACTGTTCCTGATTTTTCACGGCGGTAAACCCGCAGCCGGCGGGGACGTCTTCGCCCATGCAGATGACGGGAGGGCGGTTTGCTGACGGATCCGGTGATATGCCGATTTGTTTTCCGGCGCTGATCAAATGCTGAGCGGATTCTTTGCCCGTACAGATAATCATTTGCAGAGGAGACTCACTGATCGTGCGTTCGATCATGGAAGTGAACCGCTCATCCGCGATATGCTCATGGGTGATATAAAACGGGCATGATTTTGAGTCTGACAAGTTTTCTGCTGCTTGACGGCTTCCTACAATGAGTGAATGCGGAGAATCAATTTGACATTCGGATAGGAGAAAGCCCCGTTTTGTCAGTTCCGTCTTTGCGGCCTCAGTCGCTGCATTCAGGCTTGCGGTCACCCGGCGGATATCGATCTGCTTGAAAGCCAGTGTGTCAAAGAATTCGCATACCGCAAGGCGTGATGTGAAAAATAGTTGTTCAAAGGTGCTGATCTGTTTCAGGATGTTTTCGTTTGCGGGCATTTTTTTAACGATCCGCTTCGGCCATTCAATAACATCGGCGCCATACTCGCGCAGCTTGTCTGTCAATGTATGTTCTTCATCGCCATGAGTGACAACCATGATATGCCGCCCGATGAACGGTTTGCTTTCAAACCAGCTGTGTGTTTGAAAATTGACAATATCACCGATGACGATAATGGCAGGGTTGGTGATGTTTTGGCTTTGAACTTTTTCATGGATGTCCTGAAGCGTTCCTTTAACGCTTCGCTGCCGCCCCCACGTCCCCCATTGAATGACGAGTACGGGAACGGAAGGGGATTTTCCGTACTCCATAAGCTGCCGGCATATAAACGACAGATTTTTAACGCCCATGTAAAACACAAGCGTTTGAACGCTTCGGGCAAGCCCTTCCCAGTCGAGATTCGGCCTGCCTTGCAATGATGTATCATGAGCGGTGATCATCGCGAAGGACGAAGCGAAATCACGATGGGTGACGGGGACTCCCGCATACAGCGGCGCTGCGATTCCCGAGGTGATGCCGGGCACCATTTCGTAGCGGATGCCGTGCTGATGAAGCGCCTCCGCTTCTTCGCCGACTCTGCCGAACACACTTGGGTCTCCGCCTTTCAAGCGGACGACGGTGCAGCCCTCCGCCGCTTTTTCAATCAGCAGGGCATTTATCTCAGACTGTTTCATAAAATGACGGTCGGGCAGCTTTCCGCAATAAATGAACCGGCAGTCCGGTGAGGCATATTCAAGGAACTTTGGGTTTGCGAGCCGGTCATACAAAATGATATCCGCTTTCTCCAGAGCCTGTTTTCCTTTTACGGTGATCAGCCCCGGGTCTCCTGGTCCGGCACCGACAAAATATACGATTCCGTTTTTCATGATGGCGTCATCCCTTCAGCAATTTAAAAAATGAAGGACCACTTGAAAAAGTGATCCGGTCTTTGCTCAATACAGGAGGTATACATTCTCTCCTTCAATCAGTGTTTCGTATGTTTTGACACAGCCATGATCCGGCTCTTGGACTTTTCCGTCTTCTAAGGAGATTTTCCAGTCATGCATCGGACAGAAGACGTATTCTCCGCTGACGATGCCTTCAGCCAGGACGCCCCCTTTATGGGGACAGCGATTTTCGACGGCGCGGACGCTCCCGTCAGAAAGCTTAAATACGGCAAGCTCTTTATCTTCTATATATACGGTTTTTCCTAACTCCTCGGGTAATTCGCTTACTTTGCCTATGCAAACCTTTGTCATATCTTTATTAACCATGTCCGTTCCCCCTTACTGTTTTATGAAGTCGTGACGACATTTTCGAATAGATCTTTAGATGCTTTTTTATCTTTAAGGAAGTATTGCCACGGATCTTTGTGGACAGAGAGTGTCTCATTCATTCTGTCGTTGAGCTCCTGCCGTTTTTCCGGATCGTTTAATACGGATTGGACATGAGATAGACCGACGCGCTCAAGCCATGCGGATGTCCGCTCCAGATAGTTTGCCGTTTCTCTGTAGTACTGAAGGTAAGCCCCCGCATATTCTAAGACTTCTTCATTCGTTTTTACTTTCATCAGCAAATCACCGGCGCGCAAATGGGTTCCGCCGTTTCCGCCGACATAAAGCTCCCAGCCTCCGTCGATGCCGACAACGCCAAGGTCCTTAATGCCTGATTCCGCACAGTTCCGAGGGCAGGCGGACACGGCCATTTTGACCTTGTGAGGCGTATTGAGCCCTTCGAATTTTTTCTCAAGCGCAATGCCCAGTGCCATGGAATCTTGCGTGCCGAAGCGGCAGAATTGTTCGCCTACGCACGTTTTTACCGTGCGGAGTGTTTTTCCGTACGCGTAGCCTGACGGCATATCAAGCTCGGCCCATACTTTCGGCAGGTCTTCTTTTTTGACGCCGATGAGATCAATCCGCTGGCCGCCTGTCATTTTAACGAGCGGGATCTCATATTTGTCGACGACATCGGCGATCTTACGGAGATCCTGAGAGTTGGTCACGCCGCCGTACATCCGGGGCACGACTGAGTATGTTCCGTCTTTTTGAATATTGGCGTGCATCCGTTCGTTCACAAAACGGGATGTTCTGTCATCCTCGTATGTAGCCGGATTAATCATGCCTAAGTAGTAGTTGAGGGCAGGACGGCATTTGGAGCAGCCCTCCGGCGTTTTCCAGCCGAGCACGTTCATGATTTCTCTTGTATGGGACAGCCCTTTGGCTTTGATTTCTTCTACGACTTCATCTCTCGACAGTGATGTACAGCCGCAAATCGCTTCTTTTTGCGCGGACGCGTCAAATTCTGAGCCCAGTGTATATTGAAGAATGTCTTCCACGAGCGGTTTACAGCCTCCGCAGGAACGGGATGCCCCGGTGCATGCTTTGATTTCGTCCGTTGATGTGCAGCCTTTTTCCTGAATGGCTTGAATAATCGCACCTTTTGAAACGCCGTTGCATCCGCAGATGATTTCATCGTCGCTCATCGCCGCGGTCATGCTTGCGCCTGCTTCCTGGTCAAGAGGCTGTAAGATTGATATTTTGGAGGTTTCGGAGATATCGGCTTCTTTTTGAATCATAGAAAACAGGCGGCCGCCCTCGCTGCTGTCGCCGAACAAAACAGCGCCGACAATTTGATTGCCCCTCAGGACGATTTTTTTATAAATGCCGTCCTGTTCATCGAACACTTTAATCGCTTTTTTGTCCTCTGATTCGTCAAAGTCACCGGCAGAGAAGACTTCGACGCCTGATACCTTTAATTGAGTGGAGAGAACGGAGCCTTCATACGGTTTTGTGTCAATGCCGCAAATATGTTTGGCCAGCACTTTCGCCTGTTCATAGAGCGGCGCCACAAGACCGTATGCGATTCCGCGGTGCTCGGCACATTCACCGACCGCGTAAATGTGCGGAATGTCAGTCTGCATATAATCATTGACAATGATTCCGCGGTTTACCGGAATGCCGCTTTCTGTGCCAAGCTGTGTATTCGGGCGGATGCCGACCGCCATGACGACCAGGTCAGCTTCGATGCTTGTGCCGTCTTTGAAGCGTACGCCTTCGACACGGTCAGTACCGAGAATTTCATCGGTTTGCTTTTCAAGGAAAAAGGTCATGCCTTGTTTTTCTAATTCGTTTTGCAGCAGGCGTCCCGCCGCTGCGTCAAGCTGGCGCTCCATCAGGAATGGGGCGAGGTGGATGACAGACACGTCCATTCCGAGATTCAGCAGTCCGCGTGCGGCTTCCAATCCCAGCAGTCCTCCGCCGATGACGGCTGCTTTTTTATATTGTTTTGACGCCGCGAGCATCGTATCTGTATCTTTTATGTCCCGGAATGCCGTGACGCCTTGTTTGTCTGCGCCCGGAATCGGAAGGATAAAAGGGACAGAGCCTGTCGCCAGGATGAGTTCATCGTAAGGCTGGATTCTGTCTGCATCTGTGATGACGGTTTTATTTTCCGTGTCGACTTTGATGACTGTTTCACCGGTATACAGCTGAATGTTGTTTTCTTTGTACCAGTTCCAATCGTTTAACGTAATGTCTTGAATGTCGGTATCGCCTTGCAGCACTTTTGACAGAAGGATTCGGTTATAGTTGGGATGAGGTTCGGCCCCGAATATTGTAATCTCGAATTCGTCTTTTGAAACACGCAGTATTTCTTCAATCGCTCTTACCCCGGCCATTCCATTTCCAACAAGGACTAGCTGTTTTTTTCCCATCAGATGATCCGCTCCTTATCTATGTTTTCTTTAGCGTAGCACAGCAAAAACAAATATTTAAGGTGCATGTTATGAAATGTAACAAAAAATACTAAAAAATCTAAAAATTTTATGAAAAATTATATAGGGCTGATTCGTACCGCGCACATCTTAAAACCGGGCATTTTACAGTCCGGATCCAAGGCTTCACCAATTAAATCGTTGACGTTTTGCGTGTCAGACCAATGGATGGGGACAAACAACGTGTCTTTTCGTACGTTTTCCGACCATCTGCTCCGGACCGTGATGCTGCCCCGGGGGGATTCTATCTTCACGAGAACACGGTCTTCGATATGATAGTCGGCCGCCGTTTTTGGGTGGATTTCCACAAAGGATTCGAAATGTCTTGCAGCCAAGGCAGAGCTTTTTCTCGTTTGGACACCCGTTAAGTAGTGAGACATGACTCTGCCTGTCGTTAAATAAAGCGGATAATCGGCTGACGGTTTCTCTTTTGGAACAGGTGGTTCGTTTGGAATCACACTTAATGCCGCTTTTTGATCCGGATGAGCAAATGATTCTGTAAACAAGCGCCCAGTTCCGGGATGATCAGATTCCGGACACGGCCAATGAATGCCGCCTTCCCGCCTGAGCCTGTCATAGGTGATGCCAGCGTAATCAGCAATTCCGCCGCGGCTCGCTTCTCTCAGTTCGTTAAAGATTTCCTCCGCTGACGTATAGGGAAAATAATGCCCTTTACCAAGAGCCGAGGCAATGTCACAGATAATCTGCCAATCATGTTTCGCTTCTCCGGGGCAGGTGCGGCTCGCTTCTCTTAATGTCACGCGGCCTTCTACATTTGTCATCGTGCCTTCGTCTTCCAAATAAGAGGAGGCGGGTAAAATCACATCTGCGAATGCCGCGGTCTCAGAAATAAATAAATCAACTGCGACAAAGAATCTCAGTTTCTTGATTGCTTGCTTGACGAAATTCGCATTTGGGCCGGAAACAGCCGGATTGGAACACATGAGAAACAGTCCTTTGATGTCGCCGCTAGCTATTTTTTCTATCATTTCATAGGCTGAGACGCCTTTTCGCGGCAGCTCATCCTGATGAATCCCCCACACCTTCGCAATATACGCCCGGTGTTCTTCAATTTCGATAGAACGGTAGCCCGGAAGCTGATCCGCTTTTTGGCCGTGTTCTCGCGCGCCTTGTCCGTTGCCTTGACCGGTAATCGCCCCGTAACCTGAGAAGGGCTTGCCGATTTTTCCCGTGATCAGCACCATATTTAAGAAAGCTTTCACCGCCGCGGTACCGTCAGTCTGCTGTTCGATCCCCCGCGCTGTAAACAGCATGCCGGATGTTTCCTTGGCAAACTTCACGGCGGCCTTTCGCATATGCTCCAAAGGAACACTTGTCTGCTCGGAAATCTCTTTCAGATCTAAAGCGTCGGTATGCCGTTTGAGCTTATCGAATCCGTTTGTTCGTGTGCGGATAAAGTCTTTGTCTGTAAGCTGTTCGTCAATGCAGATTTTGACGAGTCCGTTTGCCAGGGCGGCGTCTGTGCCGGGCTTGATTTTCAGGTGAAGATCGGCTATTTTGGTCGTCGCCGTTTCCCGGGGATCAATGGCGATAATGTAAGCCCCGTTTTCTTTCGCTTTATCAAAATACGGCATGATCGTCGGCTGGCATTCCGCGATATTGGTGCCTGCCAGGATGATGACGCGTGTATGCGGAATGTCCGATAATGGATTCGTCAGGCCCCTGTCCGCGCCGAATGTCTGGCCGGCCGCCGTTGCTGCGGCAGACATACAGAGCCGCCCGTTGTAATCGATGTATTTCGTCTGTAAGCCGACCCGTGCGAACTTTCCTAGCAGATAGGCTTCTTCATTTGTAATGGAGGCGCTCCCGTAGACGGCCATCGCATCATTGCCGTGTTCGGTTTGGATCAGATTGATTTGTTCCTTAATGCGATTCAGTGCTTCAGCCCAAGAGACAGGCACAAATTCACCGTTTTTTTTAAACAGGGGGCGTGTAATGCGGGAAGAGTGCACGGCATGCTGATGGGCATTCATGCCTTTTGTACATAAACGGCCATGTGTCGTCGGATTATCAATGCCGATTGCAGTGTATTTCTTCCGTGCCGCGAAGGTTTGTTCCGTAAGCTGCATTTTGCATTGCATGCTGCAGAACGGGCATTGCGTCTCATATGTTTTTTCCGATTGAATATCTTGCAGTTTGTCACGGAAATAACGGAGCATCGGTTCAGTCAAAAAGCTTCATCCTTTCGTATGGCGTTTTCCCGGCAGACAGGTTTTGCAGCAGGGATATGTCTGAACGAAGATTTTTCAGAAGCTGTGTCCGCATATCTTCTTCAAACAGCATTTCTCTGATATGGACGAGGCCGAGTCTGTCAACCCATTGGTAAATCGCTTCGTTGTAGTGAGCCGTTTCGCGATAATACTGAATAAGGCCTTTCATCATAGCGGCGGTACTGTCTTCGTTATTCGTCACACAAAAAAGGCTGCCGGCGCGGGCTTGTTTTCCGCGGACGCCCCCGATATAAACTTCCCAGCAAGTTTGTGTCTGAAGCACGCCGATATCCTGAATGTAAGCATCGGTGCAATTGTTTTCACATGACAAGCTGACGGATACATAAGCGGGTACGGCAAGCATGTCGGTATCTCGTTCAATCCTGCTTGCCAGCTCTTGAAAGGAGCGATGCTGTCCGCACGTACATGCTCTGATTTGAATCGTCCAGCGGTGCCGGGGGGAGAAAACCGGCATGTTCAGTGCTTTTCTGATGCTTGCAAGGTCATTTGGCCTGATTCCGGAAAGCCTCAGCCGGTGACTGTCAGTCATCGAAACGCCGGGGATGCCGTATTCTTCGATGACGTCTGCGATGTTTTTGAGCTCTGCCGCACTTGTCAGTCCGCCGTACATTTGCGGAATCAGGGTGCATGTCTCTTCTGCCGATATTTCATTGAACTGCATAAAATCAGGCCGCGTCCTTTCCAGGTAATAGTGAAGCGCCGGAATACAAATGCGGCAGCCGTTTTCTGTTTTCCAGCCGATCTCTTTCATTACCTCGGCGGCATCAGTGAACGGACGGCGCCAAAGTTCCGCGATGACTTCTTCTTCCGTCAAATCGGTGCAGCCGCAAAACGAAGGCTGGCGGGAGGGTTTTGTGTAATCATCGCTCGCCATATACTTCAGCAAGTCTTCAACGAGAGGCCTGCATCCTCCGCAAGACCCGGACGCTTTTGTCATGTGCTTTACTTCCTCCGCGGTTTTTAAGCCATATTTGTTTACCGCTTCTTCAATGGACCCCTTGGTCACTGAGCTGCATTGGCAAATGGTTTCATGGGGAGGCATGGATTCAAAGGATATACCGCCTTGATCCGGTTCCATGAGCTGTTTTTTCACGATGGAAATATCTCTTTGCTTCACAAGACTGTCGAGAAGCCGCTGTTTACCGCGCGTGTCCCCGAATAAAATAAAGCCGGCCGGTTTATCGTCCTCAAAGAGCGCTTTTTTGTAGATGCCTGCATGCTCATCATGGAACAATATGCCGGCTGTGTGCTCATCCTCGTGCACCTTTCCTGCCGACCATACATCAATACCGGCTATTTTTAAGGCTGCAGATTGTGTAAAGCCTTGAAACCCTTCGCACGGGACGCCGCATAGATGCTGCGCGAGCACTTTTCCCTGTTCATAAAGCGGCGCCGCCAATCCGTATACAATCCCGTCATGCTCCGCGCATTCACCGACGGCATACACATTCGGTTTGTTCGTCTGCATGAATTGATTGACGATGATTCCTCGGTTCACTGAAAGTCCGGCAGATGCAGCCAATCGGATATTGGGCCTCACACCGGCGGCCATGACAATCAGGTCTGCTTCTATGGAAGAACCGTCTTTGAAACGGATGCCTTCCGCCCGTGAGTTTCCTGTAATGGATGCCGTGTCTTTCTCTAAAAGAAAGACTAAGCCTTTTCGCTCCAGCTCTTTCTGCAGCAGGCGTGATGCCGTTTGATCAAGCTGTTTTTGCATAATGGCCGAAGAGTGGTGAATGACGCTGACGTCCATGCCGAGCTGCCGTAAGCCGACGGCCGCTTCAAGACCTAATAAACCGGCGCCGATGACCGCCGCCTTTTGATACCGGCCGGCCGCATTGATAAGGGATTGGCAGTCTTCTATTGTCCGAAAGCCGCAGACCCCTTCTTTCTCTGCTCCGGGTATGGGGAGAATATAAGGAGAGGAGCCAGTTGCAAGGATGATTTGATCGTAAGTCATGCTGCGCTTTCGATCCGTTGTGACAACCTGCCGTTCTGTATCAATGTCTACAACCGTTTCTCCCGTGTAAAGCGTAATTCCGTTTTTTTTGTACCATTCGCGGCTATTCAGCGTAATGGCATCAAGCGAAACCTCACCTTGTAAAACGGAGGATAAGAGAATGCGATTGTAATTGGGATGAGGTTCGCTTCCGAAAATGACAATCTCAAACATGTCACGGTTCATCTTTAAAATGTGTTCAATACAGCGGATTCCGGCCATTCCGTTCCCTGCTGCAATTAATCGTTGTTTCTTCATTCGCCAAACCTCCTTTGCAGCTGCCTGTAAGATTGCTTCTCTATGAGAAATTATGGCACATTGCCTGATTAACGCATTAAATGTGTCGCATTATCTTACACATGTCTTTTCCGGTGAATGCCGGTCATATATTCTTGATTCAGCAATTTGAAATGATAGAAGACCGGAAAGGAGAATGTTATGAAGCTGTCGGAATTAAAAACAAGCGGTCATCCGCTCACTCTGCTCTGTTCCTTCCTATATTTTGATGTGAGTTTTATGATTTGGGTAATGCTGGGGGCGCTCGGCGTTTATATTTCTCAGGATTTCGGGTTGTCTTCTTTTGAAAAAGGGTTTGTCGTGGCTCTGCCGATCTTATCAGGATCTGTGTTTCGGATCATTTTAGGTGTGTTAACGGACAGGATCGGGCCGAAGAAAACAGCCGTGATCGGGATGCTGATCACGATGATCCCGCTGCTTTGGGGGGCATTCGGCGGCCGTTCTTTGACTGAGCTGTATGCGATCGGCATTCTGCTGGGCGTAGCGGGCGCAAGTTTTGCTGTTGCGCTTCCGATGGCGAGCCGGTGGTATCCGCCTCACTTGCAGGGGCTTGCGATGGGGATAGCAGGTGCCGGCAACAGCGGCACTTTGTTTGCGACATTGTTCGGTCCCCGCCTTGCGGAACAGTTTGGGTGGCACAGTGTAATGGGAATTGCGCTTCTTCCGTTGATGATCGTTTTTATTCTGTTTATCGTCATGGCGAAGGACTCTCCTGCACAGCCCGCACCGCAGCCGCTTAAAAACTACCTTCACGTTTTCAGGCAGAAGGAGACATGGTGTTTCTGTCTTTTGTACGGCGTCACTTTCGGAGGTTTTGTGGGATTATCAAGTTTTTTGGCGATTTTTTTCGTTGATCAATATCAATTGTCAAAAATCCATGCCGGTGATTTCGTTACAATATGTGTCGCGGCGGGCAGTTTTTTTCGCCCAGCAGGAGGCTGGATTTCAGACCGTGCGGGAGGTGCGAAAGTTCTCGCTGTACTGTTTGTCATCGCGGCTCTGTGTATGGCGGGAGTCAGCAGCCTGCCTCCGCTTTCAACGGTTGTCGTTCTGCTGTTTATCGGAATGATGGCGCTCGGTATGGGCAACGGAGCGGTATTTCAGCTTGTCCCTCAGCACTTTGCAAAAGAAATCGGAATGGTGACGGGGATCGTCGGAGCGGCCGGCGGCATAGGGGGGTTTTTCCTTCCGAATATTTTAGGATCATTGAAGCAGATGACGGGAACTTATGCGATCGGTTTTATCTCTTTTTCATGTATCGCATTGCTCGCATTTGTGCTTGTTCTGGCCGCAGGCTATTTTTGGAGAAAAAGCTATGGCACTGAAAACAGTCCTGCGGATGTTTAAGTTTGGGCGGAAGACACGTATGACAGCGTGTCTTTTTTATGATTGATTATTTTTCACTTGATTTTAAACGGAGAATATATCAGAATAAATAGTAACGATTACGATTTATAACAATGTACATCATGATGAAAATAAGGCAGGTGCGGGATGTAAATCGTAATCATTCTATTTTGTCAGGAGGCTATTTTATGAAAAAAATTCCGGTTACAGTATTGAGCGGCTATCTTGGTGCCGGAAAGACGACCGTTTTGAATCATATTTTACAAAACCGCAACGGTTTAAAAATTGCCGTCATCGTCAATGACATGAGCGAAGTAAATATAGACGCGGGCTTGGTGAAGCAGGGAGGCGGCTTGTCAAGGACGGATGAGAAACTCGTAGAATTATCCAACGGCTGTATCTGCTGCACGCTGCGTGAAGATTTATTAGTCGAAGTTGAGAAACTCGCGAAAGACGGCAGATTTGATTATATTGTGATTGAATCAACAGGGATCAGCGAACCGATTCCCGTTGCCCAGACATTTTCTTATATAGATGAAGAAATGGGCATTGATCTGACAACTTTCTGCAGGCTGGACACAATGGTGACCGTGGTGGATGCAAACCGCTTCTGGCATGATTTCCAGTCCGGTGACAGCCTTCTTGACCGGAAGGAAGCGGCGGGAGAAGAGGATGAACGGGTGATTGCCGATTTATTAATTGACCAAATCGAGTTTTGTGATGTGCTCATTTTAAATAAATGCGACATGGTGGGCGAAAAAGAGCTTGAACAGCTGGAAACGGTTCTTCGCGCATTACAGCCCCGTGCCAGACTGATCCGGTCCGTCCGCGGAGAAGTGCCCGCCGAATACATATTGAATACCGGTTTATTTGAGTTTGAGGAAGCGAGTTCATCAGCAGGATGGATAAAGGAGCTGACGGCAGGTCATGAAGCGCACACTCCCGAAACGGAAGAGTACGGCATCACTTCGTTTGTGTACTCGCGGCGTCTGCCGTTTCATACCGTTCGTTTTGACAGCTGGCTGCATCAATCAATGCCTGACAACATTGTGCGCGCAAAAGGAATTGCTTGGTGCGCAACCCGCAACAGCCTTGCGCTGCTGATGTCTCAGGCGGGTCCGGCAGTTTCGATTGAGCCTGTTTCTTATTGGGTGGCGGCAATGCCGAAACTTGAGCAGGAGCAGATTAAACAGCAGGAACCGGAGATTCTGGAAGATTGGGACGACCAATTCGGAGACCGTCATACGAACCTGGTGTTTATCGGAACAGATTTACATGAAGCAGCCATTACAAAGGAATTGGATCAGTGCCTGCTCACGCCGTCTGAGTTCGATTCCGACTGGTCGCAGCTTGAAGATCCTTTTCAATGGGATATTCAGCGGGCCGAATAACATTCCGGCCAAGTTTAGAAGCAGGTGAAAAGGGAAGGAGTGATTAAAAAGGAGCTGACCAAGTGTGAAAGCACTGACATACCAAGGAAAAGAACATATGGAAGTGAAAGAAGTCCCGGCACCCGCCATTCAAGATGAGAGGGATGTCATCGTTCGAATCACCGCAACCGGGATATGCGGTTCAGACCTTCATTTATATAAAAACGGAATACCCGCCGATCCGGGTTATATCGTCGGGCATGAGCCGATGGGAATCGTTGAAGAAACGGGCAGTCAAGTCAAAAAGCTGAAAAAAGGCGACCGGGTCGTGATTCCTTTTAACATCGGCTGCGGAGAATGTCATTATTGCCAGCACCAGATGGAAAGCCAGTGTGATGAATCTAATCCAAATCCTCATACAGATGCCGGCGGCTTATTCGGTTTTTCGGAGTTTAACGGTAATTATCCCGGCGGGCAGGCTGAATATTTACGTGTTCCTTATGCTGATTTCTCTTCTTTTCTGGTTCCGGCAGACAGTGAGCTTGAAGATGAGCATGTGCTGCTTCTGTCAGATGTCATGCCGACCGCCTTTTGGAGCGTCCAGCACAGCGGAGTGAAAAAAGGAGATACAGTCGTGATTCTGGGATCAGGTCCGATCGGTTTAATGGCGCAAAAATTCGCGTGGAAAAAAGGAGCAAAGCGGGTTATCGCAGTCGATCAAGTCCCGCATCGCCTTGAACATGCGAGACGCATAAACGGAGCAGAGACCTTCAATTTTTCAGAACATGATGAGATCGGGAAACTGCTGCATGAACAAACGTCAGGGGGCGCGGATGTAGTGATTGATTGTGTCGGAATGGACGGCACGCCGCTGTCAAAAGAAAAAACAGAGCAAAAACCGAATCAGTTCGGAACGATCAGTCCGATTCTTACAGCATCAGAAGCCGTTAAGAAGTTCGGAACCGTGCAGCTCACGGGCGCATACATTTCTGAAGCGGACGGCTTTCCGCTCGGTGATTTTTTCACACGCAACGTTTCTTTAAAAATGGGCCAGGCACCCGTTATTCATCTGATGCCGATGCTGTATCAAATGATCGAACAAAATGAAATTGATCCGACGGACATCATTACACACAAAATGAGTCTTGCGGAAGCTCCTGCTGCATATGATATATTTGACAAAAAAGAAGATGGCAACATTAAAGTGATTTTAAAGCCATAGTGAGGAGAAACACGATGAATATTTACAGACCGGCGGGATTTTGGATCAGATTGGGAGCCGTGGTACTCGACTATTTAATTACTTCAGTGCCTTTGGCGATTATTTTTATGCTGGCAACAGGAAAAGATCCGAATGAGAGCGCAATGATCAGCATTATTTTGACTCTTTATGGTATTTTGCTCCCTGTCTACTGGAACGGTTATGTTATCGGCAAAAAGATCTGCGGTATCCGCATCGTCAAAAAAGACGGAACTCAGGTAGGCTTTCTCACTATGATTTTGAGAGTGCTTGTGGGCGGCCTGATATATGGGGTGACGTTTGGAATCGGTGTGATCGTGAGCGCATTCATGGTCGGAATGAGAGAAGACAAACGGTCAATCCACGATTTTGTAGCGGGAACGTATGTCACGTACGCGCTGCCGGACGAATCGATTGAAAAGAGCGAATAATTTCGCTCTTTTTTTTGCATAAAAAATGGATGAGGGAGAAACATATAACAAACGTTAAAGGAGGAAAGAATCATGAAAAGAGCTGCATTGTCTTTAGCTGCGTTTTTCATTACAGCAATGGTTTTCACAATGCCGGCACACGCCGCCGGAACAAAAATGCCTTCAACAATGTCACTCACGGAACAGCAGAAAAAAGAAATTGAATCACTTGAAAAAGAAGTGCTCGAAAAACGAAAACATGTCATATCCAAATATGTCGAGTACGGGGTCCTGCCGAAAGAAAAAGCAGAACATATTAAACAGCATATGGACAGGCGCTTTAACATGATGAAACAAAATGGGTTTGTCCCGAAGCCTCCGCCTCATAAATTGGAAAAGCGGCATCATCATTCTTAAGCATCCGGCAAGCCGGATGCTTTTTTGTTTTTATCGGGATTGCTCTGAAACGCGTTTCATAACGTATGATATCAATATCATAGGCATCAGGAGGATGAAACACATGATACATAAAAAACAGGGCCTGTTCCCTGATACATTTCTATGGGAGTCAGCCTCGGCTGCCTATCAGGCTGAAGGAGCCTGGAATAAAGACGGTAAAGGACCTTCAGTATGGGTAAACAGTGCAGAGTGGCTATTAGTGACGGAGTTCATCTCATCGGCTACTGCAGCTGGTCATTCACGGATCTGTTAAGCTGGCTGAACGGCTATCAAAAACGCTACGGTTTTGTGTATATCAATCGAGATGAAGAAGATGAAAAGGATTTGAAACGGATCAGGAAAAAAAGTTTTTATTGGTACCGGAATGTAATTGAAACAAACGGTAAAAGTTTATAAAAGTTCCCTGAGAGAAATATGATTCTCTCAGGGATTTCTTTTACATTACGGCTGCATCAATAATATACGTATCCGCATGAAGATCGGATATTTCGGCAGGCACTGAATAACAGGTAAGGCTGTATCGGCCTTTCGGAATATGAAAGAAAAGCCGCTTTGACATCACGCTTTCAATCTCAATTCCATCTTTTACAGCCTCAAAGGGAACAGTCGCTTTTTTCTCATAGGATGGTACCGGTTCACTTGTGTTAAGCCTGAGAACGATAAATGCCCTCGTATTTCTCCTTGCCTCAAATGAAACAGCTCCGTCAGCTTCCGCATATCCTTTTTCAATGGCTTCATCGGTCCAATCGATAACAGGCGGTTCTGAATCTTTTTGGAAGATTGTAAATTGATGATAAGAAATGGCCAGTTCTTGCGGTTTCCATGATTTAATCAATGCGCTGTTCCTCCTGTTTTTTACTTAATTTTAAATAATACTCTCGTTCCGTCGGGATCATTGGTAAGCTGGTGTCCGACCCATGAGCCGGCTCCGCGGTTGTCTGCCGGAGAAATATATTCTACGGAGGCGTTGTTTCCGCCCTGTTTACAAACCGCCATCGGCCATTCATCCCTATCGTATCCCGTTTTGACAGGCACATGTTTAAGAGATTGCTCACGCCGCTTATGTACTCCGTCTCTGTCAATGGTGCATATGCTGGAATGCCCTTCTTTTATCGCGTCCTTAATATGCTTTGCTGTTTCCGGATATCGATCGGACGGAAATAGGATTACCTTGTCGTAATCACTCTTCTGAACGGTTTGCTCGTTATCTGAGAAAAGATCACCCTTGATCAGGGCCGCGACTGCTCCGGCAATGATGATAAGAACAAGCAGCAGTGCTTTTAATGTTTTCAAGAGTATCAATCACCTCCAGTTTTAATTGCTGTAAAGCTGGTCCAAGAATAAAGCAGAATCGGCCGGCTGTAAAGCTGTTAAAATATATTTCTCAGCCGCAATTCAGCTGAATATCTGTAAAACCATCCGCACAAATCAACTTTATTCATTAAAAATTCGATCAGAAAGTGTTTTTGCCGTTTCCCTATTCAGAAATGAATGGTTGCGGCCGTATCGTCAATTGACTTATTATAGCGATAAGCTCACCGGCAGGATATCTTCGTCTGCGAGTGTCTGACCCGAAAACCTTGGCCTGTATGACCGTGCGCAACAAGACGATAAAAAGACGGCCATCTGATAAGAAGGCCGTCAGCAAATCATTCCAGATTCGCATGCTTTGTAAACATGTCTGCTGAATTCAATTCTTTTTTCTCCATGATTTTTAGAATAACCGCATCGTAAAACAGCAGAAGAGTTTGTTCGAATAAAGAACCCATCGGCTGAATCGTCTTTCTGTCTCCGCCGGTCTCTTCCTTAGGAGAGCCGGGAATCGTTATTGTAAGATCCGCAAGTTTGCCGAGACTTGAAGCGGGGTTAATCGTTAATGCAGTGATGATGCCGTTAAGGCTTTTGGCTTTTTCAGCCGTATGAAGCAGACTTTTTGTTTCGCCTGAGCCTGAGCTGATGATGACGAGATCGCCTTCTTGGAGGGGAGGGGTAAGCGTCTCACCGACGATGTAAGCGTTCAGGCCGATGTGCATCATCCTCATGGCGAACGCTTTAGCCATAAAGCCGGAACGCCCCGCTCCGGACGTGAAGATTTGATCTGCCGATAAAATCTGATCCGCAAGCTTGTCAGCTTCACTGTCGGATATTAATGCTGCGGTGCGGGATATTTCATTTAGTATTTCATGTAAGTATTCAGTCGTTTTCATGATCCTTGTGTGATCAGCTGTTTCATTTTAGCAGCAGCATCCGCTTTATTGTCAGCTCCCGTAATGCCTCCGCCGACAATGATTAAATCTGGGTTTTGTTTGATGGCTTCAGGAAGCGTATCAAGTTTAATGCCTCCGGCAATTGCGGTTTTAGCGCTCTTGACCGCTTTTTTAATCGCCGTCAGTTCCTCGAATGAATTTTTTCCTTCTGCCTGAAGATCATAACCCGTATGAACACAAATATAATCAACACCGAGTTGGTCAATTTCTTTTGCCCGTGTTTCAAGGTTTTTTACGTTTATCATGTCGACGAGGATTTTTTTCTGCTGTTTTTTTGCTTCGGCAACGGCCCCTTTGATCGTTGAGTCGTCTGTCGCTCCTAAAACGGTGATGATGTCGGCTCCCGCTTCTGCCGCTTTCATAATCTCGTAACCGCCTGCATCCATGATTTTAAGATCGGCAAGCACTTTCAAGTGAGGAAAGGCTGTTTTCATTTCCTGCACGGCTTTCAGTCCTTCATTAATGACAACGGGAGTGCCGATTTCTACAACATCTATATATTGTTCGACCTCTTTCACAAGTTCAATTGCTTCCGGGATATTTACTAAGTCTAATGCCAGCTGTAATTCCACTTTATATCCACTCCTCTTTTTCATGTATTTCCATTCTATAGAGTGCCCCGCATGTTGAGAAGTACGCACTTTGAAGTCTAATAGTTACTTTGAGGATACTGTCCCCGCAGGCAATGCGCTTTGTTTCAGCAAAACTGCGTGGTAGTATAAACTGATGAAAGTTGTGTGAAAAAGTAAGCGTGTATGAATAGATGATGACCGTACAAAAAGTAAGAGGAAGGAGAATTGTCTGTGAGCCGAATGGATGAGAAAACGTTTAATTGCGAAAAGGAATTGACGCTTGCCGTGATAGGCGGGAAGTGGAAAATGCTGATTATGTGGCACTTGGGAAAAGAAGGGACGAAGCGGTTTAATGAGCTGAAAGCTTTAATTCCGGATATTACGCACAAAATTCTTGTGAATCAGCTCAGGGAGCTGGAGCAGGATCTGATCGTTCACAGGGAAGTTTACCCTGTCGTCCCTCCGAAAGTGGAGTATTCTTTAACGGCGCAAGGAGAAAGCCTTATGCCGATTCTGGACGCCATGTATAAGTGGGGAAAAGATTATATGGAATTAATCAACATTGATAAAACTGCAATAAAGGAATCTTTTTGAAGTGCTCTATGTAAAATAGAGTGCTTTTTTTGCGGTTTAATGAAATCATATTGCGAACATTCGGGCCGTCTGTTTCGGTTCTTGCGCTGTTTTTTCCGGGTCAGCTTACGTACGTAAATTTTTTTTATTTCTGCCATAACTGGATATTCGACAGATTTTCATTATAGTTTAAAGATTTTTAATTTTACGTAAATAATATTTTTGAAAATAAATTGCGGGATGCCGCAAAATACCCTCTGGATTTGTCGGATTTTTTTTCGGTGTGCCGCATGAAACTTTTCACCCATTTTTCGGTGATAAAAACAATATTTTCATATAAAGTGAACGTAAGTAGATATATAGAAATACATGCAGAAATAGGTAAACCTTTCGTGCTTACAATCAATGGCTTTTTGTCTTGATTTCTCATAAATTTGATGCCGTATTTCGGACTGCGCGGGTGAACGGATGACGGATTTCGGCGGTGATTGAATCGGGATCGTTTTTGAGGTAAGTGGTTCTTTTGGCTTGAGAATGAGTTAGGGACATAGAGGGAGGCTGTTTCTAAGGGAGAATTGACAACTATATCTTAAAAAGGGGAGGCGCACACATATGGAAATAACTTTTTATCCTTTAACAAATGCTCAAAAACGTATCTGGTATACAGAAAAATTCTATCCGAACACAAGTATTTCAAATCTTGCCGGGTTCGGGAAACTCATTTCTGAAGACGGCGTACAGGCTCATTACGTTGAGAAAGCGATACAGGAATTCGTCCGGCGGTATGAGTCGATGAGAATCCGTCTGCGGCTTGATGATGAGGGGGAGCCCGTTCAATATGTGAGCGAATACCGTCCGCTCTCTATCGGGCACACGGATATCAGGCAAGCCGGCTGCTCTGCGGACGAGCTGTCAAAATGGGGGCGTGAAGAAGCTGGCAAGCCTCTGGCGTTATATGATCAGGATTTATTCCGTTTTTCCGTGCACACGATCAGTGAAAATGAGGTCTGGTTTTACGCTAATGTGCATCACATTATTTCAGACGGGATTTCCATGACGATTCTGGGCAATGCGATTACTGATATTTATTTGGAGCTTTCAGGCGGGACAAGTGAGGAACAGACGGAGATTCCTTCTTTTATCGAGCACGTGCTGACAGAGCAGGAATATGTGCAGTCGAAGCGGTTTAAGAAGGATCGGGACTTTTGGAACGGGCAGTTTGAGACCGTGCCGGAGCTTGTGTCCCTGAAACGGAGCCGGGCAGATGCGGGTCTTGATGCGAAACGGTTTTCTCAAGAAATTCCTCACGACTTATATGGCCGCATTCATTCATTCTGCGAGGAGCATAAAGTCAGCGTACTGTCTCTGTTCCAGTCAGCTCTGATCACTTATCTCTACAAAGTGACCGGCCGGGATGACGTTGTCACGGGTACGTTTATGGGAAACCGGACGAATGCGAAAGAAAAGCAGATGCTCGGGATGTTCGTATCTACGGTGCCTGTGCGGACAAGCGTTGACGGAGGACAGTCGTTCTTGGAATTCGTTAAAGGCCGGATGAAGGATCTGATGAAAATTCTCCGCCACCAAAAGTATCCGTATAACCTGCTTGTCAATGATTTGCGTGCTTCGAAAAGTTCGCTGAGCAGATTGTTTACGGTGGCTCTGGAGTACCAGGTGATGCAGTGGCAGAAAAAAGAGAATCTGTCCTTCCTGACAGACCCTATTTTCAGCGGAAGCGGTACAAATGATATTTCGATTCATGTGAAGGAACGATGGGACACCGGGAAACTGACAATTGATTTTGACTATCGCAGCGACATTTTCAAGGGGGAAGAGATTGAATCTGTTTCTGAACGTTTGATCACGCTGATTGAAGATGCGATTTCATCTCCTGATCGCATAATTGATGAACTTACTCTTCTTTCTGAATCCGAGAAAGAGCGGCTGCTGAAACGGGCCTCCGGCAATCCGGTGAATTACCGCAAGGAGATGACGATACCGGGGCTGTTTGAAGAGAAAGTGAAGTCACTGTCTGACAAACCCGCAGTTGTGTATGAAGGCCGAACATTGTCCTATCGCACATTGCATGAACAATCAGGCCGTATTGCCGGACGCCTTCTTCAAGCCGGGATATCAGCCGATTCTCCTGTCGCGGTGCTGCTTGGCCGATCTGAGCGTGTCATTGCGGCAATATTGGGAATTTTGAAAGCGGGCGGCGCTTATGTGCCGATAGATCCTGACTTTCCGGCGGATCGGATTCAGTACATTTTAGAGGACAGCGGAGCGAAGGCTGTTCTGACGGAGACCGGAATACAGGTGCCTGCAGCGGATGCCGAACGGATTGATTTTGACGAGGCTGTTCAGTTTGAAACGGCTGCGGACGGTGTCAGCACACAATCAGACCGGCTGGCTTACATCATCTACACGTCAGGTACAACGGGGCGGCCGAAAGGCGTGATGATTGAGCACCGGCAAGTTCATCATCTGGTGCAATCACTGCAGCAGGAGATTTATCAATGCGGTGAGCAGACGTTAAGAATGGCGCTTTTGGCTCCGTTTCATTTTGATGCGTCCGTCAAACAGATTTTTGCCTCGCTTCTTTTGGGACAGACGCTTTATATCGTGCCGAAAACGACTGTGACGAATGGCTCGGCACTGCTGGACTATTATCGTCAAAACCGGATTGAAGCCACTGACGGAACGCCTGCGCATCTGCAGATGATGGTTGCGGCGGGAGATGTCAGCGGAATTGAATTGCGCCACATGCTCATTGGGGGAGAGGGCCTGTCCGCGGCTGTTGCTGAACAGCTGATGACGCTCTTTCATCAATCGGGCAGGGCGCCGCGTCTGACGAATGTCTACGGGCCGACAGAAACGTGCGTAGATGCGTCCGTGCATCAGGTGTCAGCCGATAACGGAATGAATCAACAGGCGGCGTACGTTCCGATCGGGAAACCGCTCGGCAACGCCCGTCTGTATATATTGGATAAGCACCAGCGGCTTCAGCCCGACGGCACGGCCGGTGAGCTGTATATCGCGGGTGACGGTGTAGGCCGCGGCTATTTAAATCTTCCGGATTTGACCGCAGAGAAGTTTTTGCAGGACCCGTTTAACGGAAGCGGCCGCATGTACCGCACGGGTGATATGGCGCGCTGGCTGCCGGATGGGACGATCGAATATATCGGCCGTGAAGATGATCAGGTGAAAGTCCGCGGCTACCGCATTGAGCTGGGAGAAATTGAAACGGTGCTCAGAAAAGCTCCGGGCGCGGCGCAGGCCGTCGTGCTGGCACGGCCGGATCTGCAGGGCAGCTTAGATGTCTGCGCATATATCGTTCAGGAAAAAGGAACCGAGTTTCACCCTGCCGAGTACAGAGAGTATGTGTCAAAGCACCTTCCTGATTACATGGTGCCCGCTTACTTTACAAAAACGGACGAAATTCCGCTCACGCCGAGCGGGAAGGCAGACCGCAAAAAGCTGTTTGCGCTTGATGTGCAGGCTGTCAGTTCATCCGAATATGCCGCGCCGAGAAATGAAACGGAGGAAACGCTCACCGTCATCTGGCAGGAAGTCCTCGGAATGGACAAGGCGGGCATTTATGATCATTTCTTCGAGTCAGGCGGTCATTCATTAAAGGCCATGACGCTTCTGACGAAAATTCATAAGCAAATGGGCGTCGAAATTCCGCTGCAATACTTGTTTGAGCATCCGACGATTGCGGCGCTTGCCGATTATGCGGAAAACCGAAACGAAGGACCGGCATTCAGTGCGATTGAGCCGGCTGAGAAGCAGGCGAGCTATCCGCTTTCGCTCGCTCAGCAGCGGACTTATATCGCGAGCCAATTTGAAGACGCGGGAGTCGGATATAACATGCCGGCTGCGGCCATGATTGAGGGCGCTTTAGACCGTGAAAAGCTTGAGCGTGCATTTTCTGCCTTAATCAGCAGGCATGAAGCGCTCAGAACATCGTTTCAATCAGAGGACGGCACGCCGAGACAGGTGATTCACGAACATGTTCCGTTTCATATTGAAATGATTGAAGCGCGCGGAAGAACGAATGAACAGGTCATGAAGGACTTTGTGCGCCGTTTTGATTTATCTGAGGCGCCGCTGTTCAGAATCGGCCTGCAAACGCTCGATCACAATCGCCATATGCTGCTGTTTGATATGCATCACCTGATTTCTGACGGGGTGTCTATTTCCATCATGCTGAAGGAACTGGCTGACATCTACGGCGGAAATCAGCTGCCTGAATTGCGCATTCAATATAAAGATTATGCCGTATGGCAGGCGGAACGGGCGAAAGAAGGCTACAAGAAGGAGCGGGCGTACTGGAAAGAAGTCTTCAGCGGCGAACTGCCGGTGCTTCAGCTGCTCCCTGATTATCCGCGGCCGCAGGTGCAAAGCTTTGAAGGTGACCGCGTGTCCGCCAAGCTGCCGAAAATGCTGCGGGAACGGCTGCAGAAGCTTGCCGAGAAAAACGGAGCCACCCTTTACATGGTGCTGTTATCAGCTTACTATACGCTGCTTTCTAAGTATTCAGGACAGGAAGACATCATCGTGGGAACACCGTCAGCGGGAAGAAATCACTCTGATACCGAGGGGCTTATCGGGATGTTTGTCAACACGCTTGCGCTGCGAAGCTCCGTGAAGCAGGATCAGACATTTGCCGGCTTGTTAGGTCATGTGCGCAAGCAGGTGCTGGACGCGTTTTCTCATCAGGATTATCCGTTTGAGTGGCTGACCGAGGAGCTGAACGTGCCCCGGGATATGAGCAGGCATCCGATATTTGACACGATGTTCAGTCTGCAAAATGCTTCGGACGGTATTCCGGAGATCGGTAATCTGACGCTGTCTCTTCATGAAACAAACTTCAATATCGCCAAATTCGACCTGACCATGCAGGCTCGGGAAACAGCGGAAGGCCTTGCGCTTGATTTGGATTATTGCACGAAGCTGTTTAAGCGCTCAACTGCGGATCGCATGCTTGCGCACTATGTCCGTCTGCTGGAGAGCGCGGCAGCTCAGCCGGATGTGAAAATCAGCGAATATGATCTGCTTTCTGAACGGGAGGCTTTGACTCAATTACAGCGGGTCAATCCGGAGCGCACGGCGTACCCGAAAGAGCAAACGATCGTGCAGATCTTTGAAGAACAGGCCCGAAAGAACCCTGACCGGACGGCTCTTCAGTTCGAAGGGGAAACCCTGTCGTATCAGCAGCTGAATGAACGCGCCAATAGGCTTGCGCGGCATATTCTTTCAGTCGGAGGCGGCGGGAAAACCGCGGCTGTTCTGTGTGAACGGTCAATGGATATGATTGTTTCCATTATGGCTGTGTTAAAAGCGGGGTCCGCCTATGTGCCGATTGATCCTGAGCATCCGGTTCAGCGGATTCAGCATTTCTTCCGTGACAGCGGGGCGAATGTGCTCATGACTCAGCAAAGCCTCAAGCCGCTTGCGGAAAAGGCCGGTTTTCAAGGCGTCATTGTGCTTGCTGATGATGAGGCGAGCTATGAAAAGGACTCTCACAATCCAGCATTGCCGTTTGATTCCAAAACGATTGCCAATCTCACTTATACATCTGGCACGACGGGAACGCCGAAAGGAAACATCGTCACACATGCCAACATTTTGCGAACGGTAAAGAACACGAACTATTTGACCGTTTCTGAAGAGGACACAGTGCTCGGTCTGTCAAACTACGTCTTTGACGCTTTTATGTTTGATATGTTCGGTTCGCTGTTAAACGGTGCAAAGCTTGTGATCGTCCCGAAAGATACGGTGCTGGATATGTCACGTCTGTCCCGTGTGATCAAACGGGAGAACGTCAGCATTCTGATGATTACGACGGCCCTGTTCCACCTGCTTGTTGATATGGAGCCGTCCTGTCTGACGACGCTTCGGAAAATCATGTTCGGGGGCGAAAGAGCGTCAGTAGAACATGTCAAAAAGGCGCTGGCGGCAGTCGGAAAAGGAAGACTGCTTCATATGTACGGCCCGTCGGAAAGCACGGTGTTTGCGACATACCATCCAGTGGATGTCATTGAAGAGGATACGCTCTCCGTTCCGATCGGGAAACCGGTCAGCAATACGGAAGTCTTTATTATGAACTCAGCCGGACGCATTCAGCCGGCCGGTATCGCGGGAGAGCTGTGCGTCAGCGGTGAAGGTCTCGTAGAAGGCTACTACAACCGTCCTGAACTGACGGAAGAAAAATTTGTAAAGCATCCGTTTAAGGAAGGTGAACGGATGTATAAAACGGGCGACTTGGCCAGATGGCTTCCGAATGGCGATATCGAGTTTATCGGACGTATCGACCATCAGGTGAAAATCCGCGGTCAGCGGATTGAGCTTGGCGAAATTGAGCATCAGCTTCAAAGTCATGACCAGATTCAGGAATGCATTGTGCTCGCTGTGGATCAGGGCGCGGGTGACAAACTTCTTTGCGCGTATGTTGTCGGCCTCAGGGAAATCTCTTCCCGGGAGCTGAGGGAGCATACGGCGAAGGATCTTCCGGCTTATATGATTCCGTCCGTCTTTATTCAATTGGATGAACTGCCTCTAACAGGGAACGGAAAAATCGACAGGCGGGCGCTGCCGATGCCGGATGTGACCGCAGCGAATGCCGTGTCATATACGGCGCCGCGCAATGAAACAGAACAAAAACTGGCGGATATTTGGGCTGAGGTGCTGCAAATGGAGCGGGTCGGCGTCCATGATCAGTTCTTTGAGATCGGGGGCCACTCGTTAGCGGGGATGAAACTGCTGGCCCTTATCCAGAAGACATTCGGCGTGCAGCTTACCTTAAAGGATCTGTTCACTTCTCCGACGGCTGCGGGGCTGGCGCAGCTGATTGAAGGGGCTGAGCGGAAAACGGCAGAGAGCATCGCACCGGCTGCCGAGCGGGAAACGTATCCGGTTTCTTCACCGCAGAAGCGGATGTTTGTGCTTCAGCAGCTGGAAGGCGCTGAAACAAGCTATAACATGCCGTCTGTGCTCCGCTTAAAAGGAAAGCTTGATGCAGAAAAGCTGAAATCCGTCATGAAACAGCTGACAGAACGCCATGAAGCCTTCAGAACGACATTTGACATAAAGGATGGAGAAACGGTTCAGCGCATATGGGCGGAAGCTGATATCGACATGGAATATTATGAAGCCTCTGAAGAAGATGCTGAACGGATTATTCAGAGCTTTATCCGGCCGTTCCGCCTGGATCAGCTTCCTCTCGTCAGAACGGGACTGGTCAAGCTGGCTGAACATGACCACCTGTTGCTGTTTGATATGCACCATATCATTTCGGACGGCGCTTCAGTCGGCGTGCTGATAGATGAACTGTCCCGCTTGTATGGCGGCGAAACGCTTGATCCGCTGCGGATCCATTATAAAGACTATGCGGTATGGCAGCAGAAATTTATTCAATCAGAGCAGTACCGCAAGCAGGAGGAGCATTGGCTTCGGGAGCTTGACGGCGAGCTTCCGGTATTGACGCTGCCGGCTGATTACAGCCGTCCGGCCGTGCAAACCTTTGAAGGAGACAAGCTGGTCTTTTCTCTGACTGGGGAACAGACGTCGGCTCTTCGCAGTCTTGCGAAACAAACAGATTCTACCATGTACATGGTGCTGCTGGCGTCATACAGCGCCTTTCTCTCAAAACTGAGCGGACAGCATGACATCATTGTCGGTTCGCCGGTTGCGGGACGGTCACATGCGGATCTCGCAAACGTCATCGGTGTTTTTGTGAATACACTCGCGCTTCGTACGTATCCGGAAGCGGACAAAACGTTCACGGACTATCTTAAAGAAGTGAAACAAACCGCTTTACATGCATTTGACGCGCAGGATTATCCGCTTGAAGACCTTCTGCAAAAGGTTGAGGTGCAGCGTGATACGAGCAGAAATCCGCTGTTTGATGCAGTATTTTCAATGCAAAATGCAAATGCGGAAGATCTGGTCATGGAAGGAATTGAGCTGAAGCACCATCCGTTTGACAGAAAAACAGCCAAGTTTGACCTGACAATGACGGCTGAGGACACAGACGAAGGCTTAACGTTTGTGCTTGAATATAACACCGCGCTGTTTAAACCGGAAACGGCAGAGACATGGAAGCATTACTGGCTTCAACTGTTAGAAGCAGCAGCGGAAAATCCGGCTGCGAAGCTTTCTGGGCTTTCATTGGTGAATAAAACAGAAAAACAAGCCCTCCTTGACGCATGGAAAGGAAAAACAATTTCTGTGCCGCGGGACAAAACGGTTCACCGTCTCTTTGAGGAAACGGCCGCCCGCCACGCGAACCGGCCGGCCGCGGCATACAACGGCGCGAAGTGGACGTACGGCGAGCTGAACGCAAGGGCGAACCGCATCGCACGCATTCTCATGGACTGCGGCGTCACGGCTGACGAACGTGTCGGCATTTTGACGAAACCGTCCTTGGAAATGGCCGCGGGCGTACTCGGCGTCTTGAAAGCGGGCGCGGCATTTGTGCCGATTGACCCCGACTACCCGGAAGAGCGCATCAGCTACATCCTGCAGGACAGCGGCGCCAAGCTTCTTCTCACACAGGAAGCGCTGGACGTGCCGGAAAGCTACAAAGGAGAAACGATTCTGCTTGACGGCGGACGCTCCATTCTGAGCCTGCCGCTTGATGAAAACGATGAAGCGAACCCGCAGACGGAAACAACGGCGGATCATCTCGCTTATATGATTTACACGTCAGGAACGACCGGACAGCCGAAGGGTGTCATGGTCGAACACCATGCGCTGGTGAACCTGTGCTTCTGGCATCACGACGCATTCGCCATGACGGCGGATGATAAAAGCGCCAAATACGCGGGCTTCGGTTTTGACGCCTCCATCTGGGAAATGTTCCCGACATGGACCATCGGCGCGGAGCTTCACGTCATTGACGAAGCGATCCGGCTGGATATCACCCGCTTAAATCACTATTTCGAGGAGAACGGCGTGACCATCACCTTCCTGCCGACGCAGCTGGCCGAACAATTTATGGAGCTGGAAAATACCTCTCTCCGTATGCTTCTCGTCGGCGGTGACAAGCTGAAGCGGGCGGTGAAACAGCCGTACACGATCGTCAACAACTACGGCCCGACGGAAAACACCGTCGTCGCGACAAGCGGCGTCATCAATCCGGAGGAAGGATCGCTTTCGATCGGACGGGCGATTGCCAATACGAGAGTTTATATTCTCGGGGACGGCGATCAGGTGCAGCCGGAAGGCATTGCCGGTGAATTGTGTGTGGCCGGCCGCGGTCTTGCGCGCGGATACCTGAACCGTGAGGAAGAAACGGCGAAGCGGTTTACCGCAGATCCGTTCGTGCCCGGCGAGCGCATGTACCGGACCGGCGACCTCGTCAAATGGAACGCGCAGTGCGGCATCGAATACATCGGCCGTATCGACCAGCAGGTCAAAGTGCGGGGCTACCGGATCGAGCTTTCAGAAATCGAAGTCCGCCTCGCCCAGCTTGCGGACGTTCATGACGCAGCGGTGACGGCCGTGGAAGACAAAGCGGGCAATACCGCGCTTTGCGCCTATGTCGCGCCTCGGCAGGACGATATTGAAGCGCTCAAAGCCGCGCTGAAAGACACGCTGCCTGACTACATGGTGCCGGCGTTCTGGGTGGAGATGGACGAGCTTCCGGTCACCGCAAACGGAAAGATTGACAAAAAAGCCCTGCCGGCACCGGACATTGAAGCGGGAAGCGCCGCTTACAAAGCGCCGGAAACGGAGATGGAGACGCTGCTTTCTGACATTTGGCAGGAAGTGCTCGGTCTTGACCAGATCGGCGTAAGCGATAATTTCTTCACGCTCGGCGGGGACTCGATCAAAGGCATCCAAATGGCAAGCCGTCTGAACCAGCACGGCTACAAGCTGGAGATGAAAGACCTCTTCCAGCACCCGACCATTGAAGAGCTCGTCTCCTATGTGGAGCGAACGGAAGGCAAGCAGGCCGACCAGGGACCTGTCGAAGGCGAAGCGGAGTTAACGCCGATCCAGCGCTGGTTCTTTGAGAAAAACTTCACCGACAAACACCACTGGAACCAATCCGTCATGCTTCACGCGAAAGACGGCTTTGATCCGGAGATAACAGAAAAAACATTACATGTCCTGACGGTGCACCATGATGCGCTCCGGATGATTTATCGTGAACAAAAACCGTATTACAGAGGACTTGAGGATGTGTCTGTTGAACTGAACGTCTTTGAGCTGAACGGACCTGCTGAAGACCATGAGGACCGTATCGAAAGGGAAGCAGACCGTCTTCAAAGCAGTATTTCACTGGAAACAGGACATCTGCTGAAAGCCGGGCTCTTCCGGGCTGAAGATGGAGACCACCTTCTTCTCGCAATCCATCACTTGGTCGTGGATGGTGTATCTTGGCGGATTTTACTGGAGGACTTCACGTCCGTTTATACGCAGCTGAAGCAAGGCAATGAACCAGCGCTGCCGCCGAAAACACATTCATTCGCCGAATTTGCTGAGAGAATCAAAGAATACGCAAATACGAAGGCGTTTCTGAAAGAAGCGGATTACTGGAGAGAGCTTGAGGAAAAAGAGGTATGCACTCAGCTTCCGAAAGACAGGCAGTCTGGTGATCAGCGCATGAAACATACGAGAACGGTCAGCTTCTCTCTGACGCCTGAACAAACTGAACAGCTGACGACAAACGTACATGAAGCCTATCACACCGAAATGAACGACATCCTGCTCACGGCGCTCGGACTGGCGCTGAAAGAGTGGACGGGTGAAGACACGATCGGCGTTCATTTGGAAGGCCACGGGCGCGAAGACATTCTTGACGGCTTGAATATCACCCGGACGGTCGGATGGTTTACGAGCATGTATCCGATGATCCTTGAGATGAAGCACGCCGACGATCTTTCATATCAGCTGAAACAAATGAAAGAAGACATCAGACACATCCCGAACAAAGGAGTCGGCTACGGCATTCTGCGTTATGTAACGGCGCCCGAGCATAAAGAGAATCTTTCATTTGAGATTGATCCGGATATCAGCTTTAACTACTTAGGCCAGTTTAATGAGATGTCGGATTCCGGCTTATTTACAAGATCCGGGATGCCGTCAGGACAATCGCTGAGCCCTGACACAGAGAAGCCGAATGCGCTTGATATTGTCGGATTTATAGAAAATGGGCAGATGACGATGACGTTTGCCTATCATTCTCTCGAATTTCATGAAAAAACCATTCAATCGTTCAGTGACAGCTTTAAAGGGCACCTCTTGAAAATCATAGATCACTGCCTGGCCCAAGACGGACCTGAGCTTACGCCTAGTGATCTTGGCGATGATGATCTGACGCTTGATGAACTTGATAAATTAATGGAAATTCTCTAACAGAAAAGACAGAGGTGACATATGAGCAAAAAATCAATTCAAAAGGTGTATGCACTCACACCGATGCAGGAGGGAATGCTGTATCATGCGCTGCTTGATCCGCATTCTTCCTCCTACTTCACACAATTAGAGCTTAGGATTCACGGAAGCTTTCAGCTGGAGCTTTTTGAAAAAAGCGTCAATGAGCTGATCCGGACATATGACATCCTGCGTACGGTATTCGTGCACCAGCAGCTTCAAAAACCGCGCCAAGTCGTATTGGCGGAGCGGAAGACGAAGGTGCACTATGAAGATATCAGTCAATTAGATGAAGCGCGCCAAACCGAATATATTGAACGCTATAAACGCGGCGTGCAGCAGCAGGGCTTTCATCTGGCGAAGGATATTCTCTTTAAAGCGGCGGTGTTCAGACTCAGTGAGAAGGAGCTGTATCTCGTCTGGAGCAATCATCATATCGTCATGGACGGCTGGAGTATGGGCGTTTTGATGAAAAGCCTGTTTCAAAACTATGAAGCGCTTCGTGCCGGCCGGCCCGCCGGGGGAAGTCAGGGCAAACCTTACTCTGACTATATCAAATGGCTCGGAGGCCGGGATTATGAGGAGGCGGAACAATATTGGAGCAGCCGCCTGGCGGATTTCGAACAGCCGAGCCTGCTCCCGGGCCGTCTGGCAGCAGAAAAGAAAGACTACCAAAATGAAGAATATTCTTTTGTCTGGGATGAAGAGCTGGTCGCACAGATTCAGCAGACCGCCAACCGGCATCAAGTCACGGGGCCTAACCTGTTTCAGGCCGTTTGGGGTGCGGTGCTCAGCAAATACAACTATACAGACGATGTGGTGTTCGGCACCGTTGTATCAGGCCGTCCTTCAGAAATCAACGGCATAGAAACGATGGCGGGGCTGTTCATCAATACGATTCCCGTCAGAATCAAGATTGACAAAGGTGCAGCCTTTTCGGACGTGATGGCGGCAGTTCAGAAAAACGCCGTGGAAGCCGAGCGCTATGATTATGTGCCGCTCTATGACATTCAAAAGCGCTCCGCCCTGGACGGCAGCCTCTTAAATCATTTGGTCGCGTTTGAAAACTATCCGCTGGACAAAGAGCTGGAAAACGGGGGCATGGAGGAAAGACTCGGATTTTCCATTAAAGTTGAACATGCTTTTGAGCAGACGAGCTTTGATTTCAATCTCATCGTGTATCCGGGAAAAACGTGGACTGTCAAAATCAAATACAACGGAGCGGCTTTCGCCCATGATGCCATCGAACGAACGGCGCATCATCTGACCCGCATGATGAAAGCGGCGGTCGGAACGCCTGACGCGCCCGTGCGGGAACTCGGCCTTGTTTCAGGTGAAGAAGAGCGGCAGATTGTTGAGGTATTCAATGATACGAAAACGGCGCTTCCGGAAGAGGAGGCCGTTCACCGTTTGTTTGAAGCACAGGCAAACCGGACGCCTGCAAGTATCGCGATAAAAGAAGCGGGACGCGAATGGACCTACCGTGAAGTGAACGAAGCGGCCAACCGCCTGGCGAGACACCTTGTGAAGAGCGGGCTGGAAAAAGGCCGGACCGCCGCTATTATGAACGACCGGTCTGCGGAAACCGTTGTAGGAATGCTTGCCGTCCTAAAAGCAGGCGGCGCATATGTGCCGATTGATCCGGCTTTTCCGGAGGACCGTCTCCGCTTTATGGCGGAAGACAGCTCGATTCGGCTCGTGCTGACAGTTCAGGCATATCAAGAACAAGCGGGCGCATTGCAAGTCCCGGTCGTCATGCTGGATGAAAGCGCGGATGAAACGGTAAGCGGAACAGACTTGAATCTCCCCGCTGGCGGCAACGACTTGGCGTATATCATGTATACATCCGGATCGACCGGCAAACCGAAAGGCGTCATGATTGAACACAGAAATATCATCAGGCTCGTCAAACATTCGAATTACGTGCCGGTTCATGAAGAAGACCGGATGGCGCAAACGGGAGCCGTCAGCTTTGATGCCGGAACCTTCGAAGTCTTCGGCGCATTGCTGAACGGAGCGTCATTGCATCCGGTGAAAAAAGAGACGCTGCTTGACGCCGGACAATTCGCCCAATTTCTGAAAGAGCAGCGGATCACGACCATGTGGCTGACGTCTCCGCTGTTTAATCAGCTTGCCCAAAAGGATGCCGGCATGTTTAACACGCTCCGGCACCTCATCATCGGCGGTGATGCGCTTGTGCCGCATATCGTCAGCAAAGTGAGGAAGGCATCACCGGAGCTGTCGCTTTGGAACGGCTACGGGCCGACGGAGAATACGACGTTTTCGACGAGTTTTCTCATTGATCAGGACTACGACGGCTCGATCCCGATCGGGAAGCCGATAGGAAATTCCACTGCGTACATTATGGATGAAAACCGCAGCCTCCAGCCGATCGGCGCGCCCGGTGAGCTGTGCGTCGGCGGAAGCGGAGTGGCAAGAGGCTATGTGAATCTGCCTGAATTAACGGAGAAGCAGTTTTTACGCGATCCGTTCAGACCGGATGAAATGATATACCGGACGGGGGACTTGGCGAAGTGGCTTCCGGACGGCACGATCGAGTTTCTCGGCAGAATTGACAACCAAGTAAAGGTCCGCGGTTTCAGAATCGAGCTCGGCGAAATCGAGGCGAAAATCAGCCAGGCGGAGAATGTGACGGAATCTGCGGCTGTGATCCGGAAAAATAAAGCGGATGAAAATGAAATCTGCGCTTACTTTACCGCAGACCAAGCCCTTTCGCCGGAAGACCTGCGCAAAACGCTTTCGGAATCACTTCCGGAATACATGATTCCGGCGCACTTCATCCAGATGAATCAGTTTCCGCTGACGGCGAACGGAAAGATTGATAAAAAAGCGCTGCCTGAGCCTCAGGCTGAAGCTGTTCAAAAAGAATACGTAGCGCCGAAAACGGAAGCGGAGCAGAAACTCGCGGACATTTGGGAAGGCATTCTCGGTGTAAAAGCGGGTGTGACTGACAATTTCTTCACGATTGGCGGACATTCTTTAAAAGCCATGATGATGACCGCTAAAATTCAGGAGCACTTTCAAAAAGAAGTGCCGATTAAAGTGTTATTTGAAAAGCCGACCATTCAGGAGCTTGCGCATTATTTGCAGCATGAGAGCGAGGAGGAGCAGCAGTTTGAACCGATCCGACAAGCGCCTTATCAGAAGCATTATCCTGTTTCCTCAGCACAGCGCAGGATGTATATCCTTAATCAGCTCGGACAGGCCAGCACGAGCTACAACGTCCCTGCTGTACTTCTGCTGGAAGGATCAGTAGACAAAAAGCGTCTTGAGGAGGCCATGCAGGCATTAATCAACCGTCATGAGACACTGCGTACGTCGTTTGACATGGCAGATGGAGAAGTCGTGCAGACCATTCATAAAAATGTGTCGTTTGAGCTTGAAACCGCCGAGGGCCGGGAAGAAGATGCAGAAGAGCTGACAAAAGCCTTTATCAGACCGTTTGCGCTCAACCGCGCGCCGCTTGTCCGTTCGAAGCTGATCCGGCTTGAAGAAGACCGGCATCTTCTGCTGATTGACATGCACCACATTATTACGGACGGAAGCTCAATGGGCATTTTCATCGGTGATCTTGCGAAGCTTTATCAAGGCACGGAGCTTGCGCTGCCAAAGATTCATTATAAGGATTTTTCAGTCTGGCAGCGTGAAAAAGCAAATCTCGATCAGCACGAAGCCTACTGGCTTGAGACGTTCAAAGGCGATCTGCCGGTGCTGGATCTGCCGCTTGATTTCCCGCGTCCTGCCGAGCGCAGTTTTGAAGGGGAACGCGTCATCTTCGGGCTTGATAAACAGGTGACGGCGCAGATTAAGAAGCTGCTGGCTGATACGGATACGACGATGTACATGTTCTTGTTAGCCGCTTTTCAAGTGCTGCTGTCCAAATATTCGGGGCAGGAAGACATCATAGTCGGGTCTCCGGCGGCCGGTAGACAGCATCCTGATCTCCAAGACGTGCCGGGCATGTTTGTCAACACAGTTGCGCTTCGGTCGCATCCTGCCGGCAAAAAAACGTTCAAACAATTTCTGGATGAGGTGAAAACAGCGAGCCTTCAAGCTTTTGAGCATCAAAGCTATCCGCTTGAAGAATTAATTGAAAAACTGCCGTTAATGAGGGACACAAGCCGGAGTCCGCTGTTCAGCGTGTTATTTAATATGCAGAACATGGAGATCCCGGCCCTGCGGCTCGGAGATTTGGAGATTTCTTCATACTCCATGCATCATCATGTCGCTAAATTTGATCTTTCCTTAGAAGCGGCTGAACGCGGAGAAGAGGTCGGATTGAGCTTTGATTACGTGAAAGCCTTATTTGCGGACGAAACCATCCGCCGCTGGAGTGCTCATTTTGTCAATCTGATTAAAGCCTGCGCTGAAAATCCGGATATTCAGCTGGCCGACGCAAGCCTGCTGTCCGCTCCTGAACGGGAAGCGCTCCTTTCTGATGAAAAACGTACGGAAGCGGATCTGCCTGAGGGCACTTTTGTTTCGCTGTTTGAACGGCAAGCGCAAAAAACGCCTGATCTCACGGCGGTTGCGGGCGGAACAAGTCTGACATATCGTGAGCTTGATGAACGCTCGAACCGGTTTGCCCGCCACCTTCAGGCTTGCGGAACGGGCAGTGAGGACATCGTGGCCATTATGATGGATCGTTCGGCCGACTTGATTACCGCGATTCTCGGCGTCATGAAAGCCGGAGCGGCATTTCTCCCGATTGATCCGGAGACTCCTGAAGAGAGAATCCGCTACTCTCTCGAAGACAGCGGAACGAAGCTTCTGGTCGTCAATGAGAGAAACATGACCGCGGCCGCCGTTTATAAAGGAAAAACGGTCGTAATGGAAGACGGAGAATGGCAGAACGAAAGCGCCGACCGGCTTGAAACGAAGCCCGGCGCCGACCAGCTTGCATATATCATTTATACTTCGGGAACAACGGGCAAACCGAAAGGCGTCCAGCTGGAGCACCGCAATCTAATCAATTATGTCACATGGTTCAGCCGTGAAGCCGGTTTGACCGAAGCTGACAAATCCGTGCTGCTGTCTTCTTACGCATTTGATCTCGGCTATACGGCTATATTCCCTATTCTTCAGGCGGGCGGCGAGCTGCACATTGTGCCGAAAGAGACGTACACCGCGCCTGATCAGCTTGGTGAGTATATACAGAAAAACGGCATTACGTATATGAAACTGACGCCGTCATTGTTCCATATGATCGTCAATACAGCCCGTTTTGCGGCAGAACGCCGTTTCAGCCCGCTTCGTTTAGTGGTGCTCGGCGGAGAAAAGATCATCACGTCCGATGTCCGCAAGTTTCATGACGTATACGCCCATACCGACTTCATCAATCACTACGGGCCGACGGAAACGACGATCGGCGCCATTGCCGGACGGATCAATATGGAGCGCCTTGATCAATATGAGCAGCGTCCCGTCATCGGCCGCCCGATCGCGAATACCGGCGCGCTTGTATTGGACGGAGCAATGCAGCTCGTTCCTCCGGGCGCAAGCGGCGAGCTTTATATTACCGGGAAGGGGCTTGCAAGAGGATATCTTCACCGTCCGCAGCTGACGGCGGAGAAATTTCTCTCAAATCCTTTTTCACCGGACAGCCTGATGTACAAAACGGGAGATGTCGTCCGCAGGCTTCCTGACGGGACGATTGAATTTATCGGCCGTGCGGATGATCAGGTGAAAATCCGGGGCTACCGCATTGAATTAAAAGAGATTGAAACCGTGCTGTTAAGCGTAAACGGCATTCAGGAGGCGGTCGTTCTCGCAGTCAGCGAAGGCGGGCTGCCGGAACTGTGCGCGTACTATAAAGCCGGCAGCGAGCTGAAAGGCTCTGAGCTTCGTAAACAGCTTTCCGAAACACTGCCGTCTCATATGCTTCCGGCCTATTTCGTGCAGGTAGACCGCATTCCGCTCACAGCCAACGGAAAAACTGATAAAAACGCCCTGCCGAAACCGGGCGTCAGCCAAACGGCGCAAACAGTTTCAGCCTTGCCGGAAACGGAATTGGAGGAAAAGCTGTGCCGCATTTGGAAACAGACACTCGGTACGGATACGCTCGGCATCGACGATAATTTCTTCGATTACGGCGGGCACTCTTTAAAAGGCATGATGCTCCTCGCCAATATTCAGGCTGAACTGGACAAAACGGTTCCGTTAAAAGCGCTGTTCGAACAGCCGACTGTCCGCCTGCTTGCCGCATATATCGAAAAATCGGCGGTATCTGAGGGATATCGGGTGATCACACCGGCAGACAGTGCAGACGCGTACCCGTTATCATCCGCCCAAAAACGGATGTACGTCCTGAACCAGCTTGACCGGGAGACAATCAGCTATAATATGCCGTCCGTTCTTCTGATGGAAGGAGAAGTCAATATTTCAAGGCTTCAGGAAGCCCTCAATCAGATGATCAATCGCCACGAGTCTTTGCGGACGTCCTTTATCGATCAAAACGGCCGCCCGATGCAGCAGATCGCAGAACAGGCTGACATCGACCTGCACATCTTTGAAGCAGCGGACGAGGAGAAAGCGGATCTTATCATTCAGGCATTCATTAAGCCGTTTGATCTGAGCGCGGCTCCGCTCATTCGGACCGCTCTTGTCAGACTGAATGAAAAGAAACATCTGCTGCTGCTGGATATGCATCATATTATTGCCGACGGCGTGTCCAGAAGCATGCTGGTCAAAGAGCTCGCTCACCTTTATAAAGGGGGAAGTCTGCCGTCGCCGAACCTGCACTATAAAGACTTCGCCGTCTGGCAGAATGAACCTGAGCAGGCCGAACGGATGAAAGACAATGAGCGTTATTGGCTCTCCGCATTTTCCGGCGAGCTTCCTGAATTGAATCTGCCGACCGATTTCCCCCGTCCGCCGGTCCAAAGTTTTAAAGGACAATCCGTCCGTTTCAGAGCGGGGTGTGAAACGGAAAAAGCGGTGCGTGAATTAATGGAATCATCGGGAGCGACTCTTCATATGGTGCTTCACGCCGCGTTCCATGTCTTTTTGAGCAAAATCACGGGGCAGCGCGACATCATTATCGGCTCGGTGACCGCCGGAAGAACGAGCGCCGAAGTTCAGGAAATGCCGGGGATGTTTGTCAATACGCTTGCGCTTCGCAATGAAACGCGCAAAGAGCAAACCTTCGCCGGGCTGCTCGAACAGGTGAAACAAACCAATCTCGACGCGCTGGCGCATCAGGATTATCCGTTTGAGGATCTGATCGGAAAGCTTGACCTGCCGAGAGACATGAGCCGCAACCCGTTGTTCCAGGTGATGGTGACGACAGAAGATCCGGATAAAGAAACACTGGAACTGGAGAACCTGCGCATCACTCCGTATGAGTCGAACCAAGGCACGGCGAAATTCGATCTGACACTCGGCGGGTTTACGGATCAAGAAGGCCTCGGCCTTCAGTTTGAATATGCGGCTGATCTGTTTAAAAAAGAAACAATTGAAAAGTGGAGCGCCGGGTTCCTGCGGATTCTGAAGCAAGCGGCAGAAAGCCCGGACAGAAAGCTGCCTGAGATTTCACTGATCAGCGATGCTGAAAAACAAGCTCTCCTTGATGCATGGAAAGGAAAAACAATTTCTGTGCCGCGGGACAAAACGGTTCACCGTCTCTTTGAAGAAACGGCCGCCCGCTACGCGAACCGGCCGGCCGCGGCATACAACGGCGCGAAATGGACGTACGGCGAGCTGAACGCAAGGGCGAACCGCATCGCACGCATTCTCATGGACTGCGGCGTCACGGCTGACAAACGTGTCGGCATTTTGACGAAACCGTCCTTGGAAATGGCCGCGGGTGTACTCGGCGTCCTGAAAGCGGGCGCGGCATTTGTGCCGATTGACCCCGACTACCCGGAAGAGCGCATCAGCTACATTCTGCAGGACAGCGGCGCCAAGCTCCTTCTCACACAGGAAGCGCTGGACGTACCGGAAAGCTACAACGGAGAAACGATTCTGCTTGACGGCGGACGCTCCATTCTGAGCCTGCCGCTTGATGAAAACGATGAAGCGAACCCGCAGACGGAAACAACGGCGGATCATCTCGCTTATATGATTTACACGTCAGGAACGACCGGGCAGCCGAAGGGTGTCATGGTCGAACACCATGCGCTGGTGAACCTGTGCTTCTGGCATCACGACGCATTCGCCATGACGGCGGATGATAAAAGCGCCAAATACGCGGGCTTCGGTTTTGACGCCTCCATCTGGGAAATGTTCCCGGCATGGACCATCGGCGCGGAGCTTCACGTCATTGACGAAGCGATCCGGCTGGATATCACCCGCTTAAATCACTATTTCGAGGAGAACGGCGTGACCATCACCTTCCTGCCGACGCAGCTGGCCGAACAATTTATGGAGCTGGAAAATACCTCTCTCCGCATGCTTCTCGTCGGCGGCGACAAGCTGAAGCGGGCGGTGAAACAGCCGTACACGATCGTCAACAACTACGGACCGACGGAAAACACCGTCGTCGCGACAAGCGGCGTCATCAATCCGGAGGAAGGATCGCTTTCGATCGGACGGGCGATTGCCAATACGAGAGTTTATATTCTCGGCGACGGCGATCAGGTGCAGCCGGAAGGCATTGCCGGTGAATTGTGTGTGGCCGGCCGCGGTCTGGCGCGCGGATACCTGAACCGTGAAGAAGAAACGGCGAAGCGGTTTACCGCAGATCCGTTCGTGCCCGGCGAGCGCATGTACCGGACCGGCGACCTCGTCAAATGGAACGCGCAGTGCGGCATTGAATACATCGGCCGTATCGACCAGCAGGTCAAAGTGAGGGGCTACCGGATCGAGCTTTCAGAAATCGAAGTCCGCCTCGCCCAGCTTGCGGACGTTCACGACGCAGCGGTGACGGCCGTGGAAGACAAAGCGGGCAATACCGCGCTTTGCGCCTATGTCGCGCCTCGGCAGGACGATATTGAAGCGCTCAAATCCGCGCTGAAAGACACGCTGCCTGACTACATGGTGCCGGCGTTCTGGGTGGAGATGGACGAGCTTCCGGTCACCGCAAACGGAAAGATTGACAAAAAAGCCCTGCCGGCACCGGACATTGAAGCGGGAAGCGCCGCTTACAAAGCGCCGGAAACGGAGATGGAGACGCTGCTTTCTGACATTTGGCAGGAAGTGCTCGGTCTTGACCAGATCGGCGTAAGCGATAATTTCTTCACGCTCGGCGGCGATTCGATCAAAGGCATCCAAATGGCGAGCCGTCTGAACCAGCATGGCTACAAGCTGGAGATGAAGGATCTCTTCCAGCATCCGACCATCGAAGAGCTCGTCTCTTATGTGGAGCGGACGGAAGGCAAGCAGGCCGACCAGGGACCTGTCGAAGGCGAAGCGGAGTTAACGCCGATCCAGCGCTGGTTCTTTGAACGAAACTTTACCGACAAACACCACTGGAACCAATCCGTCATGCTTCACGCGAAAGACGGCTTTGATCCGGACCTGGTGGAAAAAACCCTGCAAGCATTGATTGAACACCATGATGCGCTCCGCATGGTTTACCGTGAAGAAAGGGAAGGCATCATTCAGACATACCTCCCTGTCACAGAATGCAAGGCAAGCTTTGACATCGTTGATCTGTACGGAACTGACGAGGATATGCTGAAAAGCCAGATTCAGCGGCTTGCCGATCATCTTCAGGGAAGTCTGGATCTGGAGAACGGTCCGCTGTTAAAAGCGGAGCAATACCGGACAGAACTAGGCGATCATCTGTTAATCGCGATTCACCATCTCGTCGTGGACGGGGTTTCATGGAGAATTCTGCTTGAGGATTTCGCTTCAGGTTATAAACAGGCGCAGCAGCAAAACAGCATCGTCTTCCCGCAGAAAACCCACTCCTTTAAAGATTGGGCGGAGGCGCTGAACACATTTGCGCAATCAGAAGAGCTGAAAAAGCAGGCGGATTATTGGGCGCAGGCAGATGCGGAAGAACTCCAGCCGCTGCCGAAAGATCATGATCCGAACAAACGGCTCGTCAAACATACGGCGGCCGTGAAATGTGAATTGACTGAGGAAGAAACGGCGCAGCTGCTCACAGATGTTCATCATCCGTACGGAACGGAAATCAACGACATTCTGCTCAGCGCGCTCGGCTTAACGATCGGTGAATGGACGGAAAACGGCAAAGTCGGCATCAACTTAGAAGGACACGGCCGGGAAGAAATCATACCGAATGTCAATATTTCACGGACGGTCGGCTGGTTTACGGCCCAATATCCTTTGATTCTGCAGATCAGCAAGGAAGACGGCGTCTCTTCCGTCATTAAAACGGTAAAAGAGACGGTGCGGCGCGTTCCTGATAAAGGTGTAGGATACGGGATTCTCCGGTATCTGTCATCCGATAAAACAGAAAGAGGCGTCACGCCTGAAATCAGTTTTAACTACTTGGGGCAGTTTGACAATGAAGTGAAAACGGAATGGTTTGAGCCGTCTCCATACGATATGGGACGTCAAGTCAGCGAAGAGTCAGAGGCGTTATACGCACTGAGCTTCAGCGGGATGGTTACAGGCGGCCGCTTCGTCATTTCTTGCTCATACAATCAGGAAGAATATGAAAGAAGCACCGTCGAAACACAGATGCAGCGGTTTAAAGACAATCTCTTAATGATCATCCGCCATTGCACGGCCAAAGAGGAGAAAGAATTTACGCCGAGCGATTTCAGCGCGCAGGATCTTGAGATGGATGAAATGGGAGACATCTTTGACATGCTTGAGGAGAATTTAACGTGACAAAAACAGATCACAGAAGGGGGGAGCGGAGCAGATGAGCCAGTTCAAAAAAGATCAAGTTCAGGACATGTATTATTTGTCGCCGATGCAGGAGGGAATGCTGTTTCATACTCTCCTGAATCCCGGCCAAAGTTTTTACATCGAACAAATGACAATGAAAGTAAAAGGCAGCTTGAATATCAAATGCCTTGAAGAAAGCATGAATGTGATTATGGACCGGTACGATGTATTTCGTACCGTGTTCATTCACGAAAAAGTAAAAAGGCCGGTCCAAGTCGTATTGAAAAAACGGCAGTTTCAGATAGAAGAAATCGATCTGACACATGTAACGGACAGCGAGCAAACAGCCAAAATCAATGAATACAAAGAACAGGATAAGATCAAGGGCTTTGATTTGACGCGGGATATTCCGATGCGGGCAGCCATTTTTAAAAAATCGGAAGAAAGCTTTGAATGGGTGTGGAGCTACCACCACATCATTTTGGACGGCTGGTGCTTCGGCATCGTCGTGCAGGATCTGTTTAAGGTATACAATGCCCTGCGCGAACAAAAGCCGTACAGCCTGCCGCCGGTCAAACCGTATAAAGACTATATCAAGTGGCTTGAAAAGCAGGATAAACAAGCATCACTGCATTACTGGCGCGGGTACTTAGAAGATTTTGAAGGACAAACGACATTTGCGGAGCAAAGAAAGAAACAAAAGGACGGCTATGAGCCGAATGAGCTGCTCTTCTCACTGCCGGAGGAGGAAACAAAAGCATTTACCGAGCTTGCAAAATCGCAGCATACCACTTTGAGTACGGCGCTGCAGGCGGTTTGGAGTGTATTAATCAGCCGCTACCAGCAGTCCGGCGATTTGATCTTCGGCACAGTCGTTTCCGGGCGTCCCGCAGAAATCAAAGGCGTTGAACATATGGTCGGGCTGTTTATCAATGCTGTTCCGAGGCGGGTGAAGCTGTCTGGGGATACCACATTTACCGGCTTGCTCAAGCAGCTGCAGGAGCAATCGCTGCAGTCTGAGCCGCATCAATATGTGCCGCTCTATGACATCCAAAGCCAAGCCGATCAGCCAAAGCTGATTGACCACATCATTGTGTTTGAAAATTATCCGCTTCAGGATGCAAAAAATGAAGAGAACAGTGAAAACGGCTTTGATATGGAGGATGTACACGTTTTTGAGAAATCGAATTATGATCTCAACCTGTTGGCTTCTCCAGGTGATGAGATGCTGATTAAGCTTGCCTATAACGGGAATGTGTTTGATGAGGCGTTTATCCTGCGCTTAAAATCTCAGCTTCTCACAGCGATTCAGCAGCTCATCCAGAAGCCGGATCAGCCTGTCAATACGATCAGACTTGTTGATGAAAAGGAAAGAGAGCTTCTGCTTACCGGCTTAAACCCGCCGGCTCAGACTCATCAGGCGAAGCCTCTGACGGATTGGTTCAAGGAAGCGGTGAATGTAAATCCTGATGCGCCGGCGCTTACGTATTCCGGCCAGACTCTTTCCTACCGTGAATTAGATGAGGAAGCGAACCGTCTTGCGCGCCGTTTGCAAAAGCAAGGTGCGGGCAAAGGCTCCGTTGTCGCGTTGTACACGAAGCGCTCGCTTGAACTGGTGATCGGCATTCTCGGCGTATTAAAAGCGGGAGCGGCTTATCTGCCGGTTGATCCGAAGCTGCCGGAAGACCGAATCTCGTATATGCTGGCTGACAGTGCGGCAGCCTGTCTGCTGACACATCAGGAGATGAAAGAAAAAGCGGCTCAGCTGCCGTATACAGGAACAACACTCATCATCGATGATCAAGCACGGTTTGAGGAACAGGCAAGCGATCCTGCAGCCGCAATTGATCCCGATGATCCGGCGTATATTATGTATACATCCGGCACAACCGGAAAGCCGAAGGGCAATATCACCACTCATGCCAATATTCAAGGATTGGTCAAGCATGTAGATTACATGGCATTTTCTGAAAAAGATACGTTCTTATCTGTTTCCAATTACGCCTTTGACGCATTTACCTTTGATTTCTACGCATCAATACTGAATGCGGCACGGCTCATTATCGCAGATGAACATACACTGCTTGATACAGAACGGCTCACTGATCTGATCCGGCAGGAGAATGTCAATGTCATGTTTGCGACAACCGCACTTTTTAATCTTCTCACCGATGCGGGAGAGGAGTGGCTGAAGGGGCTTCGCTGTGTGTTATTCGGGGGTGAGCGCGCGTCTGTGCCTCACGTCAGAAAGGCGCTTGAGATCATGGGGCCTGGTAAGCTGATTAATTGCTACGGGCCGACTGAGGGAACGGTGTTTGCGACAGCTCACGTCGTGCATGATATCCCGGATTCCATTTCCTCATTGCCGATCGGAAAGCCGATCAGCAATGCAAGTGTTTATATTCTTAACGGGCAAAATCAGCTTCAGCCATTTGGAGCTGTCGGTGAACTGTGCATCAGCGGAATGGGTGTATCAAAAGGGTATCTGAACCGTCATGACCTGACGAAGCAAACGTTTATTCCAAATCCGTTCAAGCCGGGAGAAACGCTTTACCGCACAGGGGATTTAGCACGCTGGCTGCCGGATGGAACAATTGAATACGCCGGGCGTATTGACGACCAGGTCAAAATACGCGGACACCGGATTGAGCTTGAAGAAATCGAAAAGCAGCTGCAGGAATACCCGGGTGTGAAAGATGCGGTCGTTGTTGCGGACCGCCATGAGTCCGGAGATGCATCAATCAACGCCTACCTCGTGAACCGGACGCCGCTTTCAGCTGAAGACGTAAAGAGGCACTTGAAAAAACAGCTTCCTGCTTACATGGTGCCGCAAACCTTTACTTTCTTAGAGGAGCTTCCGTTAACGACAAACGGGAAGGTCAATAAACGGCAGCTGCCGAAACCGGATCAGACTCAGGCGGCGAAAGAATGGATCGGGCCTCGAAATGCGACGGAAGAAACAATTGCGCACATCTGGTCCGACATTCTCGGCAGACAGCAGATTGGGATTCATGATGATTTCTTCGCGCTCGGAGGCCATTCCTTAAAAGCGATGACAGCAGCGTCGCGCATTAAAAAAGAGCTAGGTACGGACATTCCGGTGCAGCTGTTATTCGAAGCGACGACAATCGCAGACATTGCCGGTTATCTGCTTCACGGTGAAGAAAAAGGTATGAAAGATCTCACCATCATGAATAAAAATCAGTCTGACACACTGTTTACGTTCCCGCCGGTTCTCGGTTACGGGCTGATGTACCAGCCGCTGGCAAAACAGCTGTCCGGCTATCGAATCTGTGCGTTTGATTTTATCGAGGAAGACAACCGCATCGAACGCTACACAGAGCTGATCAATCAGCTCCAGCCGGAAGGACCGGTCAAGATGTTCGGATACTCGGCAGGCTGTACGCTCGCCTTTGAAACGGCCAAACGGCTTGAAGCCGAAGGACGTAAAGTGGAGCGGCTGATCATGGTTGATTCTTATAAAAAACAAGGCATCAGCGACTTAGAAGGCCGCACCGTAGAAAGTGATGTCCAGGCGCTGATGAAGGTAAACAGGGACAATGAAGCGCTGAATAACGAAGCCGTCAAAGAAGGGCTCGCCAAAAAAACAAACGCGTTTTATTCTTATTTCGTGCATACCGTCAGCACCGGCACGGTCAAAGCGGATATAGATCTATTAACGTCAGAACCGGACTTTGCGATGCCGCCGTGGCTCGCTTCGTGGGAGGAAGCCACGACAGGTGAATACCGTGTGAAAAAAGGCTGCGGCACGCACGCAGAAATGCTTCAGGGAGAATGTCTCGAAAGGAATGCGGCATATTTGCTCGAATTCCTAAGGAAGGAACATCTGAAGCTGACAACTTCACGATAGAAAAGGAGGAAGCCCGCCAATGGTCCAGCTCTTTAAATCGTTCGATACCACAGAAAAAACGCAGCTTATCTGTTTTCCGTTCGCAGGAGGCTATTCCGCATCATTCCGCCCGCTCCACACCTATCTTCAAGGTGAGTGTGAGATGCTTGCCGCGGAACCGCCGGGACACGGAACAAATCAAATGTCCCCCGTTGAGGATTTTGAACAGCTTGTCAGTTTATACAAGCAGGAGTTGAATCTCCATCCTGACCGCCCGTTTGTGCTGTTCGGCCACAGTATGGGAGGCATGGTCGCTTTCAGGCTGGCGCAAAAGCTGGAGCGGGAGGGCATTTACCCGCAGGCCGTGATCATCTCAGCCATTCAGCCGCCGCATGTGGAAAGGAAAAAAGTGTCTCATCTTGATGATGAAAAATTTCTCGCCCATATTATCGAGCTTGGCGGAATGCCGCAGGAGTTAGTGGAGAATAAGGAGGTCATGTCATTTTTCCTGCCTTCTTTCAGATCCGACTACCGCGCGCTTGAAAGCTTCCGTCCGTCTGATTCTCACATGATTCAATCACCCGTCCATATTTTTAACGGGCGGAAAGATAAAAAATGTATCAAAGATGCGGACGGATGGAAAAAATGGGCCGACAATCCCGTATTTCATGAGTTTTCGGACGGCCACATGTTCATATTAAGTGAAACTGAAAAAGTGGCGGAACGAATCTATGAGATTATTAACAGGAGCACGGCAGGCCAATTGTTATAGGATATGACAGACAGCATTTGCTGTCTGTTTTTTGTAACAAAATCCGCCCGCGCGTTTTCTCATTTATCAAAAATTTTATGTTATGATTTGATGGAATATAATTTTGAAGGGATTGTCGTACATGAATGATGCAGCAAAAGAGCTGAACAGAACATTATCTGAAGAAAACCCGCACGTGCTTCATATGCTTTCTGATTTGGGCAGAGAGTTGTTTTATCCGAAAGGGGTGCTGACACAATCGGCTGAAGCGAAAGCCAGGGCCGGAAAGTATAATGCCACGATCGGGATTGCCACCTCACAAGGCGAGTCCATGCACTTTTCCCATATTCAAGAGACACTGTCCGCCTATAACCCCGATGATATCTACGATTATGCTCCGCCGCAGGGAAAAGAGCCGCTCAGACAGGAATGGCTGAAAAAAATGCGTCTCGAAAATCCTTCATTAGCCGGCAAAGACATCAGCACGCCGATCGTGACAAACGCTTTAACACACGGGCTGAGCATCGCCGCCGACTTGTTCGTCAATGAAGGGGATACACTGCTTCTGCCTGATAAATATTGGGGAAATTACAATTTCATTTTCGGTGTCCGGCGCAAGGCATCCATTGAGACATACCCGCTTTTTCAGCAGGATGGGCGTTTTAATGCGGCGGGGCTGTCCGAGCTGCTGAAAAAGCAGGAAGAAAAGGCGATTGTTGTGCTGAATTTCCCGAATAATCCGACAGGCTATACGCCGGGGGAAGAGGAAGCGTCAGAAATCGTCAGCGTGATCTTGGAGGCGGCGGAGGCCGGCAAAGAGATTGTCGTGCTCGTAGACGATGCGTATTACAATCTGTTTTACGATGAAACTGCCATTCAGGAATCCATCTTCAGCAAACTCGCCCAAGTGCACGACCGGGTGCTTTGCGTGAAAATAGACGGCGCGACGAAGGAAAATTACGCGTGGGGCTTCCGCGTCGGTTTTATTACGTACAGCACAAAAAGCGAAAAAGCGCTGCGCGTGCTCGAGGAAAAAACAAAAGGGATTATCAGGGGGACGATTTCAAGCGCCCCGCATCCGTCCCAAACGTTTATGCTGCGGGCGATGCAGTCACCGGAATACGAGAAAGAAAAATCGCTGAAATATAACATCATGAAAAAACGGGCTGACAAAGTGAAAGCCGTTCTTGCAGAAAACAAGCACTATGATGACGTATGGACGCCTTACCCGTTTAACTCTGGTTATTTCATGTGTGTCCGGCTGAAAGACATAAACGCCGGCGAATTGAGATTGTCGTTGCTTGAAAAGAGAGGAATCGGGACGATATCCATTAATGAAACCGATTTGCGAATCGCATTTTCATGTGTTGAAGAGGAACACATCGCGGATCTGTTCGAAGAAATTTATCAGGAAGCAAAGCAGCTGCAGAAACAGGCGGAAATATCAGGCTGACAAAAAAGGAGGGGGACACCCTCCTTTTTCTATGCTTACAGCAGCTCTTCATACGTTTTCATCTCAATCCCGTCACAAAAATCGGGATGCGCCGCACAAACGGCCAGCTTATACTCCTCGTCAGCCTCATATGTGCGGATGAAACAAGGTTCATGTCCGTCCGGGAGCTCAATGGACACATGGCCGTCGTCTTTGAGGCGGACGCTGAATGAATCAAGCGGCAGGGAAAGCCCTTTTCCGGCCTGTTTGATAAAGCTTTCTTTCATCGACCACAGGTGGTAAAAATAATCGGTCTGCTGATCGGGGTGTTTCGCTTGCAGATCACTGTATTCCGTCGGCGAAAAAAACCGTTTGGCGATATCAATCGTGCCGGGCTTCATTTTTTCAATATCAATGCCGATCGGTTTTGAATCAACGGCGCACACGATCCAGCGACCGGAGTGGGAAATATTAAAGTGCATGTCCGGAAGCGCGGGGATGTACGGCTTTCCGTATTCCTGAACGCTGAATGAAATCCCGGCCGGATCAAGTCCGTAAGCCTTCGCCGCAGCGGTGCGGATCAGCATGTCGCCGATCAAGGTGCGGTGAGCATCCTCCTTATGGTAAAAGCGCCGGCATTTTTCCCGCTTTTCGGCGGACACGGCCGCCATCATCCGATCCTCTTCCCCTGCAGAAAGCGGGCGGTCCATATATACTCCGTAAATCTTCATGTCCAGATCCTCCGTCTGAAAATATTGTCAAAACCATCCTATCATATCAGACGAAAGCTGTCCGAAAATAAAAAAACAAAACCGTTTCGGCTTTGTTTTTAATGAACGGACGTTGCCCGCCCGGAGATCGCGTATGTTAACAGTTTAGAGGATTGCGGCAAAGAAAAACGCAGAATCAGCCCCGTCAAAACAGCCGTAATAATGGTTCCGGCGCCGATCGGTCCGCCCATCATCCAGGCTGCGGCAAGAATCGTCAGCTCAATGCCGTTCCGCACCCATTGCACGTTCCAGCCCGTTTTTTCAGATATCAGCATCATCAGAGAGTCCCGGGGGCCCGCGCCGAGCCCTGCTGATACGTAAATACCGACGCCGCACCCGATCAGCAGCAATCCGATAGAAAAACACACGGCCGCTAAGGAAAAAGCGTGCGTCTCAGGAAGCAGAAACGAAAAGAAATCAATAAACATTCCCATCAGCACCATGTTTAAGATAGCGCCGATTTTCGGGAGTGTCCTCGTGAACAGGCAGGTTAAAGCCACAATGACCGCGCCGACCACGATGGACCATTGGCCGACAGAAAGACCGAAATGCTGAAAAAGCCCATAATGAAAGGCATCCCAAGGGCTGATGCCGAGAGCTTTTCCTTTAATGGTTAACGATACCCCGAAAGACAAAATCAACAGACCAGCAAAATAAAACGTCCAGCGCATCAAGAATTCCCGCTTCAAAGAGGTCCCTTCTTTCATAAAATTTCATTAATTGTCATTGTAGCATAACCGCCAAAAAAAAGAAGAAGCGAAATCAGTGTTTCGCTTCTTCTCCCGCTCCTACAAAGGATTCAGTATACGATTTAAAAACCGCTGCGTGCGTTCTTCTTTCGGCGCGGAAAAGATGTGGGCCGGCGGTCCTTGTTCCACAATGACGCCGCCGTCAATGAAGATGACTTCATCGGCCACTTCCTGCGCGAATTTGATTTCATGGGTGACGACGACCATCGTCCAGCCTTCGTTCGCCAGATCCTTAATCACTTTGAGCACCTCGCCGACCAGCTCCGGATCGAGCGCTGACGTCGGTTCGTCAAACAGCATCAGCTCGGGCTGAATCGCAAGCGCGCGGGCGATGCCGACACGCTGCTGCTGACCGCCGGAAAGCTGGAACGGATATAAATCCATTTTGTCTTTCAGTCCGACTTTTTCCAGAAGCTCGATCGCTTCTTTTCTGACTTGCTCCTTGTCGCGCTTTTGCACTTGAACGGGTCCTTCCATGACGTTTTCAAGCGCCGTGCGGTGAGGAAACAGATGATACGCCTGAAAGACCATGCCTGATTTGCGGCGGAGGCGAAGAATATCAGCCTGCTTCACTTTTTTGGAGAAATCTATTGAAAAATCGGAGAATGCCAGCTCGCCGCGATTGGGGATCTCAAGCGCGTTCAGACAGCGCAGAAGCGTCGTTTTTCCTGAACCGGACGGCCCCAGAATGGCGATGACTTTCCCTTTTTCTATCTCCATATCTATCTTTTTTAAAATTTCATTCTGTCCGAATGATTTATTTAATCCTTTGACGGAAAGCATATCGAAACCTCCTTATTTGGCCACATAACGGTCGAGACGCCGTTCGATCACGTGCTGTACGATTGACAGCAAGAAGCAGATGATCCAATAAATAAAGGCGGCTTCAATATAGATGACCAAGATTTGATCAAGGTTTTGCGCGCCGATTTCCTGCGCTTTTCTGAACAGCTCCGCGACGAGAATCTGTGAGGCGAGAGATGTATCCTTGATCAGGCTGATAAATGTATTTGATAATGGCGGAATGGACACGCGAAACGCCTGCGGCAGGATCACGCGGAACAATGTCTTGCGATAGGTCATGCCGATCGTATAACCGGCTTCCCATTGCCCTTTCGGCACGGATGAAATAGATGCCCGGATGATTTCAGAAGCGTAGGCGCCCACGTTTAATGAAAACGCGATGACTGCGCTTGGGAAAGGGTCCAGCGTAATATTAAATGTCGGGAACAGATAAAAAATGATGAACAATTGAACGAGAAGAGGAGTGCCGCGCACCGCTGATACGTATACGCTGAACACCCATCTCAATGGTTTCATATTTGACATTCTGGCGAGCGCCGTCATCAGCGCGATGATCATTCCGAAAATAAAGGAAAGAATGGTAAGGGGAATCGAGTAATAGATTCCCCCGGAAAGAATCGGCCAGAATGACTGCTGCACCAAATCCCAAGGAATGGCTGTTGCAATCACGGGCTCCGGCAAGTTACTTAGAAACATCTTCGCCGAACCATTTTTTGGCTATTTTAGAAAGAGTCCCGTCCTCTTTCATTTCTTTTAACGCCTTGTTGACGTGAGTCACAAGTTCGCCGCTTCCTTTTCGGAATGCGAAATACGTTTGCTGCGGCTGGCCTGCTTCAAACGCGATTTTCACGTTTTTATTGCCGGACGTTTTTAAGTAGTTCAGTACGGCAAGCTTATCGTTGTAAGTCAGATCAGCGCGGCCCTGCTGAATGAGCTGAAGGGATTGCGCATGCCTTCAACGCCTTCAATTTTCGCGCCGGCTTCTTTCGCTAATTTATTGTAATTGCTTGTTAATGACTGAGCCGCTGTTTTTCCTTTGACATCAGCCTCTTTCGCAATCGTGCTGTCTTTTTTCGTCACGACGACTGCATTTGACGTTGTGTATTTATCAGAAAAATCATATTGGTTCTCACGGCCTGTTTTGCCGACTTGGTTGGCGACGACGTCAAACCGTTTCGCGTTTAAACCGGCAAACATGCTGTCCCATTGTGTTTCTTTAAAGTCAGCTTTCAGACCGAGGCGTTTCGCCACTTCTTGAATCACTTCAACATCATATCCGGTCAGTTTGTCAGTCTTTTTATCATGGAAGGTAAACGGTTCGTACGTTCCTTCTGTACCGACGGTCAGTACGCCTTTTTTCTTGACAGAAGCCCAAAGATCGCCGTCTTTTGACTTAGATCCGCTGTCCTGTGAGTTTCCGCAGGCTGCAAGCATTGCGATGCTGACCATCATGAACAAAGCGAATAATGCTTTTTTCATCTTCTTTATTCCCCACTTTTCTGAGTAGTTTTATTGAGAAAAAATAGCTCCCAATTGTAAAGGATAACTTTTTTTTAGTATGAGTCAAGTAATTGGTTTTCATGAGCGGGAATTCTTCGTGTTCCGGGATCAAAATAATTCCAAAAACTGTCTGACAGGCTTCGGCAGGTAGCTGTCTTTCCTCCAGATGACGGCCGGTGTCATGACAAACGGGTTGTCTTCGATGATAACCGTTTTGACATGCGAGCGCATATGGACGGGAATCATCGTCAAAGGCAGAATTGTGGCGCCGAACCCTGATGATACGAGGCTCAAGAGCGTCGCGGAGTCATGGCATTCACAGACAACCTGGAGGTCGAGACCGTACTGTTCACAAACTTGGAGGACTTGGTCATACACACCTCTTCCATTGACGGTGCGCAAAAGGATCAGAGGCAAAGAGGCGATGTCATTCAGTTTAATCGTTTCTCCGCACATTCGTTTTGAATGCTCGGACAGCACCAATACACACGGAATGTCTTCAAGCTCCTTCGATTCAATGCCGTCGTTTTTAATCAAGGTGGTGGTGACGGCGGCGTCAATCTGCCGGGTTTCCAGAAGCTCAAGCAGTGAGACGGGTTCATCTTCCCAAATGTTAAAGGTGAGATGCGGAAACCGCTCTTTCATCTGTGACACTTTCTCAAGCATGAGCGCTGCGCAGTAAATGGTTGACCCGACGGCAAGTGTCCCGGCCACTTCTTCCTTCAGCTCTTGTACCTCGATAATGGCATCCTCAAACTTATGAAGAATCTCTTTCGCTCTTTTCAAAAAGACATTTCCTTCATATGTAAGGGTCATTTGTTTCTTTTTATTGCGGTCAAACAGAATGACGCCCAATTCTTCTTCGAGCTGTTTCAGCTGTCTGCTTAAAGGCGGCTGTGCCATATGGAGCTTTTTGGCGGCCGTCGTGATTTTCTGCTCTTGGGCAATGGTGATGAAATAACGCAATTGCCGGATATCCATGAGAACGCTCGCTCCTTTCTTTTATACCTTTAAGGTATGATACATAGATTTAACGAATATTTTTCATATGGATATATCAGGAGTATGATGGTTTTGACACCACATTTCAAGCGTAAAGGAGGGGTCAATATGAAGCTCGTCATCGGAATGACCGGGGCAACGGGAGCCATATTCGGGATCAGGCTTTTAGAATATTTAAAAGCCGCGGAGATCGAAACCCATCTTGTCGTTTCTCCTTGGGCAAATGTCACCATTACACATGAAACCGATTATACGTTAAAAGATGTCGAGAAACTCGCATCCTATACGTATTCTCACAAAGACCAGGCAGCGGCGATTTCAAGCGGTTCGTTTGAAACGGACGGGATGATCATCGCTCCGTGCAGCATGAAATCACTGGCAAGCATCCGCACCGGAATGGCTGACAATCTGCTGACAAGGTCGGCTGACGTCATCCTGAAGGAGCGGAAAAAACTTGTGCTGCTGACAAGAGAAACACCGCTCAGCCAAATTCATTTAGAAAATATGCTAGCGCTTACAAAAATGGGTTCCGTCATTCTTCCGCCGATGCCGGCATTTTATAACAAGCCGGCTGACATGGATGAATTGATCGACCATATTGTGTTCCGGACGCTCGATCAGTTCGGTATCCGTCTGCCGGAAGCGAAACGGTGGTACGGAATTGAAAAACAAAAAGGAGGAATCTGATAATGGCCTATCAGGATTTTAGGGAATTTCTCGCCGCTCTTGAAAAAGAAGGGCAGCTCTTAACAGTAAACGAAGAGGTGAAACCGGAGCCGGATCTGGGCGCCGCAGCGCGTGCAGCCAGCAATCTCGGGGATAAAACCCCTGCGCTTTTGTTTAACAATATTTACGGACATCACCATGCGCAGGTGGCTCTGAATGTCATCGGCTCGTGGCCGAATCACGCGATGATGCTCGGCATGCCGAAAGATACGCCTGTAAAAGAACAATTCTTTGAGTTTGCCAAACGGTACGATGCATTTCCGGTGCCGGTCAAACGGGAAGAAACCGCGCCGTTTCATGAAAATGAAATAACGGAAGATATCAATCTATTTGACATCCTTCCGCTATTCAGAATCAACCAGGGGGACGGCGGCTACTATTTGGATAAAGCGTGTGTCATTTCCCGCGATCTTGAAGATCCGGACAATTTCGGCAAGCAAAATGTCGGCATTTACAGAATGCAGGTAAAGGGAAAAGACCGTCTCGGCATTCAGCCCGTGCCTCAGCATGATATTGCGATTCATCTTCGCCAAGCTGAAGAACGCGGCGTGAATCTTCCCGTTACGATCGCGCTTGGCTGTGAGCCGGTGATTACGACGGCTGCGTCAACTCCGCTGTTATACGATCAATCCGAGTATGAAATGGCCGGCGCGATTCAAGGGGAGCCCTACAGAATCGTCAAATCTAAATTGTCTGATTTAGACATCCCTTGGGGCGCTGAAGTCGTTCTGGAAGGAGAGATCCTTGCGGGAAAACGGGAATACGAAGGACCTTTCGGTGAGTTCACGGGCCATTATTCAGGCGGCCGCAGCATGCCGGTGATCAAAATCAAACGGGTATATCATAGAAACAATCCGATTTTTGAACATTTATACTTAGGCATGCCGTGGACGGAGTGCGATTATATGATCGGCATTAATACGTGCGTGCCGCTTTACCAGCAGCTCAAGGAAGCTTATCCGAACGAAATTGTCGCCGTGAATGCGATGTATACGCACGGGCTGATCGCCATTATTTCCACGAAAACGCGCTACGGCGGATTTGCCAAGGCGGTCGGCATGCGCGCCCTGACCACGCCGCACGGACTCGGCTACTGCAAAATGGTCATTGTCGTGGATGAAGATGTCGATCCGTTTAACCTGCCGCAAGTCATGTGGGCGCTCTCAACGAAAATGCATCCGAAACACGATGCAGTCATCATTCCTGACCTGTCCGTCCTTCCGCTTGACCCGGGGTCTGATCCGGCAGGGATGACACACAAAATGATTCTTGACGCCACAACGCCTGTCGCGCCGGAAACAAGAGGCCATTATTCGCAGCCGCTTGATTCTCCGCTGACAACGAAAGAGTGGGAACAAAAACTGATGGACTTAATGAATCAATAAGAAAGGATGAGGTTGCAATGAAAACATGCCCGCGCTGTGAATCGAAAAAAGGAGAAACCGTCAGCCAATCGCCGGTCAAAGGCGCTTGGGAAATTTACCAATGCCAAACCTGCTTTTTCACATGGAGATCCTGTGAACCGGAAAGCATCACGAATCCGGCGGCATTCAACCCGGCATTTAAAATTGATCCGAAAGAAACGGAGACGGCCGCACATGTTCCCGCTGTCCCGGAAAGAAAAGCGTAATGCTGACGGAGCACTTGCCGAAGGCGCTTTACACGCTTTTAGACGGGATGGAGCTTGAAAAAAAGCAGCACGACGCGTTTGTGCTGCAATCTGTGACAAAAGAAGGCCGTCCGCACGCGGCTATGATCAGCGCCGGTGAAATCGTGGCTGTGAGCAGAACAAATCTCCGGCTCGCCTTATGGAAAAACACGACGACCGTAAAAAGCCTGCTGCATTCGGGACAAGCTCTTTTCATCGCCTGGCACGGAGGAGCCGCATATTACGTCACATTGGAATGTGAGGCGCTTCCGCCGCTGAAAGAGGCGAAACACGAGCGGGAACGGTTCAGCTGCCGCGTGATCACCGTCAAGGAAGATCGGGCGAAATACGCGGATCTGACATCCGGACCGGCCATCCAGCTCCACGAACCGGAAGATGTCTTGAAGAGATGGAGAGAAACACTTGAGGAGTTAAAACGATAGACGCATAAAAAAAGCCTGCGGACGATTCCGCAGGCTTTTTTTTTATTGTACGCCTTTCATCGCCCGTTTAATAACGGGAGATAGAAGAATCAAAATAATACCAAGAATGATCGAAATAAGACCGATTGAGCCGAAGTAGGCCGCTTCAGAAATCTTATCAAACAAACCGACTACTTTTGCGTTCAGGGCTTGACCGCAGGCGTTTGTTAAAAACCACATGCTCATCGTCTGCGCTGAGAAAGCGGCAGGCGCAAGTTTCGTTGTGACGGATAAACCGACCGGTGAAAGGCAAAGCTCACCAAGCACAACCAAAAGGAAGCTGAGCACAAGCCAAAGCGGGCTCACAAGCTCGCCGCTTCCGCCCATAACCGGAAGCACCATGACTAAAAATGATAATCCGGCAAGGATAATGCCGATCGCGAATTTAATCGGTGTTGAAGGCTGGCGTTTGCCGAGCTTCATCCAGATCCACGCGAACACCGGCGCGAAAATAACGATGAATAACGGGTTCAGAGACTGGAACCATGAAGACTCAAGATGCATGCCCGCAAAGGAAAGTCTCGTGCGCTGATCCGCATATAAAGCAAGAATCGTCGCGCCCTGCTCCTGAATCGCCCAGAACATTGCGGCTGCAATAAACAGCGGAACATAAGCCGCAAGCCGTGATTTTTCCGTTTTCGTCGCTTTTTTGCTCGTGAACATCACGATAAAGTAAATAACCGGAATGACAATGCCGAGGATACTGACGGTGTCAATCACACGCTGGATCGTCAGCCAGCCGGTTTGAATCAGAACGACGATAACGGCTGCTGCGATGACCACTCCGATTCCCGTGCCGATCACTGATGATTTAGAAATCGGATTCGGTACATTGGAGCCTGCTTTGCCGAGGTATTTCTTTCTCGTAAGAGCGAAAACAATCAGTCCGAGGAACATACCGGCCGCGGCGCATCCGAAGCCTAAGTGGTAGTTGTACTTCTGTCCGAGTGTTCCGACAATTAGCGGCGCAAGCAATCCGCCGAGGTTGATCCCCATGTAAAAGATGCTGAAACCTGAGTCGCGGCGCTCGTCTTCCTTCGTATATAAATCTCCGACAACGCTGGATACGTTTGGTTTAAGCAGGCCGGTTCCGATAATGATCAGAGCCATGCTGGTAAAAAACGCCGCCGTGCTGCCAGGGAAGGCAAGAGCGATGTGCCCGAACATAATTAAAATTCCGCCGTAAAATACGGTGTTTGCCGTGCCGAATACCCGGTCGGCCAGCCATCCGCCGATGACGCTCGACATGTATACGAGAGACCCGTATATGGACATGATGGCAACTGCGGTCGTTTTATCAAAGCCGAGACCGCCATGAGCGACTTCCGTGTATAAATAGTAAAGCAATATGGCTCTCATACCATAGTAGGAGAAACGCTCCCAAAATTCGGTGAAAAACAGTGTAAACAAGCCGCGGGGATGACCGAAAAAGCCTCTTTGCGGCACAGTTTCTGTTATAGAGTCCTTATCAATAGATGCCACCTGAGCCAACCCTTTCTTAAAAAAGTGTATTACAAAAATCATATTCTTATATAATACTTGTGTCAATATAATTTATACTGAATTCAAAAAATTCCAGAATGAAAAGATATTAAAACGTTGAATATAGACGAATCTTCCTAATTCCAATGACTTATTTTGTTATATTATCTGACGAAACTATCTTTATAAACTTTTTTAATAAAATTTAAAGTATGTACAGGCGGAGCGGGATATGGCGGAATAAGATGACAATAAGAGAGGAAGGAGGAGATTATTACTTGCCGAATTGTATATTGGATATTACGGATTGCGGTGTGGCGGCAGACGGAAAAACCGACGTGACGGTAGCCATCAATCAATGCTTGGCCAGGGCCGTAAGCGAAGGCTGTCATACAGTGTTTTTTCCGCCCGGAACGTATAAAATCAACGGCACGCTTGGCGGGGACAGAAGCCAGCCGTTTCGGAACGCCGGGATTAACGTGCCGAGCCATCTCACCATCGTTTTAGATCCGGAATGCACGATTAAAGTGGCGCCGAACAGCTCCTGGGGCTACTCGGCTTTCTATATAGGCAGGCGTGAAAATGTCACCATCACCGGCGGCCGGATCATCGGGGAACGGGATGAACACACGTATACCAATGTCCCTTTGCGGTCGACCCATGAATGGGGGTTTGGAATCTGTATTGAAGGCAGCAGCAATGTGCTGATCGAAAATGTGAAGATTTCGGATTTTACGGGAGACGGCATAATTGTCAGCCCGCTCGGGTTAAAAACAAACAGTGATTACGAAACTTCAGAACAGGTGACCATCCGCCGCTGTGAGGTCAGGCAGTCAAGGCGGAACAACATTTCAATCACCGGCTGCAATACCGTTACGGTGGAAGAATGCGTGATTGAAGACGCCGGGCAAGGGAACGGAACGGCTCCGAAATTCGGAATCGATATTGAATCGTACGGAGAAGGCGATATTGATTATGAGGAAGCTCTTCATATTACGGTCCGCAACAACTTCTTCTCCGGAAACGCCGCAAGCTCAGTCACCAATTTTAACGGATATAATGTGTTAATTGAAGGAAATCATTCCGATAACACAATCAGCTACGGGTATGGGGCACATACCGTCATTTCGGGGAATGTCTTCTTTCGGTCAGACGGCGGCTCAAGAACCGCAGTCGCCGGACAAGGTGTGTCACAGGGACAGGACAGCAGCAATGCCGTCATTTCCAACAATCTGATTACCGGTTTTTCCACCGGAATAGATGTAAGGGGAAAAAGCGTCCTCGTCACCCACAACAAAATCAATCAATTTGAAAATACGGGCATCTCCGTCTATCAGGCAGAAGATGTGACCGTTGACGGCAATGTCATTGAAAACGGACGTTCCGAAACGAGACGAAGCACGGGGATGCGGGCGACGCTGTCGGAAAACGCCGTTTTTACGAATAACACTCTGAATCAGGTGACAGACGGAATCAGCATGTCGGCCGGCAATATCACCGTAAAACAAAATGTGCTGAAATCGTTCAGCCGGGGCATATGGGTCACAGGCGGAAATGCCGTTATTGAAGGAAATACGCTCATTCCGAATGCGTATCAGGGCGCCGCGGAGTCCTATGCCGTATCTGTAACAAATGAAGCCAGGGCTGTCATCAAAGGCAATCTCTTTAAGAACTATAAAAACTATCCCGTATTCAGTTCAACATCCTTGGGAACCTCTGTCATCAGCAACCGCTTTGAATCATCACCGCTCGTCGTTACCGTGTATCTGAACTCAGGCACGCATGAAGTCATAGACAATACGCTCACGATCAACCGAACGGCGGGCAGCCCGATCGGCATCTATCTGAACGGAGCCTCCAATTCCCTCGTGTCGGGCAATACCATCAACAACCTTTCCGCCGCTTCTGCTTCCGCCATCCAAACCAATTCCTCCGCAAGCACCAAAATCATCGGCAACCGCATAATCAGAGGCGTCATTGTGAAACACACGACAGATACGGAAAGCGGAAATATCGTCATCTGAAAACAATCTGCGCCGGAAAAATAAAAAGAACACATGAACTCCGAGAGAAGGAGGGATGTGTTCTTTTTTGACACAATACAGCCGTGCGCCTGTCAGGCATCTTTTTTACCTGATTTATATAAAGCGATCATTTCTCTGATTAAAAAGAGGGCGAATAAAAACAGCATCAGCCATTCTGAGAAGGTGGTCAATTTAAAAGCGGACAGGTTGTTTTGGACCGCTCCATAGAAACTGAAACCTTGTAGCATATCCATCGCGAGTGAAATCACCAGCAAGGCAGCCAGCAAAAAAAATGAAACTCCCAATATTTTCATGAGCAACACTCTCCCTTTTTATCCTTTTCGATTACGCAAAATTTATACAGACTTTCCGCCGTGCATAATCTTTTGCCGTACAGGAAGAATATGAAAAAAACGAGGAAAGGTTTTTTGCGATATGCCGCCATTTTTTAAGCAGAAGAAACAAAAAAAAGCCGATCAAAACGACCGTGACAATGAAGACAGAAAAGAAGCGGCCAGCCAGCCGGACAAAGAGCGGGATGAGCCGATCTCCCTCAGCTTAAAGCAAAATATGAAGAAGCTGTCTGAGAGGTTCGGCAACAGTGCCGATGTCGTCATCCGCCGGCTGAAAATCGGAAAAGAAGAGCTTCCGGCCGCAATTGTGTATATCGCCGGTTTGGTAGACGAACAGCTTGTCAGCCAATCCCTTCTGGAGGATTTAATCGACATCCCGTCCGTTCAGCCGGAACAAGCGGTCTGCCTGATATACGATAAAACGCTTGCGATCGGCGGGGTGAAAGAGGAGGAAAAATGGAAAAGTCTTTATGCCGGGCTGGTGGCGGGCAGCACGCTCATTTTTGTCGACGGGGCTGACAAGGCGCTGATCGCCAGCACGGAAGGGGGAGAGCACCGGTCCATTCAAGAGCCGAGCACTCAGGTCTCTTTCCGCGGCCCGCGGCAGGGATTCACTGAATCTCTGCAAACCAATATTTCCATGATCCGCAGGTATGTAAAAACGCCTGATGTATGGGTTGAAAAAATGGAGATCGGACACGAAACGAATACGGATGTCGCGCTGATGTATATTAACGGAATTTGCGATAAAAAGCTGATTAAGGAAGTCCGCAAGCGGCTGAAGCACATTGACATCGACAGCATTCTGGAATCCGGCTACATTGAACAGCTCATTGAAGACGCGCCGTTTTCTGTGTTCCCCACCGTATATCATACGGAGCGGCCGGACGTTGTGGCGGGGAATCTGCTGGAAGGACGATTTGCGATTATAGTGGACGGAACGCCGTTCGTTCTCCTCGCGCCGGCCTTATTTATTCAATTTTTTCAATCGGTTGAGGATTATTATTCACGATTTGATATCGCCACCAGCATCAGGGTGCTGCGGGTTTTGATCTTCTTCATTTCACTGGTGGCGCCGGGGATTTATGTGGCGGCGACGACCTTTCACCAGGAAATGATTCCGACGCAGCTGCTGATTGTCATCGCGGCCCAGCGGGAGACGGTGCCGTTCCCGGCCGTGATTGAAGCGCTGACGATGGAAGTGGCCTTTGAGATTCTCAGGGAGGCGGGTGTCCGGCTTCCGAGAGTTGTCGGCTCCGCCGTTTCCATAGTCGGAGCGCTTGTCATCGGCCAGGCCGCCGTACAGGCCGGCATTGTTTCCCCGGCCATGGTTATCGTCGTCGCCCTGACGGCGATTGCCAGCTTTGCGACCCCGGCTTTTGACATGGCGATATCTGCGCGGCTGATCCGGTTTCTCTTTATTCTGTCGGCGGCGGTCATGGGATTTTACGGGCTGATTCTGGGCATTATCATGATGTTTGTCCATCTGTGCGGCCTGCGTTCATTCGGATTTCCGTATATGTCCCCGCTCGCTCCTTTAACCCCGGGCGGACTGAAGGATTCCCTCCTCCGCGCTCCGTTATGGGCGGATGAAAAAAGGCCGGGACTGCTCGTGCAGGAAAACAACAGGCGCCAAGGGGAACATCAAAGACCGAAACCGGAGACATCCAGAGGAATGGTTAATAAAGATGTAGAAGAGGGCGACGGTAATGAAAAGACGTAAATGGATGCTTATCCTTTGTACGATGGTTTCCCTTATGTTTGTATCCGGATGCTGGGATAAAAGGGAGCTGACCGATTTAGCGGTGATCTCCGCCATCGGTATTGACCGGACCGAAACGGGAAAGTACGTCCTTCACTTTCAAATTATCAATCCGGGAAACGTGGCCGGCGGTCTGCAGGGCGGCGGAGCGGGAGACCGGCCTCCGGTTTCCGTCTATTCGGTGTCCGGAGACAATTTGACGGAAGCTTTGAGAAAAGGCTCGATGAAAGTGTCCAGGAGGCTCTATTTTGCGCATACAAATCTCGTGGTGTTCAGTGAAAAACTGGCGAAAGAGGAAGGGCTCAGTTTTATTCTGGACAATCTTGACCGCGACACCGAATTCAGGACGACCGCAACCGTTGTGATTGCGCATAATTCCAAGGCGGAAGACATTATTAAAGTGCTGACGCCGATTGATAAAATCCCTTCCAATAAAGTGAACAAGACGCTCAGCTTCACGCAGGAACAATACGGCAGAGTCATTAAAACCAGCCTTCAGGACGTTCTGATTGATCTCGCTTCTCCGACCGGGTCGCCGTTTATTCCTGGTTATGAAATGCACGGAGACGATAAAGCCGGTCCTACGATGGAAAATACGCAGACAACTGAACCGAAAGCAGTGCTGTCAGCGGACGGACTGGCGGTGTTCAAAAAGGATGGGAGGCTGGATTACTGGATTGAGGATGACGACAGTGTGGGGGCTGTATGGCTGCTCAATAGGATCAAGCATACGTTCATCAATGCGGATTGGAAGAACGTGAAGCATGCAATCAGTCTGCAGGTCACCCGCCAGAATACAAAGGTGACGGCCACTTTTCCGAACGGAAAACCGCATATTCACGTGCATGCTCAGGTCGAGGGGCTGGTGGACGCTGTCAGATACCCTTTCCATCTGTCTGATCCGCAAGTGCTGATGACGATGCAAAAGGCGCTCAGCGTGCAGCTTGAGAAAGATATCACCAAATCGATTGAAGATATAAAAGCCCATAAGAATGACTTCGTCGGCTTCGGAGACCTGATCTATCGGAAGCATCCGGACAAATGGAAAAAGTTCAAAGGGAAGTGGGATGAAGAATATTTCCCAAATCTCCCCGTAGATGTCAAAACGGAAGTCATTATCAGAAGAACGGGCTTGCGGAATAATCCTCTCTCAGACAAGCTTGAGCATGATTGATTTGAGGAGAAAGGAGCGAAGCGTATGGAAAATGCGAAAATCGGCACGCGTCAGCTGTTTATTATGATCATTTTGTTTGAATTGGGCAGTTCGTTATTGATCCCGCCGGGCACGATGGCCGGGCGGGATGCGTGGCTGTCCGTGCTTCTCGGGTGCGTTACCGGTCTCGGACTTTTCTACGTTTATCAGGCGCTGTATCAATTTTTTCCTGAGTCTTCTCCGAGAGATTACATGAACGAACTGATCGGCAGACATCTGAGCTGGGCGGTCTCCCTTCTTTATATTCTCTATTTTGCTTATATCGCCGCCCGCGTATTGCGGGATTTTGGCGAAATGCTTGTCACCTTCGCCTATCAGGACACGCCGATTTTAATTGTGAATGCCATGCTGATGATCGCCGCGATATTTGCGGTCAGAAAGGGAATTGAAGTGATAGCGAGAGCCGGCGAGCTGCTGTTTGGCATTATGTATTTCCTGACAGCCGTCGGGCTGATCCTCATTATCAGCTCAGGCACGATAAACCTCAGATTTCTCCAGCCCGTTTTAGCGGAGGGTGCAGGAACGGTCATTTATTCCGTGTTTAAACAGACGATGTTCATCCCGTTCGGTGAATTAATCGTGTTTGTCATGATTTTCCCTTATTTAAAAGATCGGAAAAAGGTGAAGAAAACCGGATTTATGGCGATTATCATCAGCGGGCTGTTTTTGGCGATGTCAGTGGCGATTAATATTTGTGTGCTGGACGTCAACTTAATGCTCCGCTCTCAATTTCCGCTGCTGAGCACCATACAGACAATTAAAGTGGAAGAGTTTTTAGACCGGCTGGATGTCTTTTTCATGCTCGTGCTCGTCATCGGCGGTTTTTTCAAAGTCAGCCTTTTTACATATGCGGTTGTCGTGGGCGTGTCCACGCTGTTTAAAGAAAAAAATCCGTCCCAGCTGGCCTTCCCGGTCGGATTGGGGGTGCTGATTCTCTCCATCAGCATCGCAAGCAATTTTTCGGAACACATGAATGAAGGCTTAAACATTGTGCCGATCTATATTCATCTTCCGTTTCAAGTGCTGTTCCCCGTTTTGCTGCTTATCATTGCCGTTATTAAGAAAAAGGTCAAAGGGACCGTCTATACAGTTTCGAAGAAATAACCCGGCCGGTGCGCCGGGTTATTTTAAATATCATGATTTTTGTCTTAATGCATTGACAAACTTGCCTGACAATTGTACATTTTGATTTATTCTTATAAAATTACTAGGAAATATAGGTTTAGTGGTGTTAATGTTTTCCGAACCGTATTTCAGAATAGAAGGAGATCCATCATGACAAAGAAAAAAGAAATCAAACTCGGTGTGTTTCTCGCGGGCACCGGCCATCATGTCGCTTCTTGGAGACATCCTCAGGCACCGGCGGACGCGAGCATGAATTTGGATTATTTCAAAGAACTGGCGAAAACAGCTGAGCGGGGGAAATTGGACATGCTGTTTTTGGCGGACAGTTTATCAATAGACGGCAAATCACATCCGAATGTGCTGACGCGCTTTGAGCCGTTTACGCTGCTGTCGGCGCTCGCTCAGGTCACATCCCGCATCGGTCTGACGGCGACCGCATCTACCACATACAGCGAACCGTTCCATATCGCGAGACAATTTGCATCGCTTGATCATCTTTCCAACGGCCGTGCGGGCTGGAATGTCGTCACATCTTCGATTGAATCGACCGCGCTTAATTTCAGCGGCGAAAAGCATCTTGAGCACCATCTCAGATATCAGCGCGCGGAAGAATTCGTTGAAGTCGTCAAAGGATTATGGGATTCGTGGGAGGAAGACGCCTTTATCCGTGACAAAGAATCAGGAGCATTTTTCGATAAAGACAAAATGCATGAATTGAACCATAAAGGAACATATTTCTCCGTGAGAGGGCCGTTAAATGTCGCCCGCACACCACAAGGGCGCCCAGTCATTATTCAGGCCGGATCATCAGGAGACGGAAAAGCGCTGGCAGCCAAAACGGCGGAAGTCATTTTCACCGCGCAAAATCATTTGGAGTCCGCGCAGGAATTCTATCAATCTATTAAAGAACAAGCGGCTTCTTTCGGCCGTGATCCTGAAAAAATCGCGATCATGCCGGGAATTTTTCCCGTTATTGCCGATACCGAAGAAGAAGCGCAGGCAAAATATGAAGAGCTCCAAGACCTCATCATTCCGTCTGTCGGCCTGAACATTCTGCAAAACTATCTGGGCGGCGTCGACCTTTCCGCCTGCCCGCTTGACGGCCCGCTGCCTGAATTGGATGCGGATGCGTCGAATGCCGTTAAAAGCCGGTTCAAGCTCGTTCAGGAGATGGCCAAACGCGATAACATGACCATCCGCGAGCTGTACAAATATGTGGCGGGTTCAAGAGGCCATCATATCTTTGTCGGAACGCCGGAACAGCTTGCCGATAAGATGGAAGAATGGGTCGGAAAACAAGCTTGTGACGGTTTCAACATCATGCCGCCGCTTTTGCCTGAAGGTCTCACTCTTTTTGTAGACAAAGTGATTCCAATTTTACAAGAACGGGGCGTGTTCAGAAAAGAGTATGAAGGAACGACGCTCAGAGAACATTTCGGACTGGAAAAACCGGCAAACCGATATGCCGACTAAAGGAGGGCTCATCATGTCAAGACAATACCGGCTCGCAACGGAGGCAGACGCTGATGAGCTGCTTTCACTGACACTGCGGGCGTATGAACCGATCCGCAAGCTCGGCATCAACTTTGCCGCAGCAACGGCGGATAAGGAGCTCGTTTTGAATAACATACAAAAAAACGCCTGTTACGTTTTGGAGGAAGACGGACGGATTCTGGCGACGATTTCTCTGCGGATGCCGTGGGGGCCGAATCCCGGGCCGTACGGTGTCCCTCATATTTGGTGGTTCGCCGTCGATCCTGAAACCGGAAAAAAAGGGACGGGCTCAGACATGCTGGAGTGGCTGGAGAATACAGTGCTCCGCGATACATTAAAAGCGCCTTTCGTGTCACTAGGCACAGCGGACAAGCATCCGTGGCTGATCGGCATGTACGAGCGGAAAGGCTACGTCCGTGCAGGCGAAAAGGATTTAGGAAAAGGGCACATCACCATTTATTTAAAAAAACAATTGCAGGATTAACATTTTAATAGGAAAAGGCGGGATTTCAATGAAGAAGAAAACATGGGCTTTGCTGCTGTCTGCCGCGCTTTTGGCGGTCTTAACAGCATGCGGAAACGGAAACGAAAGCGAAGGCGGCGATAACGTACTGCATGTAGGCGCCACGGGGCAAAGCTATCCGTTCGCATATAAAGAAAACGGCAAGCTGACCGGCTTTGACGTGGATGTCATGGAAGCCGTCGCGAAAAAAATCAACATGAAACTGGACTGGAAGCTGCTTGAATTCAGCGGTCTGATGGGAGAGCTCCAGACCGGCAAACTCGACACCATCTCAAACCAGGTCGCTGTCACGGACGAACGCAAGAAAACGTATAACTTCACAGAACCGTATTCGTATGCGGGCACTCAAATCGTCGTCAAAAACGATAACAAAGACATCAAATCAGTCAACGATCTAAAAGGAAAAACAGTGGCGGCCGTTCTGGGCTCAAACCACGCGAAAAACCTTGAGAGCAAGGACCCGGATAAAAAAATCAACATTAAAACGTATGAAACACAAGAAGGTACGCTGAAAGACGTGGCTTACGGACGGGTTGACGCTTATGTGAACAGCCGCAGCGTCCTGATCGCCCAGATCAAAAAGACAGGTCTGCCTCTGAAATTAGCAGGAGACCCGATTGTCTATGAAAAAGTCGCTTTCCCGTTTGCGAAAGATGCGGCTCACGATAAAATCCGCAAAAAAGTAAACAAAGCCATTGAAGACCTGCGAAAAGACGGCACGCTGAAAAAGCTGTCTGAAAAGTATTTTAAAGAAGACATCACAACGGAAGCAAAGCATTAAGAAACGGCGGTGAAAATCGAGAATGAACAGCATTGATTGGGGATTTATGTTTTCAGCTTTTCCCGCGTTAATCGAAGCCTTGCCGATCACATTACTAATGGCCGTCGCGGCCATGGTATTTGCCGTGATCGGCGGCCTTATATTAGCGCTTATCACAAAAAATCGTGTTCCTGTGCTTCACCAGCTGTCAAAGGTGTATATTTCATTTTTCCGGGGCGTGCCGACGCTCGTGCAGCTTTTCTTAATTTATTACGGCCTGCCCCAGCTCTTTCCCGGAATGAGCAAGATGACGGCGTTAACTGCGGCGATTATCGGGTTAAGCCTGAAGAATGCCGCCTACTTGGCTGAAATCTTCCGCGCGGCGCTCAACTCAGTCGATGAGGGGCAGCTTGAAGCCTGTCTGTCTGTCGGAATGACAAAATCCCAGGCGTACAGACGGATCATTTTCCCGCAAGCCGTCAGAAACGCGCTTCCCGCGACGGGAAATACGTTTATCGGCCTGTTAAAGGAAACATCGCTCGCCTTTACATTAGGAGTGATGGAAATGTTCGCCCAAGGAAAAATGTACGCATCAGGCAACCTCAAATATTTTGAGACGTATTTAGCCGTCGCGGTCATGTACTGGATTCTTACGATTATTTACAGTGTGCTGCAGGATCTGCTCGAACGGGCGATCAGCAAGCCTTATCGCACATAGGAGGAGGCTCAGGATGATACAAGTCAGACATATTCGAAAAGCATTTAAAGACCTTACCGTACTTGACGGGATCGATCTTGAGATCAAAAGCGGCGAAGTCACGGCCATCATCGGCCCGTCAGGCTCGGGAAAATCAACGCTCCTCCGTTGTTTGAATCTGCTGGAGCGCCCGGATGACGGCATCATTGAAATCGGTGATGCAAAACTGAATGCAGCGTCCTATTCGCGCAAAGACGTTCATAAGCTTCGCCAGCAGACGGCGATGGTGTTTCAGAATTACAACCTGTTCAAAAACAAAACCGCCCTGCAAAATGTGACAGAGGCGCTGATCACCGCGCAAAAGAAACCGAAAAAAGAAGCGGAACAGATCGGTATGGATCTGCTGCGGCAAGTCGGTTTAGAACACAAAGCGGACAGCTACCCGATTACGATGTCGGGCGGGCAGCAGCAGCGGATCGGGATTGCGCGCGCCTTGGCCGTTGATCCTCACGCGATTTTACTGGATGAACCGACTTCGGCCCTTGACCCTGAGCTTGTAGCCGGGGTGCTCCAAGTCATCAAATCAATTGCCGAAAAACAGACAACCATGATCATCGTCACGCATGAGATGACTTTTGCTCGTGAAGTGGCCGACAAAGTTATTTTTATGGCAGACGGACGCATCATCGAACAGGGAACGCCGGAAGAGCTGTTTGACAATCCGCAGAACGAACGGACGAAAAAATTCATTAAGCAAGTGGGAGAGCCCGCCGAACTTGTCTAAGAAGGGAAGAAGAAGAAATGGCAAATGAAACGTATGAATCATTAAACAAACGTTTAATCAATATCCGCCGCGACCTTCATGAACACCCTGAGCTGTCAGGCGAGGAATACGAAACGACGAATAAAATCCGCCGCTGGCTGGAGGAAGAAGGAATCACGGTTCTTGATATGCCGAAACTTCAAACCGGAGTGATCGCTGAAATCAAAGGAGACAAAAGCGGCCCCGTCATCGCCGTCAGAGCGGACATCGACGCATTGCCGATCGAAGAGAAAACAAACCTTCCGTTTGCTTCGCGCAACAGCGGCGTGATGCACGCCTGCGGCCATGATTTCCATACGGCATCTATCCTCGGCACGGCTTTTTTATTAAAAGAGAGAAAGCATGAGCTGAAAGGAACGGTGCGGTTTATTTTTCAGCCCGCGGAAGAAATCGCCGCCGGAGCAAGACAGGTCATTGAAGCCGGCGCGCTTGACGGTGTATCGGCGATATTCGGCATGCATAACAAACCTGACCTCCCCGTCGGTACGGTCGGTCTGAAAGAAGGCCCGCTGATGGCGAGTGTCGACCGCTTTGAAATCACCGTTAAAGGAAAAGGCGGCCACGCCGGAATCCCTGATAACAGCATTGATCCGATTCAGGCGGCAGGGCAGATTACCGGCGGCCTGCAATCAGTTGTCAGCAGAAATATCAGCTCGCTTCACAATGCCGTCGTCAGCATCACAAGAGTTCAAGGCGGCAGCTCTTGGAATGTCATCCCGGACCATGTTGAAATGGAAGGCACCGTCCGGACGTTTCAAAAGGATGCGCGTGACGCTGTTCCGAAACATATGAAGCGGGTTGCCGAAGGAATCGCAGCCGGGTTCGGGGCAGAAGCCGAATTCCGTTGGTATCCTTACCTTCCGACAGTGATGAACGACGCCCGTTTCATCCAGGCGGCGGAACAAACGGCTGAAGATCTCGGGCTTCAGACCGTTCGGGCAGAACAGTCGCCCGGCGGCGAAGACTTCGCGTTATATCAAGAAAAAATCCCCGGCTTTTTCGTCTGGATGGGAACAAACGGAACAGAAGAATGGCACCATCCCGCCTTCACACTCGACGAAAAAGCGCTCCCGGCAGCGGCTGAGTTTTTCGCCCGGCTTGCCGTCAATGTATTGGAGCAGACGGAATGAATACGGAAAATCTGACGGCCGGGCTTGCTGAGGCCGTCATGTCGTCTGTGCCGGAAACATCCGCTGAAGCGATGAAAGAAGCGCGCAAAGGACTGCTTGATTTTACAGCGGCAGCTTTTGCGGGGAGACGGGATAAAGGAGTTGAAAAGCTGGTAAAACTGGCCGAAGAAGAAGGCGGGGTGCCGATAGCGCCGCTTATCGGCAGAAATCAAAAAACCACGCCGTCCCAATCCGCGCTCATTAACGGATTCATCGCACATGCGCTTGATTTTGACGATGTTCATTCTGATGTAAGAGGACATCCGAGCGCAGTCATCCTCCCGGCTTTGATTGCAGCCGCATCAGCCGGCCGTATAGACAAGGGCCGCTTTCTCGGTGCTTATGTGACGGGAATCGAAGTGATGGCGCGGATCGGCGAGTCAGCTGGAAGGCATCATTACGAGAAAGGCTGGCACAATACAGGAACGTTAGGTGCCATTGCGGCCGCATGCGCCGTCGGATTCGCGGAGAATCTGAATCAAATCCAATTGCAGAAAGCAATCGGGTTTGCGGCCGCCCGTTCCGGAGGCATGAGAGTGCAATTCGGGACAGAAATGAAGCCGCTCCACGCAGGACTGGCCGCTCAAGCCGGATTGTTCGCCGTAAAGCTTGCAAAGGCCGGTTTCGGCGGCTCAGTTCATGCGCTCGACGGGGAGAAAGGTTTTTTCGGACTGTACGGCGATCTTGAACGGGCAGAAACCCTGCTTGTAAACAGGTGGGGAAACCCTTGGCGGATTGTGAGCCCGGGACTTTGGTTTAAGGTTTATCCGTTTTGCTCGGCGGCTCATCATGCGGCGGACGCCATTCTCAAGCTGAAGGCCGAACATGGTCTCACTTTCGGCCAAACGGAACGGATCGACGTGATTTATCCGCCGGGCGGGGACGCCGCATTGACAGAACGGCGTCCGAAAACAGGCGAAGCGGGAAGATTCAGCGTGGAATATGTGATCACCTTAGCTTTGCACGGTAAGGATTTTTCAGTTGAACATTTCACATCCGAGCCGATTCCTGAATCCTTTCAAAAAGGATTTGAGCGGATTCACCGCAGCTGCGATGACCAAATTCAGCCGGCTGAAAACGCCGTTCCGAAGGGCCGTTTTACAATTGTACGGGTTACGGCTTCCGGCGGTCATGTCTATGAAACACGTATCGACTGTCCGAAGGGAGCGCCGGGAAACGGCCTTTCTGAAAAAGACATTGAAGACAAACTCCGGCTCGCTTTGCCGGGGGAAGAGGAAAAGGCGGAAGAATTGATCAAAGCAGCCGGACAATCAAATATTGACCGTTATTTACAGCTGATATAAATAAAAAGAGCGAGGGGATGCAGCCCTCGCTCTTTTTACGTTCACTTCTATTGAATAGGGGGATATAGGGTGCGCCCCTGTCTGCGCTGGCAGGGGCGCGGTATCAGGAAACGGCCGTGCCGTTTTCTTTGACCGTGAAACTTCCTCTTGATAAGCGGATGTTGATATCAGACACTTTGGCAATTTGTTCGTCGTGCGTCACCATGATGACGCATTTGCCGTCTTTATGTGCCAAGTCCTGAAAGAGCCGGACGATTTCCTTTGACGTATCCTCGTCGAGATTTCCCGTCGGCTCGTCCGCGCAAATCAAATCCGTGTCACAGCAGAAAGCCCGCGCAATTGAAACGCGCTGCTGCTGTCCGCCGCTTAATGTCAGCACTCGCTGACGGGCCTGCTGTTCGGTGATGCCGACTTTTTTCAGCATGCTGAGCGCGAACGCATCTTTGTTGTTCTCCTTAGAGCCGGTGATCTCCATCGCTGTTGTGACATTCTGGAGCGCCGTCATATACGGGATCAGATGATAAGATTGAAAGACGATAGAGACATATTGATTTCTGAATTTGGTTAATCCGATTTTGGAGATGTCTTCTCCGTTATAAAGGATGCTTCCCTCTTTAGGTGTATCAAGGCCGCCCGCCAGAGACAGAAACGTTGTTTTCCCCGTCCCGGAGGCGCCGACAATTGTATAAAACTTCCCTTTTTCAAAGCTGATCGTTATATCCTGAAACAGCGGCTGTGATTTGTCTTGGTACCAGTAGCCGGTCTGTTGAAAGGTTAATAGGCTCATTATGCTGCCTCCTCTTATTCCTGCTTGGTCAGGATCGTTTTAGGGTGAAGCCGCATGACTGATACAGACGGCAGTAATGTGGCGATGACGGCAATTGCGACGCCGATCCCGCCAAGAATCAGAAGGTCATTCAGCGAGACGTTTACCTGCATTGTACTGATGACATCCGCGCCGGATGAATGCTGACCGAACAAGCCGCCTCCCCGCGGCATTTCTCCGCCGCCCCAGCCGCTTGTTTGCTGCTGTGAATCATCGGCTGAGCTGACCTGCTGGGAAAGAAGCTGATTTCCGAGCTGATTCGCCACAAGGCTGCCCGTGACGGATGCGATCCCGATGGCAATAACGGCGACAACCAGAATTTCCGTTAAGAATTGTCCGATGAGCTTCCAGCGCTTTTCGCCGATCGCCATCAAGACACCCATTTCATACTTGCGTTCCCTGATCGACATCATCACGATCAACCCGAGAATGACCGCGCCCGCGATGGATACAAGGTATACCACGTTTTTAGAAAATGACGCGACATTTTCAATCGGACCGGCCATTTGCTGATACACCTGATCATTTGTCGTCAGCGCGTAGGTTTTATCATCTATAGATGTTTTTTTCGCAGCCGCAACGAATGAGTCAATATATTTTGCATCATCCATATAATAAACGGCTGAGCTGATTTTGTTTTTGTTATCAGACCCTTTTAACGCCGCCGCGGCGGTGTAAGGCGTGTAGATTTTATTGTCAGGATTTAAGAATGAAAAATGCTGTGCCTGATCGTCTCCTGATGATGTTGTTTTATAGATTCCCACAATTTTAAGCTTCGTTTTCAAAGAATCATCCGCTGCTGAGGAAACGGTAATGGAGCCGCCGACTTTCAGCTTATTTTGGTCTGCCAGCGTTTCATTAATCACGGCGACTTTTGCGTCCGCATCTGTTTTTGTGATAGCGCGTCCGTCAGTGATTTTTGAACTCCCGCCTGTGAAATCATCAAGCAATGCCGTAGAGAGCACGCCTTCGATCGAGATATCCGCTGAAATCATCTGTCTTCCGCCGCCTTGAAAACGGCCGGCGCCGGAACTGGCTGATTCGCCTGAGCTTTTTATCGCATCAAAGCTTTCTGCATTTGCTGACGCTGTCGTGAGGAAGTTGTAATTTTTAACATGCTGTAAAGATGTAAGCTTCTTGGCATCTGAGACGGAAATCGGCGTTGATTCAAACGTCCTCTTTTCACCGTCTTTTTGCTGCTGCGCCATTTGCTTTTGGCGGTCAGCCTGGAGTGTGACGCTCCCGCCGAGCTGCTGCCTTGCCAGTTCGCTTGATTTCTTTGCCGCTGACTGGATCGTAAGACCGGACAGGACAAAAATGCAAATCACTGAAAACACAACCAGCTGCAAAAATGTTTTTCCCTTTTTTTCCTTCATGCTCCAAAAGGCTCTTTTTATAAAGTTCATGTCTGTTCCTCCGTGTGGGTGTCAGATCTTGTAAAACCGGCCTTCTTTAGCACCGGTCATCCGATATGTATATAGTAGGAGAAATGTATGAAAAAAATATGAACAAACTATTTCCGGGTGATGAAATAAAAACTAACAATTGTGAAACCCGAAAACATCCGAGTAAAATGGTGCTATTATAAGAAAAAGCGTCAAGATAAGCGGAGGAACCAATGAAGATATTAATGATAGAAGACAATATAAGCGTATGCACCATGACGGAAATGTTCTTTTTTAAAGAAGGGTTTGAAGCCGAATTTGTCCATGACGGAGTGGAAGGCTATCAGCGGTTCACGGAAGAGGACTGGGATTTGGTCATTCTGGACATTATGCTTCCATCCATGGACGGAGTGACGATCTGCCGGAAAATAAGAGAGACGAGCAGTGTGCCGATTATTATGCTGACCGCAAAGGACACGGAGTCTGATCAGGTGATCGGGTTTGAAATGGGGGCCGACGATTATGTCACCAAGCCGTTCAGCCCGCTGACACTAGTAGCGCGGATTAAAGCGGTGATCAGAAGATACCGGGCGACGGGGCAGGCCGTAAAAAGTGACGAATTGATCGAAACGGCGTGTTTTTCAATCAATAAGAAGACGCGGGAAGTGTTTCTGCACGGAAAACCTGTCGAGAATCTGACGCCGAAGGAATTCGATCTGCTCTTTTATCTCGCACAAAATCCGCGCCAGGTCTTTTCGAGAGAGCAGCTGCTTGAGCAGGTGTGGGGCTATCAATTTTACGGCGATGAACGTACGGTTGATGTTCATATTAAACGGCTGCGCAAAAAACTGTCCAGTGAGGAAAAACCGTTTTTATACACGGTGTGGGGGGTAGGATACAAATTTGATGAGGATTAAATACTTATATCAGCTGCTGTTAAGCCATGTCAGCATTTTGATTTTGGCCTTTTTCATCATCATTTCCCTGTTTTCGCACTTTGTGAAAGATTTTGCGTATCAAAATAAAGTGGATGAGCTGTCATCTTACGCGCAGCAGATCACAAGTGAGCTGAACGGCCGCGATCTTGATCTGCGCCGCCTGTATCCGTATCAGGACATGTTAAAAACGCGCGAGACCAGGTTTATTATTTTTGATGAACATCAGCGGCCTTACTTTTTTCCTGACGATATGCCGCCGCGCGAGAAGCTGAAAAGTAAAGAGTGGCACATGCTGAAGCAAGGGAAAACCGTTCAGATCAGAGCGGAGATGAACCGTTTTAATACGGAAGGCTTAGAAGTATCGCTTGTCGCAAAGCCGCTTTTTATCAACGATCAATTTAAAGGGGCGGTGCTGTTCGTGTCTCCCGTCAGAGGTGTCGAGCAGATGATCAGCCAGGTCAACCGCTATATGATTTACGCGATCATCAGCACCCTTATCATCACGATTCTGCTGAGCTGGCTTTTATCTAAATTTCACGTCAAGCGGATTCAGACATTGAGGGATGCGACCGGAAAAGTGGCATCAGGTGATTACGATATTTCGCTCAAGAACAGCGGCGGCGATGAAATCGGCATGCTGGCGTCCGATTTCAACACCATGGCCAAAAATCTGAAGCAATCGAGAGAGCAGATTGACCGCCTTGAAAAGCGGAGGCGCCAATTTATCGCCGATGTCTCCCATGAGCTGAGAACACCTTTGACGACCATTAACGGACTTGTGGAGGGGCTTAACAGCAACACCATCCCGGAAAAAGATAAAGAGAAATGCTTCTCGCTGATCAGCGAAGAAACGAAGCGGATGCTCAGGCTCGTGAAAGAAAACCTGGATTATGAAAAAATCAGATCCCAGCAAATCAAACTGGACAAGCTCAGTCTGCCGCTCATCGAGGTGTTTGAAATTATTAAAGAGCATCTCAATCAGCAGGCGGAGAAAAAACAAAATCAGCTGCGGATTCAAGTGGAGGACGGCGTCAAAGTGTTCGCCGATTATGACAGGCTGATCCAGATTCTCGTCAACATCACGAAAAACAGCATTCAATTTACGCAAAAGGGAGACATCACGCTGCGCGGGTATGAAGGCTATAAAGAAACGGTGATTGAAATCGAAGACACCGGGATCGGCATCTCCAAAGAGGAAATTGAGCATATATGGGAGCGGTTTTATAAGGCGGACGTGTCCAGAACGAATACGGCATACGGCGAATACGGACTCGGCCTTTCCATCGTCAGGCAGCTCGTCGAAATGCACAAGGGCACGATAGATATTGACAGCGAAAAAGGAAAAGGCACGACCTTTACAATCCGCCTTCCGCTGAATACGAAAAATGAATCATCTTGAAACCGGCGGTCCCGTCTGGCCGCCGTCTGTTTTAACTCCACTCGGAAAATTGCGCTCTGCCGAAACAAAGTTTGCGTGTTTTTCGGGATGGAAAGAGACGGAAACGTGATAAAATAACTGGTAAACAGGTCTTGGATGGGGAGGGTGAAGGAATGAAGAGCGGGTTAATTCCTTCTTCAGCAGTCGGGCAGAAAATTAACGAGTGGTACCGATACATCAGAACATTCAGCGTGCCGGATGCGGAGATCTTGAAGGCCGAGATCAAACAAGAGCTTGACCATATGGAGCCTGATTCGAACTTAGTGCTTTATTATTCCCTCATGGAATTTCGCCATCAGCTGATGCTGGACTACTTGGAGCCGCTGGAAAAACTGAAGATAGAAGACCAGCCGACCCTGTCGGAAATTCTTGATAACATTGATAACAGCCAGGCCGGCCTCAAGGGGCTTCTCGATTATTACGTCAATTTTTTCAAAGGCATGTTTGAATTTGATAAAAGAGAATTTATCTCAGCGATTACATATTATAAACAAGCTGAGAAAAAACTGGCCTTCGTATCGGACCATGTGGAACGGGCGGAGTTTTATTTTAAAGTGGCCGAAGCTTATTATCATATGAAACAAACGTATTTTTCTTTGATACATATAAAAAACGCTTATGAAATTTACGTGGAGCAGGACACATATAACGTCCGGATTATTCAATGCCATTTTGTATTCGGCGTCAATTTAATGGATGAAAGGCGCTTTGAACAGGCGGCCAAACATTTTCAGCACGCTCTGCAAATGGCCGAAAAAGAACAAAAAGCGCAGCTTGTCGGGAGGGCGCTGTATAACCTCGGACTGTGCTACTACAATCAGGACCGCATCGGCGAAGCGATTCCGTACTTTGAACGGGCGGTTGATACATTTGAATCACAAAGAATCGTCAATTCTCTTCCTCAAGCATATTTTCTAATCACACTCATTTACTTTAAACTCGGAAAAAAAGAAAAAGCGTCGGAATATCACAAGCGGGGATATGAATATGCTAAAGAAACAGACGATCCCGTTTACACGGTAAAATTCGAATGGCTGCAGGCTCTGTATCAGGCGAAACCGGATGAGGAAACAATCAGCGCGTGTTTCCGTTACCTGGAAGATAAAAATTTATACGCCGATATAGAGGATTTAGCACTAGAAGCAGCTAAATATTACTATGAACAAAATTGCTTTAAGATTTCTTCTGACTATTTTCTGAAAGTCGAAGAGGCAAGGAAACAAATACAAAGGAGTGAGGGTTTGTATGAAATTGAAATCTAAATGGTTTGTTATTTGTTTAGCAGCCGCCGCGATTTTTACAGTGACAGGAGCAGGCCAGACAGATCAGGCTGAATTCCATGTAGCTGAAAGAGGAATGACGTGAGAAGAAAATAGCCTGAACAAAGGAAAAGACTGCCCCGAGAATGTTCCCGGCAGTCTTTTTTTTGCGCGGCCGGACTCGGACAGCGGCGGAAAACAAAAGAAAACGCCGCAGGTCAAAACCTGCAGCGTCCTCATATAGACGGAGCGATGCTTAGAAACCGCCAACGAAGGCAGTACCAACAATAATCAACAGGATAAATAAAACAACGATCAAAGCGAAAGAGCTGACTCCTGAATATCCTGACATGAGCTTCACCTCCATATTGTCTATACCATACAATATGTAAAAGAAGCTGCTTTGTAAGGGATATTAGTGGACAAGAGAAAAAAGAGGCGGTGTCCTATGAGAGTAAGACTCCGGCAAAAAATTCGTCATACAGTGCCCGCACCGCGTGTCTTTCCTGTTCTTCTTTCACTCCGAACATCATACTGACTTCCGATGACCCTTGATTGATCATCTCGATGTTGACGCCGGCTTCCGACAGTGCTTTGGATGCCCTGGCGGTTGTGCCGACATTATGGCGCATCGCTTCCCCGACGACCATAATCAGCGCCAGATTATGCCTGACTGTGACCTCATCTGCTTGAAGTTCCTGCTTCAGACGGGTGACGAGCCTGTGTTCCAGTTCTGAGTCCATCTGATTGTGCCGGAGGATGATCGTGATGTCGTCAATGCCGGATGGAACGTGTTCATACGTCAATCCTTCTTCCTCCAAAATGTGAAGGGCTTTGCGGCCGAAACCGATTTCCCGGTTCATTAAATATTTGCTTATGTAAATGCTGCAAAAGCCCGTGTCGCTTGCGATGCCGATGACTGGCCCGTTCGTATTGTCACGGCTGCTGACGACGCGTGTTCCTTTCGCATCCGGATTATTCGTATTCTTAATCTGAACGGGGATGCCGGCCCGAAATGCGGGAATCAGCGCTTCATCATGAAAAACGGAAAATCCGGCATAGGAGAGCTCACGCATTTCCCGATACGTCAGTTCGTTAATTTCTTTCGGATGCCGCACGATTGACGGGTTGACGGAATAGACGGCGTCCACATCAGTAAAGTTTTCGTACAGGTCGGCTTTTAAGCCGCTGGCGAGAATGGAGCCGGTAATATCAGAACCGCTCCGGGAAAACGTCACAATCTCATGTTCCTTCGTGTAACCGAAGAATCCCGGAAAAATGATCAAGCCTTCACGGTTTCTCAGGCGGTACAAATGATCATAAGACTCAGGGAGCACCTGCGCGCTTCCGGGTTCATTCGTCACAAACAGCCCCGCTTCTTTCGGACTTACATATTCCGCTTTCACGCCCTGGCGCCGGAAGTAGGCTGCGATCAGCTTCGCGTTGTTGTCCTCGCCGCTCGCCTTCACCGCATCCATATATTGTTCGGGATTGGTTTTACAGCTGTTTAAGAGAGCGAATAGGTCACTGCGAATTCTTTCTATAATAGAGAAATCCAGGTTCAGCTCACGCGCGATGGCGGCGTACCGCTCAATGACCGTTTCGGCAAGCTCGGGCGCTGCACCTTTTTGTAAATAATGCTCCGCACAGCGGATTAACAGATCCGTCACCTTTGTATCGTCCGAGAAGCGTTTTCCCGGTGCCGATACGACGACGGCTTTCCGCGCGGGATCAGCCGTCACGATTTGAAACACTTTCTCAAGCTGGGCTCCTGACGCAAGAGAGCTGCCTCCGAATTTTACAACTTTCATGATTTACATCCCCTAATATTTAAATTTTCTCACAAATTTAATTTTTATTATCTCTCTTTCAAACATGTAAATCAAGGATTTTTTCTACGTGGGGAGAACATTTGTATTTACATGGAGGAATTTTTCCTCTGTTTGTCAGATTTGTTTCCCTCAAGCGTGTCATCATGTGCAAAAAATGATAAGCAGCCAAATGAAGGTTATAGAAAATCCTGCAAATTCTTGATAGACTGATTGTAAGACAATTTAGTGTACGGCCCGCGGATGACCGCTTTTGAAAGCAAAACTGTATTGACTGCGCTTGGAAAGATGATAAGATTATAATTGTCGTTGATAATGATAATCATTACGAGTGGGATATATGGGAGTTGTTTGGCAATCAGTCATACCGTTTGTGATGGGTGCAGGGAGGCAGCATGAAGCTACGTTACTTACTTTTGCTACTGGCGGTTTTGGCGTGTACTTCTATATTTATCGGTGTAGAAGATTTGTCGCCGCTGGATATTTTTCATTTAAATAAAGAACAGGCAGGTACATTGTTTGACAGCCGGCTGCCGCGTTTGGTGAGCATTATCATCGCCGGCATGAGCCTGAGCATCTGCGGATTAATCATGCAGCAGATCAGCCGGAATAAATTTGTATCGCCGACGACTGCGGGAACGATGGACTGGGCAAGGCTCGGAATTTTGATTTCATTAATGCTTTTTACATCAGCCAGTCCGCTTGTGAAAATGTCTATCGCTTTCGTTTTCGCGTTGGCGGGAAATTTCCTGTTCATGAAAATTCTCGAGAGGATCAAGTTTAATGATGCGATTTTTATTCCTCTCGTCGGTTTAATGCTTGGGAATATCGTCAGTTCAGTCGCCACGTTTATCGCATATAAATACGACCTGATCCAAAACCTGTCGTCCTGGCTGCAGGGGGATTTCTCACTGGTCGTCAAAGGCCGGTATGAGCTTTTATATCTGAGTATCCCGCTGGTGATCATCGCTTATGTGTATGCGGATAAATTTACGGTGGCGGGAATGGGAGAGAGCTTTTCCGTCAATCTCGGCCTAAAATACAAACGCGTCGTCAATATCGGTCTGATTATCGTGTCGCTCATCGCTTCACTGGTGATCCTGACCGTCGGGATGCTGCCGTTTCTTGGTTTGATCATTCCCAATATGGTGTCGATTTACAAAGGGGACAACCTGAGGAGCAGCCTGCCTCACACCGCTCTGCTGGGCGCTGTTTTTGTGCTGTTTTGCGACATTTTGGGAAGGGTGATCATCTTCCCGTACGAAATTTCCATCGGCCTGATGGTCGGTGTTATCGGCAGCGGCATCTTCCTGTATATGCTGTTAAGGAGAAAAGCATATGAGTCATAATAAAAAAATTACGCTGCTGGCGGCGCTCGCCATGATATGTATCGGATTCTTCCTGTTCTACGGACTGGGCAATTGGGAATACTCCCTGCCGAGACGATGCTTCAAAGTGCTTGCCATGATGCTCACCGGAGGAGCGATCGCGTTTTCAACGGTCATCTTCCAGACGATTACAAATAACCGCATACTGACACCGGGCATTTTAGGCCTCGATTCCCTGTATATGCTCATTCAGACCGTCATCGTGTTCCTGTTCGGTTCAATGAATATCGTCATGATGAACAAAAATCTTAATTTCGTCATCTCCGTCGGGCTGATGGTGCTCTTGTCACTCGTTTTGTACCAGCTCATGTTTAAAGGCGAGGGGCGGAACGTGTTTTTCCTTCTGCTTGTCGGCGTCGTGTTCGGCACGCTGTTCAACAGTCTGTCATCCTTTATGCAGATGCTGATTGATCCGAATGAGTTCCAGGTTGTTCAGGACAAAATGTTTGCCAGCTTTAACAATATCAACACCGATCTTTTATGGTTTGCCGGTGCTGTCTTTCTTCTGACAGGCATTTATGTCTGGCGGTTCACGCGGTTTTTTGACGTGCTGTCCCTCGGCAGGGAGCACGCCGTCAACCTGGGGATTGATTACGATAAGCTTGTGAAACAGATGCTCATTGTCGTCGCCATTCTTGTGTCTGTCTCTACGGCTCTTGTCGGGCCGATTATGTTTTTAGGACTGCTTGTCGTCAATCTGGCGAGAGAGTTTTTAAAAACCTACAGGCACACGTATTTAATCGCGGGTTCTGTCCTGATCAGCATCGTCGCGCTCGTCGGGGGCCAGTTCGTCGTGGAGAAAGTGTTCACATTTTCCACGACGCTGAGCGTCATCATTAATTTTGCCGGCGGGATTTATTTTATCTATCTGCTGTTAAAGGAGAATAAATCATGGTAGAGGTCAGAAATGTAAGCAAACAATACGGAGGGAAAACCGTCCTTGAGAAAACGTCTCTATCCATTCAAAAGGGCAGGCTCACCTCATTTATCGGTCCGAACGGCGCGGGGAAAAGCACGCTGCTGTCTATCATGAGCCGGCTGATTAAGACGGATTCCGGGGAAATCACGGTCGACGGGCAAGAGATCGGGGCCTGCAAAAGCAACGATCTGGCAAAAAAAATCAGCATCTTGAAGCAGACGAACCAAATCAATATCAGACTGACAATTAAAGACCTGGTCAGCTTCGGCAGATTTCCGTATTCCCAAGGGAAACTGACGGATGAAGATTGGGTGCATATCAACCAGGCCCTCAGTTATATGAAGCTGGATGATTTAAAGGATAAATACCTCGATCAGCTCAGCGGAGGCCAGTGTCAGAGGGCGTTTATCGCGATGATCATCGCTCAGGATACGGACTATATTTTTCTCGATGAGCCGCTGAACAATTTAGATATGAAGCATTCCGTTGAAATGATGAAGCTGTTGAAGCGGCTTGTGGAAGACTTCGGAAAAACGGTCGTCGTAGTGATTCACGATATCAACTTCGCATCCGTGTATTCAGACCATATCGTCGCACTGAAAAACGGACGGATCGTCAAAGAAGGGCCGGCGGAGGAGATCATTGAAACCTCCGTGCTTGAAGATATTTATGATATGACCATCCCGATTCAAGAGATTGACAGTCAGCGGATCGGTGTGTACTTTTCTTAAAAACCAGATGAGGTGAAAATCATGAAAAAATTCGCATTGCTATTCATTGCGCTCGTTACGATTTTTGTTGTTTCTGCATGCGGAAACGGGGACAAAACATCAGGCAAATCAAAAGAAACAATCACAATCAAAGATGATCTGAACAAAGAAGGAGTCAAAGTGCCGAAGAATCCGAAAAAAGTCGTCGTATTCAACTTCGGAATGCTGGACACGATGGATGAACTCGGTTTACAGGATCACGTGGCGGGGCTTCCGAAACAAAACCTTCCAAAATACTTATCTTCATATAATAGTGATAAATACGCCAATACCGGCGGTTTAAAAGAACCGGATTTTGAAAAAGTCGCGGATATTGATCCGGATTTAATCATTATCGCCCACAGACAATCTGATTCTTATAAAGAGTTCTCAAAAATCGCGCCGACGATTTATCTTGATGATGACTATACAAACTACGTTGACAGATTCAAGCAAAACACCGAAGTGATCGGCAAAATCTTCAACAAAGAAAATGAAGTGAAAGATAAGCTTGCGAAAATTGACAAATCCATTGCCGATCTGAAGAAAAAGACAAGCAGCACGGATAAAAACGGGTTAGTGGTGATGGCGAACGACGGCAAAATCAGCGCGTTCGGATCTAAATCAAGATACGGCTTCATTCATGATGTGTTCGGCGTCAAACCGGCTGACAAAAACATCGAAGCCTCATTGCACGGACAAAGCATTTCCTATGAATATATCGCCAAAACAAACCCTGATTACATGTTTGTCGTTGACCGCGGAACAGCGATCGGCACAAAATCTTCAACAAAACAAGTGGTTGAAAATGATTATGTAAAATCGGTGAAAGCTGTGAAAAACAACCATGTTGTCTACCTTGATTCAGCTACATGGTATTTATCAGGAGGCGGCCTGGAATCCATGGCTCAGATGGTGAAAGAAGTAAAAGACGGAATCGAGAAGTAAAAAAAGAACCCGGTCACATACGTGATCGGGTTCTTTTTGGTTTACCGCGTAACGGCCTGCTGCTGCTCGGGCTGACGCGGTTTTTTCTTTAATGTAAAAGATAAGAGGAAGCCGGCCAGCGCGATGCAGGCGGCTACGACAAATGCCGCATTCATGCCGTGCAGGGCGGCGTTTCCCGGAGTTGACGCATTGGCGTGTGCGGCCTGGCTGCTCATCACGGAAACTAAAAGCGCCGTACCGATAGAACCCCCGACTTGGCGGACGGTATTGTTCATGGCTGTGCCGTGCGGAATTAAGTGGCGCGGCAGGGCGTTGATTCCCGCTGTCGTCACCGGCATCATAATCATGGCTGTTCCCAAAAGCCGCGCGGTATAAACGACGACAATCCAAATGAGAGACGTCGAGTCTGTCAGATTCATAAACGGAAGGGACGTGAGCAGGATGATGAAGAATCCGGTCATCGCAAGGCCTTTTCCGCCGATTCTGTCAAACACCCGGCCGATAAACGGAGACATCATTCCCATCACAATCGCGCCCGGCAAAAGCATTAATCCGGTATCAAACGCGGATACGCCCCGGACTTTTTGCGTGTAAAGCGGGAGAATGGTTTCTGTTCCGATCAGCAGCGCGAAGACAAGCGTTCCGAGCAGGGTGGTCAGGCTGAAAATCCCGAAAGAAAACACGCGGAATTCCAGCATCGGTTTTTTGAGCTTCATCTGTCTTGCGATAAAGAAAATCAGCGCGGCCGCTCCGACAAGCAGCGAAGTCAGCACTTCAGCACTGGTCCACCCTGATGAACCGGCGCTTGAGAAGCCGTAAAGCAGGCCGCCGAATCCGAGGGTCGATAAGATCACGGATAAAATATCAATCTGTGTTTCTCGTAATGTCGTGACGTTTTTCATCAGAATAATCGCTAAAAGCAAATCGATGACCGCGATCGGGAAGATAATATAAAACAAAGACCGCCAAGAGAATGCTTCGACCGCCCATCCGGAAAGCGTCGGGCCGATCGCCGGCGCGAACGAAATAACCAAGCCGACCATACCCATGGCGCGGCCGCGCTTTTCCATCGGGAAAATCGTGAGAAATACCGTCTGCATGAGAGGCAGCATAATCCCGGCGCCGGCCGCCTGAATAATCCGGGCCGTTAAGAGCACCGGAAAATTCGGGGCGAATGCGCCGACAATGGTGCCCGCCGTGAAAATACTCATGGCGGAAATCAAGAGGGTGCGGCTCGTAAATTTCTCTATTAAAAATGCGGTAATCGGAATCAAAATCCCGTTCGTCAGCATAAACGATGTTGTCAGCCATTGTGCTTTGTTGGCGTCTATATTGAAGTCATTCATAATGTGCGGCAGCGCCGTGATAAGCAGTGTCTGGTTCAAAATGGCGACGAACGCTCCCGCCAAAAGAATCCCGACAATGACAGAGCGTTTGTATGGTGCAGTTTCAATACTCTTATTCAAGCTGATTCCTTCTTTCTTTATAGTTTGAGCAATGTTTTAACGGCTGCAAGCGGCTGGTGCAGCGGTCCGGCCTGCTCCAAATAACCGATGAGCGCTTTTATAAGAAAATCCCGCGGCTGTTTGTCCGCTGATTCTTTCTCCAGCATAGCCGCCGCGGAAGCGAGTCCTGCGACGTCATATTTTTCCTCCGGAAGGACTGAGACCGCTTCTTTCAGTTCCTTCAGGCTTTCAGCCAGCAATACGGTTTTGTCTTTCGGCTCAAATGAGGAAGCGGAGGCGATATAAAGGTCAATCATCTCCTGAGGCAATGCGGTTTCGGTTGTCCTGTTTTCGACGATGAGATTGAGATGGCGGATGATAAACTCCGTGAGCGGCTCCAGGGCGAGCGGTTCTTTTTCCAGCTTAATCAGCGTGATGCATTCTCTCAGGAGCCCCTGCAGGACGATCACCAGCTCCCATACATAAGGAATAATGTCTTCGCCGTACGTCTGAATCAGTGAATCGCGATGCCAGCAGATAAAGGTGGAGCGGGCTCTGTGGATATGCCGCTTTACCCGCTCATTAATGGAAGAGGGGCTTCCGTACATCAGCATATTAAAAAACTGCTGATTGCGCCTGAAGCCTTCAAGCTCAGCCATCAGTTTTTTGGCAAACCGTTCCTCAGGGGAGAGGCTTGTTTCTTCATTCAATAATGAAGCGGCGGCTACCATCTGTTTCTGGTTAAAATCGAGCAGCTCCAGGAGCAGGTCTTCCTTTGATTCAAACAGCTTATATAAAGATGCTTTGGAGACTTTGCACTCCTCTGCGATCGCCTGCATCGAAACCGACGAAAAGCTTTTCCCGGAAAAAAGCTTCCTTGCCGCCAGCAGAATATCCGTTTTCTTATCATTCATAAGCCCAGATTCCTTCTTTCGTCACAATAGAAAACCCATCGGTTCACAGAAAACCAATGAGTATATGATGAAAATATTAACAAAAATTTTTACATAGTGTCAACGCTTTTGTTTGAGAAATAGAAAAAACCTGCCGGAGTGTTCCGGCAGGCTGATACGTTTATTTATCCGTCTTAAATCCTTGTTTTTCAAGCATTTCACGAATGTGAGGATAATAAACCTGCTTATAGTAGGAAGTGATACCTTGTGACCAGTTTCTTGTTTCCTGTCCGTCGGTGCGTTTTTTCATGTATTCGGACATCTGCTTGTCATAGGCCTCGATATGGGTTCTTAAATCTTCTTCTTGATACGTTTCATGATGCAGAACGGCTGCTTGCGGCAGACGCGGTTTTTTCGCGGAGCGGTCTGCCGGATGGCCGATGACGAGACCGGAAACCGGGAAAACGTATTTCGGAAGTTTCAGCAATTCAATGAGTTCGTCCGGCTTGCCGCGCACGGCGCCGATCGGCACAGTGCCGAGTCCCATTGATTCAGCCGCAGCCGTTGCCGTACCCAGCGCAATCCCGACATCTACGGCTCCGACTAGAACGGACTCTAAACCGTTCGTGATCTCAAGCGGTGTATCATTATATTCTTCAAGCGCAATTTTGGCGCGGTTAAAATCAGCGCAGAATAAAAGGAAAACCGGCGCTTGGTCAATCCACGGCTGGCCGCCCGCCAATTCGGATATTTTTTTCTTCCGTTCCTTATCTTTCACCGCGATAACGGTAAATTGCTGACCGTTAATGGAAGTCGGCGCTGCCTGAGCGGCTTGGATGATAAGATCCAGCTGTTCATCCGATACGGTTTCATCTGTGTAGCTGCGGATGGAACGGTGGTCTGTTAATAATTGAAGGACTTCGTTCATGTCATTCATCCTTTCGTTACTCTGACAGTTCTGTGCGGACGACGTCAAGCGGCGCACTCAGCACTTCTTTCGCTTTTGCCACGAATCCTTGGAAATGGTCAGTTGCGTTATGGAATTTCATCGCTTCTTCATCTTTCCATTGTTCAAGCATGACGAATGTATTCTCCTCACCGACTTTTTCGAAAAGATCGTATTGCACATTTCCTTCTTCCGCGCGTGAATGCTGAAGAAGTGATTGCGCTTCTCCTAAAAATTCCTCGCGTTTATCCGCTTTTACTTTCATGTAAGCCTGTAAGACGATCATTGTTATTCCTCCTGATTGGGTTAATTTGTTATAGTTCGAATATTATCGAACTAACTGTAACATGTTTCATTGCGAAAGGTAAAGGAAAAACCCTCACCGCCTAAATTGTCACCCGCCGCTTTTATGTGTTACATTTGACTCATGAACATTCCAAACCATCCTGAAACCGAACGCTTACAGCTGACAAAGGTTCTTCATGCTCTGAGTGATCCGCTCCGCTTAGAGCTGGTCAAACAATTGGCGGAAACAACAGAAAAAACGTGCGGAACCTGCGCTGATGTCCGGGTCGCTAAATCAACGCTGTCCCATCACTTCAAAGTGCTGCGGGAAGCGGGGATCGCCCAAGTGCGCATAGACGGGAAGCACCGTTATTATTCCCTGCGCAAAGATGATTTACAAGCGGTGTTTCCCGGCCTGCTGGAGGCGATTTTGCAGACAGAACCGGACCGCTGGTAAATAAGTCCCCGAATTCCGGGGGTTTTTTTATGCGCCGAAAACTGCCCGGTAAAGCCTGAGGACGCCTTCTTGAATATCGCTCTCCTTCAGACGGGCGAACCCCAGGATAAGCTGCGGTTTGTTTGAATCGCCTCCCGCTTTCAGACGGAACCGGCTCATCGCAAACAGATCGAGCTGTTCTGCATCCGCCCGTGCCAATATCTCTTTTTCTGAACGGGCGCAGTCAAACTCCGTGACAAAATGAAGCCCCGCATTGGCGCCCTTTACACTTATTCTTTCTCCGAATGTTTCTTCCAAAGCCGAAATGAGGCGTTCCCGCATGTTCTTATAATGCTGCTTCATCTTTTTAATATGTTTCTGATATTCACCTGAATCGATAAATTCTTTCAGCGCGAGCTGGGCAAGCGTACTGCACGTATGCAGGTCATACGTTCTCTCTTTGAACGTCCGCAAAAGCCCGGGCGGCAGAACCATATAGCTGATGCGCAGACCTGGGAAAAGGGATTTTGAAAAGGTCCCCATGTAGATGACATTTTGAAACCGATCAAGGCTTTGAAGCGCCGGTATCGTATCGGCGTCATATTTAAATTCACTGTCATAATCATCTTCAATGATGAAGCGGCCGTTCTGTTCGGCGGCCCAGTTTAAAAGCTGAATCCGCCGGGAAGCCGGCATGATCACGCCTGAGGGGAATTGATGGGAAGGCGTGGTGATCAATACAGAGGGCCGGCGCTTTTCGATTTCGGCCATGGACATGCCTTTCTCATCAAGGCCGATCGTTGCTGTCTTTTTCCCGAGGTTTTGCAGCAGCCGGTACATCCTCATATATCCCGGGTTCTCCATGGCGTAGAGCGCGTCTTTTGGCAGCAGTTCCGTCAGCAGCTGCACCAGCATTTGCGTGCCCGCCCCGAGCACGATTTGTTCCGGGCGGCATGTAACGCCCCTTGTCAGGGAAATAAGCCGCGAAATTGTTTCACGGACTTCATATAAACCTTGCGGATGGACGAGTTCACCGAGTGTATGAAATGAACGGGCGGCTGCTTTATGCTCACAGCGGAACCAGCTTTTCAGGGGGAAATGCGCCGTATCCACGCTCATATGAGAAAACGAAATCCAGCCGCTTTTATCCGTCTCCCGCTCTTTCAAATCATCCGGCAATAGGAGCGAAGGCGCTTCTTCATGATAAACCGTATCAATTTCCTCCACGAAAAAACCTTTTCTTTCGACCGCATATAAATAACCTTCCGAAAGCAGCTGCTGATAAGCTGAATTCACTGAATTCACGCTGACCTTCAGCGTCTCGGCAAGCTCCCGTTTAGACGGCACCTTTGTATGAGGCATCAGGCTGCGCTTCAAAACGGCCGCTTTTATGTGCTGATAGATCTGCTGATAGATATAATCCGCCGTTTCCGAATGATCAATGGAAATCGTCAGCATCCAGACCCTGCCCCTTTCTGATACCATGGATAAATTGATTTTGGTACTTTTCATCATACCAAAAAGAAGTCAGAATGATAAGAAAACAATGCAGGGGGATGGAATCTATGAGCCAAACAGCATCATCAGAAGTGACAACTGCCCAGTGGCAGCAAAAACGGGATCAATTCGTTTCCAAGGGGGTCGGCAACGGAAACCGCGGCATGGCGGTAAAAGGGGAAGGGGCGCTTTTGTACGATTTGGACGGCAGACGATTCATTGATTTTGCCGGAGCGATCGGAACGCTGAATGTCGGCCATTCCCATCCGAAAGTGGTGGAGGCCGTGAAGAAACAGGCGGAGGATCTGATTCACCCGGGTTTTAACGTTATGATGTATCCGTCTTATATTGAGCTGGCCGAAAAACTTTGCGCCCTTGCGCCGGGAGATCATGCGAAAAAAGCGATTTTTCTCAATTCGGGGGCGGAAGCGGTGGAAAACGCCGTGAAAATCGCGAGAAAATATACGAAGCGCCAGGCTGTCGTGTCATTTACAAGAGGGTTCCACGGCCGCACGAACATGACGATGAGCATGACGAGCAAGGTGAAGCCTTATAAATACGGTTTCGGCCCATTTGCCTCAGAGGTGTATCAGGCGCCGTTTCCTTACTATTATCAAAAGCCGGCCGGCATGAGCGACGAGCAGTATGACGACTTTATCATCAGCGCTTTTGAGGATTTCTTTATCGCCGCAGTTGCACCGGAAACCGTCGCCTGTGTCGTAATGGAGCCGGTTCAGGGAGAAGGCGGCTTCATCATTCCGTCAAAACGTTTCGTCCAGCACGTCGCCGCTTTTTGTAAAAAACACGGCATTGTTTTTGTAGCGGATGAGATTCAGACCGGTTTTGCCAGAACGGGAACGTATTTTGCGATTGAACATTTCGGAGCCGTTCCGGATTTGATCACCGTTTCCAAATCACTTGCGGCCGGATTGCCGCTGAGCGGCGTCATCGGCCGGGCGGAAATGCTTGATGCCGCCGCGCCGGGTGAACTCGGGGGCACATATGCGGGAAGCCCGCTCGGCTGTGCGGCTGCGCTTGCGGTCTTGGATATTATTGAAGAAGAAGGGCTGAATCAGCGTTCCGAGGAGATCGGCCGGATCATTGAGCATCAAGCGCTCGAGTGGAAAAAAGAGCATGCCTGCATCGGAGAAGTGCGCAGACTCGGCGCGATGGCGGCCATCGAAATTGTCAAAGATCCGGACACGCGGGAACCGGACAAAGCAAAAGCCGCGGCGATCGCTAAAACGGCGAACGAGAACGGGCTGCTGCTGCTGACGGCCGGCATAAATGGCAACATTATCAGATTCCTGACGCCGCTTGTCGTGACGGATGAGCAGCTCAAAGAAGGCCTTTCCATTATCGAAGCAGCTCTGTGAGTTCAATTATTGGAATGCCGGCGGATGTGTCTGCTATCATGAAAGTATAGATACATCAACAAGCATTCAATGGCTTTACTATAGCAGAGAAAGGAATGTTCAATATGCCAGAACAATTAACAGTGTACAACCCGGCAACGGGAGAGGCGATCGAAAGCATCCCCCAGCAGACGGCCGAAGATGTTGAAAAAGCGATTGAACGTTCACATCAAGCGTTTCAATCATGGTCCAAAACATCAGCGGGAGAACGTGCCTCACTTTTGAGAAAATGGTATGAGCTGATTGTTGAAAATAAAGAAGAACTTGCGGAATTAATTACGAAAGAAAACGGCAAACCGTACGAAGAAGCGGTCGGAGAAGTTTTATACGGCGCCGGCTATATTGAATGGTTCGCCGAAGAAGCAAAACGGATTTACGGCAGAACCGTACCTGCGCCGACAACGGGCAAACGGATTGTCGTCACCCGTCAGGCGGTCGGCCCGGTAGCCGCAATCACGCCGTGGAATTTCCCAAATGCGATGATTACAAGAAAAGCCGCGCCGGCTTTGGCAGCAGGCTGTACGTTCATCATCAAACCGGCGGAGGATACGCCGCTTTCCGCTTACGCCCTTGCGCGTCTCGCATATGAAGCGGGAATTCCGAAGGACGTGATGCAAGTGGTGATCGGTGACGGAGCCGAAATCGGAAACGTCTTTACCAGCAGCCCGAAAATCCGTAAAATTACCTTCACCGGCTCAACGCCTGTCGGCAAAATCCTGATGAAAAACAGCGCCGACACCGTAAAACATATGTCAATGGAGCTTGGCGGACATGCGCCGCTGATCGTGGATGAAGACGCTGATCTTGATCTGGCGGTAGCCCAAACAATGGCCTCTAAATTCAGAAACGCCGGCCAAACTTGCGTCTGTGCGAACCGGCTGATCGTACACGAATCCGTGAAAGACGAGTTTGCGAAAAAACTGAGTGAAGAAGCTGCGAAACTCAAAGTCGGAAACGGTCTTGAAAAAGGCGTAAACGTCGGCCCTGTCATCAACAAAAAAGGCTTCGATAAAATCGTCGGCCAAATTAATGACGCCGTGGAAAAAGGCGCAAAAGTGCTGACGGGCGGAACGTATGACCAAAACGATGAAAAAGGATGCTATTTCGTGACGCCGACCGTGCTTTCAAATGTAGATACATCCATGAACATCATGCATGAAGAAACATTCGGCCCGGTTGCGCCGATCGTTACGTTCTCAGATATTGATGAAGCGATCAAGCTTGCGAACGATACGCCGTTCGGGCTTGCGGCTTATTTCTTCACAGAAAACTACCGCCGCGGCATTTATATTTCTGAACAGCTTGAATACGGCATCATCGGCTGGAATGACGGCGGTCCGTCCGCGGTTCAAGCGCCGTTCGGAGGAATGAAAGAAAGCGGCATCGGCCGTGAAGGCGGTACGGAAGGCATTGAACCGTACCTGGAAACCAAATACATGTCTATCGGACTTTAATGAGCCGAAAAGAAAGCCCCGCTACTAAGCGGGGCTGTTTTTATTGAGCGGTCTGCCGGTGAATATCGCCGGCAGGCTTTTTTGATCTTGCGGGAATAATCGGTTCGATTCCAGACAAAATAACAGCAAATACGATTGAAAGAAGGTCGCCATCATGGATATATTACTGGCTCTTCTCCCGGCTTTATTTTGGGGGAGCATCGTGTTATTTAACGTTAAATTAGGCGGCGGGCCTTACAGCCAGACGCTGGGAACGACAATCGGGGCGCTCATCGTTTCGTTTGTGCTGTATCTGTTTGTCCACCCGGTGCTGTCTGGGCGCATTTTTATTGTCGGCATCATCTCGGGGCTGTTTTGGTCGCTCGGCCAAAGCAATCAGCTTAAAAGCATACAGCTGATGGGCGTTTCAAAAACGATGCCGATATCAACGGGAATGCAGCTCGTCTCGACTTCTTTGTTCGGTGTGATCGTATTCAAAGAATGGTCAACCCCGATCGCGATTACGCTGGGTATTCTCGCCCTTATTTTTATCATCATCGGGATTGTGCTCACATCTTTAGAAGATAAAAAGGGGCGGGCGGACGGAGAACCGGGAAACTTAAAAAAAGGCATTGTCATCCTGCTGATCTCCACGCTCGGTTATTTGGTCTATGTCGTCGTCGCCCGGCTGTTCGGCGTATCCGGATGGTCAGCGCTTCTGCCGCAGGCAATCGGGATGGTCATCGGCGGACTGCTCCTGACGTACAAGCATAAACCGTTTAATAAGTACGCCCTCAAGAACATTCTGCCGGGAATCATCTGGGCGCTCGGGAATATGTTTCTGTTCATCTCACAGCCGCGCGTCGGAGTTGCGACAAGTTTTTCCCTTTCTCAAATGGGAATCGTCATCAGCACGCTCGGCGGAATCTTCATTCTCCGTGAGAGCAAAACGAAGCGTCAGCTGGTCGCGATTGCCATCGGGATTATCCTGATCATTGTGGCCGCGGTATTCTTAGGCGTTGCGAAATCAAATTCATAACATATGCAGGAGGTTTGAACATGTACACGGATTTAAAGGGAAAAGTCGTTGCCATTACGGGAGCTTCATCAGGATTAGGAAAAGCGATGGCGATCCGCTTCGGACAGGAGCAGGCGAAAGTCGTGGTTAACTACTATAGTAATGAAAAAGACGCCCAAACCGTTAAAGAAGAGATTCAAAAAGCGGGAGGCGAAGCGGTCATCGTTCAAGGAGACGTCACAAAAGAAGAAGATGTCAAAAACATCGTGCAGACCGCGGTGAAGGAATTCGGCACATTGGATGTCATGATCAATAACGCCGGCATGGAAAATCCGGTTCAGTCACATGAAATGCCGCTTAAAGACTGGAACAAAGTCATCAATACCAATCTGACCGGCGCTTTCTTAGGAAGCCGCGAAGCCATTAAATATTACGTAGAGAATGATATTCAAGGAAACGTCATTAACATGTCAAGCGTACATGAAATGATTCCATGGCCGCTGTTTGTTCACTACGCGGCGAGTAAGGGCGGCATCAAATTGATGACGGAAACGCTGGCGCTTGAGTACGCGCCGAAGCGCATCCGTGTTAACAATATCGGACCGGGAGCCATCAATACGCCGATCAACGCGGAAAAATTTGCGGATCCCGTTCAGAGAAAAGATGTGGAAAGCATGATTCCGATGGGATATATCGGTGAGCCGGAAGAAATCGCGGCTGTCGCCGTCTGGCTTGCTTCGAAGGAATCAAGCTACGTGACCGGCATTACGCTGTTTGCTGACGGAGGAATGACCAAATATCCGTCATTCCAGGCAGGCCGCGGATAAGAAAAAAAGCGATCGCAGGCTCTTTAGAGCCGGATCGCTTTTTGCTTACGCGCGTTTTTTCTTTACAAGCGCCGCGATGGAAAGGATAATCGCCGCAGCTGACAGAACGATGGCCGCAATATCAAGCGCTGATACGCCGGATTTGCTTTCTTCGTTTGACTGTTCAGCTCCGTGCGCATCCGTCACGCTGGCCGATTTCGTGATTTTCGTAATCGAGTGGGGCGTGTCGGCTTTCTCATCACCCGTCCATTCTACAATGCTGCCGTCTTTGTAATATTGGTAAGCGTCCCAAGCGGCATCTCCGCTCTTTTCAGGATTTTTCGCAACGAACGTGAACTGCTGGAATTGGCCGGGCTGAATGCCGCCGTCCTTTGCTTCCCAAGTGACGGAGACCGCTTTGTCATCATGTTTGGATACGGATGTTTTCCAGCCCGGAATCGGCTGATATTGCTGAAATTCAACGCCGGCGGGCATTTTCAGCACGACTTTCGTTGTCGGCTCATTCTTTTCCACAGGCACTTTCATCGTGTATGTTTCCCAAGAACCGGCCGCGGATTCCGCGGGTTTGACTGAGACGTGGGCGCTTGCTGTCGCCGTAAAACCGACGAGTGACAGGGTCACGGCGGATATGAATAATAAAGCCTTTTTTTTCAACATGAGATACACTCCTTAGTTTGTCGTTGAGAATATTTGGTTGATTTCATTAAAATCGTTTGTCAGCCCGTGGACTTTGATCTTCCAGTTTCCCTTTTCGGTGATGGACAGGTTGGCGGCTTCAAATGTGCCTTCCTTCGTCTTCTTCAAATCAAAGGTGCTTTCATGCTGTTTGCCGCTGAAGCCCGTCTGGTAAACAGTGACCGTAAATTGCTGAATGTCTTTTACCAAGCTGCCGTTGTGATCGGTGACAATGACTTGAAATTCATTTTTACCCGGCTGGTTCGGCGTAATGTGCAAGGACAGGGTTTCCCCGTTTCCGATCGTTTCTGAGCCGTTAAAAGGCAATGGCGCAGGCGGCGGCGGACTGGGCAGGCTTGTGAAGACGGCGGTTGTAAATAACACCGCAATGCCTAGTGCCCATTCGGCCTTTATCGTTGCGCTGATGCTCCTTTTTCTGCTGAACTTCGTCATCCATACGTGAACGGCGCCGAGCACAAGCACGATGACAAACAGTCCGATTTTCAAAAGGAGCGTCTTACCGTAAGCAGTGTGAAAGAGTGAATCAAACGTGCGGATAATGAAAAATCCGTTCAGCACGCCTGAAAATAACAGCACACCGACAGAGGCGAACGCCCAAGGAGAAAACCGTCTGACCGTTTCCCAAGCGATGGTTTTATCGGGTTTTCTCCACTCTGATGAAAGAAGCAGCACAAGCGCGGCGATACCGCCCATCCATACAGACGCGGCCGATAAATGGAGAAAGTCCATCGCGATGCCGACCGCTTTTTCGTCGATAACCGCCGCATGCCCGGCGAATGCTTTTGCCAAAAGCGAAGCGAAGAAGAATAACAGCGGCGCCGTCCAGTACGCAAATGACCGGAATGCTTTCTTCTTCAACAGCGGGATCATGGACAGGGCGAGCAGGATAAATAAGCTGATCTGGATCATCCAGACGTACCCGCCTGCCGTTTTCAGAAGCGTTTCTTTTACATAGTCCGGCTGAAACGCGGCGCTCCAAGCGCCGCCCGCGTTTTCTTTCGTCTGGATCGGGAGCTGGCAGATAAGCGCGAGCCCCGTTAAACATAAAGAAATCACGAGCAGCTTTACAGTTCGTTTTGCTTTTGATGAATCTTTATTATTTCTGTACCAAAACAGATGGAAAAAAGCCGTGCCGATAAACAGGGAGAGAGCGGTGTACAAAATACCGCGGTCGATGGCCGCTTCGGGATGAAGCGCCGCTTGCGATGATGTCTGCTCCTGAAGTTCTCCGCCGGCTTTTCCGATACTGAAAGGGATGACGCCGGATACCGGATGTCCGTCGGCCGATACCGCGTTCCATTCCGCTCTGTAAATATCATGCGGCAGATTATTTTTCAATGCCGCGGTCATGATGCGGGCATTATTTTTTTGAATCACCGTTTTGCCCGCGTCAACCCGTTCGCCGGATGAATTATAGACCTTAATGGAGTGGAATCCTTCTTCAATCTGTTCATTAAACTCAATTTCAATCTGCTTCGGCGCTTGTTTTAATTCGCTGTTCTCACCCGGATTTGAGTTTGTGATGTAGGCGTGGGCGAAGCTTGTTTTCGGAATCAAAACAAGGAACAGCAAAAAGATGAGCCAGCGTTTGTTCTGTCTCATGGATGATGACACCGCCTTCCGGTTGGTTGTTGTTATGTCTTGCTGCAGGTGCATCCCTTCTGCCTGTCGTGTAAGATGATGTCCGCCGCCTCGTCAAAGGTGCAAATGACCCCGCCGAATCCTTTTTGAAACCGTTCTGCGTAATCAAGCGTTGAGAAGGGAATCGCCTGAGGCCGGCAGCAGTGAAGGTCAATATCGGCATGGACTAAAAAGTATGCGGAAGCGGCCGTCAGCGTCGTCTGGAGAAGAAAATCTTTACAAATGACATGGGACACTTCTTCCTTTTTATCCTCATACCGCAAAATCGCGCAATGAATGCAGCACATCTGCTCAACGGCTTGTGAAACGGTAATAAGCTGAACAGAATACGAATGCTGAATCGGCCGCAGGCAATAGCCGCATTGATTGGCGCTTCGTTCTGAAGCGGGAGGGAGCGTAATGCCGCCGGGTGTCCGGATAATCCGGTTTGCATCCGCCAGCTGATTGACGTCTCTGTACACGGTCATCTCGGAGACGCCGAATCTCTCGCTTATGTCAGAGATTTTCAGCGCGCCCTCTTCTTTCAGCCATTCAAGCAAGGTTTGCTGTCTGTGAATCGGAAGCAATTCTGCATCCTCCTTTTTATACGAATGAGTGATGAACCTCCCTCTAAGAGTAGATGTTTTCACAAATGCACACAAGAGCCTGATGATAAAATATGTGAAAAAATGTTGAACAATCACAATGTAAAAGACGTAGTCAGACTCTGTTATAATAGAAGAGTTGAATGGAGGAATAAACATGAAAGAAACGACCTGCCCGAACTGCGGCAAGCCGATTACAGGCGACATGGTCAGATCATCCATGATCCCGTGCCAGTTTCAGTGCGGGCATTGCCATGTGAAATTGCGTGAATATAAAGTATCCGCTCCGATTATGGCTGTGGCCATTGCGATCACGGTGCTTTTGATTTATCTTGTGCAGATGGCCAGAACCGCCGTCATGCCGATGTTTCCGGCAGCGCGGTATGTGCCGGCCGCCATTTTCGCGCTCGTATGTGCGTATCCGGTGTTTATTGTCAGTGAGCGGCTCATTGCCAAACTCGTCGTCACAAAAGGACACATTATATACAGAAAGCGTTAAGACACCTTTGATGAGGTGTCTTTTTTTGTTAAGGAGTTGTCACAGTCTCTGTGCCAAACTCCTCTTTACTTTTCATTGAATGGGGATTGTAAGCGTTTTATGATGAAGACACAGGGGAGAGAGAAACCCCGTGTCTTATTTATTTTCATCTGAAGGCAAGCAAACAGGGAGGGAATGAACATGCAGCAAGAACAGCAAGCTGGCATGAAAGTGAAGATACAGCGGTTCGGCAGTTATTTAAGCGGTATGATCATGCCGAATATCGGCGCATTTATCGCATGGGGAATTATCACCGCGCTGTTTATTCCAGCGGGATGGTTTCCGAATCCGCAGCTGAATACATTGGTAAGCCCGATGATTACGTATCTACTGCCGCTTTTAATCGCATATACGGGCGGAAAAATGATTTACGATCACCGCGGGGGAGTCGTCGGAGCGACGGCCGCCATCGGAGTCATTGTCGGAGCGGACATTCCGATGTTCTTAGGGGCAATGATTATGGGGCCTTTGGGCGGTTATCTCATTAAACAATTAGACCGTGTGTTTAAAGATAAAGTCAGACAGGGTTTTGAAATGCTGATCAACAACTTCACGGCGGGAATTATCGGAGCTGTGCTGACGATTATCGCATTTTATGCGATCGGCCCGGTCGTCCTGTCTCTTAACAAATTGCTGGCGGCAGGTGTGGAAGTCATTGTCCACGCGAATTTGCTGCCGATTGCAAGCGTTTTCGTAGAACCGGCGAAAGTCCTGTTCCTGAATAACGCGATCAACCACGGCATTTTAAGTCCGATCGGAATCGAGCAGGCCGCCAAAGCGGGTAAATCCATTCTGTTCTTAGTGGAAGCGAACCCCGGGCCGGGACTCGGTATTTTACTGGCATATATGTTCTTTGGGAAAGGCTCTTCAAGATCGACGGCTCCGGGAGCGGCGATCATTCATTTCTTCGGGGGGATTCATGAAATCTATTTCCCTTACATTTTAATGAAACCGATGTTGATCCTCGCGGCGATCGCCGGGGGAGCGAGCGGACTGCTTACATTCTCGATCTTTAACGCGGGTCTTGTCGCCGCATCATCTCCGGGAAGCATCATCGCCATTTTGGCGCTGACGCCGAAAGGAAGCTATCTCGGCGTGCTGGCGGGCGTCATCGTTGCCGCGGCCGTATCGTTTATCGTCTCGGCGCTTATTCTGAAATCGTCTAAAGCAGGCGAAGAAGATTTGACAGCCGCGGCGGAAAAAATGCAGGAAATGAAAGGCAGGAAAAGCGAAGCGGCGGCCGCATTGGCAGACAAAGAGGAAGAGCCGGAAAACAGCGCCGCTGATATTTCCGCTGACCAAGTCAGCCGCATTATCTTCGCATGCGACGCAGGTATGGGATCGAGCGCAATGGGCGCCTCTATTTTAAGAAACAAAGTGAAAAAAGCAGACCTGGATATTGATGTGACAAATACGTCGATCAATAATCTGCCGAATGACGCGGATATCGTCATTACGCATAAGGACCTGACTGACCGCGCGAAAGCGAAGCTGCCGCAGGCGGTGCACATTTCGGTTGATAATTTCTTGAACAGCCCGAAATACGATGAACTGATTGAAAAGCTCAAAAACTAATCAAACAGAAAGAGGGATCTTCATCATGGAAGTATTGGCTAAAGCGAACATCAAACTGAACCAGACGGTGAACTCAAAAGAGGATGCCATCCGCCTCGCGGGACAGACATTGATTGATAACGGCTACGTGAAGAACGGCTATGTGGAAAAAATGTTCGAACGTGAAGAAACATCATCCACGTTTATGGGGAATTTCATCGCGATCCCGCACGGCACGGAAGATGCGAAGGATGAGGTGCTTCATTCAGGCATTTCCGTCATCCAGATTCCGGATGGTGTGGAATACGGTGAAGGCAATACGGCAAAGGTCGTTTTCGGTATCGCCGGAAAAAACAATGAACACTTAGACATCCTGTCAAACATCGCCATCATCTGCTCAGAGGAAGAAAACATCGAACGGCTGATCAGTGCAAAGACGGAAGAAGAACTGGCCGCTATTTTCAGCGAGGTGAACTGACATGATTGCCCTTCATTTCGGAGCGGGAAACATCGGACGGGGCTTTATCGGCGCCCTGCTCCATCATTCCGGCTATGACGTAGTTTTCGCTGATGTGAATGAAACGATGGTCAGCCTTCTCAATGAAAGGAAGGAATATACCGTGGAGCTTGCCGACGGCGGCCGGCAGACAGAAATCATCGGCCCTGTTTCAGCCATCAACAGCGCGGTGCAAGAACAAGAGCTGTACGGGCTGATCAATGAAGCGGCGATCATTACGACGGCGGTGGGCCCGAACGTTCTCAGACTCATCGCCCCGTCCATCGCGGAAGGGCTGAAGCGCAGAACGTCTTCTGAGCCTCTCAATATCATTGCCTGTGAAAATATGATCGGCGGTAGCAGTTTTCTGAAAAAAGAAGTTTTCGGACATTTGACGGATGCGGAGCGGGAACTCGTGAACCGGACGGTCGGCTTCCCGGATTCTGCGGTAGATCGGATCGTGCCGATTCAGCACCATGAAGATCCGCTGAAAGTATCCGTAGAACCGTTTTTTGAATGGGTCATAGACAGAACCGGCTTTGCCGGCGGCCAGCCGGTACTTAAAGGCGCGTTGTTTACGGATGATCTTACGCCTTTCATCGAGAGAAAGCTGTTTACCGTCAATACCGGTCATGCCGTTACGGCGTACGTCGGCTATCAGCGCGGATTAAAAACCGTCAAAGAGGCCATCGGCCATCCGGAAATCCGGCGTGTCGTGTACGATGCACTTTCAGAAACGGGCGAGTACTTGGTGAAAGCGTACGGCTTTAAGCAATCCGAACACGAGCAGTACATGAAGAAAATCATCGGCCGCTTTGAAAATGAATACATCACGGATGATGTGACAAGAGTCGCCAGATCACCGCTCAGAAAACTCGGAGCGAATGACAGATTAGTAGGGCCGGCTAAAAAAATAAAAGAACCGAACGCGCTGGCAGAAGGCATCGCCGCCGCCCTGCGCTTTGACTATCAGGATGATCCGGAAGCGGTTGAGCTGCAAAAGCTTATCGCGGAAAAAGGCACGAGCCGCGTTCTTCAAGACATTTGCGGTATTCAGCCGCATGAACCGCTGCACGGCATCGTGCTCAAAAAGCTCAATCAATAAAAATGAACCCGCGTCGGGGGACGCGGGTTTTTTCTTGCGTTATAATGAGAGGGAAGGGAGGCTGCGTGATGAATCAGAAGCTATTGCCACATCGTTATCCGTTTCTTTTAATTGACGGCACGACGAACAGTGAAGCCGGAAAATGGGCGGCTGCTTACAAAAATATCAGTGAAAATGACTGGTTTATAACTGAATCCCAAAGAGAGATGCCATTTTCGCTCGTCGTTGAAGCAATGGCCCAAACGGCGGCTTGCGCGGGAATTACCGGCGGTGACAGCCTCGGTCTCTTATCCGCGGTGAAGAAAGCGGAAAGGTTAGGTGCCGCTTTGCCGGGAGACCGTCTGGATCTTTTGTTTGAGGTCACGCGAATCAGACGCGGTTTTGTGTTCGGCCGGGCGAAAGCGTCCGTTGCCGGGAAGCCTGTGGCGGAAGCTGAACTCAGCATATTTATCCAGCCATCGTAAAAAAAGCCGCCTCCAGCGGCGGCTTTCGGACAAGCGTGTTATTTTGTATCATAGTCTCTTTCACTTTGTGAATTGTCCCTTTGGTCATGTTTGTGTTTTTCGTCATTGGCGTTTTCCTTCAGCTCTTCCAGCGGAATCGGATCGGTTAAATCATGATGTTCAGGATTTTCATTCGGTTTGTTCTTTTGTTTTCTTTCTTTCATCCTCCATCACCTCAATATTTCTTTTCCTCAACGTTCTCCCCGCCAAACGCAGGAAGCGGTTTTTTGTTCCTGTGGGTCATATGTATTAAAATAGAGACGACTACATTATAAAAAGTGAGGTACATATATGCCGATACAAAGAGAAGACGCAGATATTAAACTGATCGCGATTGATATGGACGGAACCCTGCTCAATGACGAGCAGCTCATCCCGGAGGAAAACCGGCGGGCGATCAAGGAAGCGGAGGCGAAAGGAATTCACGTCGTCATCAGCACAGGACGCACGCTGATGACCTGCCGCGAACTGGCTGAGTCTCTCGAGCTGTCATCCTTTTTAATCACGGCAAACGGCAGCGAGATCTGGGATTCCAACTTTGAGCTGGTTGAGCGCAAGCTTCTTCATACCGATCATATTCAAAAATTATGGGATCTGAGGAATAAGCACAACACGAATTTCTGGGCCTCTACCGTCGATAGAGTGTGGAGAGGGGAATTCCCGGAAACGATTACAGATCATCAGTGGCTCAAGTTCGGATTCGAAATCGAGGATGACGAAGTGCGGAATGAGGTGCTGCAAGAGCTCAAGGAATACAAGGAGCTCGAGATCACAAACTCCAGTCCGATCAACATCGAAGTCAATGCCCTCGGTATCAACAAAGCGGCTGCGCTGGCGAAGGTATCGGAAAAACTCGGCTTCACGATGGAAAATGTGATGGCCATGGGTGACAGTCTGAATGACATTGCCATGATTGAAAAAGCGGGTGTCGGCGTCGCCATGGGGAATGCGCAGGACATTGTGAAAGAAACAGCTGACTGGGTGACTGATGTCAACACGGAAAACGGGGTCGCCAAAGCGATCCGCCACTGGGTGTTATAATAGAAAAAAGAGAGAGTCTCAGTATGAGGCTCTCTTTTTTTAGTTTTGTCAGATTTATGACTAGGTCCATGGTAGGTTTTCTGACAAAAGGATGTTCAAACCTGTCAGAATTAAATATAATGAAGAGAAATTCAACAATTCGGAATAGTCATTCCGAATAGCGGAATGATAATAATATAAAACGTTTACAATACAGGAGGGATCTTATGTTTCAGATTGACATCAATTGTGATTTAGGAGAGAGTTTCGGTGCTTATAAAATCGGACTGGATGAAGAGATTTTGGATTATGTGACATCTGCAAACATCGCCTGCGGCTTTCATGCGGGTGATCCCAGCGTGATGCGCAAAACGGTTGCGCTTGCGGCGGAAAAAGGCGTGAAAATCGGCGCTCATCCCGGGCTGTTCGATCTGCAGGGATTCGGGCGGCGGCAGATCGCGATTACACCCGAGGAAGCGTATGATCTGACGCTGTACCAAATCGGCGCGCTGTCAGGTTTTTTAAAAGCAGAAGGTGTCGAGATGCAGCATGTGAAGCCGCACGGCGCTTTATATAATATGGCCGCCGTCAATCCCGGCCTGTCAGCAGCCATCGCTCAGGCGGTCTGTCATTTTGATCCCGGGCTTATTCTTTTCGGGCTTTCCGGAAGCGAGCTGATTAAAGCGGGAGATCGAATCGGACTGAGGACGGCAAGCGAAGTGTTTGCGGACCGCACCTATCAGGAAGACGGCACGCTGACGCCGCGTTCAGAGCCGGATGCGCTGATTCAGGATGACAAAAAAGCGGTCGGTCAAGTGATTCAAATGGTGAAAGACAGCACGGTGACATCACGTAAGGGACAAGCTGTAAGCCTGAAAGCGGACACGGTCTGCATTCACGGAGACGGAGCCCACGCCCTCACATTCGCAAAAACAATCAAAAAAGAATTAAAAACGGCAGACATTCAAATCAGCGCGCTTGCAAAAGACTGAGCAGCAGAGGGAGGAAGACAGCATGGAGCAAAAGAAAAAAACAGCCGGAAAGGCTTCCGGCAAATGGTCGATTCTTTTAGGCGCGACATTTTTGATGGCGACATCATCAATCGGGCCCGGCTTTCTGACGCAAACGGCCACGTTTACCAATACATTGGCGGCAAGCTTCGGCTTTATCATTTTAATTTCTATTATTTTGGACATTTTCGCGCAAACCAATGTATGGCGGATTATCGCGGTTTCCGGAAAGCGCGGCCAAGAGATTGCCAATATGGTGCTTCCGGGCGCCGGTTATGCCATTGCTTTTCTGGTCATGCTCGGCGGACTTGCGTTTAATATCGGAAACATCGGCGGCGCGGGTCTCGGTCTTCAAGTATTATTCGGGATCAAACCGGAGATCGGCGCTTTAATCAGCGCAGCGGTCGCGGTGCTGATTTTTGTCATAAAGGAAGCCGGAAAAGTCATGGACCGTTTTATGCAGATCGCCGGCATCGTCATGATCGTATTGACGGTGTATGTTGCCGTAACGACGGCTCCGCCGGTCGGACACGCCGTTGTGAAAACTTTTATGCCTGATCATATCAGTGTGCTGGCGATCGTGACGCTTGTCGGCGGCACAGTCGGCGGGTACATTACATTTGCCGGAGGCCACCGTTTGCTTGATTCAGGCATCCAAGGGAAAGAAGTCATCCCTCAGGTTACGAAAAGCTCCATCACAGGCGTTCTGATTACATCGATTATGCGGATTGCCCTGTTTCTCGCCGTGCTCGGCGTCGTCTCAAAGGGCCTGAGCATTGATCCTGATAATCCGGCGGCTTCTGTATTCCGGCTTGCGGCGGGAAATGTAGGCTATAAAATTTTCGGCGTCATCATGTGGTCTGCCGCTATCACGTCTGTCATCGGCGCCGCCTATACATCGGTATCATTTTTCAAATCATTTTCAACAAAAATCGAAAAGCACTCACATGGCGTAATTATCGGTTTTATCATCGTATCCACTCTTATTTTTGTCACGATCGGCCAGCCTGCCAAAATTCTGGTCGCGGTCGGTTCGCTTAACGGCTTAATTCTGCCGCTTGCATTAGCGATGATTCTGTTGGGCGCTTATAAGAAAAAAATCGTCGGCGATTACAAGCATCCGATCTGGCTCACGATTGCAGGGGCGATCGTAGTAGTTGTCATGGCGGTTATGGGCATCTATACATTATTCACGCAAATGCCGCAGCTATGGAGCTGATGATATGAAAAACCATATGAGTGACATGAGCCCCGAAGAAGCCAGACAGCTGATCAGGAAAGGGCAGATGACCGGGCCGACGGTGGGGATGGCCGCTTCTTACGCACAAGCCAATCTCGTCGTTTTGCAAAAGGATCTTGCCTTTGATTTTCTCTTATTCTGCCAGCGCAATCAAAAGCCTTGTCCGGTGCTTGACGTGACGGATGCGGGTTCACCCGTTCCGGCAATAGCTGCGCAAGGAGCTGATATCCGGACGGACTTTCCGAAATACAGGATTTATCGGCATGGCGTGCTTACTGAAGAGGTAACGGATATTACGCCGTATTGGAAGGATGATGATGTCGGGTTTTTGATCGGCTGCAGTTTTTCATTCGAGCAAGCCCTTATTAATCAGCACATTCCAATCAGGCATATTGATGAAGGCGTGAACGTTCCCATGTATAAAACAAATATTGACTGTGTTCCCGCCGGCCCATTTTCAGGAAAGATGGTCGTCAGCATGAGACCGATTCCGGAAAGGCTTGCAGTCCGGGCGGCGCAGGTCACGTCACGTTTTCCCGCCGTGCACGGCGCCCCCGTCCGCATCGGAAATCCGCAAAGCATCGGTATCAGCGATTTGCAACAGCCGGATTTCGGAGATGCCGTAACGGTGCGGGAAGGTGAAGTTCCCGTATTCTGGGCCTGCGGCGTTACACCCCAGGCGGTGATCATGGAAGCAAAGCCTGATATTGTGATAACACATTCACCGGGGCACATGCTGATCACCGATATACGAAATGAATCGCTTGCTGTCCTGTAAGTGAGAAAGAATACAACGAGGTGATGACAATGATGCAGTATAGCGGAAATACAGCGCTTGATATACAGCCGTACGGTGATTCCGCCGTTATCATCCGCTTTGGCGGGCACATCAGCGAAGAGGTCAACAGCCGGGTGCATGCGGCGGCAGCCTGTATGGAAGAACGGCCGTTTCCGGGCTTCGTTGAATGTATTCCGGCATTCACAAGCTTAACGATCTTTTATGATATGTATGCCGTCTCAAACATAAAAAAAGGCGTCTCTCCTTTTGCCTTGGTCAAGAAAGAAGTGACAGAACGTCTCAGCCATATAATGACCGACCGCCAGAAAGAGCGCCGGGTGATGGAAATCCCCGTTTGTTACGGCGGTGATTTCGGTCCCGATTTAGAAGAGGTCGCTGAGATGAACGATCTGACCCCGGAAGACGTCATCCGTATTCATACTGAAGGCGAATATCTCGTTTATATGCTCGGATTTGCGCCGGGATTTCCGTTTTTAGGAGGAATGTCTGAGCGGATCAGAGCGCCGAGAAAGGCGTCACCAAGGCCGTCCATCCCGGCCGGTTCAGTAGGAATCGCGGGAATGCAGACCGGTGTGTATCCGATATCCACTCCCGGCGGCTGGCAGCTGATCGGCAGCACCCCGCTCCGGCTTTTCAGGCCGGAAGAACATCCGCCGAGTCTTTTGAGAGCGGGCGATACGGTGAAATTCGTCCGGATCACGGCAGAGGAATACAGCCGCATCAAGGAGGGAGCCGAATGAGTATGAAAGTGGTAAAGCCCGGTCTCTTGACGACGGTTCAGGACACGGGACGCACGGGGTATCAGAAATACGGTGTGCTGGGAAGCGGCGCAATGGATACGATCTCTCTGCGCATCGCCAATCTTCTTGCCGGAAATCAAGAAAAAGAGGCGGGACTGGAAATTACGCTCATGGGGCCCGGGCCTTCCTTTGAATTTTCAGAACCTGCGGTTATTGCCGTGACGGGAGCTGATTTTGCCCTTCATATTAATGGGGAGCCCGCTCCTCTGTGGAAACCGGTTTTGATAAAGGAAAACAGCGTCGTCTCATTCGGGCCGTGCAAGATGGGGAGCCGCGCATATCTCGCCGTCGCGGGGGGATTTGACGTGCCCGCCGTCATGGAAAGCAAGAGCACGTATGTCAGAGCGGGGATCGGCGGTTTTTGCGGAAGAGCGCTGCAAAAAGATGATGAGCTGCCGCTCGGCCGTATGACGCCATGTTCGGAATCAATCGCGTACCGTCTGAGCGATTCTTTCGGACAGCATGGTTTCTCAGCGCCTGATTGGTCTGTCAGCAGCAGAGGGTTTCTGCCGCTGAAAAAAAATCCGGTTATACGAGTGCTTGAAGGCGCTCAATTTCACGCTTTTACAGAAGAAGCAAAATTGCGTTTTTATCAAGAGTCATATACGGTCACGCCTCAATCCGACCGAATGGGCTACCGGCTGAAGGGCGCTCCGCTTGAATTGCGGGAGCCGCTGGAGATGGTATCTGAGGCCGTGACGTTCGGAACGGTGCAGGTGCCGCCGGACGGCAATCCGATTATTCTGCTGGCTGACAGACAGACGACGGGGGGCTATCCGCGGATGGCGCATATCATATCCGCCGATCTTCCTCTCGTCGCCCAAACGATGCCGGGGGAACATATCACGTTCCGGGCCGTTTCGCTGGAGGAAGCGGAAATGCTGCTTTTGGAGAAGGAACAGCAGCTGAAGGAGCTGAAAGCAAGGCTCAAAATGGAATGGCTGATCTGACAAAGGGGCTAAAGACCATGGAAAACTTAAACAAAACCGTCATCAAATCAATGGAACTGCTTCATTTGTTTCTGACTGAACCGAGCCTGAGCTTAAATGAACTGGTTTCTCTATCGGAGATGCCGAAGACCTCGGTTCACCGGATGGCAAGCTCGCTGGAAGAAACGGGGTTTCTCATCCGGGCGGCAGACGGCCGTTATCAGCTTGGTCTGATCTTTTTACAATTCGGCCAGCTCGTCTCTGAACGTCTGGATATCAGGAAAATAGCCAAACCGATTATGGAAGAGCTGTGCGGCGAAGTGGATGAGGCCGTTCAGCTGATCATGAGGGACGGGGATGAAGCCATTTACGTCGAGAAAATTGAAGGCACCCAAACCGTCCGCCTGTATACGGCAATCGGCCGCCGGTCTCCGCTGTACGCGGGAGCGTGCGCCAGAAGCATTCTATCGTTTCTGCCAAAAGAGGAGATTGACACATACATTCAGAAGACAAAGCTTGCCGCAATCGCCTCAGGCACGATGACGGATCGGGCTGAACTGCTTCAATCTATTGAAAGATCCTTACAATCAGGTTATACGATCAGCTATTCGGAATTAGAGGATTACACGGCGGCGATCGGAGCGCCGATTTTCAATCACGAAGGTAAGGTGGCTGCCGGAATCAGCATCGCCGGCTTCGAAGCCCGGTTTTCAGAGGACAGGCTGCCGTATTTAACCGAAAAGGTCAAAAACGCCGCACAGCATATTTCTGAGAAATTGGGTTATTGACCGAGCCAATTTTTCTTCACTCGCGTACATTACAATATCGATAGTAACGAGTGGAGGAAAGTAAATGGGACTTGTTTATACGGCGCTGGGGGATTCTTTGACGACGGGAAGGGGATCCGGGCCGTTTTCCGCCGGTTTTGTCCAGCGGTTCGGGCGCATGATGGCAGAAGATTTACAGACAAGAACCGACGTATCCATCTTTGCCAAATCAGGCCTTGAGACGGTAGAAATTCTCGGGCTTATGTCCTTGCCGTACATTCAGAGGCGGATTCAGGCTGCTGATATGATTACGATTACAGGCTGCGGCAACGATTTGATCGATTCGGTTCAGGCATATCAGCAAACATCGGACGCTTCGGTGTTCACCAGCGTGTCCAGTCACTGCCATGAGAACTTTGAAAAGATGATAGCCAAGATCGCTGCCTTAAAAGGGCCGCACCCGTCTCCTTATGAGATCCGCGTCTTTAATTTATACAATCCTTTCCCGGGCATCTCCATTGCAGAAAAATGGATATCCTCTTATAATGCGCACCTCAGCACACTCGCATCGGCGCCGCACGTCAAAATCGCCGACGTCCACAGCGCTTTCAAAGGAAAAATGAATGAATATCTCTCTCATGACCGCGTACACCCCAACAGTAAGGGATATGAAGTCATGGCATGCGTCCTGCGGGGGCTCGGATACGGAAGCCTCGCCCGCTCATAAAAGCGCGCTCCTTTTCATCGGGAGCGCGCTTTTCGTGCTCCTTAAAACAAACTTAAAATTGCCCGACTTTCGTTCTATCCGCGCAAAAAATACGCTAGAATAATGGGGGATAAAGACAGAAATAGAATTGTGTTCAAAAAATGATAACAGAAAGGATGGATTGCTTTGCTGCGCGCCTTAAAACTGTCACTCGCGATGCTGATTATTATACTTGCGGCCGCCGCATTTACGTATGCGGAACATACCTCAGTCATACAGCCGGTTATGCTCGTGTTTCTCGGTGCGGTCATGTTCATTCAGGGGCTGGAGGAAAAACGGAAAGAAAACGACGGCTCCGGGAAATTCAATATCTATACCGCCGTTTTTGTATGGTCAATCTCCTTAATCGGTTTTACGCTTCACGCGATCTGAGTCTGATAGATCCTGAAAATGCTCCACAACGGGAAATGGTGAATAAAAACGGTGCAGTAAGGCTTTCCATTCCTGATATTCCGGCGATCCGCGAAAGCCTTTTGTATGATCTTCTAATGTCTCCCATTCCACAAGCAGCAAATATTTATGCGTCTTTTCCATACATTTGGACAAGGAATGGGACAGATAACCTTTCATGCCCGCGATAATCGGCTCCGCCCGGCGGAATGCCTCTTCGAATTCCCCCTCAAGACCTTCTTTTACATAAAGCATGGCTGCTTCTCTGATCATCTGAAATTCCCCCTTTTTTTAATAGATACATTGTATAAGAATATGGCCCGTGACGGCAGGAAAAACAAAAAAATTTAAAACAATATGAGAAAAAAATCCTTGCCAGCCTGATTTGGTTTAGGAGAAAATAACAGTTGGAAGGCAGGGGAATAGACAGTGAAAAAAGGGTTATACCTATTACTTTTACTCGCAGGAATCATAGGTTTGATCGGCTGCTCGAAAACGGAATCGGCCGAAGACAGAATGAAAGATTTCGTAAAAGACTGGAACAGCGGTCATTACGATAAGATGTACCAAAGTCTCACCCAGGATGAAAAGAAAAAGCTATCCAAAAAGGATTTTGTAAAACGATATGAAACCATTTATGAACAAGCAGGGGTCAAAAATCTGAAAGTCACTGCCGAAAAACAGGACGAAGACGACAAGAAAAAAGATGACCTCCAGCACATCGATTATAAAGTCAGCATGGATACAAAAGCAGGGAAGGTCGCTTTTGAAAACACGGCCGTCCTGAAAAAAGAAAAAACAGACGATGGAGAATCATGGAACATCGACTGGAATCCTTCTTTTATTTTCAAACAGCTTTCCGATGACAAAACCGTGCAGATCGCAAATGAAGAACCGAAGCGCGGACAAATTTACGACAAAGACGGAAAAGGTCTCGCCGTGAATACCGAGGTGCCGGAAATCGGCATTATCCCTGGAAAACTCGGTAAGGATAAAGACAGCGTGATCAAAAAACTGTCTGAAAAACTGGACCTTTCTGAAGACGATATCAAAAGCAAACTGAAACAGGGCTGGGTAAAAGACGACTCCTATGTCCCGATTCAAAAAATCAGACCGGATGATGAAAGCAAGGTCAAAAGCCTGCTCGCATTAGACGGCGTGACGAAAACGAAAGTCAGCTCCCGCTACTATCCGTACGGCGAAAAAGCAGCCCATCTGACCGGCTATATTAAAACCATCACAGCGGAGCAGCTGAAAAAAGCGAAAGACGGCCAATACAGCGATACTTCCAAAATCGGCATCGCCGGCCTTGAGAATGTATATGAAGACAAGCTGCGCGGCACGGCCGGCTGGAAAATATACGTCCCGCAAACAGGTGAGGTCATTGCTGAAAAGAAAGCCGAAAGCGGGCAGGATATTCATGTAACGATTGACATGAAAACGCAGACGAAGCTGTATGATTCTATGAAAGATGACAGCGGAGCGGCAGTCGCCCTCGAACCGCAAACGGGAGAGACACTCGCGCTCGTCAGCGCACCGTCTTATGACCCGAACGGCTTTATTTTCGGCTGGAGCGGAAAAGAATGGAAAAACCTGAATGAAGATAAAAACAATCCATTTTCAGCGAAATTCAACAAACTTTATGCGCCGGGATCAACGATTAAACCGATTGCCGCGGCAGTCGGCCTGACAAACGGCACATTGAAAGCGTCGGAAAAGAAAAAAATCACCGGAAAAGAGTGGCAGAAAGATTCAAGCTGGGGCGGTTACCATGTCACACGCGTATCAGAGCGCCTGAATGAAGTGGATCTCGAAAACGCGCTGATCACATCGGACAACATCTACTTTGCGCAAAATGCCATAGATGCCGGAGCGGACGCGTTTACAAAAGGATTAAAAACATTTGGCTTTGATGAAGAGATTCCGTACCAATTTCCGATTGAAAAGTCTTCAATCGCTAACGGCAAGCTTGATTCCGAGATCCTTCTCGGAGATACGGGCTACGGCCAGGGGCAGATGATGATGTCTCCGCTGCACTTAGCGGCTGACTATACCGCATTTGTAACAGACGGAAATCTCGTCAAACCGACATTGATCAAAGACGGAGAAAAAACACCGCAAATCTGGCATAAGCAAGTGGTGTCGAAAGCCAATGCCGAAGAAATCACGAAAGGGCTGAGAGGCGTCGTTGAAGATCCGCGCGGCTCTGCATATCAGCCGGCCGTAAGCGGCATTACCGTAGCCGGAAAAACCGGTACAGCCGAGCTGAAAACGTCTAAAGAAGATAAAGACGGCAAAGAAAACGGCTGGTTTGTCGGTTACGATTATAAAAAGAAAGACCTCTTGATCGCGATGATGATTCAAGACGTCAAAAAACGCGGCGGAAGCCATTACGTCGTTGAAAAAGCGAAAAAGCAGTTTCAGAATCATTAAATGACGATTTTTGCGGGCTGAAAGGAAAATCGGCCGCCGAAGCAGAATGAAACAGCATGGGCAATTCCTGAAAACAGAGATACAAGAGGCTCTAAGAAAAAAGGGGGATTTCACATGCAGCGCATTCAATTGGCTGAAGACCTGGAATTTTCAAGAGTGATACACGGGCTTTGGCGTCTGAACGAATGGAATGTTTCAGACGGAGAGCTGCTGAATCTGATTGAATGGTGCATCAGCCAAGGCATCACCACCTTCGACCATGCCGATATATACGGCGGTTATACGTGTGAAAAGCTGTTCGGCGGCGCTTTGTCCCTTTCGCCTTCAATAAGGGAGCGAATCGAAATCGTCACAAAATGCGGGATTGTCATTGAATCACCGGAACGGCCCGGAAACAAGTCGCATCATTATAATACGTCGAAGTCTCACATTTTAGCGTCGGCGGAGCAGTCGCTTTTGAATCTGAATACGGATTATCTGGACGTGCTGCTCATTCACAGACCGGACCCGCTTATGGACCCGGAGGCTGTGGCTGAAGCGTTTCACGCGCTGAAAAGCTCGGGAAAGGTCAGATATTTCGGGGTGTCGAACTTTAAAGCGCACCAGTACAGAATGCTCGAATCCTATTTGGATGATCCGCTTATCACAAACCAAATTGAAATTTCGGCGTACGAGCTTGAAAATATTCATGACGGCACGCTGGATTTCTGTCAGGAAAAACGCATTCCGCCGATGGCGTGGTCACCGCTTGCGGGCGGGAGCGTCTTTACCGGACAATCAGATAAGGACGTCCGAATCCGTGCCGCGCTTCGTTCCGTACAGGAAGAAATCGGCGCCGCTTCCATTGACGAAGTCATGTACGCATGGCTGTTCACCCACCCGGCAGACATCATGCCGATTGTCGGCAGCGGAAAAGAGAACCGCATTTCCGCCGCGGTGCGTGCATCCGCGTACAAACTCAGCCATGATCAGTGGTTCCGGATTTATACCGGTGTCCAAGGCTGCGATATTCCATAAACAGAACAAACGCCCGGAAGCTAGCTTCCGGGCGTTTGTTTATGTGGTGTGCAATGTCTAAAAACAAGTAAGGTCACTTTGAAGTATAGCCGTGCGGATCAAGAGTAACAAGCGTCATGGCATATTATCTGACACATTTTTCTTTTTCAATACTGTCACACGGCCCAGTGCCAAATTGCCATTTGAAAATGGTTGAATAATCATTGAAAGCGTTTTATATTATAACTTACACCACTTTCCCCGGCAGCACTCCCCATATGCCATACTTCTCACAACTAGAAAATCTGGAGGCGCGTTTCATGTATATGACAGCGAGAGAACAAAAATTAATGAAACATCTTTTACTGCAGAACCGGTACGAGACAGTGCATGAACTGGCGGAAGCTTTACAAGTCAGCACAAGAACCGTTCACCGCGAGTTAAAAACAATCAAACCGATGATGGAATCATTCGGTCTGGCACTTGATAAACAGCCCGGCAAAGGACTGAAAGCGGTAGGAAACCCGGAGGACAAACAAAAACTCCTGTCAGACCTGTCCTATGAACAGTATGAATACAGCGCTGAGGAGCGGAAACTTTTAATTCTATGTTCACTATTAGAGTCTCAAGAGCCGATTAAGCTCTACAGTCTGGCGAACGAACTGCAAGTGACAAACGCGACGATCAGCTATGACCTGGATGAGCTGGAGACTTGGATTGCGCCCTTCGGCTTGACGCTGATCCGAAAAAGGGGCTTCGGCATTCAGCTGACGGGGCCGGAAAATGCGAAACGGAAAATCGTCGGCAATCTCATCGTCAACCGCCTTGATATTCAAAGCTTTTTGGAAGCGGTTGAATTGAATATTAAAGGAAAACCGGACGATGCTGAAAAAATGTTCGGCGTCGTAAATAAAGCGGAACTTTTGAAAATGGACCGGCTCTTAATTCAGCTCAAGGAAAAAATCGCGATCGCCTTATCTGACAGCTCATACATGGCGCTTGCGGTTCATTTAACCTTTGCGATGGACCGGATCAGGCTCGGAGAAACCATCACGATGGAGGATTCGGAACTAAAAGCGCTGCAGCAGACGAAGGAGTACGGCTCTGCGCTGGAAATGGCAAAAGAGCTTGAAAAAGCGTTCGGCGTTTCAATTCCGGAAGCTGAGATCGGATATATCACCATTCATTTGCGGAGCGCCAACCGCAAATACAAAACGGAATTCAAACCGGAAGACATAGAGGTTGAAACGGCCTTGCAAACGAAGCAGCTGATCGGCTTCATTTCTGAAAAAATTAAAATTGATCTGACGGAAAACGGTTCTTTATACGATGGTTTAATCGCCCATCTGGAGCCTGCGATCAACCGGGTAAAAGAAAATATCGACATGTACAATCCGATGACTGAGCAAATTAAACGCGACTACTTTCTGCTGTACATGGCCGTAGAAGAAGGAATGGAAAAATTCTTTCCGGGGCTTCTTTTCTCTGATGATGAGATCGCTTTCATCGTTCTTCACTTCGGCTCCGCTCTGGAAATCAAACGGGAAGAAGCGAAGATCAAAGCGCTGATCGTCTGTTCAAGCGGCATCGGATCGTCCAAAATGCTCGCATCCAGGCTGAAAAAAGAGCTTCCGGAAATCCGTTCCTTTGATATGTCTTCCCTCATCGAACTGAAGGATCGAGACATCACCGCGTATGACATGATCGTATCCACCGTTCCGATCCCGTATGAAAACATTGATTACGTCATGGTCAGTCCGCTTTTAAACGAAGAAGACGCTGATCAGGTCAAGCAGTACATCAAAAGAAAAATTCCGCTGATTCTTGACAAAAAAAGAAACGGTAAAAGAGAAGAGAAGCAGCCGGAGACGCCTGATATGCTGGAAGCGGCCGGCCGTATGGCGCATTACGCGGCGGTTATCCAAAGCGTGCTGCGGAACTTTTCGGTCAAATCCATTGAGTCAAACACGGCGTATGAGCTGTTTTTGAACCGTATGTTTGACATGCTGGAGCAAGAAGGATTGATTCATAATGCCCAAAAAACCGCACAGTGCCTTGCTGAGCGTGAACGACAGGGCGGACTCGGCATTCCGGGAACGGCGATGGCCCTGTACCATCTCAAAAATGAAGAAATTGTCACGCCTTTTTTCAAAATTTATGATTTGACAGCTCCATGCAGTGTCAAAGGCATGGACGGAAATTCCCTGACCGTCGACCGCGCTTTGGTGATGATGGCGCCGGCTGATATGCCTGCTGAAGGGTCGGAAATACTAAGTGCGGTCAGTTCGGCCATCATCGAGTCCGAAGACAGTATAAAAGCCTTCCAGACTGAGGATGAGGCCGATTTATACAAACGTTTAAACAAGCTGTTTTATCATTTCATTCGGGAGAAAGGACAGCGGTAAACAGGAAGCGCACACCTCATGTGGGGTGTGTTTTTTTATGCATGTATGAGGGTAAGGGGAAGGGAAGAAACTAAAAACACGGGACTATTGTATCATTCACCGATGGAATAGTTCTAAAACAAAATAGTTTTACAAGTTATATTTTTTGGTTTAAAATGGGTTGCGTGAGAAAGAAAATCTGACAGAGTTTTTTTGTGATTTATCATTATGGGAGATGAAAATATGGAGACATTACAGCATCTGATTCTGCATGACATTTCAAATAGCGAAGAGATCGAAGCTGTAAAAAGCGGTGCGCATACCCTGACCTACGCGGAATATCGAAAACGAATCAACCAGCTTGCACAAGCGCTTCTTGATAAAGGAATAAAAAAAGGCGACAGAGTGGCGATGCTTTGCAAAAACGGCCACGCGGCATCCATTGTCATGTTTGCGGCACTCGAAATCGGCGCGGTGGTTGTGCCGGTCAGCTGGCAATTAACACCTTACGAAATGAAGGGCATTTTAGCAGCCTGTGAACCGAAAGCTGTTTTTTACGGCACTGAATTTAAAGAGATCATGGAAGAAGTGCTTCCTGCGCTTGCATCTTCTCTTAAACTGAAGGTCGTAACAGGAACAGCTGCGGAGACAACGCCTCAGTTTGACGCTTTATTGACAGGCTCCGGTGAAACACCGGACGTCGAAACGGTGTCTGAAAACGATACGGCATTGCTGATGTTTACCTCAGGTACAACCGGCAATCCGAAACGCTGCATGATCACTCACGGCGGCATATACAACTACGTAAACGCGACATTGGCATACACGGGGAGAATGCAGCATGTCCGCTTCTTAGCATGCCATCCGAATTACCATACGAGCGCGATTATCTGCCAGATGGTCGGCACGATGAGCGGAACGACATTCATTATGACAGACAATCAGGACCCTGTGGAAAACCTGAAGCTCATCGAAAAAGAAAAAATACAAACCATCATGGCGCTGCCAGTCTATTTCACATACCTGCTGAAAGCATGGGAAACGCATCAGACTGACATGTCTTCTATCGTTTATATGATGACGGGAGGAACAAAGGTGCCAAGCAGTCTGATTCAGCAGTATCTCGACATCGGCATTCCGCTCATGCATGGATATGGAAGCACGGAAGCGTGGGGCATCAGCTCTTGGAATCCGCAAATGGGAATGGATAAAGCCGCTTCCGCGGGTAAACCGATGGAAGAAGTGGACGTCCGCGTTGTAGATCCGGAAACAGGTGAATTCCTTCCGCAAGGTTCAATCGGAGAAGTCGCTGTGAAAAGTCCGTTTTTATTCAAAGGCTACGAAGGTAACGAAGAAGCGACACGAAAAGTGCTGAAAGACGGCTGGTTCCATACCGGCGATTCCGGCTATGTGGATGAAGACGGATTTATCTTTATCACCGGACGTTATAAAGATGTCATCATCTACGGCGGCGATAATATTTATCCCGACCAGATTGAAGAGGTCATTCAGCAAGTGCCGGGCATTCTCGAAACGGCGGTTGTCGGTATCCCTGATCCGCTCTACGGCGAAAAGCCGAAAGCGTTCATCGTGACAAACGGCAGAGAAGGCCTGACAGAAGAAGAAGTGACCCGTTTCCTTCAAGAACGTCTTGCCGCCTTTAAAATTCCGGACATTGAGTTCGTCAGCGAACTTCCGAAAAACAACCTTGGAAAAGTGAGAAAAGACGTGCTCCGCAAACAAGCGGTCCGTTCATAATTGAAAACAAAGACCCGGCTGCGAGCCGGGTTTTTTTCTTGCGTTCCATGTGAAACATTTTACTCCGAAAACATTTTGAACTGTCTCAATCATGTTTATCCGGAAGACTGCCGAGGTAGACAAGAAATATGAGATCGAACAAGAAGGAGGAACTTGACATGGAAAACTATCCGAAGGAATTCCCGGCGGAATCACAAAACCGCCAGCCGGGCATTGAGAACGAAATGAATCCGGCGCCTGTTTACGAATACAAAGAATATAAAGGCGCTGACAAATTAAAAGGAAAAACCGCACTTATCACAGGGGGCGACAGCGGTATCGGACGCGCCGTAGCGGTTGCTTACGCGAAGGAAGGCGCAAATGTCGCGATCGTCTATTTTGATGAACACGGTGATGCGGAAGATACAAAAAAACGAGTGGAAGAAGAAGGCGTAAAATGTCTGTTAATCCCCGGCGATGTCGGTGAGGAAGACTTTTGCAATGAAGCCGTTGAAAAAACGGTTGAAGAATTCGGGCGTCTTGATATTCTCGTGAATAACGCCGCGGAACAGCATCCGAAAGAAAGCATTAAAGACATCACAAGCGAGCAGCTTCACAGAACCTTTAAAACAAACTTTTACTCACAATTTTATTTGACTAAAAAAGCGATTGATTACATGAAGCCGGGCAGCGCGATCATTAATACGACATCCATTAATCCTTACACAGGCAATCCGCAGCTGATTGACTACACGGCTACGAAAGGCGCGATTAACGGTTTTACGAGATCCATGGCGCAAGCGCTCGTCAACGACGGTATCCGTGTCAACGCCGTGGCGCCGGGACCGATCTGGACACCGCTTATTCCGGCGACATTCTCAGAAGAAACAGTCGCTTCCTTCGGTCAGACTACGCCGATGGGCCGGGCAGGCCAGCCTGTTGAACATGTCGGCTGCTATGTGCTCTTGGCCTCAGACGAATCATCTTATATGACCGGACAGACGCTGCATGTCAACGGCGGCAAATTTGTGACCACATAAGGGGGCTGAAGCATGACGATATCGAAGCATGACGTGAATGCATACTATCAAAAAGCGGGAATCGTTCTGACTGATGATGAAGTCGAAGACATTCAAATCATGGATTACGGCTTAGGCAAGCTTAAGGAAACCGGGCTTCAGCTGTTTATTTACGTGAATACCGACCGCTACTGTTCGAAAGAATTGGTGCTCTTCCCGCGCCAGACGTGTCCGGAACACCGCCATCCGCCGGTCGGCAGCGAGAAGGGAAAACAAGAGACATTCCGCTGCCGCTGGGGGAAGGTGTATCTCTACGTGGAAGGCGAAAAGACAGAGAACCCAAGCGTCCTCCCGCCGAAAGAAGACAAGGAATACTACACCGTCTGGCATGAGATTGTGCTTGAGCCGGGCGGACAATACACCATTCCGCCGGATACGAAGCATTGGTTTCAAGCGGGAGAAGAAGGGGCGGTCGTCACGGAAATGTCATCGACAAGCACGGATGATCACGATGTTTTCACCGACCCGCGCATTTAAGGATGAGGCTGCACGCCTCATCTTTTTTTGTATGGAAAAAAGTGAATTTACCTGTATAATGGCTAATAAAGGAAAGAAGGTGCGGTCGTGTTTTCCTGTCAAATCTGGGAACATCTGAAGATCAGATTGCTTGCTAAAGAAGATACGGACGAATTGTATTCTGTTATGAAGCGAAATCAAAACCATCTCAGCGAATGGCTCAGCTGGGCGGAAGAACTGGCTGATATCGATACGTACCGAGATGTGATCATCCCCGAATGGCGCTATAAATACGCGGAAGAGAATGGGTTTGACGCCGGAATTTTTGTGAAGGGCCGGTTTTGCGGCATGATCAGCATCCATAATGCCGATCCAGTCAATCAAAAAGCAGAGATCGGCTACTGGCTGGATCGAGAGCATGAAGGATTCGGCATTATCACCGCAAGCTGCCGGGCGGTCATCACCCATGCATTTCAGGATCTCGGCCTGAACCGCATCATGATCAGCGCGGCTGAAAAAAACACGAAAAGCAGGGCGGTGGCGGAACGGCTCGGATTTCAGAAAGAAGGACTGACGAGAGAAGGCATTTTCGTACAGGGCGCCTATCATGACACGGTGAACTACAGCATGCTGAAGCGGGAATGGAGCGAAGATCGGCAGAAGAGCACATTTCTTGGTTTAAATGTCTCCCCAATGTGGAAAAGTAACAGCGGAGACGTTAAAAAGGAGTGATTCTTCATGAATCAAAATGAAATCAAAGAAAAAGTGCTTGAAGTACTGGATCATCATAAAGTCGGTTCGCTTGCGACGGTAGAGCAAGGCAAACCGCATTCACGCTACATGACATTTTTCCATGACGGCTTAACGATTTACACGCCGACGAGCAAAGACACTCATAAAGCGGAAGAAATTGAAAACAATCCGAATGTTCATATTCTGTTAGGGTATGACTGTGAAGGATTCGGTGACGCTTATGTGGAAGTGGCCGGAACCGCCAAACTGAACAACTCAGCCGATTTAAAAGAAAAGCTGTGGGATCCGAAACTGGAACGCTGGTTTGACGGAAAAGACGATCCGAACCTTGTGATTCTGGAAATTGAACCGAAGCAGATCAAGCTCATGAACGCGGGTGAAAAAACGCCGGCCGAGCTGGAACTTTAATAAATCATTTGATTATTCAGGGGCAATCTGTTATACTTAATTGCTAAGTGACAACATGCAAATAAAAAAGAAAGTAAACTTCTTTTTTCTGTTTTGATATAGAAGCTTCAGGCTTCAACGGACAGCTTGAAAAAAAGCTGAGCTTATTCTTTTCCTTCTGACATTCGCCCCTAACGAAGAGATGGAAAAAAGACTTTTTGTTTTACAATTCACACCGGCGCGGCTTCGGAGCCGCAGTGACGATTGAGAGGTAGGGCTTTCGTTGTCTTGTGTTCAAGAACTTCCATGGTGTTTACTTTCGAAGAATGATTCTGTCGGAACTGTTTATACGAATCACCCGCGGGCTAAGGCGGGCAACCATATATTATTTATTTGCGTAAGAAAAGAATAAGACAAAAACCGCGCCGGACATCCGGGCGGTTTTTTTATGTAACCGGCCGAAACCTCGCCGCAGTCTGCAGAGTCTAATCAGTAGAAAAGATTTGGAGGAATCATACATTGCACGTTATTACTTCACAAGTACTGTTTATCTTCTGTTTTCTGCTGCTGATACATTCGGTTGAAACGCTTGCCTATGCAACACGGCTTTCCGGCGCGAGAGTCGGATTTATCGCGTCAGCGCTGTCATTATTTAATGTCATGGTCATCGTGTCGCGTATGTCAAACATGGTTCAGCAGCCGTTTACCGGACATCTGATTGATGCCGCCGGATCAAACGCCCTGTCTGTTGTGGGCGCTCAGTTTCGATTTTTAATATTCGGCTCCACGGTCGGAACGATACTCGGCATCTGTCTTTTGCCGACATTCGTCGCGTTATTCACCAGGGCGATTATACACTTGGCGGACGGAGGAGGCTCCGTCATGCAGGTATTTAAAAAAGGATTTTCACTGAACGGGCTGAAGCATGCGCGTTCTTATATCAGACTGCCGTCAGTCTCCTATTTAAAGGGGCTTCAATTCCGAATGATCCCGAAACGCTTGTTTGTCATTAATATGGTCATTACGTCTATTTACACGATCGGTGTTCTGTCCGCTCTGTACGCCGGCCTTCTGGCGCCTGAGCACAGCACGACCGCCGTGATGGCATCAGGCTTAATCAACGGAGTTGCGACCATGCTGTTGGCTGTGTTTGTTGATCCGAAAGTATCCGTACTGGCAGACGATGTGGCGAAGGGCAAGCGCAGCTACGTCTCCTTAAAATGGACATCATTGACGATGGTGACATCAAGGGTGGCGGGCACGCTTCTCGCCCAGCTCGTGTTCATCCCCGGCGCTTATTATATCGCCTGGGTGACGAAATGGATGTAACGCATGAAAAAAGCTCCTCTTCTGCAGAGGAGCTTTTTTATTGATAATTTCTCAGGCCGCGATCATAAATAAAATTACCGAACGGAATAAAGGCCGCGATAAAACCGGCGGCTGACCATTTCACATGCCATTTGACAGTAAACGCCGCATACGCCAGCACCGCCAGATAAATGATAAACAAACCGCCGTGAATGGAACCGGCAATGGTGACGGCGAGCGGATGATGAGCCCAATACTTCAGCGGCATCGCGATAAACAGCAGCACCAAAAGCGACATTCCTTCAATAAACCCCATCGTGCGAAGTCTGCCGATCGGCGTGTGTAACATACAGCTCCCTCCTGTCGGACATCTTTTTTCCTCTATACTATAAGCAAAGGGCAGTCCTAATATGACCATTTCGCGTCAGTTCCTAAAAAACCTTTATTAATTCAGCCTGTTGTTCTTGTCATTTTTCGGATTTCTCTTGATAATATAGCCAAAAGGGTAAGGAAGGACTACAGTCATGAAACTAGATAATGTTGATCTGAGCATCATTAAAGAGCTGCAGCGGGACAGCCGCCTGTCCATGCGGGAGCTTGGCAGAAAAATCAAATTGTCAGCCCCGTCCGTCACAGAGCGTGTCAGACAGCTTGAATCTTTCGGCGTTATTAAGCGCTATACATTGGACATTGATCAAAAAAAGATCGGGCTTCCCGTCTCCTGCATTGTTGAAGCGACAGTGAAAAACGGAAAATACGATCAATTCAAAACCTACATTCAATCCATTCCCAACATTGAATTTTGCTTTCGGGTCGCCGGCGCGGCGTGTTATATGCTGAAGATTAACGCGGACAGCCTGGAAACGATCGAACACTTCATCAACCGCACCTCTCCGTATGCCCAAACCGTGACCCACGTCATTTTCTCAGAAATTGACACAAAAAACGTCCTCGATTAGAGAGAGCGTGAGGAAGTCTGTTATAATAACAGGATGATTGTGAAAGAAAGAGAAGTGAAAAGCATGTCAAAAACAGTTGTATTAGCTGAAAAACCTTCAGTCGGCCGGGACTTGGCCCGCGTGCTGAAGTGTCATAAAAAAGGAAACGGATATCTTGAAGGCGACCGCTACATCGTCACATGGGCGCTCGGACATCTGGTAACGCTCGCTGACCCTGAAGGATACGGCAAAGAATTTCAATCATGGCGGCTTGAGGATCTGCCGATAATTCCGGAGCCTTTGAAGCTCGTCGTCATTAAAAAAACAGGAAAACAGTTCAATGCGGTCAAAGCTCAGCTTGTCCGAAAAGACGTCAGCCAGATCGTAATCGCTACAGACGCAGGACGGGAAGGGGAACTTGTGGCCCGCTGGATCATCGAAAAGGCAAACGTCCGCAAACCGATCAAGCGGCTGTGGATTTCCTCTGTGACGGATAAGGCGATTAAAGAAGGATTTCAAAAGCTCCGCAACGGCAAAGAGTACGAAAATCTGTATCATTCCGCCGTTGCCAGAGCGGAAGCGGATTGGATCGTCGGCATCAACGCGACCCGCGCGCTGACGACAAAATTTAACGCGCAGCTGTCATGCGGACGCGTCCAGACTCCGACACTGGCGATGATCGCCAAGCGTGAAGCGGACATTCAGGCGTTCAAACCCGTCCCTTATTACGGTCTCCGCGCGGCGGCTGATCAGATGACGCTGACATGGCAGGATAAAAAAACAAAGCAGACTAGAACATTCGATCAGACGGTGACCGGCCGTTTGGCAAAAGACCTGCAAGGAAAGCCGGCAGTCATTTCAGAATTGAAAAAAACGGCGAAGAAAAGCTTCGCACCCGGTCTTTACGACTTGACGGAATTGCAGCGGGACGCTCATAAGCGCTTCGGTTTCTCCGCAAAAGAGACGCTGTCCGTGCTTCAAAAGCTGTATGAACAGCATAAGCTTGTCACTTACCCGCGGACAGATTCCAGATTCCTTTCCGCAGACATCGTGCCGACTTTAAAAGACCGTTTAAACGGCATGGAAGTTAAGCCGTACGCGCAATACGTCAATCAAATACTGAAGCGGGGCGTCAAAGCGCATAAAGGATTCGTCAATGATGCGAAAGTATCGGATCACCATGCCATTATTCCGACAGAGGAGCCGCTGATCCTTTCAAGCCTCAGCGACAAAGAACGAAAGCTTTACGATCTGATCGCCAAACGTTTTCTCGCCGTGTTAATGCCGGCGTTCGAATACGAAGAAACAAAGGTCACAGCCGATATCGGCGGCGAAACATTTACCGCAAAAGGGAAAACGGTTCAATCGCCTGGCTGGAAAGCCGTGTATGATATGTACGAAGATGACGACGATCATGAGGAAGACAAAGACCAGACGCTCCCGGATCTTCAGCAGGGTCAGCGCCTCACTGTCTCATCATTGAAAGAAACGAGCGGACAGACGAAACCGCCGGCGCGCTTTAATGAAGGCACGCTGTTATCCGCAATGGAGAACCCAAGCGCCTTTATGCAGGGAGAAGAGAAGAACCTTGTGAAAACATTGGGTGAAACCGGCGGACTCGGAACAGTCGCCACCCGCGCTGATATCATTGAAAAACTGTTCAATAGTTTCTTAATCGAGAAAAAAGAAAAAGATATTTTCATCACGTCAAAAGGGAAGCAGCTCTTACAGCTCGTCCCGGAAGATTTAAAATCACCGGCCTTAACCGCTGAGTGGGAGCAAAAGCTCTCCGCCATCGCAGCGGGTAAACTGAAATCCGCCGTGTTCATTAAAGACATGAAAACATATGCGGGCAAAACGGTGAAGGAAATCAAAAACAGCAGCCAGACTTTCAGACATGACAACATTTCAGGCACCGCCTGCCCTGATTGCGGCAAAATGATGCTTAAAGTCAACGGCAAACGCGGCACGATGCTCGTGTGTCAGGATCGGGAATGCGGCAGCCGGAAAACGCTGGCGAGAAAAACAAACGCCCGCTGTCCGAACTGTCATAAGAAAATGGAGCTTCGCGGCCAGGGCGAAGGCCAAACCTTCGCATGTGTATGCGGCCACCGGGAGAAACTGTCCGTCTTTGAAAAGCGCAAGGCGAAAGATAAATCCGGACGCGCATCCAAGCGGGACATCAACTCTTATATGAAAAGCCAAAACAAAGAGGAGCCGATGAACAACGCGCTGGCAGAACAGCTGAAAAAACTCGGCCTGGATAAATAGATCAGTGAAAGGCAGCATTTGTAAAGAAATGCTGCCTTTTGTTGTGTTTTTAACTGTAATGGGAATACGATCCAGACGAAGAGGGGAAAGGTGAGCAGGCGGCGCTCCCATTTAAAATTTTCCAATGTGAAAAAATGCTAGTATTCTTTTATCGTTTCCTATATAGTAAAAATACTTTGTGAAAAAATAAGATATGGGTCTAAAAAAGGGTTTATAAAATAGGAGGATGGACTGTGAAGCAATTCGTTTTTCGTCTGATGATCCTTTTGATTTCGATCGTTCTGACGGCGGGGTGCGCGGAGGCCGGCACTGAAAAACAGGCGGCGGCCGAACCGTCCGGACCGCTTCAGCCCGCAGAGCATTTTATTTATCATAAATTGATGAACGGGCGGGGGATGATCCGGACGAACATATCCGGTGAGCCGGAATATTTATCTGAGTCTCTCGGACTATGGATGGCATTTTTGCTGAACAGGAAAGATGAACGGCAGTTTCAAGCGCAATATCAGCTTCTCACCGATTCGTTTCTGACGAAAAACGGGCTCGTGTCGTGGAAGATTGACGGGAATAAAGCGAGCGGCACCAATGCCTTAATTGATGATTTCAGAATTATGAACTGTCTGAATGAGGCCGGAACCCTGTGGGGAAACAGTGAATACGGGAAAACGTCGGTGCAGATCGGGAAGGCGCTGGAAAAATACAATACGAATGACGGGTATTTTACGGATTATTATGATGCCGCTTCAAATGCCGCGTCAAAGACCGTGACGTTGTCCTATGTCGACCCCGGCGCCTTACAGATGCTCAGAGAAAAGGGAATTATCGATGAGAAAACGGAAAACCTGAACCTTGATGTTCTCAATCTTGCGCCCCTGAAAAATGGTTTTCTGCCGAAATCGTTCAATACCGAAACTAAGGAATACAAATATGACAGCGAAGTGAATATCATCGACCAGCTGTACGCCGCCGTGAATCTGAAGCGGGGCGATGGCAAAGCCGCTGTGCTGTCGAAATGGATTATAAAGGAATTTAAGTCGCGCGGACAGCTGTACGGACGATACAGCGCAGACACGAAGGAGCCGGCGGTTCAATACGAATCACCGTCCGTTTACGCCCTGGCCGTTCTTTTTTTAGCAGAACAAAAAGCTGATCCGGCTGTCATCAAGCCGCTTTATGAAAGAATGACTTCATTTGAAACACTGGACACGCTGAAACCTGATTACGGCGGCTATATGAGCGGGGACGATACACATTCTTTCGATAACCTGCTGCCGCTTCTGGCTGAAAGGAAATTGTTTAATGAAAATATCATTCAATGAATCACAAAAACTGTGCAGCTACACAGCAGTTATGCTGGTGCTGCTGTCTTTTTTTATTTACTATGCGTCTCAGCAATCCGCAGGGCTTCTGATAACCTGCATCACATTGCTTGTCACGGGAGCCGGCATATGGTTCGGGGCAATCTACGCGCTCGTCATCACCTTACTCGTCTTATTTGTTCTCGGCAGCCTGCTCCTGTGGTTTCAGACCGGGAGCTTTATGGCGTCTGCCGGTGCCGAAAGTCTGCAGGTGCTGGTCATTTGGGGGATTGCGCTGCTGCTCTTTTCTTACATAGCGGGAAGGATTCACGAGTTGGCGAAGGGGCTTGAGCGCTCAGTGAAACAGCTGCGTGAAGAGATTACGAGCTTTGTCGCCGTCGACAGGGTGACCGGCTTTGACAACCATCTGCGGATGAAGCTGGAGCTTTCTGAGGAAATCAAGCGGGCGGAACGCTACGGCAATTCCTTCGTCTTTTTGCTGCTGCACATGCATTATTTCAAAGAATTCAAATCCCTCTACGGAGAAAAAGAGACCGATCGGCTGCTGGCGTTTATCAGCCGCCAAATCCGGTCAAGCGTTCGGGAAACAGACAAAAAATTCAGGCCGTCCGCCGAACGGTTCGGCATCGTGCTGACCCATACGCCTGAAGAAAACATGCCGGCCGTTCTGGCGAAGCTGAAAAAGGAATTGGATACGTACCGGCTGCAAAACGGTAAATACGTCTCCATCACCTTCCGTGTATGTTACTTGGCGTACCGAAAGGATTTACAAACGGCCGAGCAATTTTTAAATGAACTGGAAAACGAGATGATGATGAATGAACTCTAAATGGATACGTCTCTTACTCTCGGCGCTCTTCATGATTTCGGCGGTTTATGTTCCCCTCACGGCGGAAGCAAAAGACAAAAAGGACGGCATTCTCATTATTTATACAAGCACGGACGGCAAAGAAACCGCTGAGGTCAAAATGCTTGATCTGACCGCGGGCCATTTCTCATCCGCCGTCACCGTGAAAAGCGACGGAGACATCACAGCAGCCGATCTCAAAAAGAATCGGCGCGTCATCTATTACGGCGTCACGAAAAAAAAGCTCAGCACATCATTTGTGTCTCTGATCAGCAGTATGCCGCAGCAGCTTATCAGCATCGGCTATAACGCTGGGCAGTTCCGCCAATTTGCGGGTTTGTCCCTGGCAGAAAAAGAAACGGTATACTGCATTTACAGCAAAGAAGAAAAAACAGACATGCCGCTTGAAAAAGGGATGTCCGTGCTCGGCGTATCGGGAGTAAAAGGGGAGCCCCTTTATACATACCGGTCCGGTGACGGCAGCACCCGCCCTTTTATGTGGAAAACGGCGCGCTCTGACTATTATTTCGGTGTGACGAGCCTGTTAAATGATTCGTTTCTGACGGCGAAAGCGCTGCGCAACGCATTCGGAGAATCAGAGGACGGCACCCTCCTTTATTTGCGGCTTGAGGACATCAGTCCGATGTCAGATGAAACATTGCTTTACGAAGCGGGCGCTTACCTGCATAAAAGACACATTCCGTTTATTCTGGCGGTCATTCCGGTCTATCTCAACCCGGAAAACGGAGAAAAAGTATACCTGGCGGACAAGCCGAAAATGGTCAGCGTCCTGAAAAAACTTCAGCAAATGGGCGGCAGTATCATTATTCACGGCTACACGCACGCATACCGATACAGCGAAACGGGAGAAGGCTTTGAATTTTGGGATGCCAAAGCGGATCAGCCGATTACGTCAGAAAATGCGGATGATACTCCGGTCAAGCTTGAAAAGGAACAGGATTTTCCGAATGAAAAAGCGTACCGGGCGTATGTGAAGCCTTTCCGTGAAAAAGAAAACATCTACACAAGAACGAAGCTGGAGCAGGCGATTGACGATCTGACAGAGCTCGGCCTTTACCCGCTGTCATTCGAAGCGCCGCACTATACGATGTCTGAAGAAGGCTACAAAATCGCATCTTCTTATTTCTCCAGCATTTTCGGACAAGTGCAGCTCAGCGGCACGACGTGGAAAACCTCGGGCGCCCCTCCGTTCGTCTCAAAGCCGGCTATGCTGCACGGGATGACGCTGTACCCAGAAACAATCGGTTATGCCGATAGCTCAAAGGAAAATCCGCTCGGAGATATGGAGAATCATATTTCGCAGATGATTGATTTCGGCGGCGGAACGGCGGGCGGTTTCTACCATCCGTATCTCGGCATGAAATACCTCCCCGAGCTCGTCAATCAGATGGAGCGGATTCCCGGCGGCGAGTGGCTCGATCTGAAGAAAACGAAGCAAACGGTAACGTCGGACAGCGTCAGGATCAAAACGGACGGAGACGGAACCATTCATGTGGAAAACAAGATTCATCCGATAACGGCCTTTTTCAATCACCATCAGCAGACGCCTCTGGAAAAAGCGCTTTGGATTCTCTCCGGCGTGGTGTTATTGTTTATCATCATGTTCGCCTGCTACGTTCTATATTTGCGCGCCACATTAAAAAAACGAATCTTTAAGGAGAGAAGAACCCTTGAGTAACATTCTGTTTTTTATCTCATTAAGTTTAATATGGGTGATGCTTCTCTATCACATGTTTCTGATGCAGGGCGGATTCAGGCATTATATGACCTTCGAACGGAACATTCCGAAATGGCGCGCAATGATGGGGGAGCTCCCGAAGGTCAGCGTGCTCATTCCCGCGCATAATGAGGAGGTCGTCATCAGGCAGACGCTGAAGGCGATGGTGAACCTGTATTATCCGAAAGAAAGGCTTGAGATCATCGTCGTTAACGATAATTCCTCCGACCGGACGGGAGACATCGTCAATGAATTTTCCCGTCAGTATGACTTCATTAAAATGGTCATCACAAAGCCCCCGAACGCCGGAAAAGGAAAATCTTCGGCGCTGAACTCAGGGTTCGCGGAATCGAACGGAGACGTGATCTGCGTGTATGATGCAGACAATACGCCGGAAAAAATGGCGGTGTACTACCTGGTTCTCGGTCTGATGAATGATGAGAAAGCGGGAGCGGTTGTCGGGAAATTCCGTGTCATCAATGCGGCCAAAACGATCCTGACGAAGTTTATCAATATAGAAACCATCTGCTTTCAGTGGATGGCGCAGGGCGGCAGATGGAAATGGTTCAAAATCGCCACCATCCCGGGAACGAACTTCGCGATCAGGCGGAGCATTATCGAACAGCTCGGCGGCTGGGATGATAAGGCGCTGGCGGAGGATACCGAGCTGACCATCCGCGTGTATAATCTCGGCTACCATATCCGCTTTTTCCCGGCGGCTGTGACATGGGAGCAGGAGCCTGAGACATGGAAGGTCTGGTGGCGTCAGCGGACAAGATGGGCGCGCGGCAACCAATACGTTGTTCTCAAGTTTTTATCCCAATTTTTCAAGCTGAAACGCAAGCGGATCATCTTCGATCTGTTTTATTTCTTTTTTACGTATTTTTTGTTTTTCTTCGGTGTGATCATGTCAAACACGATTTTTATCATCAATCTTTTTTACGACCTGCATCTGGCAGTCGGGTTTTTGGCGATGATTTTGTGGATACTGGCCTTTTTCCTGTTTATGACTGAGGTCATGATTACTTTAAGCATTGAAAAAACAGAAATGAACAAACAAAACTTCTTTATCGTATTTCTGATGTACTTTACATACTCCCAGGCTTGGATCGTGCTCGTCATCTGGTCATTATTCACAGAGATTAAGCACCGCTTGTTCAAGCAGGAAGTCAAGTGGTACAAAACGGAGCGATACAATCAAAATAAAAGCGGGTGACCTTTTTGAAAAAAGCGATCATATTGATAACTGGCCTTTTGCTATTGATGTATAACGGGCAGGCGGCCGCGGCCCGGGAACTGAAAACGGACGGTTCCGCCCTCGGAACAAGCGCCGGCGCAAAAGAGCAGCAGGCGCTGACCGGCGATCTGATGACACTGTACGGGGCGAAAGACAGCGCAGAGCTGACCTATCAGATTCCTGCGGGAGCTTCGAATGCCGATCAGTCGCTTCTGATTGATTACGAGGCGTCAAACTTATTAATTGCCCCGTCTTCTTTAACCATCGCCATTGATGATGAACCCGTCAAATCCATAAAGCTTGACGGCAGTTCCAAGCGGAAAACGGTGAAGCTCAATCTCAGCAAAAGCCAATCCGCCCAAGGCTATCACAATGTATCATTACGATTTTACGGCGTATTAAAAGAGGGCGTCTGCGTCAGGCAGGATACGTCAGGCAACTGGATAAAAATTTATCCGGACAGCCGCCTTGTGCTTTCAGAAGCAAGCAAGTCAAAGGGAGCGGATCTCGGCCATTTCCCGTATCCGTTTGCCCAATCAGGCAATACGGGTGAAGAAACCGATATTATCCTTCCTGACAAACCGACCTCGGCGGAAGCTGAAGCCGCAGTCAAAACAGAAGCATATCTGAAAACGGCAGACAGCAGGCTGAAGGTATCCTATGTAAAAGAATCCGACGCCGGCAAAATCAGCAATCCGTCAATTGTCATCGGCGCTGATCAGCATTGGAACGGGAAAATAAAAGAGCTTTTCGAACGGGGGAACATCAAAGCGGAAGACAACAAACTTCTTCTCGCTGAACGGGTTCTGACATCAGGGGACAAACGGCAGCCCGTCCTGTTTGTCACGGCGCAATCAGACAAAACGCTGGCGGATAAAATCCGCGTCATCACAGACAGCGCTTATTCAAGCCAGCTGGGCGGAGATACTTTGACAATCGGCCGCCTTCAGCCCGCTGCGGAAAAGACAGGCAATAAACTGACACTAGAGGACTTCGGCGCGGGAAATGTAACGGTCGGATCAAACAAAACGGCGTCAGAGCACTTCTTTTACCCTGCGGCGGCCGCTGTTGATAAAGACGGGAAGGTCAAGTTTTCGCTCACATTAAAGACGTCGGAATCGGTCCGGACGAAGGCGGATTCAGATGATGATGCTGAGAGAGCGGAACTGAACGTCATGGTCAACGGACAGCCGAATGCGGTGCGTCTTGATGATCTCGGCAATCAAGATAAAGACGGCTTTTACCACGTCTCAATCCCGATTGATCCGAAGCTTTTGCGAAGCAGCAGGTACATTGATCTGCAATTTGTCACATCAGGTTTGAAACATAACAATCCGTGTATCGACCGTGACGAAAACAAATGGGTCTATATTGATAAAAGCAGCACGCTGACGTATCCGGTAAGCGATGCGGCGCAGAAAGCGGACTTCGGGCAATGGCCGCTCCCGTTTGCGGGCGGCGGGAAAGAGAAAACAGTGATCGTCATCCCGAATGACGTAAACATGCAGACACTGAAAGAACTTTCTCTGGTGGCGGATTCATTCGGAAACGGCTTTACCGTAAAGACGGCATCAGACATGAAGGAAGCGGATGCCAAAGGCCGGAATGTTGTGTTTATCGGAGGCCTGCCGCAAATTCCGCTTTTGAAATCAAACGCCTCTAAGCTTCTCGTGCCGTCAGACCGCAGCGGAGCTTACGATGTTTCTTCGTTTCAGATGCTGAATGAGACAACGAAACAAGTCGCGTTTACCCAGAAATCACCTTGGGACTCAGACAGCAGTATTGCTGTTTTTGCTCCGTTATCAGGAAGCGGCGCGGCTGTCACAAAAGAGCTGATCAGCTTTTTAGACAGCACAAGCGATGCGGCAACCGTCGTCAACGAAACGACAGGCAAGCAGCTGTTTTCGAACCATCAGCAAATCAAGTCAGATAACAGCAGTCCATCGGCTGATACGAAAAGCCGTTCCGCAACACTGAACGTCACGTATATCGCTGTTTTCGCGGCGCTTATGATCATTGCGGCCGGTCTGATCTGGCTGACGGCAAGAAGGAAAAAAAGAAAAACGGATCATGAAAAAAGCGAAGAGTAATGAAGGAAAAAGAGGCCGTTAACAGGCCTCTTTTTTTGTATTTTTATTTCCATTTTTGGCGGTGATTTTTTTATTTTTGAAACAGCATAAAAGCCCCTTTACAACTGAACGGGACGGGAGTATGATCTCTTTTATAATCTATATCGCTTAATCTGTAATCAGAGCGGGGGAACCAATTTGCGGCGCGTCATGCCGCTTGGGGTGAATCCTTTTTCAGGTAGGGCCAACTCTCATAAGCCCGAATCCGACAGCTAACCTCGTAAGCGTTCATGAGAGGAGATGAATGAAACCTGTGCACGATTATGGCGCAGGGGCATCCGTTTGCCTCTGTGTCTTTTTGCTGTGCTGAAATAAGGCATGCAATCAGCATTCGGAGACATCATAGCAGTAAGAGTTTGTAAATCAAACGGAAAATGAAAAAAAGGGGAAGACAACAAATGTACCATTCAATCAAAAGATTTTTGATTGGGAAACCGCTGAAATCACAGGCGGCCGGAGAGCAGAAACTCACGAAACTCAAGGCGCTCGCCATGCTTTCTTCAGACGCGCTGTCATCAGTTGCTTACGGAACGGAACAGATTCTGATCATTTTGGCTGCGGTAAGCGCGGCCGCGTTTTGGTATTCCATTCCGATCGCAGTCGGCGTTCTCATTTTGCTGCTTGCTTTGATTCTGTCCTACAGACAGATTATTTACGCTTATCCGCAAGGCGGAGGCGCTTATATGGTTTCAAAAGAAAACCTTGGTGAGAAGCCGGGCCTGATTGCGGGCGGCTCATTGCTTGTTGATTATATTCTGACGGTGGCGGTAAGCATTTCTGCCGGAACTGACGCCATTACATCGGCATTTCCGGCTTTGCACCCGCATCATTTGCTCATTGCTGTTTTGCTTGTGATTCTGATTATGATTTTAAATTTGAGAGGACTGTCAGAGTCGGCGTCCATTTTGGCGTATCCCGTCTATCTGTTTGTGGCGGCGCTTGTCCTTTTGATCGTCGTCGGACTGTTTAAGCTTATGACGGGTCAGGTTCATCCGGCCGAACACACGCCGATCGGCACACCCGTGGCGGGCATCACGCTGTTTTTGCTGCTGAAGGCCTTTTCATCCGGCTGTTCGGCACTGACCGGTGTTGAAGCCATTTCAAACGCGATCCCTGCCTTTAAAAATCCTCCGGCGAAAAACGCGGCCCGCACTTTGGCCATGATGGGGATTCTGCTGGCGATCTTATTTACGGGGATTACGGTGCTGGCGTACGGCTACGGCACGGGACCGAAGCCTGACGAGACCGTTATTTCACAAATCGCCGCGGAAACTTTCGGCCGCCATACGGTGTATTATTTCATTCAAGGCGTTACATCCTTGATTCTCGTGCTTGCGGCGAATACGGGCTTTTCCGCTTTTCCGCAGCTGGCGTTTAATTTAGCGCGCGATCAGTATATGCCGAGAATGTTTACGGTACGGGGCGACCGGTTAGGATTTTCAAACGGAATTATCTTTCTCGGTATCGCGTCCATCTTGCTCATTCTTTTATTCGGGGGCCGCACGGAACATTTAATTCCGCTTTATGCTGTCGGCGTGTTCATTCCGTTTACGCTGTCGCAAACGGGAATGTGCATCAAGTGGATCAGGCAGAAGCCGAAGGGCTGGGCGGTAAAAATGCTGATCAACTCATGCGGCGCCGCCATTTCATTTATGGTGCTGTGTATTTTATTCGCGACAAAGTTCAATCTTGTCTGGCCGGTGCTGTTATTCATGCCTGCTGTCGTCATGCTGTTTTTCGTCATTAAAAATCACTACACCGCGGTCGGCGAACAGCTGCGGGTCGTTGATCAGCAGCCTGAGGAAATCAAGGGAACTGTCGTCATCGTGCCTGTCGCCGGTGTCACCACCGTCGTCCAAAAATCGATTCAGTATGCGAAATCATTATCGGATCAGGTCATTGCGGTTCATGTTTCCTTTGACAGAGAAAACGAAAAAAAGGTGGAAAAGCGCTGGGAAGAGCTTCATAACGGCGTCCGCCTCGTCACCCTGCATTCCTCATACCGCAGTTTGGTTCACCCGTTTGATAAGTTTTTAGAAACGGTCGAACAGAAAGCGAAAAAAGAACAGTTCTCCGTGATGGTGCTGTTTCCGCAATTTATTACGAAGAAACGCTGGCAGACCATCCTTCACAACCAATCAGCCTTCTTGCTCCGCGTCCGGCTGTTTTGGAAGAAGGACATCATCGTCGCCACCCTGCCGTATCATTTTAAAAAGTAACGGCAAAGACCGCAGGCTGAAATGCCGCGGTCTTTTTTGTAAAGGAGGACGACATGGCACAAGGCGCTTTTGTCATCATACAAAATGACGGGCGGGACATATTGCTCGTAAAACGAAAACATTCCCTTATGGGATTTGCCCGGCGGCGGGATCGCAGAAGGTGAAACACCTGAAGCCGCAGCCGTCAGAGAGGCCTTCGAAGAAACCGGTTATAACGTGACCATCATAAAAAAAGCCGGTGAGTATGAAAGGCCGGCATTTGAAGATACACAGCACGTTTTCATCGGAGCCATTACCGGAGGAACTCCGCTGATGAACGGGCCGGAAACCGCCGCCTTACGCTGGTTTTCCCCAAACCGGCTGCCGCTGTTCATGGTGCCGAACAGAAAACAGCAAATAAAAGACGGACTCAATGGGGCGGCAAATCATAAGGCAGTCCTTAAAGACCGGAATCTGTTATCCATCCTTGATCTGCTAAGAAAAAAGCTGAGAGTATAGCCCGTGTTTCAACCCGTTTGAAAAAGGGGATGAATACAGGTAAAAGGAGGATGCAGTATGCCAAGTAAAACAGCAGGACACGTAATGACGGAGCTGCTTGAACAATGGGGAGTCGGTCATATATACGGCATTCCCGGAGACAGCATTAATGAATTTATCGAAGAACTGAGACATGAACGAAATAACCTGACATTCATCCAAACCCGGCACGAAGAAGTCGCAGCCCTGGCCGCCGCGGCTGAGGCAAAACTGACCGGGCAGATCGGTGTCTGTCTTTCAATCGCAGGGCCGGGGGCCGTTCATCTGCTGAACGGTTTATACGACGCCAAAGCGGACGGCGTTCCGGTGCTGGCGATTGCGGGACAGGTGGCTTCCGATGAAATCGGCCGTGACAGCTTTCAGGAAATCAAATTAGAGCAAATGTTTGAGGACGTGGCGGTGTTCAACCAGCAAGTACATACGGCAGAAGCGCTGCCCGATCTTCTGAATCAGGCGATCCGCACGGCTTACAGCAAAAAAGGCGTTGCCGTTTTAACCGTTTCTGATGATTTATTCGCGCAAAAAATCAAACGGGAGCCGGTTTATACATCGCCGATATACCTCAAAGCCGATATAGAGCCGAAAAAAGAACATCTCGTGACATGCGCGCAATATATTAACAACGCAAAAAAACCGGTCATTCTCGCCGGCCAAGGGTTAAAATCAGCAAAAGAGGAGCTGCTCGCATTCGCCGATAAAGCGGCCGCTCCAATTGTGATTACCCTTCCGGCAAAAGGCGTCGTGCCTGACAGCCATCCCCACTTTCTCGGGAATCTCGGACAAATCGGCACAAAGCCCGCCTACGAAGCCATGGAGGAATGTGATCTGCTGATTATGCTCGGCACATCGTTCCCGTACAGGGATTATCTCCCAGATGATACGCCTGCCATTCAGCTTGATTCGGATCCGGCGAAAATCGGGAAGCGCTATCCCGTCAATGCGGGAATTGTCAGTGATGCGGCTCTGGGGCTGAAAGAGCTGACGGAATACATTGAATATAAAGAAGACAGAAGATTTTTAGACGCCTGCACCGAGCACATGAAGCATTGGTGGAAGGAAATCGAAAAGGATGAAACCGAAGCGACTCATCCGCTCAAGCCGCAGCAGGTCATTGCCCGGCTTCAGGATGCCGCCGCAGAGGACGCTGTCCTGTCGGTGGATGTCGGAACGGTTACGGTGTGGATGGCCCGCCATTTTAAAATGAAGAAGCAGGACTTTATCGTCTCAAGCTGGCTCGCCACGATGGGATGCGGGCTTCCGGGAGCGATTGCCGCAAGCCTTGCCGAACCTGAGCGGCAGTCCATCGCCATTTGCGGAGACGGCGGATTTTCAATGGTGATGCAGGACCTGCCGACGGCTGTTAAATACAAACTGCCGATTACGGTTGTCGTTTTAAACAACGAAAATTTAGGCATGATTGAATATGAACAGCGGGTCAAAGGCAACATTGACTACGTCACCCAGCTGCAAAATATGGATTACGCCGCTTTTGCAGAAAGCTGCGGAGCAAAAGGCATCAAAGTGACGAAACACGAGGAATTGGCTCCCGCTTTTCATGAAGCGCTCAACTCAAATGAGCCAGTCGTCATCGACGCCGTCATCGGCGATGAGCCGCCGCTTCCGGGAAAAATCACTTACGGCCAAGCGAAGGGCTTCAGCAAATACATGCTGAAAAACTTCTTTGAAAACCAAAAAATCGAAATGCCGTCACTCAAGAAAAGCTTAAAACGGCTGTTTTAAAAAAGCCGGCGCTTACAAAAAAATAAACAGGCAGCATGCCTGTTTATTTTTTTGTTTGTTGAGGCGACTTGGCTTGCATATAGCCGTCCTAAACGGAAACGGAGATTGTGAATAACCACAGCTGGCGAGCGATGGCTGATAAAAAACTTAAGAAGGACCAGGACAGTTCATAACAAACGTGGTTCGCACATCAGCATCGCCCAGCCCTTATCAGCAAAAACAGGAACTAAGACCAGCGGGGCGACGTACACCGTCAAGAAAGGCGATGCTCTTTCTGTCATTGCACAGAAAAACGGCGTGAGCATGGCCACCCTGCAAAGGTTGAACGGCATCAAGAATCCGAATTTTATCAAAGTCGGCCAAGTATTAAAGCTGACGGATTCGGCCAGCCCCCAACAAAAGGCAAAAAATCATCTTACACGCTGCCTTCAGGCGTTTTTAAAGTGACAAGCCCCTTAACTAAGGGAACGTCCGTGAAACAGATACAGACAGCTTTGGCGGCTCTTTATTACTATCCGGACAAAGGGGCGAAGAATAACGGAATAGATGGTGCATACGGGTCGAAAACAGCAAATGCAGTCAAACGGTTCCAGTCCATGTATGGATTGACTGCTGACGGCATTTACGGGCCGAAAACGAAAGCAAGGCTTGGAGAAATGTTAAAATGGAAATAAAAAAGCAGGCTCTAAATTGCCTGCTTTTCTTTTTATTAGCCTAATTTCTCTTTTGAGATCTTATCCAAATTAGTAAAAAGTATATCCAGGCCCGAAAATAAGAAAGTTATGAAGAATGAAAGAAGAATTTCTCCACCTTGAAATATAGATATGTTTTCAATGATATTATTGGAAACATATTTAATTGAGAAGTAAACAGCAGCCCATGCAAAAATGAATTCAAGTATATAGGCTAACCAAGTAGGTAATTTAAAAATATGAGTAATTCCTTTTACAATTGCCATAAGGATTAGCATATAAATTAAAGCTAAAATACTTACGACGACAGAAAATATGTATAAGTCTGAAAGTGAACCATAGATGATATACTCTCCGAAAAAATGATTTACAGTTATAGCTACAAAATAAATAACTAGGCTAGGTACAGTTATAGCGAAGAACAGGGAGAATCCAATAAGCCCTATGAATGCTGCATGAGCTAAGTGGTTGGGTGGTGTATCCACAATCTCCTTTTTTAATAGAATCATAAAAATAAGAGATGAAATAACAAGACAGCATAGTATGGTGAGCAATACGGTAATAAAGATAGCCATGTTAACCTCCAATGAAAAAGTGCTATTAGAGTGAGTCTAACAGCACTTTAAATTTTAAATATGTTAAATCAAAGCAACAATGAATTTAGCTAAAGTGGTAGCTACATCTGTAGGAGCTCCGATAGCTTTAAAAGCTTTTGTAAATTGTTTTACACCCCAATTTTCACCTTTATCCATAATGTCGGCAACCTTTTTAGAATTTTTTCTAATCCATGCCGCAGCTTTAGGGGAGAAAGGCTTTAAGGCTTTTGATAAAAGCCATCCACCTGAACGGCAGGCAGCTCTGAAAGCCTTATAGGACCATGAAACTACACCTTGGGTTTGGTAGTCACCATTGAGAGCCGCTTTGGTTGGAATAGTGCCAGGCATTCCAGTTGGAATAGTTCCTGGTGCAGTTTTCGTTACCGGTACAGGAGTTGCGGTTCTGTTTTCAGCTGCTAAAGCACCTGAAGTACCCAAGAATGATGTAAGTAGAGTTGCGCTTAAAACTACAGGAATTACTTTCTTCTTCATATATATTTTCCTCCTAATAATTTATGAATAATAATAAAATGTTTCATCGCTAACGTTGTCCAATGAGCGAGGCTTTTAGCCTTGTCAGAAAGTCCAGACTTTTTAAGTGAAAGATAAATATCCTCTCCATGTCAGTACAACTCAAGGAAACATATTCGTTTAATAGCTTCTTTAAAACCAGTTCAAGCTAAAAGGGAAACGGCTTATCAATTATTATAAAAAATTGGTTTGGTAATTCCAGTGGCATTAGTAGTAATATCACGGTTTTCTTCAGCTAAGGATGTGGGGACAAAAGAAGTAGTTACAAGAGCTAAAGATGTGGCAAATAGAATACCATTAGCTACGGGTTTAAAGAAAAACCCTCCCTTAGGAATGTAATCTGCCAGCGGAATGCAAGACTATGTATTTAGGATAGTCCTATATTCTCCGCTTTGAATATTTTTCCACCTCCTTCAGATACCATTCTATCAATAGGTATTTTTTGGGTAAATAGTATTTTTATACAGTATTTAATGTTGAGTTATAATTTACCTGAGGCTTGTTTAAAAACAAGTTAATCAAAGTGATTATGACGCAAAAGAGAATTGCGGTTTTTTTTCGTTTTCACTTTTTGTTCAAATAGTTATAATATTACAAAAATAGTGATTAGAGGGAGAGGTATATATGGATCAAGTTTTGCCGTCGTCCCAAGTTGGTGTCAAGATCAATGAATGGTACAAAATGATTCGCCAGTTCAGTGTGCCTGATGCTGAGATTTTAAAGGCTGAAGTAGAACAGGAAATAGAGGAGATGGAAGAGGATCAGGATTTGCTTGTCTTTTATTCATTGATGTGCTTTCGTCACCAATTGATGTTAGATTCCTTGGAGCCGGAAGACAGATATAGAGATCGCCCTACAGTCGACGAACTGCTTGAAAAAATAGAAAAACCACAAAAAAGACTTACAGGCCTCTTGAAATATTACTCATTGTTTTTTCGTGGAATGTATGAATTTGATCATAAAGAGTATGTTGAAGCGATAAGCTATTATCGCAAAGCAGAGAGAGAGTTGAATGCTGTATCAGATGAAATGGAGCAAGCTGAATTTCATTACAAAATAGCTGATGCCTATTATCAAATTGATCAGCACTTTGTTTCCCTCAATCATTTAAAAAAAGCCAAGCAATTGTTTGAAAAAAGTCAACTATACAAAGTGAAAGTGATTGGCTGTAATATGATGGTCGGTGCTAACATGTACGATATGTACAGGCTGACGGAGGCAGAATCATATTATCGGGAAGCATTAAGTATCGCCCGTGGCTTGGATGAGGAAAAAGTGAAAAGAATTATCGGAGTGATCTTTCATAACTTAGGCTTAGTTTATTTAAGAGGGAAAAATTTGATTGCTGCTGAAGAGAATTTCAAAAAGGCAATAGACGTGAAAGAACATATTGATACAGTGTATGGAGTGAGATCATTATATATGATGGCGAATGTCCTGTACCAATGTGATAAAGCCAAGGAAGCACGTTTCTTTTATGAAACGGCTCTAAATCGTGCTCGGACTTCTAATGAAGAAGAATATTTGGCTAAATTAAAAATCATTAATTCATTATACGAAGAATATAATGAAACAGCAGTGAAACAAAGCTTAGGCTACTTAGAAGGGAAACGCCTTTGGTCTGATTTCGCAGAGCTGACTGAAAAATTAGGTGACTTTCATTTTGAGAAGAGAAACTATGCAGAGGGAAGAAACTTTTTAAAGAAAACCATACACGCCCAAACACAAATACTTAAGGTTACGGAGGCTATATAATGAAAAAGGTTATAATCAGCTCCGCTTTAATCGCTATTCTTTTCACTGGATTATTAAGTGTAACAAATGTTTATACTGCTGAAATGAGTGATTCTGGAACTTTCCACATCGCTGAAAAAGCTATAAATATTTAAGTATTCTCCAATTTTTGACCTCCATCTTTTAAGACTGGGGGATTTCTTTTTCTTATCCAGTAATCAACATACGCAGCCTCATAAGGTTCTTAAGCGTTACTTGTATTGCGTTCACTTTTCCGTTTTGCTGTGATGATTTCTTGAACGATGCATGCATGAGAAAGACGCCGTCCATTTTTAAGCCTTTCTTCAATCATTCAAGGAAAAACAAAGGAGCTATCGAGAAGATTTCGACCTTGATAAACAGGCTGCATGCCTGTTTATTTTTTTTGTTTGTTGAGCGACTTGGCTTGCATTTAGCCGCCCTAAACGGAAACGGAGATTGTGAAAAACCACAGCTGGCGAGCGATGGCTGATCAAGAAACTTATGAAGGACCAGTGCTCAGTGCAATTCATCTCAAGAACAGCCAGAGAGCGGTCACAACAGCGATCATAAAGTAATCTCCCTCATTCAGTGTAGTTCCATTTTTGACAAACACATGTGCCGTCCGGTTTGTCTTTGTCCCTTTCAAGGTTTTAAGCGCAATGTTCTTCCCTATATTGTAATAAACAATTTTAAATAGATAATATGCCAGCGAACAGAGTAAAAAGAGCAACATGAACTTGCCAATAAACAATATCATGTTTTATTACTCCCTTTTGCAGTTTTTTCGTATGAATATATGACGGAAAAGTCAGGATGTTATATAAAAGGAGAAGTATTTTACGGAGACTGGTGTTATTCATTAATGAATGGCTCATCGAAACATCTCCAGATCCGGAATCATTTCAAAACGAAAGAGAAGCCCGAGGATTATTAAAAAACAGTCCCTAATTTGTCCGCTTTTTTTTGAAAATATGATCCAAGATGAACATAAAGAGGGTGAATAAGAAGGACACCGTAATCATATCTATCAGAGATATATTAGAGGTTCTTTTTATTAACAGCAGCCATACCACCTGCAAAACGAAATAAATAGAAAAATAGGATATATATGTCATGATCCTCATATTTGTTACCCCCTTAGCCTAATTTCTCTTTTGTGATCTTATCCAAATTAGTGAAAAGGATATCCAATCCCGAAAATAAGAAAGTGATGAACAATGAAAGAAGAATTTCTCCGCCTTGAAATATAGATATGTTCTCAATGATATGATTGGAAACGTATTGAATTGAGAAGTAAACAGCAGCCCATGCAAAAATGAATTCAAGGATGTAGGCTGACCAAGCAGGCAATGTCAAAACATGAGTCATTCCTTTTACAATTGCCGTAAGGATAAGCATATAAACTAAAGCTAAGATACTGACGACGACAGAAAATATGTATAAGTCTGAAAGTGAACCATATATGATATATTCTCCGAAAAAATGATTTACAGTTATAGCTGCAAAATAAATAACTAGGCTGGGTACAGTTATAGCGAAGAACAGAGAGAATCCAATAAGCCCTATGAATGCTGCATGAGCTAAGCGGTTTGGCGGTGTATCCACGATCTCTTTTTTTAATAGAATCATAAAAATAAGAGATGAAATCACAAGGCAGCATAAGAAAGTGAGCAGAACAGTAAAAAAGACAGTCATGTGACATCTCCAATGAAAAAGTGCTATTAGAGTGAATCTAACAGCACTTTGCATTACTTCATACGTATTTTCCTGACGATCATTTATGAATGATTTTAAAATGCTTTCATTGCTAAAGTTGTCAATTGAGCGAGGTTTTTAGCCTGGCTGTCAGAAAGTCCGGACTTTTTAAGTGAAAGATAAAGATTCTTTTCCACGTCAGCCCAGCTTAAGGCGACATACTCGTTCAGCATTTTCTTTAAAACCGGTTCTATGTGTTCATTGAAAACGGATTCGAGTTCATTTCTTATTTTCTTTCCTGCTAATTTTTCAACAAGATTGAATAATTTTGTTTTATTTTTCAGCACTTCTCTGATTACATCTTTGACTGGTTTTGACACAGATGCATCGCTTTGTGCTTTAAGTCCGTAGGAAAATTGCGTATCAGTCTGATAAAAAAATGATTTGGCCGTTCCAGTGGCATTGGCAGTATTATTATGATTTTCTTTAGCTAAGGATGCGGGGACAAAAGCAGTAGTTACAAGGGCTAAAGATGCGGCAAACAGAATGCCTTTAGCTGCGTGTTTAATGGGAAATCCTCCTTTAGAAATGTAGTGTAGAGAGAAATGAAAGACTATGTATTTAGGCGGGACCGATATGATCCGCTTTGAACATTTTCCCCTCTCAGATACCATTCTATCAATAGGTATTTTTGGGGTAAATAGGATTTTAATACAGTATTTTTCTTATAATTCAAAATCTTCTTTAGCAGGATTCATTTTGGCTGCAGTTTCGATGATGGGACATGGGCTGAAGCCTATATAACACATGTACAGGCTGTTTGAGGCGGAATCACATTATCGGAGCGGTTTTATAATTTAGGGTTAATGAATAAAAATAAACAGGCGGCATGCCTGTTTATTTTCGTTTGCGTGAAAGAGCGAAGAAAAACGGGAAGGCAGAGCCGGCCAATAACGTACCGAATAAAAACATGCCCCCGATGAACACATGATAGTTCACCCCGCCGATCCAAAGCCCCGTAATTAAGGAAACGATGCTTAATGCGATCATGAAAAAGCCGGGAATCAGACGTTTCTTACCCGTTGTCCGATAAGCAATAAGAGAACAGAAGATGCCGATGACAATCGGCACAATCCACAGATAAAAAAGGATAAATACTGACATAAGCAAAACTCCGATTTTTCTTCTATCATACCAAAAACGCCCGGAAAAAGATACGAACGGCACCCGGCGTCAAAAGAAAAACCGGCCGCTATGGCCGGTTTTTTTCTAACGGAATGAATCGTAGATCACAAACAAATTAAGCGCGATCACTAAAACCGCAATCAGCCAGGCAAGAGCCGTCACCCATCTTCGGTTCGTCAGGGCGCCCATCAGGCGTTTATTGCTTGTAAACATAATCAGCGGCACGAGAGCAAAGGAGATGCCGAATGAAAGAACGACCTGGCTCCATACGAGCGCTTCTGTGGCGTTGACCCCTGAGATAATGATGATCATCGGGGGAATGATGGTAATGAAACGCCGCAAGTAAAGCGGGATACGGTAACGGATGAAGCCCTGCATGATAATATCGCCTGACAATGTGCCGACAGAAGAGCTTGAAAGCCCTGCGGCCAGCAGCCCGATCCCGAAGAGAATGGCTGAAGCCGGTCCGATATAGTGGCCGAATTGCTGATAAGCCACGTCTAAATCTTCTACATACAGCCCGTTCTTGAAGAAAAGCGCGGCAGCGACGATGAGCATGCTTGCGTTAATCGCCCCGGCGATCACCATCGCGATGAGAATGTCAATCGTCTCGAATCTAAAAATCTTTTTCCGCTCACTATCCGTTTTTCCGACGACACGGCGCTGTGTCAGTGCGGAATGTAAGTAAATGGCATGCGGCATCACGGTTGCGCCGAGTATCCCGGTTGCCAAGAGCACACTGTCCATTCCGTCAATTTTCGGGATAAACAGCCCTTCGAGAACGGAAGCGGCGTCAGGTTTGGCAAAGAAGGTTTGCAGAGCGAAGGCGATCACCACGACAAACAGAAGTCCGGCGATGCCCGCTTCCAGCGCCCGGTAACCCCGGCGCTGCAGCTCTAAAATCGCGAATGATCCGATCGCCGCGATAATGGCCGCTTCAACCATCGGTATGCCGAACAGCAGGTTGAGTCCGAGCGCCGCCCCGATAAATTCTGCCAGATCAGTTGCCATAATCACCAGTTCACCCTGTATCCACAGCCCGGCTGATACCCATTTCGGATACCGGTCTCTGGCGATTTCCGGAAGGTTTTTACCCGTGGCAATGCCGAGCTTCGCGGAAAGAACTTGGATTAAAAAAGCCATCAAGTTTGAAAAGAGGATGACCCACAGCAGCATATACCCAAATTTCGAACCAGCTGAGATATTCGTAGCGAAGTTTCCCGGATCAATGTAGGCAATCGCCGCGATAAAGGCTGGGCCTAAGAAAGGCAGAAGCCGCTTGAATCCCTTGCTTTTGCCGTCAAGTGCATCCTGCACGGCTTTTGCTTGCAGTGATTGTGCTGAGATGTCTTTGCTCATTATGTCTCACCTAAATTCCGATAGATTTTTAGCTAAATAACAAAAAGTTTCCTAGACGCAAATTATTTTATCTACATCATAAATCTGCTATTATGAGATGTCAAGTTCTTTATGTTCAATAAACCGGCACATAGATGCCCTGTTTTATCTATGATATGTATCCCGCCGAAGAAAGGTCCGAAAATGAAAACGGCATCGTTCCGGGAAAGAAGCGATGCCGTTCGCAAAGCGTGTTTCCGCGTCCGATCATGCGCGGATGCGTTGAGCGTTCTTTTAAAAAGATGAAAAGAGGACACTTGCTCATATAACTTCACAACTTCCTGTCCGCCCAACTGATCCTTAGAAAAAGACGCTGTATTTCCTCCGTTTTCCCGGGTAAATAGAATAATAATGTTTCTTTCCATTGGAAGATAAAACCTTTCTGTACCATTCAAATGACCTCCGGAAAAACTCGGACCGCTCTGAATAAACGTTTGAATCAACGATATATCAGTGATTCCAGTCCAATAAACCGCTGTTATTTATCAAATAAAGAATCGGCATGGTCACTTGCGAAGAAAAGAAGTTGGAGCATTAGACTTATTTCAGTCTCCCGGGCAAAAAAGTATAATAACGTCAGGAAAGCTTTCCAGCCATATGATAAAAGAGGGGGAATTTTCTTGGTACGTCGTTTGTCGATCATTTCTTTCGCCATGATTTTTGCTGTTTCTTTATTCGCTTTTGGCGGCTCTGCATCAGCAGCAGCTTTCAAACCTAAAGCTGAACCGGACGTTTCCATTTTAGCCAGCGGGGGTACAGTTGGTATTTACGGTGCTAATATGCGCTCATGCTCTAAGGTCAGCTGTTCAACGATCACAACATTCTCAAGCGGTAAAAAAATTACAGGTTCTTGGGTAACCGGAGAATATGTTCAAGGCCACTACACGAATTCTAATAAATGGCTGAAAGTCACGTATGCAGGAGCGACAGGCTACGTTTCAGTCACCACACTATCTTATTATTACGGTTTATAAGCAGAAAAACCTCGTTCTCTTGAGAGCGGGGTTTTTCCTTTATTCCGATTCAATTTCCGCGTTTCGTTTCATCATCGTGTTTCATCAGCTGATCAATTTCTTCTTTAGAAGCGTTTTTTTTCCACTCTTTCGCCTGACTTGTCGCAATGGGAATGGCCCGTCCTTCTTCATAACCCTCATCTACCATCGCATTCGCGATTTCGATCGCTTTTTTCTTCACAGGTTCCTCGAGATTCTTCAATGATTGCGGATAATCCTTCATAGACCAAGGCATGTCTATCACTCCTTTATGAAAAGTGTTTCCCGCCTGAAGAAAAAGAAAACCGCCTCATCAAAAAGAATGACAGCTATTTTTACGAGAGACCAGCAATTTCCGAATAAAATATAAAGGATAAAGAAGCAAGTACAGATTGAATGCCCACCACATAAAATCAAAATCACCGATAAATACCCAAAAGGCAATCGCTTGCAGGCCTGAACAAAAGGTCAGCACAAGTGATATTAATGCGAAAGAGCGCCATAACGCATGTTTCCGTTTATAAAGAAACAAGCTGTACAGCCCGGTTATCGAAATGAAAATATCTAAGGGAAAGAATGACCAGTTCCAGGCCATTATCATGGCGTTATCATAATCTTTAAACACCATGTTTTTTGGAATCCACTCAAAAAAAGTAACAATCCAATAAACGATAAATCCAATATCTGTGATGAGGAAGAGAACCTTTAACCCTTTCATCATCTGTTTCTGTCCGTATGAACGCTGATGCCGTTTGATGACGTTTCACTTTCAGAAATAAAGTTTAAGGAAACAACACCGATGATGATCAGAAGAACAGAGACAGCTTTTATGACAGAGAACTGTTCATGAAAGAAAAAAATTCCGATCGCGGAAATCAGCACGATCCCCATTCCCGACCAGACCGCATACGCGATGGAGACACTTATATATTTCAAAGTCAAAGTAAGAAAACAAAGGCTGCCGATATAAAACAATAATAATAAAATACTTGGGACAAGTTTTGTAAATCCATTTGATAATTTCATGCTGACCGTACCCAATACTTCAAAAATGATCGCTAAACTTAAATAAATCCATTGCATTCAACATTCTCCTTCAATCGTATTATTCAAAATTATACAATATATAGAATTTGAAGAAAATTAAACAATGGAATGTTTTCCGGATAAAAAATCCGGCCGGGTGTAAAAAGAAAACGCCATAAAGGTATACTATGAACAAAGAAATCAGAAAGGACGTGCAGGACGGGTGACAGAAGAGCGGACAGACCTGGAAAGACAACTGAGAGACATTCAAAAATGGGAAAAGGCGCAGCAGAGGGTGATGTTCTGGCAAACATTCACCCGCTTGCCGTTTCAGCTTTTGGACAAGCTGACACCGCAATTTATTCAGAGGAAAATCGGACTCATTCTCGATGAAACGGGAACGTTTATTCAGTCAGGCGGACAGTACCTTACATCAGAAAAGCGCATCATGAAAAAGTTTCAAAAACGGCTGCCGCACGGTACATGTCAAACGCTTCACGACATCCGCAATGCGCCGCTTGCCGTCATGGACGAAATCGCAGAAGCCATAGCGCGTACAAGCGTAAAGGCCGCGACGGTGCAGGGAGCCGCAACGGGAGTCGGCGGTGTATTCACGCTGGCGGCAGACATTCCGGCGATGCTCGGCCTGTCCTTAAAGACGCTGCAGGATATCGCGGTTGCTTACGGCTTTGATCCGAAAGACAAAAAAGAACGCGTGTTTATCGTCAAATTGCTCCAGCTTGCATCCAGTGACGTCATCGGAAAAAAAGCGATCCTGCAAGATTTACGGCAATATGATCAAAACGACCGCGCCTATCAGCGCGTCGCCTCGCAAATCCAAGGCTGGCGGGAAGTCGTTTACAGCTACCGCGATACGTTCGCCGCGAAAAAACTGCTGCAAATGGTTCCGGTCGCGGGCATCATCTTCGGCGCGTCCGCCAACCGTTCAGCTTTAGAAAGCATCGCGGAAACAGGCACCATGCTTTATAAAAAACGCCGGATTCTAAAACGCATGCACGATACAGAATGATAAAAACCACCCGAAAACACATTCAATGTGTTTTCTTTGTTTAGCAGTTCTGAAATCGGGAAACCAACAACCAACACCAATTAAAGGAGGAATTCAAAAATGGCACAAGATAATAACAAAATGAGCAGAGAAGAAGCAGGTAAAAAAGGCGGAGAAGCGACAAGCAATAACCATGACAAAGAATTCTATCAGGAAATTGGTCAAAAAGGCGGAGAAGCAACAAGCAAAAATCACGACAAAGAATTCTATCAGGAAATCGGTGAAAAAGGCGGAGAAGCAACAAGCAAAAATCACGACAAAGAATTCTATCAGGAAATCGGTGAAAAAGGCGGAGAAGCAACAAGCAATAACCATGACAAGGATTTCTATCAAGAAATCGGCCAAAAAGGCGGAGAAGCAACAAGCAAAAATCATGACAAAGATTTTTATAAGGAAATCGGCCAAAAAGGCGGAAACAGACGAAGCAGCTAATAAAAGCATAAAAGGCAGACAACCTGCAGATCAAAAGCGATCCGGCGCATCAGCTGGATCGCTTTTTATTTTGGGAAAATCTTGATCTGAGCCGCCGTTGCGATACAATAAAATGAAAAAGGGGTTTTTCACTCGTGTCTGACATGCTGAATTTGCTCGCTATCGCCAATAAAGTCAAAGAAAAACACGACAATTTTTCAATCGCGGAGATCAATGACCACTGTGTGCGCCTCGCAGTGTTTACGGGAGAATATGACTGGCACCATCACCCTGACTCAGATGAATGGTTCATCGTTCTGGAAGGTGAGCTGCTGATCGATTTTAAGGACAAAGAAACCGCAGTGCTCAAAGCAAATGACAGCCTGCTCATCCCGAAAGGCACGATTCACCGCACCCGCTCATACGTCAGAACCGTGAATCTCTGTGTCGAGCATACGCATGCGAAAACAGTCATCACAGAGGAACGGTCATGCTGATCAAGAAGATTGTATGTGAAACAGACGCTGCAAACGCTGAAGCATTTGCGCAAGCACAGTCAAGGTGGGGAGCATTATCATGTGTAAATGGCTTCGTCAAACAGGCCGGCGGGTGGCGGAAAAACGCAGACGGCCTGTTCATCGCAGAGATCATCAGCGTTTGGGAGAACAGACAGGCCTATGATGATTTTATGGGGAACGAACATGACCGCATATACGAAGAAATCGAGCAGAAGGCTGCGATTCTTTCAATAGAAGTGATGCTGTACGAAGAGGATGAAGCTATCATTCACGAGCTGTTACATCACCCGGACATCCGATACGAACCGGACTGGACGGTTCAGAAGGCATAATGAAAGCCCAAAACAGTTTGTTTTGGGCTTTGTCTTTACTCGCGTCCGGGAAGCGTGTTGTGGACATACGGCGGGACGGGATCCAGCTTAGCTATTTCGCCGTGCGCTTTCGGTTCCTTTTCGTATTCAAATGGTTCTCCGTCCGGCGCTGTTTCCTTCAGCCAATTTTGTTCAGCGCTTTCTGCTCCATCTGAGAAATGAATAAGCTTATGGGAGAATGACTGTTTTTCCAGCGCCTTCGGGAATGTGGAAGGAACGATCGGACCTTCCTGTTCTTCTAATTCTTTAATGGCCGCAAGCCATTGGTTTTGATGCATGGTATCGCGGGCCAATAAAAAGCTGAGCATATCTTTCACGCCTTTATCATCGGTCATTTCATACAGGCGTGCGACTTGAAGCCTTCCTTGTGATTCGGCGTTCAGATTGGCCCGGAAGTCTGCCAGAAGGTTTCCGCTTGCGACGATATAGCCTGCGCTCCACGGAACGCCCGTGCTGCTCTCCGGCATTGCGCCGAGTCCTGAGACAATTGCATGATGCGGATTCATCCCGCCTAAAATGGACCCGATGACCGGATCATCAGCCGCTTTTTCCTGCTCTGCCAGCGGGGCGTCTTCTAACAGTCTCGCAATCATCGTCGCGATCATTTCGACATGGCCGATTTCTTCCGTCGCGGTATCCATCAGAAGATCCTTATATTTTTCATTGCCCCGTGTATTCCATCCTTGGAACAAATATTGCATGGCGACGGATATCTCCCCGTATTGTCCCCCTAAAATTTCCTGCATCTTTTTTGCGAACAGCGGGTCAGGACGATCCGGTTTAGCCGGATGCTGCAGTTTTTTCGTATGTGTAAACATGTCTCCATCTCCTTTTTTGCTCTGTCCCTATTTACTTCCCCGGCGGGAAAAGGGATGAAACGGAGATGGGCGTATTGGTCCTGCTAAGGCTCGCGGCGCAAGGATAACAAATCCTGCACAAGCCCGCGGCCGATCACCTGTTCATATTGTCCGTAAATCGGGTCGAGGCGTTGCATCCATGTGTTCTTTTCCGCTTTGCTCAGCACATGAATATGAATGGATGAATTCTTCTTTATCTCTTCAAGCTGGTCTTTATTCATTTTCTCAGCGGAGGCTTCGTTCCATTCCGTCGTTTCTCTCATCGCCTCCGTTAAGATGGCTCTCGTTTTTTCTGTCTGCGAATTCCAGAAATGCTCGTCGGTCATCACGGCATAACCGAGGTACCCGTGATTGCTGATTGTCAAATAATCTTGAACATTATAAAATTTTTTAGAATAGATATTTGAAATCGTATTTTCTTCTCCGTCTACAAGATTGCTTTCCAAGAGCTGAAACGTGGAATTAAAGGAATCCTGCCGCGGGTGCGCGCCGAGCAGACGGTATTGGTCTTCGATCACGCTGCTCGGCATGATCCTGAGCGCCTGTCCTTTCAAATCGTCCGGAGTGAAGATCGGTCCTTTATTTGACGTAAGCTGCTTAAATCCGTTCGTCCAGTACGCCAGTCCTTTCAAATGATGCTTTTCTAATGAAGCGAACAGGCGTGTGCCGATTTTGCCGTTGAGGCCTTCTTGCACGGCTTTATAGTTTGTAAACGCGTACGGCAGATCCAAAACACCCCATTCGGGAGACAGTGATCCGAGCTTTGAGGTGGAGGGAGCGATGAATTGCACGTCCCCGTTTTGGAGGGCGTTTATTTCTTCATTATCTGAATAGAGGCTCCCGTTTGGAAACACCTCTACTTTAATGGTGCCGCCGGACTTTTGATAGACAAGGTCGGCAAACTTATTCGCCGCCCGCCCTTTAGGCGTGTTTTCAGCAACGACATGGCTAAATTTGAAAACGATTTGATCTTTCAGGCCTTCCTGTTCGTCATCATAATACGGTTCATCCGTTGAGAAATGATCATGAAAGCCGATGAATAAAGCGGTTCCGATACCGAGTACCATCAGGCTGAGACAAGTCAGCAAGCTTTTCATCGAAAACCCCCTCCGCCATTTTCTATAACAAGCATAATCGGGCGGGCCGTTTTCGTAAAGAGACGGAAAGGAAGAGGCCAATGACGAAAAAAAAGCTCACCATCCGCTGGAAAATCACCATACTTTCTTATATCGTCGTGCTTTTTACCTTTTTGATCGTCGGCATCGTGCTGATCGGCAATATTCAGCATACAGAGGAGCGCGAGCTAAAAAAACGGCTGATGAATACCGCGCGGACGGTATCTGAGATGACCGATGTCAAACGCGCCCTCGAGCAGAAAAAACAAAGGGATGACGTGCGCCATGCGGTCGAAGAAATAAGGATCATCAATGAAGCGGACTACATCGTCGTCATGGATATGGATCATATCCGCTATTCGCATCCCGTCAGCACAATGATCGGAAAGCGTTCAAGGGGTGAGGACGAAGCCGCGGCGTTCGCCGAGCACATTTATTTTTCCGAAGCAAAGGGAGAGATCGGCACCGCCGTCCGCGCTTTTTATCCCATCAAAGACCGGGATTTGAATCAGATCGGCGTCGTTCTGGCCGGTAAAGCGCTGCCCGGATTCGGTGAAATTCTTCTTCAGCTGAAACATGAAATACTGTTTATCGTTCTGCTGGCGCTCGGGTTCGGACTGGCCGGCTCCTTTTTACTGGCCCGCCACATCAAAAAACAAATGTTTTGGCTGGAGCCCCATGAGATCGTGAGAATGTATGAGGAACGGACCGCTACGTTTCATTCAATGAATGAGGGCGTCATCGCGATCGATAACCAGCATCACATCACCATTTTTAATGAAAAAGCGAAGCAGATATTCAATGTCAGACAAGAGACCGATGGCAGGCTGATCTGGGACGTGTTAAAAGATTCGCGGCTCCCTGAGATCGTCGAGCGGAACCGAGCCGTATACAATGAAGAAATCCAAGTCAGCGGAAAGGTGATCATGAGCAGCAGAATTCCGATCGTCATGAAAAAGAAGGTCATCGGAGCCGTCGCCATTTTTCAGGACAGGACGGAAGCGGCGAAAATGGCGGAAGAACTGACCGGTGTGAAAAATTTTGTCGATGCGCTCAGAGTTCAAAATCATGAACATATGAACAAGCTTCACACCATCGCGGGACTGATTCAGCTCGGAAAATCAGAAAAAGCGCTCCAGCTTGCTTTTAAGGAATCGTCAGAACAAGAAAGCGTCACCGATTTTCTTCATCAGGCCATTCAGAATGACGCTGCGGCGGGGCTGCTGTTAAGCAAAATCAAAAGAGGAAAAGAGCTTGGCATCTCTGTGAAAATTGATGAAAACAGCAGTTTCTCGGCATTTCCGGAGCATGTCGACCAGCATGACATTGTCGTCCTGCTCGGCAATTTAATCGAGAATGCGTTCGGCGCATTCGAAACAGCGGACACGGAGGACAAACATATTGACATCAGTATCGAGCAAAATGATGAGGTGCTTGCTATATTAATAGAAGACAACGGAAGCGGGATTTCCGATCAGCACATTCCGCGCCTTTATGACAAAGGGTTTACCGTCAATAAAACGGGAGGAACGGGATACGGCTTGTACCTCGTCAAACAAATCGTCGACAAAGGGATGGGCGTCATTGAAGTCGACACACGGCAGGGACAGGGAACGGCATTTTCTATTTTATTTCCGATGAAGGGAGAGGAATCATTCGATGGACATCAAGGTACTGCTTATTGAAGATGATCCGATGGTGCAGGAGGTGAATAAAGAATTTATCACCGGTGTTTCGGGGTTCAGCGTAATCGCCACGGCCGCTGACGGAGACGAGGGAATCAGGCTTATAAAAGATCTGCGGCCCGGGCTCGTGGTATTAGACGTATACATGCCGAAAAAAGACGGAATTAAAACGCTCCAGGAAATCAGAAAACAAAAGCTCGAAGTGGACGTCATCATCGTCTCGGCCGCAAAAGACAAAGAAACAATCCAGCTTATGCTGCAAAACGGTGCGGCCGACTATATTTTGAAGCCGTTTAAGCTGGAGCGGATGAGACAGGCGCTCGAAAACTATAAACAATATAAACGGAAAATTGAAGAGCATGACACCATGTCGCAAGAGCAGCTTGACATGCTGCTTAAAATTCCGCAAAATCCGTCCAGGGATCTGCCGAAGGGGTTAAATCATTTTACGATGAATGAAATTTTGACCTATATGAAACAGCAGACGGAGCCGCTTTCAGCTGAAGAAGCCGCCAAAGCGCTCGGGATCGCAAGGGTGACGGCGCGGCGTTATCTTGATTTTCTTGAGAAAGACGGCCAGATTAAGCTCGACATTCAATACGGGGGAGTGGGCCGGCCGGTTAACCGCTACAAATTCGTCCGCTAGCCGAGACCAAAAAGACCAAAATGTCCGTTATGATCATAAGCTTCCCCTCTTCGTATGAAAACGCTATCATTCTCGTATAGACGCAGCGAGAGGCAAGGGGGAGTAGGGATGAAAATTTTCAAAAATCTTACGGTGCAGGTCATCACGGCGGTGATCATCGGCGTCATTGTCGGACTTGTGTGGCCTGAGGCCGGGAAGCAGATGAAGCCGCTCGGCGATACATTTATCAATGCGGTAAAAATGATTATCGCACCGATCATATTCCTGACGATCGTGCTTGGCATCGCCAAGATGGGAGACATGAAAAAAGTCGGCAAAGTCGGGGGAAAAGCATTTATTTATTTTGAAGTCGTGACCACCATCGCCCTTATTATCGGACTTCTGGTCGTCAATATCATGAAACCCGGTGAGGGGCTTGATTACAGCAAGCTTGAAAAAGGGGATGTCTCTCAGTACACGCAAAACGGGGGACAGGGGATTGACTGGATTGAGTTTATCACTCACATCGTTCCGTCAAATATGGTTGACGCTTTCGCAAAAGGCGACATTCTTCAGGTCTTATTCTTTTCTGTTTTATTCGGTGTCGGCCTGGCGGCGCTCGGTGAAAGAGGCAAAAGCATTATTGATTTCTTTGATAAACTGTCGCACGTTTTTTTCAAAATCATCGGCTACATCATGCGCGCGGCGCCGATCGGCGCATTCGGGGCCATGGCCTATACGATCGGGCACTTCGGCCTTGATTCCATCAAGCCGCTGGCGAGTCTGATGCTGTCTGTATACGTTACGATGTTCCTGTTTGTATTTGTCGCTTTGAATATCATTTGCAAACTATTCGGTTTCAGCTTGTGGAACTATCTCCGTTTTATTAAAGATGAACTGCTCATCGTTCTCGGCACAAGCTCTTCTGAGTCCGTCCTTCCGCGGATGATGGATAAAATGGAGCGTTACGGCTGTTCCAAATCGGTTGTCGGCCTTGTCATTCCGACGGGATATTCTTTTAACCTGGACGGCACCTCGATTTATCTGTCCATGGCGACGGTTTTTCTGGCGCAGGTGTTCGGTGTTGACCTTACCATCGGCCAGCAGGTTACGATCATTCTCGTGCTGATGCTGACATCAAAAGGCGCGGCGGGCGTAACCGGAAGCGGATTTATCGTACTTGCCTCCACTTTATCGGCGCTTCAGGTTATCCCGCTGGAGGGACTGGCGCTGCTCCTCGGCGTTGACCGCTTTATGAGTGAAGGAAGGGCGATCGTCAACCTGATCGGAAACGGAATCGCCACCATCATCGTAGCCAAGAGCGAAAATGAGTTTGACGAAACGAAAAGCACACAGGCCGTAAAAGAAATGAAAACGGCGGTATAAAAGGAAAGGAACGGCATGCATCGGGCATGCCGTTCTTTTTTTCGGCCTCCATGAGTAAAAAAGATAAATTTGTTTAAATTTATTAGGAGGTGGACAAAGACCTTAGCGTCATTTTGTTATATAATTTACAATTAGAGAGTGAAAGATGAAATCTAAGGGCTTTTTGTCCTAGCAGGAGTGTATAAATGGCGGCTATTTTTAAATTTTTTCAGCATCCGGGTGTCAGACGTTTTTCCGTTTTTCTTGTTTTGACTGGGGTGTTAGTTGTATTCCGAAGTATGATTAATTTGATTTTGCTTACGTTTATTTTTACTTTTCTGATGGATCGGCTGGAGACTGTCATCCGGCACGTGTTGAACCATTTTTTCCGGATCAGCCAGAGGGTGGTCATCACCGTTTTATATATTGCGCTGGCTGTCGGGGCGACTGTCGGAGGCTTTGTCTTTTACCCGATTGTTGCCAAGCAGATTGAACAGCTGATTAAGCAGATCAAGCACATCGCGTATCATCCCGATGTCATTCCGTTTTATGATGAGATATCGAGCGTGTTCGGCGATATCAATATCGGTTCCTATGTAAAAGAAGGTTTTAATGTACTGTATACATACTTGGCCGATATCAGCACTTTCGGTTTGCAGGTCGTGATGTCACTGATTCTCAGCATGTTTTTCCTGTTCGAGAAAAAGCGGCTCACGGAGTTTATGAAAAAATTTCAGCACAGCAAGCTGTCTGTTTTTTACTACGAACTTGCTTATTTCGGCAGCAAATTTGCGAGAACATTCGGCAAAGTGCTTGAAGCCCAATTTATTATCGCGCTGGTGAACTGTATCCTCACCTTGATCGCATTGGCGATTCTGCATTTTCCGCAGCTGTTCGGCCTTTCAATCATGGTCTTTTTCCTCGGGCTCATTCCCGTGGCGGGTGTGGTGATTTCGCTCATTCCGCTCAGCATCATTGCGTATACGACGGGCGGCGCAGCGTATGTCATCTACATCGTGCTGGTCATTTTCGTCATCCATGCGATTGAGACGTACTTCCTTAATCCGAAACTGATGTCAGCGAAAACGGAACTGCCGATCTTTTTTACCTTTACGGTTCTGATTTTCTCGGAACATTTCTTCGGTATCTGGGGCTTGATTATCGGAATTCCGATTTTTGTGTTCCTGCTTGATATTCTGGATGTCGTCAATAATGAAGAAAAGGAAAAAAACGGACCGGTCCCGGATAAGACATAACGTCGGCTCCGGCTCTTCACGAATATATGACTAATGTTATAATGCAGACAGTGCCTATGTACGGGCACTGTTTATTTTTTGTGAAAAAGGAGGAAGGCTGTATGACTGAGCCGATTTTACATATTGAAGGCCTTGACAAAACAATAGGCAAAAAGCACATTTTAAAAAACATCAGCATGGATGTCAGGCAGGGCGAGATCATCGGTTTGCTCGGTCCGAACGGGTCGGGAAAAACCACACTTATCCGAATCATCGTCGGTATTTTAAAGAAAAACAGCGGCACGATTACAATTAACGGCTTTCAGCACGATGCTGATTTCGAAAAAGCGCTTGAATCAGTCGGAGCGATCGTGGAAAATCCTGAATTCTACCCGTACCTGACGGGGTGGGAAAATCTGAAGCACTTTGCCAACATGCACAAAAACATCAAAGAGGACAGGCTTCAGGAAGTCATCGAGCGGGTCGGGCTCACAAACGCCGTTCATGACAAAATTAAAACGTATTCCCTTGGTATGCGTCAGCGTCTCGGGATTGCGCAGGCCATTCTTCACCGTCCGAATCTGCTCATTTTAGATGAACCGACAAACGGGCTTGATCCCGGCGGAATGAAGGATTTCCGCGATCACTTAAAGGAACTCGCGGAGCTTGAAGGGACGAGCATCCTTTTTGCGACGCATTTATTGCGTGAAGTGGAGGACCTTTGCGACCGTGTCATCATCATTCAAAAAGGTGAGATCAAAACAGAGGTTGTTCTGCGCGGCGCTGAGGAAAAAGAAGAAAAAGCCGTCCTCGACATTCAGCCGGCTGACGAAGCCTTCGAATGGCTGTCCCAACAGCAATTTGCTCCGGAGAAAAACGGCGGGGGCATTACCGTCACCGTAGCGAAGAAGGACATCCCGGCATTAAACCGTGCGCTCGTCGGACAAGACTTTCTCGTGTATTCCATCATGCCGTATGCGGAATCGCTGGAGGATGAATTCATGAAAGTGACGACGGCGCTTCAAGAGGAGGGGGAGACGAATGTTTAAATTGACAGCGAATGAGCATATGAAGCTCTTTAACCGAAAAGTCTCATTAGTGGCGCTGATTCTGATGGCCGTTCTCCAATTTATTATGGCGCTTGTCATTAAACGGCTTGTCATCAGTTCCGGAACGGATGAGAATTTCATCGGCTATATGGCGTACGCGCCCGGGCTGAATATTCTGCTTGAGGCGTTAACAATCGTGATCGCGGCAACGATCATTTCCGCTGAATTTGATAAGAAAACGATCAAATTTTTGTTAATCCGCCCGGTAAAGCGGGAGCGGATTTTTGTATCTAAACTCATTACCGTATTTTTGGTCAGCTTGTACCTGTATGCGGCGTACTATGTTCTGTCTCTGCTGTTCGGCATGGCTTTCTTCGGCGTGTCGGTGACATCTGAATCAGGGACGCTTCTTATGAACACCCTGAAAGTAATCGGCACGAACTGGGTCGAGGCGTTTGCGATGGCATGTTTTGGCTTGTTGTGTTCTTCTGTATTCCGAAACAGCGCAACGGCCGTCATTTTGTCATTTATCGTGCTGTACGGCGCAAAATCACTCGTGACGATTATGTCGCTCTTCCAAAACAAATGGGGAAGTTTTCTGCTGTTCGCAAATACTGACCTGACGCAATATATGAGCGGGGCGAAACCGCTGTTTGCGGGAATGACGCCGTTATTTTCCGCAGGCATTATCATTATCCATATCGTATTCTTCTTAGCCGTCGCTTGGTGGAGCTTTTGCAAACGCGATGTTCGGGTATAAAGTAAAGGAATGACATTTTTGTGAAAAAGATCACGATAAATCAATAATTTATGCTATTTTGATTTATAATAAAGGTAATGACGGAGGTGCTCACTTGAGAAATTTTATTACCGCATTACCGATTGTGTTATTGCTTGGTTTTTCCTTTGTGTCATTCATGTTCCAATTCGAACATCTTGTTTATTTCAGACTTGCGCTGGGATTGTTTTCTACAGTGGGGCTGTTTCTCTTATATAAATTGAAGACGGGATTCCGTTATTTCATCATCTACCTGTATGCAAGCTGGATCGTGCTTGCGGCGGTTACCGCGTTTGAAGAGCCGATTTTTTCAAGCTTTTTCTTTGGCGGGCTTGTGATGACGATGGGGTATCTCACATATATGCTGATTTATCTCGGGCTCAAGCAGGACCGCGGCCCGGAAGCAGTCTGAACGCGCTATTCCATGGAATAGCGCGTTTTTTTGTACAGCCTCACAGTTGCGAAACGAGACTTGAATCTCTATAATACTTATTAACTTTATCGGAATTATAATGGGGGGATTCCAGTGTCTTTATGGATACAGAATGAACGGCAGAGGGAATGGATGGAAAAAATCGGCCTGCTTGCAGACGAATTTCAAACAACAGCCGCGCTTGATGATGAGGCGGGCCGTTTTCCCGCGGAGAAAATTCAAAGACTGCGCGACGCAGGATATACGGCGTTAACAGTACCTGAGGCATTCGGCGGTGCAGGCATTTCCGTTTATGATATGGTGCTGTTTCAGGAACGGCTGGCGCGGGGAGACGCGGCCGTGGCTCTCGGAATCGGCTGGCATTTATCCGTCATGGGTGAGCTCGGAGAAGGAAACAGCTGGGATGAAGATGTCTTTTCATTTATCACAGAAGAGGTGAAAAAGGGAGCTGTCCTGAACAGGGCAGCGACGGAACGGCAGACCGGCAGTCCGACGAGGGGAGGAAGACCCGGCACCTCCGCTGTCAAAAAAGACGGAAAATGGGTGCTGAACGGCCGAAAAACCTTTACAACCCTTTCGCTGACTTTGGATTATATGCTTGTGACGGCATGGATTGAAGAAAAACAAACGACCGGTGTTTTTCTCATTCATAAAGATCAGGCAGGCGTTTCAGTCGAAGAAACATGGGATATGATTGCCATGAAGGCGACCGGAAGCCATGATCTCCTTTTAGATCATGTCACGGTCAATGACGAGCGGCTTGTGGAGCTTATCAGCGGGCCAAGAGCGGCGAAAGTGAATGGCTGGCTGCTTCACATTCCCGCTGCTTATCTGGGTATCGCTCAAGCGGCAAGGGACTATGCCGTCCGGTTTGCATCCGAATATTCGCCGAGCAGCCTGAACGGACCGATTAAAGACGTGCCGGCTGTTCAGCAGCGTGTCGGGGAAATGGAGCTCGAATTGTTAAAAGCGAGACAGTTTCTCTTCACGGCGGCGCAAATGTATGATGACCCGAAACGCCGCCCTTTCATCAAAAGCGAGCTCGGCGCCGCAAAACATATTGTGACAAATGCCGTCCTTTCTGTTGTTGATAAAGCAATGAGAATCACTGGCGCAAAAAGCCTTGAGCGAAACAATCCGCTTCAGCGGTATTATCGGGATGCCCGGGCCGGCCTTCACAATCCGCCGATGGACGATGCGGTCATCGGCAAATTAGCGGCGGAAGCCTTTGAGCAATAAAAAAAAGAGCCTGAAAAAGGCTCTTTTTATGTATGGCTGTTGTGCCGGAGCAGTTTTTGATGCTTGCGGTCAATTCTGTCATAGATCACATTCATCAGCTTTTGATTATTCATAATGGCCGCCTTGTTTTCTTTTATCAGCTGTTCGTATGTTTTTATTTTACGTTTCGCCATAAGTCCGCACCTTCCTTACATATTTGTATTCGCTTTCTAATTCTCCGAGCGATAATTCATATAAATGCCGTTCCGACTTTTTGTATATTCCGTTATTGATCAGCAAATGGATCAGATGTTTTTTTCGTCCTTCAACTGATGATCTGAGCTGAGGAGAAGACCTCATGATTACCCTCCTAATCAAATGATATTGAGAATCATTATCAATTAATGAAAGTATACAATGGGCATATTCATATGTAAAGGAAAAATACCGCCAATTTTTCGACAAAAAGTTTCCCGGGGAATAATGCTGTCGAATTGATTTGATTCTGTCAGATCAAAGCTGCTATTTTTCCGCTTTTCCATCCATACTATGAATGAGAATGGAGGAGTCCTTACATGAATGATCAAACGGCAAACTTAAAACGGGGTGAGAAAGGCGCGATTCTTAATATCGCCGCGTACCTCATCCTTGCCGCCGTCAAACTGGTGATCGGTCTTATTTATCATTCTGAAGCGCTCAGAGCGGACGGGTTAAATAATGCCACGGATATTGCCGCATCACTGGCTGTGCTGATCGGGCTCCGGATTTCCCAGCGCCCCGCTGACACTGATCATGCCTACGGACATTATCGGGCTGAAACAATTTCTTCATTAATTGCGTCTTTTATTATGATGGCGGTCGGTATTGAAGTGCTGATCGGAGGAGCAAAGGCGATTGTCAGCGGAACGGAGGCCGAGCCGAGCCTCATTGCGGCATGGACGGCGCTCGGAAGCGCGATTGTAATGTACGGCATGTATGTATATAACAGCCGTCTTGCGGATCGGGTTAAAAGTTCTGCGCTTCATGCGGCGGCGAAAGACAGCCGTTCTGACGCCTATGTCAGTATTGGGGCGTTTATAGGCGTCTTAACGGCCCGGCTTCATCTGCCGTGGATTGATCCGGTCATTGCTTTTCTGATCGGAATCATCATCTGTAAGACGGCATGGGACATCTTCAAAGATGCTTCCCACTCATTGACGGACGGGTTTGATCTGAAAGATTTGGAGCCGTATAAACACACGGTGAAAGAAATAAAAGAGGTCAGCAGGCTGAAGGATGTGAAAGCAAGGTATTTGGGGAGAACGGTTCATGTGGAAATGGTCATTACGGTAGATCCGGGACTGTCTGTGAAAGAAGGCCATGAAGTAGCCGATGAAGTCGAATATGCAATAAAACATGAACATGATGTGACTCATGTCCATGTTCATGTAGAGCCTGAAGTCATAAACAAAGATCGTGAAACGAATTAAATATGCTGTGATAAAAACTCTGTGACTTCTTCGGGCGTTTTCGCGTTTGCGCTGTGAAGATGCGCTTTCTTTTCGCCGTTTTTAAAGATCAGAAGGCTCGGGATGCCCATTACCTGATATTTGTCGGCAAGCTCAGGGAGCTCGTCTCTGTTCAGTTCATACCAATCATTTTGATTATATTCTTCCAAAATATCGCCGATGAACATATTCATGCGCGTGCAGTCAGGGCACCAGTCAGCGAAAAATTTCACGATGATTTCCTTGTCGGATTGAATAAGTTCATTAAATTGTTCTGTTGTACTGATTTTTTTCATATGACACATCTCCTTTTCCATGCCATTTTAATATAAAATAAAAAGGAATTACATACAAATGCTTTCATATTCAGAATGCCCAAAAATAATTAGATCATTTTCTGAGGAAAGTGATAAGATAGTAAAGATGAATTGTTGTGGGGGGAATATCCATTGAAAACAAGTCTAGGATTGGTGTACGGCGGAAAGTCAGCCGAACACAATGTATCGCTGCAGACAGCATTAGCTGTAACAAAAGCGCTTAATACTGAGAAGTTTGATATACATCCGATTTACATCACTGAAAAAGGAGAATGGCAAAGAGGCCCGCTGCTGACTGAGCCGGTTTCCAACGTGAAAATGCTTCAGCTGGAACAAAACGGTGAAAGTTTTGCTCTATCAGCATTGAACCGGGAAATGTTTCCTGAAGCGTCGCCTGACGAAAAGGCGACGATCGATGTCGTATTTCCGCTTCTGCACGGACCGAACGGTGAAGACGGCACCATTCAGGGTCTGCTGGAATTGCTGAACGTTCCTTATGTCGGCAACGGAGTGCTTGCATCATCAGCCGGCATGGATAAAGTCATCATGAAGCATTTGTTCGCTCAAGCGGGGCTTCCGCAGGCGAAGTACGCCGCTTTCTTAAAAAAGGACTGGAAACAGACGCCGGACAGCTGCTTACAGCAGGTTGAAGAGGAGCTGGGATATCCGTGCTTCGTCAAACCGGCGAACCTCGGATCAAGCGTCGGAATCAGCAAATGCCGAAACCGTGAAGAGCTTGAAAAAGCCTTCGAACTGGCTTTTGAGTATGACCGGAAAATTGTGGTGGAAGAAGGAATCGCCGGAAGAGAAATCGAAATCGGCGTACTCGGAAATGACGAACCGAAATGCTCCGCCGTCGGTGAAATCGCGCCGAAAACCGACTTTTACGATTACAAGGCGAAATATGAAGACGGCGACACGGATTTAATGATTCCCGCGCAAGTGACGGATGAACAATATGCGGAAATCAGCGAAATGGCGATTAAAGCCTTCAAAGCGATTGACGGATCAGGCCTTGTCCGCGCCGATTTCTTCCTGACCAATGACGGGCAAGTGCTCATTAACGAAGTGAACACAATGCCGGGCTTTACGCCATTCAGCATGTTCCCGCTGCTTTGGAAAGAAGCAGGCGTAGATTACAGTGATCTGATCGAACAGCTGGTTGAGCTGGCAAAAGAACGCCATGCCGAAAAACAGCTGATTAAACATACATTTTAATGAAGACGGACACTGCCTGAAGGGGCAGTGTCTTTTCCCGTAACAGACAACATTTTCAGAAAGCGAGGTGCCACCTTTGATAAAGCGAACTGTAAAGCGAATCGCAGACATGGTCAAAGGCACACTGACAAATCCCGTATTTGAACAAACAATGATTGAGGGCGCCGCAACCGATACGCGGACTTTGGAAAAAAATCAGCTGTTCATTCCTTTAAAAGGCGAGCATTTTAACGGCCACACCTTTGTGCCGCAAGCATTCGAAAAAGGCGTTTCCGCGGTGTTGTGGGACCGCTCTGAACCGAATCCGCCGGAAGAGCGTGCTGTCATCCTGGTCGATGACACGCTGGAGGCGTTGCAAACATTGGCAAAAGCTTATTTGGAAGAGCTCGGCACACGGGTTATCGGGGTGACCGGGAGCAACGGAAAAACGACAACGAAAGACATGCTTCACGCCGTTCTCGGCACGCAGTACCGCGTTCACAAAACCGCCGGCAATTTCAACAATCATATCGGCCTGCCGCTGACTGTGCTTGCCATGCCTGAAGATACAGAAATCGCCGTTTTAGAAATGGGAATGAGCGCGAGGGGCGAAATTGATTTTCTGAGCCGTCTTGCTGAACCGGAAGCTGCCGTCATTACCAATATCGGCGAATCCCACATGCAGGATTTAGGCTCAAGAGAAGGAATTGCGGAGGCGAAACTTGAAATTATAAACGGACTTCGGGAAGACGGCGTTCTGTTTTATTTCGGGGATGAGCCGCTGCTCCGCCAAAAGGCGTACACTTGCCGGACAACGACATACGGCGCAGGCGCGGACAATGATCTCCGCCTGAAAGAAATAAAACAGGCGGAAGAAGGCACGTACTTTAATATCGACGGGATCGACCGTTCTTTCTTTATTCCCGTTCTCGGCAGACATAATGTGATGAATGCCATGGCCGCATACGCCGCCGGCATCTATTTCGGCATTACGCCGGAAAATGCCGCTCTGGGACTGAGCCGCCTGAAGGTGACGGGGATGAGATTGGAACTGGTCAAAACGGACAACGGCATCTCGATCGTAAACGACGCGTATAATGCGAGCCCGACGTCAATGAAAGCGGCGGTCGAATTAATTGAAACGATGAAAGGCTATCGGAAGAAAATGCTCGTGCTCGGTGATATGCTTGAACTTGGTGATGAAGAAAAAGCATTCCACGAAGAATGCGGAGCTGCGGTCAATCCGGCGGAAATCGACCATGTATTTACTTACGGCACACTCGGCGCATTCATCGCTGACGGAGCGCGCCGGCATTTTGAAGAAGGGCGCGTCAGCCATTATCTTGACAAAAAAGAACTGCTTCACGCCATACAGGAAATGGCCGCTTCCGGCGATCTCCTTCTGTTTAAAGCATCGAGAGGTATGAAGCTCGAAGAAATCGTTAAAGATTTATTAGAGAAGAACTGAAAAAATACTGATCAGCATTATAAAAATATACAAAAATGAAGAAACTAATTCAGGGTGAAATAATTCTGTCCGTATGAAAAAGAAAGACCGCCGGCTGGGAAATCCCGTCCGGCGCGGGGGCCGGCCTCGTTCGCGGGAAGAATTCGGTCAGGCCGCTTCCGGCCGCCTGACCATCTCGCCTTATTGAAAAACACATAGTGTAATGGTAAGATTAAACGTAAAGTAATTCGGGCTTTGTATACGTATGATCCTGTCCTTTGGATGAAAGGGCGGTTTTTAGTGGTAAATCACGACATTACTGAAACAGCAATTAGAAGGAGTTTGAATAATTTGACTATAACGTTTCAAGATTTTCAATTAAGTTCTGATCTCATGAAGGCAATTAATCGTATGGGGTTTGAAGAAGCAACGCCGATTCAGGCACAAACGATTCCGCTCGGACTTTCAAATAAAGACGTCATTGGACAAGCGCAAACAGGTACAGGTAAAACAGCTGCGTTTGGTATACCCCTTGTTGAAAAAATGAACCCCGAGTCTCCTAATATTCAAGCAATCGTAATCGCGCCAACCCGTGAATTAGCCATTCAAGTATCTGAAGAGTTATATAAAATCGGACAAGATAAGCGTGCGAAAGTGCTGCCTATTTATGGCGGACAGGATATCGGACGTCAGATCCGCGCATTGAAGAAAAACCCGCATATCATCGTAGGTACGCCGGGGCGTCTTCTTGACCATATCAACCGCCGTACGATCCGTTTAAACAACGTGAATACGGTTGTCATGGATGAGGCTGATGAAATGCTGAACATGGGATTCATTGATGATATTGAATCCATTCTCTCAAATGTACCGAGCGAGCACCAAACGCTCTTATTCTCAGCAACAATGCCTGCGCCGATCAAACGGATCGCAGAGCGTTTCATGACTGAGCCGGAACACGTAAAAGTAAAAGCGAAAGAAATGACTGTGTCCAACATTCAGCAGTTCTACTTGGAAGTGCAGGAACGCAAAAAATTCGATACCCTGACTCGTCTTCTTGACATTCAGTCTCCGGAACTTGCGATCGTATTCGGACGTACGAAACGCCGTGTCGATGAGCTTGCTGAAGCCCTGAACCTTCGCGGATATGCGGCCGAAGGAATTCACGGCGACTTAACGCAGGCGAAACGTATGGTTGCGCTTCGTAAATTTAAAGAAGGTGCGATCGAAGTGCTTGTAGCGACTGACGTTGCCGCCCGCGGACTTGATATCTCAGGCGTTACCCACGTTTACAACTTTGACGTGCCTCAAGATCCTGAAAGCTACGTTCACCGTATCGGAAGAACGGGACGCGCAGGAAAAACGGGTATGGCGATGACGTTTATCACACCGCGTGAGAAAAACATGCTTCGCGCGATCGAACAAACGACAAAACGCAAAATGGACCGCATGAAAGAGCCGACGCTTGACGAAGCATTAGAAGGTCAGCAGCAGATGACGGTTGACCGTCTGCGCACGGCGATCAGCGAAAACAACCTGAACTTCTACATGACGGCAGCTGCGGAATTGTTAGAAGATCATGATGCAGTGACAGTTGTGGCTGCAGCCATTAAAATGGCGACAAAAGAGCCGGACAGCACGCCTGTACGCCTCACTGATGAAGCGCCGATGGTCAGCAAACGCTATAAAAACCAGCGTACTTCTAAGCGCAGAGAAGGCCAAGGCGGCGGCTACCGCGGCGGCAAAGGGAAAACCAACAACCGTTCTTCCTACGATAAAAAACGCTCAAGCGACCGCCGTTCTTCAGGTGACAGACGCCAGAAAAAATCATACTAAGACACAGGAAGCGGACCCTTTTACGGGGTCCGCTTTTTTTGATATGCCGGAAAGTGAATCTTTTTTGCAAATCAGCCGTATTTGTATGTATGATAAAAAATGGGAGGTAGGTATGTTGAGAGCACAGCCAAAAAATCGAATCAGTCCAAGCGGCTTAAAAGTCTGGCGTCTTCAGGAAATCATCCTGTCCGCCTTCTGTCTTCTGGCCGTTATAGCAGCAGCTGTTTTAAGCCATTTCTTCCATTGGCCGTATTGGATCACCGGAGTCCTCGGCATCATTTGGATCTTCGGTTCAGTGATATCCATCTATGCCATACCGAAAATCAGGCACAGGATCTGGCGCTATGAAGTCCATGAAAATGAAATTGATATTCAATCCGGCATTTTTATTGTCAAACGGGTCATTGTGCCGATGGTGAGGGTGCAGCACGTAGATACTTCACAAGGCCCGCTCCTCAGAAGGTACCGTCTGGCCTCAGTCAAAATCTCCACGGCGGCAACCGTTCATTCCATTCCGGCGCTTGATATGGAGGAAGCTGACCGGCTGAGGGATTCCATTTCCCGTCTGGCAAGGGTGACGGAAGATGATGTCTGAGCCGAAACGTCTGCATCCGGCGGCCGTGATTTTGAACTTATTCCATACTATTATCGAAACCATTAAAAACATTATTCTGCCATTTTTTCTCGTCTATATTGTTAATTCCAACCACTTCATCCGCTTTTACGGAGGCATTGCGCTCGCCGTCCTGCTTATCTGGCTGATTACGGCTAGTGTGATCGAGTGGAGAAAATTTACATACCGGATTGAGGACGGAGAATTCAGAATTGAAGAAGGCTTGTTTTTTACGAAAAAGAGATACATCTCCATTGACCGGATTCAATCAATGAATACGAGTGCCGGCATCATTCAGCAGCTTTTTAAGCTTGTTAAGCTTCAAATCGAAACGGCCGGCGACGGGAAAAACGCCGAGGCTGTCTTATCCGCCATTACTGTGGAAGAGGCGGAACGGATCAGAGCGGCTGTTTTTCAGCAAAAAGCGGAGCAAGAAGAACGAGGGGAGACCGCAGCGGAGCAGGAGCCGATGCGCGGGGAAGATGTGCAATCCGTTTACCGCCTGTCTGTAGGTGAGCTGCTTATGGCCGCCTCAACATCCGGGGGAATCGGTGTCATCATCTCAGCGGTATTCGCCCTCTTTTCTCAGATTGATGAAGTACTTCCGATGGACTGGCTCTATGACAGGTTCTCCTTTCTCAAGCATGCGAGCATCGGCATATACGCCGTGATCATTTTCATAGGATTGTTCATCGCATGGCTGTTAAGCATCGCCGGTATGATGATCAAGCATGCCAACTTTAAGATAGAAAAAAAAGAACACGAATTGGTCATTACCAGAGGAATTATTGAAAAACATCAAGTGACGATCCCGCTCCGTAAAATCCAAGCCATTAAAATGAAAGAAAATGTGATCAGGCAATTATTCGGATACGCGACGGTTGCGATTGTCAGCGCCGGCAGTGCGGGGAATGAGAAAGAAGGAGCACAGACGATTCTGTTTCCGATCATCCGCAAATCAAAGCTCGGAGTGATGCTGAACGGTTTCACACCGGATTACGTGCTGGAAGAAAACCGGAATCATTTGCCGAAAAGGGCGCTGCGCCGGTATTTATTCCGATCCATAATCTTCTCGGTTTTCGTGATCATCCCGCTTTGTATTCTGTTTAAACCGTGGGGATATGCATCGCTCCTTGTGCTTCCCGTCGAAATGGTGCTTGGATATGCCTCGTTTAGGACAGCGTCATGGTGCATAAACGGCGGCAGGCTTCAGATCACCACGAGGCTGGTCGGGAAGACGACCACGATTATGCTGAGAAGAAGAATGCAGATGTTTGAAGTCAGCCGTTCCTTTCTGCAAAAAAGAAGGCGGCTCGCATCTGTGGCTACCGCAGTGAAATCAGCTCACCACATGGAGCATGTCATGCTGAAGGATGTCAGCGAGGAAGATGCCGAACGCATCGGGCGCTGGTATTCATATGAAAAAGCGGACGGTTAATACCGCCGCTTTTTTTGCTGCACGCATAAAAAGGAAAGCAAAAATCCGCCTGCCAGTCCGAACAAATGCGCCATAATGTTAATATTAGAGTTGATAAACGTCGACAGTACCGCGATGATAAGCAGGGTCATAATCATTTTCGACTGATCCCGGCCGATCAGCTCCTTGCGGAAAACAGTCAAAAACACATACACGCCGAAAAGTCCGAAGATCGCGCCGGATGCGCCGACATGCACATAATCAAGCGGTTCGGCAAGATACGTGCCGATATTGCCGATGATGCCCGATGCAGTGTACACAATCAGAAAACGGACTTTTCCGAGCATCTGCTCAAGCGGGGGCGCGAATAAAAAGAGAGACATGGAGTTAAACAAAAGGTGAGTGAAATTCGCGTGTAAAAACATCGGTGTCACCAGCCGCCACCATTCTCCCGAGGAAACGCCGTAATTATAGCCGGTCACAGCATCTGACCACATCATGACGGAATGAAGCGGCATACTGAAAAACAGCCACAAGAACGCCTGCAGCGCCAAAATACAGCTGACGGCCGGATAACGTCTGATAAAAGTCTGGAAATTTTCCGTTCGTATAAACATCGCAAGCCCCTTTGCATCTGATTTGTTACATATATAGTAACACGTTTATGACATAAACCGTTTTTTAGTACGGACTTTTAGGAGGAATTCACATGATTTTCGGAATCGGAATCGACATCGTTGAACTGCACAGAATTGAAAACATGCTCAGCCGGCAGGCGAGGTTTCCGCAAAGAATATTGACGGAGGCTGAATACGCTCGTTTTACATTGCTGTCGGACAAAAGGAAAATTGAATTTCTCGCGGGAAGATTTGCGGCAAAAGAAGCCTTTTCGAAAGCATACGGCACAGGTATCGGCAAAGAGCTCAGCTTTCAGGATATTGAAACCGGAAACGACACAGCGGGAAAGCCTGTGCTGGCCTGCGCCAAGCTTGACGGCGCGGCGGTTCACGTCTCCATTACCCATACAAAAGAATACGCCGCGGCACAGGTCGTGATTGAAAGGTTGTCACGCTAGTCTGCATATTAGCCGGAACCCCTTCATATATTTGATAGTGCATTAAGGGAGACAAGTTGTTTGAGGCTTTTATGGTACGCGTCCGTCCGTTCAGGGCGTACCGTTAAAGTCAAACAAGCGATTTCTTCCCTTTACATCAATTGAGAAGAAGGGGTTGAAAAAAGGTGAGAAAAAGCTTTGTTTTGCTTTTAACGGGACTGCTTGCCGTCCTTATTCTTTCGGCCTGCGGCCAAAAATCACAGGAAGATATCGTGAACGGTTTAGATAAGAAGGCGAAGGAATACACCTCGTACAAAGCGAAAGCCAAAATGACCATCGAAACGGGGAGTGATCCGCAAGTATACAATGTGGAAATCTGGCATAAAAAACCTTCCCTGTACCGGGTCTATTTGGAAAATCCGAAAAAAGACCAAAACCAAGTCATCTTACGGAACGCCAACGGAGTCTTTGTCCTCACGCCGTCTCTAAATAAGAGCTTCCGCTTCCAAAGCGACTGGCCGAATAACAGCAGCCAAGTATATTTGTTTGAGTCACTTGTAAAGGACGTGCAGCATGACAAAGACGCCGTCTATTCCGCCAAAGATAAAAAGTACACGTTTGAAACAAAAACAAACTATCAGCACAACAAAATGCTGCCGACTCAGGAAATCACTTTCAACAAAAAGGACATGAGCCCATCGCTCGTCAAAGTCATGGATACAGATCGGAAAGTGATGGTGAAAGTCGAATTCAAAAGCTTTGAATTCAACAAGCCGTTTGATAAAGACTCTTTTGACGAGAAGAAAAATATGACGCTTTCCCAGATGGACGTCGCCACAAGCGCCAAGCCGTCTGATTCATTTGCGGTCAAAACACCGCTTCAAGTGCCGGCCGGCGTCAAAAAGCTTGAAGAGAAAGATATTTCAACGGCGGACGGCAAACGGATCGTCATGACTTACGGCGGAGAAAAATCATTCACCCTTATTCAAGAAAAAGCCCATATCGCAAAAGCCGCCTCTGCCGTCACGCTGAAAGGCGAACCGGTTAATCTCGGCTTCACGGTGGCCGCATTATCTGATGCGTCTTTAACGTGGACATATGACGGAGTGGATTACCTTCTGTCATCACAGGATCTGACAAAAGATGAAATGGTGGCCGCCGCCAAAAGCATGCAGGGACAGTCGTCAAAATAACGTCAAAAAAGAGGCCGCCGCTGTCGGTCTCTTTTTTGATTCCATTTCACTTTGCAGAATAATTTTAGTATGATAATAACAATATGAATTGAAAATAATGCTAGGAAGTGTATCGAATGAACACAGCATCCTTTTACAGAGAAACGTGGGCGGAAATCAACCTGTCCGCGATTAAAGAAAATGTCACGCATATGAAAAAACACATCGGGCAAAACGTCCATCTCATGGCGGTTGTAAAGGCGAATGCTTACGGCCACGGAGATTTGGAAGTTGGGAAAGCCGCGCTTGAAGCGGGTGCCTCTTGTCTTGCCGTAGCCATACTGGATGAAGCAATTTCATTGAGGAAACGGGGCATTACAGCGCCGATTCTCGTGCTTGGCGCCGTGCCGCCCGAATATGTACAAGCAGCTGCCGAGTATGACGTAACACTCACGGGGTATTCTGTTGAATGGCTTCAGGAAGCTGCGCGCCACCTCGGAAGTAAAACAGTGCCGTTTCATCTGAAAGTCGACACCGGCATGAACAGACTCGGAGTCAAAACGGAGGAAGAAATCCAAAGCGTGTTAAAAATCCTCAGCCAAAATCCCGGTTTAGTCTGTAAAGGCGTATTCACCCACTTTGCTACCGCGGATGAGAAAAACAGAGATTATTTCCTCTTCCAGTTTAACCGCTTTAAAAAATTGATCGCTCCGCTCCCTTTAAAAGAATTGATGGTGCACTGCGCGAACAGCGCTGCCGGACTTCGTCTTAAAAAAGGCTTCTTTAACGCGGTTCGTTTCGGCATCAGTATGTACGGGCTTCGTCCTTCTGCTGACATCCAAAGCGAAATTCCGTTTCATTTAAAACCGGCTTTTGCGCTGCACTCTGTTTTATCCCATGTGAAAAAGATCCGCAAAGGGGAAAGCGTCAGCTACGGCGCAACATATACGGCAGAGAAGGATCAATGGATCGGAACGGTCCCCATCGGCTATGCGGACGGGTGGCTCCGCAAGCTGAGCGGCACGTCTGTGCTGATCGGAGGCAAACGGATGAACATCGCGGGAAGAATCTGCATGGATCAATTGATGGTCGAATTAGATCAATCTTATCCGCCGGGCACCAAAGTCACCCTGATCGGCAGCCAGAAGGAAGAAACGATCACGATGGATGAAATCGCAGGGCGGCTTGAGACGATTAATTACGAGGTCCCTTGTACCATTAGTTCCCGCGTTCCCCGTATGTTTTTGGAAAATGAGAGTATAATGGAAGTAAGAAATCCTTTACTGCAAGATAATACAAACAAGTAGCCGTCATCCGGAAAAAGAGAATTTATAAAACAGCTTTGCTTGACGTTTGAATAATGGTATCATTATGTCTGGATGGATGTATTGGTCGTATCCGTAAGTTTGGTGGAGGTGTATGTTTTTTGTCTGAATCCAGCGCAAGAACCGAAATGAAAATCAGCTTGCCTGAAAACTTAGTAGCTGAATTGGATGGTGTAGCGATGCGGGAGAAACGAAGCAGAAACGAACTGATATCACAAGCAGTGAGAGCGTATGTCAGCGAACGGACAACTCGCCATAACCGTGATTTGATGAGACGCGGGTATATGGAAATGGCGAAAATCAACTTGAATATCTCTTCTGAGGCTCACTATGCTGAGTGCGAAGCAGAAACGACCGTTGAGCGCTTAGTCAGCGGAGGATAATCATTTTGATTGTAAAGCGCGGCGATGTTTATTTTGCTGATTTATCTCCTGTTGTTGGCTCAGAGCAAGGCGGCGTACGCCCGGTTTTAGTGATCCAAAATGATATCGGAAATCGCTTTAGCCCGACTGCTATTGTTGCAGCCATAACAGCCCAAATACAGAAAGCGAAATTACCAACCCACGTCGAAATTGATGCAAAACGCTACGGTTTTGAAAGAGATTCCGTTATTTTGCTGGAGCAAATTCGGACGATTGACAAGCAAAGATTAACGGATAAAATAACTCATCTGGATGATGAAATGATGGATAAGGTTGATGAAGCCTTGCAAATCAGTTTGGCACTCATTGATTTTTAGTCATATTTTGGTTGCTCATATGGAGCAACTTTTTTTGTTTTCGAAAAACATAAGCGCTATAATAAAGAGATAATCAAACAAAATTTGTTGTTTTGTGTCGGGAGGTCAGTGAAACCCATGTCGAATCAGAAAGTGTACCAGTTCATCATTGATCAGCATGATGAACTGCTTGATACTTGGACAGCCAAACTAAAAGAAGTAGGCAATCAGGAAGACTATCAGCTTACGAATCACATATGTGAAAATATTTGTAAAGACTATATAGACATTCTTTTATTATCGACTAAAAATGACGAGGCTACGGAAGAGCAGATCAGTGAACTCGCACTGCGCGCCGTTCAGCTCGGCCTGTCACTGAAACTTCTTTCAGCCACCCTGTCAGAGTTTTGGAAACTGCTTTACGAAACGATGGTCGACCTTAATATGGCCGATCAGGACAGAGCAGATTTGATTTTGGAAATAGACAGCTTTTTCAATCCGATCAACACGGAAATTTTAAATCAGTATTCTATCTCCTGGGAAAAGACGGTTACTTTGCAAAAAATCGCGCTTCAGGAATTGTCGGCTCCGCTGATCCCGGTATTTGAGCATGTAACGGTCATGCCGCTTGTCGGGACGATTGATACGGAGCGTGCAAAGCACATTATGGAAAATCTGTTAAACGGCGTCGTAAAGCACCGTTCACAGGTTGTATTAATTGATATCACGGGCGTGCCGGTCGTTGATACGATGGTGGCGCACCATATTATTCAGGCATCGGAAGCGGTGCGGCTTGTCGGCGCGAAATGCCTGCTCGTCGGAATCCGTCCGGAAATCGCGCAGACGATCGTTAATCTGGGAATTGATTTGTCGCAGGTTATTACGAAGAATACCCTTCAAAAAGGAATTCAAACAGCGCTTGAAATGACAAATCGAAAAATCGTTTCATTGGGGGAATAACATTGTGAGACATCCAAAAATCCCGATCCTGAAACTGTATAACTGCTTATTGGTATCCATCCAATGGGAACTTGACGACCAGACAGCTTTGCATTTTCAAGAAGATCTGCTGAACAAAATCTATGAAACCGGCGCAAACGGGGTCGTCATTGACCTGACATCCGTTGACATGATCGATTCATTTATCGCGAAAGTGCTCGGCGATGTCATCACCATGTCTAAATTGATGGGCGCAAAGGTCGTATTGACGGGAATTCAGCCTGCTGTGGCGGTCACATTGATTGAACTCGGAATCTCACTTGAGGAAATTGAAACAGCGCTCGATTTAGAGCAAGGGCTTGAGACATTGAAGCGGGAATTGGGGGAATAGCGATGAACGACCAATCCTGTGTGAAAATCATGACAGAATGGGATATCGTAGCCGCCAGACAGCTTGGCCGCAACGTTGCGAAGGAATTAGGCTTCGGCACGGTGGACCAGGCCAGAATCACGACGGCTATCTCAGAATTGGCCAGAAACATTTACTTATATGCAGGCAAGGGCCAGGTCAGCATAGAACAAGTAAACGACAGAGGGAAAAAAGGCCTTAAAATTATAGCAGAAGACAAAGGACCCGGAATCCCCGACATCCGTAAAGTGATGGAAGACGGCTTTTCAACGTCAGGCGGACTGGGAGCGGGCCTTCCGGGCGTCAAAAGGCTGATGGACGAATTCAGCCTGCAATCTGTTGCAGAGGAAGGAACAGAGATTCAAGCCGTGAAATGGCTTCGGTAGGAGGTTAGAACGTGGATTTCAGGGAGGTTATAGAGCAGCGGTATCATCAGCTGCTTAGCCGATATATAGCCGAATTAACAGAAACATCTTTATATCAAGCCCAAAAATTCAGCCGAAAAACGATTGAACATCAGGTTCCTCCGGAGGAGATCATCAGCATCCACCGAAAAGTAGTAAAGGAACTGTATCCGGATCTGCCGGAAGATGTTTTTCATTCGCTGGATTTTTTAATAGAAGTCATGATTGGCTACGGGATGGCTTATCAGGAACATCAAAGTCTGAGAGATATCCAGCAGGAGCTTCGTTCAGAAATTGAAATTGCCGCAAATGTTCAGCAGACGCTGCTTGGCACAAAAATTCCTGAAGAAGAAGATCTGGATATCGGGGCGATCAGCGTCCCCGCCAAACAGATGAGCGGGGACTATTATCACTTTGTCAAAGACAAGGAATCGATTAACATCGCGATAGCCGATGTCATCGGAAAAGGAATACCCGCCGCATTGTGCATGTCGATGATCAAGTATGCCATGGACTCTCTTCCGGAGACCGGCATTCACCCCTCCCAAGTGCTGAAAAATCTTAACCGCGTTGTAGAACAGAACGTGGACTCAAGCATGTTTATCACCATGTTTTACGCAAACTACAATACGAAAAATCACCAATTTACATATGCCTCTGCGGGGCATGAACCGGGCTTCTACTACTCTGAAAAAGAAAAAAAGTTTTATGATCTGGAGGCAAAAGGATTGGTGCTGGGAATTTCTCAGGATTTTGATTACAGCCAATATGAACAGCACATGGACGAAGGAGACATGATCGTTCTTTTTTCTGACGGCGTCACCGAATGCCGTACCGAAAACGGTTTCTTAGAACGCAGTGACATTCAGCGCATGCTGGAAGAACATATGGACTGCTCCGCGCAGGATATGGTCAAAAATATTTACGACAGCCTGCTGAGACTCCAGGACTTTCAGCTTCATGACGATTTTACGTTAATTGTTTTGAAAAGAAAGGTTTAAAAAAACAGCAGCACGGGTAAAAAGCCATTAGCACGAGTAAGGATAACTTTCAGAGGTGATACGATGAATTTAACGGTAGATATGAAGGAGAATCTTTCAGATATACAAATCAATATCGCTGGAGAAATCGATGTATACTCAGCTCCGGTGGTTCGTGAAAAGCTGATGCCCCTGGCAAACGAGGGGAAGGACATGAGAATCTGCTTAAAAGATGTAAATTATATGGACAGTACGGGTTTAGGCGTTTTTGTAGGCGTGTTTAAAACGGTGAGCAAGGAAGGCGGCTCTCTCAAGCTTGAGAATCTTTCCGACCGGCTCGTCCGTCTGTTTGAAATTACGGGGCTTAAGGACATCATCGACATTTCGGCAAAGTCAGAAGGTGGCGTGCAATGAGTACATCAGTTGATTATATAGAGATGAAAATTCCGGCTGAACCGGAATATGTAGGAATCGTCAGGCTTACGTTATCAGGTGTCGCAAGCAGAATGGGCTATACCTATGATGACATTGAAGATTTAAAAATCGCTGTCAGCGAAGCTTGTACAAACGCTGTCCAGCATGCATACAATGATGAAAATAAGGGAGAAGTATCCGTGCGGTTCGGTGTGTTTGAGGATCGGCTGGAGGTCATTGTCGCCGATCAGGGAGACAGCTTTGATTTTGATCAGAAGCAGCAGGATCTCGGGCCGTACACACCTTCGCACACAGTCGATCAATTGTCAGAAGGAGGGCTCGGTCTGTATTTAATGGAAACGCTCATGGATGAAGTCAAAGTTCAAAGCAACTCTGGCGTAACCGTGGCGATGACAAAGTATTTAAATGGGGAGCGAGTTGATCATGGCACAACCATCAAAAACTACGAAACTAACTAAAGATGAAGTTGATCGGCTCATACGCGACTTTCAAACACATGATAATAAAGAAGCCCAGGAAACACTCGTCGAGGTGTATACCAATCTCGTCGAAATGCTGGCAAAGAAATATTCAAAAGGAAAAAGCTTTCATGAAGACCTCCGCCAGGTCGGGATGATCGGACTTCTCGGAGCCATTAAACGGTATGATCCCGAGGTCGGCAAATCCTTTGAAGCATTTGCGATTCCGACCATCATCGGCGAAATCAAACGCTTCCTCAGAGATAAAACATGGAGCGTACACGTCCCGAGACGGATTAAAGAACTCGGGCCGCGCATTAAAATGGCGGTGGATCAGCTGACGACAGAGACGCAGCGGTCGCCGAAAGTCGAAGAAATCGCAGCCTTTCTCGATGTGTCAGAAGAGGAAGTGCTTGAAACGATGGAGATGGGAAAAAGCTATCAGGCGCTGTCTGTCGATCACAGCATCGAAGCGGATGCGGACGGAAGCACCGTCACAATTTTAGATATCGTCGGGTCGCAGGAGGAAGGATACGAACGCGTCAACCAGCAGATGATGCTCAAAAGCGTGCTTCATGTGCTGTCCGACCGCGAAAAACAGATTATCGATCTAACATTTGTGCAAAATAAAAGCCAAAAAGAAACAGGGGACATTCTCGGAATATCTCAAATGCACGTCTCGCGCCTGCAGCGGAAAGCGGTGAAAAAACTGAGAGAGGCCTTGATTGGAGATCCCTCCATGGAGCTAATGTAATGATTCAGGTTGAAGAAAATGAACATGTTCAAACTCTTGTATACCAATTAAATAAAGAAGGCAAGTCCATATGCGGCGACAGCTTTTTTATGAAGGCGAATGAAGAAGAATTAGTTTGCGCGGTAGCGGACGGTCTCGGCAGCGGATCTCTTGCCAACGAATCCTCGTCAGCCATTAAAGACATCGTGGAAACGTATGCGGATGAGGATGTGGAAAGCATCATTGAGCGCTGCAATCAAGCGATGAAAAACAAAAGAGGGGCGACTGCCTCCATCTTAAAAATCAATTTCATCAAAAGGGAATTGACATACTGCTCGATCGGCAATGTCCGTTTCTTCCTGCACTCCCCATCAGGCGAAGTCTTTCATCCGCTGCCGATTTCGGGTTACCTCTCAGGCAAACCGCAAAGATACAAAACGTATACGTCATCATACGAAAAAGGGGCGAGGTTCATCATCTACACGGATGGGCTTGAGGTTCCGCATATCCGCACCTGCTTAAAGCAGGGACACTCAATAGAAGATATATCAAAATCACTTCATCCGTACACAACATCCAGACGTGATGATTTGACCTATATTCTAGGGCAGCTTTTATCGTAAGGCTGCTTTTTTTATGTTCCGCCGTTTTTTGATACACTAGAGAAAGAATGAAGAGATGGAGGCTTTTGTGATATGGAAACGTTAGCCCTTTTGAAAAAACAAATTGCTGAAGAAACAGCGTTATCCCAAAAACATGTCGAAAGTGTCATCCGCCTGCTGGAAGACGGCAATACCGTCCCGTTTATTGCGCGGTACCGAAAAGAGCAGACCGGCTCAATGGACGAGGTGCAGATTCAGGCAATCTCCGAGCGGTGGCAATACATACAAAACCTGACGCAGCGGAAAGAAGAAGTCATCAGATTGATCTCTGAGCAGGACAAGCTGTCGGAAGGGCTGAAGCAAAAAATCGAACAAGCGGTCAAGCTTCAGGAAGTCGAGGATTTATACCGTCCCTTCAAACAAAAACGGAAAACAAAAGCCACCGTCGCCAAAAGCAAAGGCCTTGAACCGCTTGCGGACTATATTCTTTCTCTCCCGAAAGAAAACCGCCTTCACGACATCGCTGATCAATATATCAGTGCAGAAAAAGAAGTCGCTTCAAGAGAGGAGGCCATTGAAGGCGCGAAGCACATCATAGCCGAACAAATCTCGGATGATCCTCATTTCAGAAAGTGGATTCGCCAGGAAACGTATAAAAAAGGAATTCTCACTTCCGCGGCAGGCAAGTCAGCCGCAGATGACGAGAAAAACGTCTATGAAATGTACTACGAGTACGCAGAGCCGATCCAAAAGGTCGTTCCTCACAGAGTGCTTGCGATGAACCGCGGTGAAAAAGAAGGCATTTTAAAGATTGCGATCGAACCGCCCGCCGATCAGATAAAAGCTTATTTAGAAAAGCAAATCATCAAACACCGTGAAACGCCTGTGAAAGAAACGCTGAAAGAAGCCATTGAGGACAGTTACAAACGTCTGATCCAGCCGGCTATTGAGCGCGATATCCGCAAAGAGCTGTCAGAAAAAGCAGACGCGCAGGCGATTCATATTTTCGCTGAAAACCTGCGTAAGCTCCTGCTGCAGCCGCCGATGAAGGGGAAAGTTGTGCTCGGCGTCGATCCGGCCTTCCGTACGGGGTGCAAACTGGCAGTTGTTGATGAGACGGGAAAAGTGCTGAAAATCGACGTCATTTACCCGCACGCTCCCGTAAAAAAGACAGCGGAAGCCCGGAAAAAAATCAAAGAATTGCTGGACCGGTACGAAGTCGAGGTTGTGGCGATCGGAAACGGCACGGCATCACGGGAGACAGAGCAATTCGTCGTTGATGTGCTGAAAGAAACAGAGCGGGACATTTATTATGTCATCGTCAATGAGGCCGGAGCAAGCGTGTATTCCGCGTCAGAAATCGCCCGTGAAGAATTTCCGGATTTTCAGGTCGAAGAGCGCAGCGCCGTCTCCATCGCGCGGAGGTTGCAGGACCCGCTGGCCGAGCTTGTGAAAATTGATCCTAAATCCGTCGGCGTCGGACAATACCAGCATGATGTCAGCCAAAAGCATTTAAATGAATCACTCCGTTTTGTCGTAGAGACCGTCGTCAACCAAGTCGGGGTGAATGTCAATACAGCATCAGCCGCGCTGCTTCAATATGTAGCCGGGTTATCCAAAACCGTTGCCGGTAATATCGTTAAAAAAAGGGAAGAGCTCGGAAAATTTACAAATCGCAAAGAGCTGAAAGAAATCCCGCGTCTCGGCGCAAAAACATATGAACAGTGCATCGGCTTTTTGAGAGTGCCTGGGGGACCGGAGCCGCTCGACCGCACCGGGATACACCCGGAAAGCTATAAAGAGACAAAGGCGCTGCTCAAAAAACTGCAGCTCACTGCGGATCAGATCGGAAGCGCGGACGCAAAAGAGAAAATAAGCGCACTGCCGCTGTCTGAAACGGCTGAAGAGCTTGGTATAGGGGAAATTACGCTTGCGGATATTTGCGGGCAGCTGACAAGGCCGGAGCGAGATCCTCGTGACGAAGTGCCGAAGCCTTTGCTGAAAAAAGACGTTCTGCAGCTTGAGGATTTAAAGGAAGGAATGGAATTGCAGGGCACCGTCCGCAACGTTGTAGACTTCGGAGCTTTCGTCGATATCGGCGTCAAACAGGACGGGCTTGTGCACATTTCAAAACTGAGCAATCAATACGTCAAACATCCTCTCGACGTCGTATCGGTCGGGGACATCGTCACCGTATGGGTCGAAGGGGTGGACGTGCAAAAAGGCAGAGTGTCGCTGTCTATGGTAAAATAAAAGCACTGCTTACGAGCAGTGTTTTTTTCTGTAGAAATACCAGCACTGGTTCAGCAGTTTGATTTGGTAATTGTCCTTTTCTAAAAACGCTTTTTGCATTTGTTTCATCAGCCAATTCGGCATGGCTCATTCCTCCTCAGCTTTTAGTTAGAGGTCGGTTTTAACTCATTGTATGCGAACGGTGAATTGTCCCGTTCAATGTTTTTAAAGCGGGGTGCACTTATGGATAACGAACAACTTCAAAAGCTGACGGAAGACATCTCTGCACAAGATTTCGGAAAACCGTTCCGTCACCGGGCCTTTTTCAATGACCGGCTGAAAACGACAGGCGGGCGGTACATGCTGTCTTCCCATAACATCGAATTAAACCGAAAATATCTTCTCGAACACGGGCAGAGCGAGCTGGAAGGAATCATTAAACACGAGCTGTGCCATTACCACCTTCACCTTGAAGGAAAAGGGTACAAGCACAGAGACAAGGACTTCAGAGAACTGCTTCAGAAAGTCGGAGCGCCGAGATTCTGCACGCCGCTGCAAACCAAAAAGCCACAAAAGAAAACATATATGTATAGATGCGCGGCCTGCGGCCAACAGTATATAAAGAAGCGGGCAATGAACCCGGAAAGATATGCCTGCGGAAAATGCAGAGGGAAAATCAAAAGAATTTTTTAAAAAGGCTTGACTCATTTTAATGTTCTATGTTAAATTATAAAAGTCGTTGAGAGACAACGACACTTTCTCAAAAAAATAAATGTTGCTTCTTGACACAATATGTCGCATCATTTATAATAAAGAAAGTCTGATTATTCCACAGTAGCTCAGTGGTAGAGCTATCGGCTGTTAACCGATCGGTCGCAGGTTCGAATCCTGCCTGTGGAGCCATATGGAGAAGTACTCAAGTGGCTGAAGAGGCGCCCCTGCTAAGGGTGTAGGTCGCGTAAGCGGCGCGAGGGTTCAAATCCCTCCTTCTCCGCCAGATAAGTTCTCAACCAGACGGCCCGTTGGTCAAGCGGTTAAGACACCGCCCTTTCACGGCGGTAACACGGGTTCGAATCCCGTACGGGTCACCATTTACCTTCGTTGGGCTATAGCCAAGCGGTAAGGCAACGGACTTTGACTCCGTCATGCGTTGGTTCGAATCCAGCTAGCCCAGCCATTTTATTTAAAAATTTTGATTCACTTTTAGAGCGAGCCATTAGCTCAGTTGGTAGAGCATCTGACTTTTAATCAGAGGGTCGAAGGTTCGAGTCCTTCATGGCTCACCACTTGTCACGCGGGTGTGGCGGAATTGGCAGACGCGCTAGACTTAGGATCTAGTGTCTTACGACGTGGGGGTTCGAGTCCCTTCACCCGCACTTTATTTTCAAAGTGCTGATCATCATCACTAGCTTATATGCTTAGTGGAAAGACAGCTTCATAGCACGCGGTCGTGGCGGAATGGCAGACGCGCTAGGTTGAGGGCCTAGTGGGTGAATAACCCGTGGAGGTTCAAGTCCTCTCGGCCGCATCTCAATAATACCAAGGGTTTAACTACCTTTGGTATTATTTTTTTATGTATAAAATGCAACCCTGTAGAAAATTTTATCATTAACCACATAGTAAACTTCCTTTGGAATTCGGTTATTTTGTAATAGACGATTAGAAACAAGAAGAGATAAATTAGAAATGAAGGTCATCCTCATTTAACCTCAATTGTGGTAGAATTGATCTAAAATAACATGGAGGATTTATGAAATTATGGATGATCTAGCAAGATTGATTTGTGGTGACTATGCTCAACATAAATCAATTGAAAGTCTGTATGATGTACTCTTTAATAATATAAAAAACATGGAAACAAGAATTAATGTTTTGCTAACTAATGATAGTGATGATTTGACCTTATTAGGCCCTTTTTATGCAAGAAACATATTGGAATCTTCATGTTCAGCTTTAATAGGAAGATTTGATCCTTTTAGATTGATTTACGTGCACAAAATTCAATCTTTAGATAGCTATAGTATTGGTAAGAAATCAAGTGGAGCGATAAATTGGAATGGTGATGTTTTTGAAAAAAAATCAAACGGTGCTATATGGAACCCAGATAAAGAATTTCAAAAGGTAGGGCGAGGCCTCTTTGGAGATGCATATGGTGATACATTTTGGAATCCTGCTTATCAGATGTTGATTGATGATGAGACCATTCAAGATGATGAATCATTAGATTATTACCGAAGTTCAGTTGACCCAGATAAATTCACAGAGTTTTTAAGAACACGATCGTCTAAAATTTATTCATCCCTTTCCAAGGGGGTACATAGTGAATTTTTGATTAAACCAGAAATAATATATGATAAATCAACTGTAGTCGAATTATTATTAGATGCTGTGAAATTTTGTTCTATTATTGGACTTGTTAGTCATTATATAGACTCTTGTATTTGTCGTTTGCCTTATGATAACGCTTTTGTAATCTATCAAAAATTATATAATTGGGTGGAGAATCATTATGAGTGATTTATTTGATAGCAAATTAATATTGGCAGCAGAAGATTTTCCAGATGAAGAGTTTCGTAAATATCATACTTTTTCTAAGTACGAAAATAAAATTATAAGAAAATTAATAGCTCATGGACCGGTACTTATAAGGGGAGGGCGAGGAAGTGGAAAAAGTGCATTATTAAAAGAAGCTTATTTTAGATCGAATGAAGGAGATCTCTCTGAAAATGTTCTGGGAGTTTATGTGAGCGTTAGGCACCTTCCCTTACTTAGGGCAGAAGGGAAAGATTATGAAGATATATTTTGTAAGTTACTAATAGATAAAATAAGAATTGCTATTGACAAGTATATAGATATTCCTGTTGATGATTTCAGTCCTGCTTCAGAGATCGGGACTATTCAAAGTGAACTTACGAATCTATCTGAGAAAATTGAAAAACGTATAATACTGTTTTTCGATGATGCTGCACATATAGGTAGAGAAACATCTTTAAAAGAATTTTTTGATATCTTCAGAACTTTATCAAGCAATACTATTTCATGTAAAGCGACTATTTATCCAGGTGTTACAGAGTTCGGTTCTAGATTTGATTTGCTTAATGATGCAACAGTAATAGATATTTCACGGAATGAGGAAAACCCATCTTTTACGTCATTCTTTAAGGAAATATTAGAAAGGCGGTATTCAAATTCCTCGCTTCAAGAGTTCTTAAAAGTTTCTATTGAGGATTTTTCGGGATTTGTTGGTAGAGCAGTTACGGGTAATGTTAGAGCATTTATTTATGCAATTAATCACATTATTGAAATATCGGAAGAACATGAAGTAATTGGGCTCCGTGAAATTGAAGCAACATTAAAACATTTAGCAACAGAATACTACTGGCCCTTACTTGAAGAATTAGAACCGAAGCTTGGAAAATATGAACCCTTAATAAGGCCTACTAGAGAGCTTACAGAGACGTTATATAAAGAAGTTAGTTACTTTGTGGACAGGCCGGGGTATGGTCCTTCTTGTTTAATTCATCGAGATGTAATTGAACGGCTAAAAAAACTTTTCGAAATAATGGAGTATGCTGGTTTTATTGTAAAACGAGATTCATCCAGAGCAATGAAAAGTGGTGGAAGAGGAACTAGGTATATTTTGAATTTATCAAGTTTGTTGGAAGTTATCCCGGGGAATAGACTCACGACGGATTTATTCAAAAAATGGAATAGTATAGAAAAGGAATATCCTCAAATATATAAACGAGGTGTATTAGATAATATAATTCTTCCTGAATTAAAAGGAAATGGGTCTCTAGGGATTTTAGAAAAACCAATCTCTGTGCTTAAAAAATCAAATGCATATCCGTATGGCTTAACTTCTAGAAGAATAGAAATTTTAGAGAGTAGTAACTTCAAAACAGTTGGGGATTTAGCTGACGCGAATGATGATCAAATACTAGAATTAGAGAGAATTGGAGACCACTGGTTAGGTCGAATAAAAAGTGTTGTTGGGCAAGCTATTTGGATGTAATTTATATTGGTGAGTGGGTCGGAAAACCCAACCTCTATCTTAAATATTTCCCATTTAAAAAGAAGAGTAGGCAAGTTGCTACTCTTCATCTTTTTATCCACTATCTTGTGCTATTTGTGAGAGAATAAATAACCATAAGAAAAGGCAGCTGAACAATGCCCTAAAGGGATTTTTCAGCAGAAAATTTTTGTTTTGATGGATAAAATAAGAAAATGCGTGGATGCTAACCATGAAAAAGGTTTGTTTATCAGTGACGCTTTCAGTAAGAATTGAATATTTTTTATTCTCTTCAAAGAACTTTTTCACTCCAGAGTAATTCACATTTAACCTCACATACATTTAATTTTGGTTTGCAATTCATCGATCTTATTAAGTTCATACTCATAATCACAGTTTTCTTCTAAAACAAAATTCATAGTTTCAAAGAAACTTTTCGCATTCTTTAAAAGTGATTCAAAAAAATCAAGTTTCGGTAGTAATACTTTTTGTTTTTGGTCAATTTCAAATAACAACATATCATTCGATATTGATTTCATTTTCAATAGAAGGGGTTGATCTGGAAAATAAGTTTCGCTTTTTCCCGTTTCAATAGCTTCTTCAATTAGATTTAAAAAATAAGCCCACAATTGGTCAACCAAGTCCCACATAGTGACATCAAGCAAATCTTGTTCACCATATTTTAAAATAATCGCCCCACATAAATAGTAAGAGTCTAACTGTGGTTTTATGCTCTTTAGTCCCTCTATATTGTTAAGGGGGACAAAGTAATCGTTAACATTCTTTTTTAAGACTGAAAGATCCTTTATCTTCTTATTTGGCTTGAGAATTAATGATTGTATATAAAACATTCTTACCTCTCCTATTTTTCCGGATAGAATTGACCTACTCTTCCTTTTTGAAAGCCTACAACATATTGCTGACCCTTATACGTTCCTCTAATTTGATAACTGAATTTTGTTCCTTTTTGTACTAACTCTTCACGGTTTTGTTTCATGATTGATTCTATCGCATCTGCAACATCGCTAACAGTCATCTCTTTATTGAGAAAAGATTGACGAGACTTAACTGAACCATCCCATAAACTAGGATGATGGCGCTCTAAAATATGCTTCATTCCACGTTTATCAATGAGAAATGATTGTCCTCCAAAAATGTATTTCCTGCTTTGAAAAGTCTCTAATTCGTTTACAACTTCATGCGGCTTTGCTTTTTTTATACCATGTGTAGCAGACTGGTTCTTAAAAACTTCAAGTGCAGAGTTTTTATAACTCTCCCCATCAATTGTGTTGAAAGGAAAAGTCCCTGAACCGCCAGCCATTGCATATTGTTGTTCAAAAACATTTGGTATTTTAACGTATTCAATCCCTTTTTTTATTCCTGTTTTTGAAACTTCAAGTGTCTTAATTGCAGCAAATTTTGAACCGGCTTTTGCAACTTTGGATACTTTATCAATACCCTTTGGACCAACTATTGCAAGAACAACAGTGCTGCCGACATAGGACACCCATTTTGCCCTGCTGTAGCTATCTCCATTAATCATATCACGTTGGAAAGTGTCTTCTATGTCTTTTGCTATGATCTTATAAGTATCGATTGGATGTAAGACGGCGTTCACCGTTCCAGAAAGCGTTTCAATAGGGTGCATTGCAAGTTGATAGAGACCCATCACGGTATCTTTACCTGCTTCATACATTCCAACTGCAATACCTTTTCCGATTTCGGCTTTTTGTTGAAGTTCTTCGAGCTGGCGGAAATAAACTTTTTGGTCAGGCTCCAAATTTTCGTATCCAATTTTTTCAGCAATTTTTAAATACTCGTCAGGATCTGTTACATTTACAAGCTGTTTTTTCAAATCTTTAATTTCGCGTTGTTTAGCTTCCTCTTTTTTGAGCTTTAAATAAGCTTCAGACCGCTTTTCGATATCGCCTTTTTTCTTATGTATGTCACTCTCGCGATAAGCCTTGGCATTATAATGTATAGGTGAAGCGTTTTTGCCCCTACCTGTTGACTCCTGTAACTTTTGAAAGTCTGCTTTAATAAATTGTTCGTTAGGTTCAGTCATTGCATATTCAGTTTTTAAGTTCTCGTCTGTATCGCCTATTTTCTCAATAGTTTTTTTTCGTTTGTTTTCGGCGGACGAGAGCTCATCCTTAAAAGCCTCTGTTGAAAATAAATCAAGTGGAAGAATGTCATCAATATCACTCAGTATATCTTTCATTGCTTTCTTCTGCTCGGACATAATTGCTTGTGATTTTCTATATGCGTTTGCCAGTTCGTGTTCTAAGAAGGATTCTTCGATATATGCATCAGATAAGCTGGCATCTTCCAGAATACCGGAGATGCTAGTAAGGAAAGCGATTTTCATATCAATTAAATCAATCCATTGATCAGCTACACCGGTGTGATCGTGAAAAAATGCTTTAATATTGTTTGCTCCCTTCCCAGAGAACTCACTATCATCAAGATCAGCAACTGCCGTAAAGGCTTTTCTTAAATTAATCATTTGATTTTTCAACTCTTTATAATCGTTTGCTCGGTTTTCAGCTTCAGATAACAAAGACTTTGCTTCAAATACTTTCATTGGACAATCCTTTCAGTAAGTTTATATCTAAATATTACCATGGATAGGATGTGAAGTTCGAAAAAATTGTTGAAGAAGAGGTAATGAATTGAACGTAATGAGATTTCGAGAAGTGGGGAATTAAGGGGGTTTTTTTTCTCACCAATTATTAACCATAATTCATTCAAACCTATAGAAATGATGTAATGTGGTGTTAGAAAGTGTAATGAAAACAAGCTTTCATAATCAGTGATACGGATTTACAATGTTGAGGGCCCAGCGGGTGAGTAACCCGTGGAGGTACAAGTCCTCTCGGCCGCATCTCAATGATACCAAGGGTTATAGAGATCCTTGGTATTTTTTTGTGCTTATTTTTAAATGATCTACTGCCCACAAACTGCCCGCTTACCTAAAGTAAGTCATTTGCAGTAGACATCGCACAAATATTTTCATTATTTATAGATAGTTACTAATGCCTCAAACTCCAATTTGCAAAAGCAGAGAAAGTGCTGCTAAGCATGGAAGAAAACCAAGACTTCGAGGAAAATGTTTGCTGATGTTGAAAATTTTTCGATTGAAGTCGCTGATTATTTTCATGAACGAGGAAGCTTAATGCTTTCTACGAAAATTAAAAAAGGGGAGATGATTGATGAAAATCAGCCGGTGTCTATTGGCTGCAGTGATTTTAGGTAGTGTGTTTTCAATAACTTATTGCAAAGTGATCAAAATACTCAAACTATCTGGACAATACTTTGCTTGGTCTTATTTGTCGATAGTCGCCGTAACGAAAGCACTAAACAACACATTAAAGAGATTCTTTTGATATGACGGACACATATGACAGTTTGCGATTGTCAAAATTCAATGTTTAATCTTTGTTCAACTTACCAAGTTCAGTTAAAAATTTGTTAAAATTGTGATAAATGTATGAAAGGATTAAATGTTCATATCGAAACATTTGGATTACAGGGAAAGGGAAACAAATACATGTCGATTTACCAAAAATAAAACCATTACCTAAGAAATGTTTCTTTATTTCCAGCTGGATTTAAAAAATAATTTTGTTAGGTGTCATGCAATAAATTCAATTGTCGGTGATTGGCCTGTTTAAATGCATCCATTATTTCATACCCGGTGCTACTTATTTCTGTTGTAGTCTGTATACTGATTAATAGGTAAAGAAAGTCGAAAAGGTATACGAAATTCTTCATACAAATTAAAGTTTTGAATGAAAGAGCAGGATTACTCCTGCTCTTTTTCTTTCTAATTGGGCTGGATTAAACGCAGACGGTTATTCCTTGGGAAAAACAAAAAAATTTCTTCTATCCATTGACTAGCTGGGCTTTAGCCGGGTTTCTATCACCCTGTTGGGCTTGTCAGATTTTAAAAAGATATGGTACGTTTATAGTGTTTTGTTTCACCTGATTGTGGGGTAATAAAGATAGAATCAGTAAATAATTCTAAGGAACGACCTCAATCTTATAATAAACATATTGGAAGACGGAAGAACTAAAATAAAGGTTTAGGATACTTTGAAGAAATAAAATTTTTTTTGATTGTGATAATATTCACAATAGAGCTGTATTAAGGGGAATCATTTCTCCAAATATTCTGCAGAAAATACCAACCACAGCCCACGGATATATCACTAACCGCTTTGGCTGGTATTATCTGTTGGATGTTTCTCTTTTTGTTGCTTTTTGTATTATTTTTAGTCCAATCGGCAAAAATAAGTTAAGGAAACCAGCGAAAACACTTAATTTCATCCTTCTTTCCTGGTTTACAATGTTATTTGGCTGATATGGATATTAGTCGAGTCTTTTAAGGTACAGTTGAACCAATCATCCACTATGCCGTTAGCTCTCCATCAGGTGAAACAGAAACCCCCAGACTTTTAGAGAAGCATTACGCTATACATTCTGGGACTGCGTGCTTGGACCGTTTATACGCTTGTATAATGTGGATTTGATAATTAAGGAGTCGATATTATTAAATGAAGTTTAACAAGAAAAAAATTAACGTTGTAGACATTCAAAAAGCGAAGAAAAGCGTGTTTGCTACAGGGATAGGAAACGCGATGGAATGGTTTGATTTTGCTTTATATTCTTATTTGGCAGTTATTATTAGTAAAAACTTTTTCAGTCCAGTTCAAAACGATGAATTAAAGTTAATATTTACTTTTGCTACATTTGCAATTGCCTTTTTGCTTAGACCGGTAGGCGGAATTATTTTTGGTAAAGTTGGTGACAAATTTGGTCGGAAAATAGTATTAACAATTACTATTTTAATGATGGCTTTATCTACTTTAATAATTGGTGTGCTTCCTACCTATGATCAGATTGGTGTATGGGCCCCTATATTATTACTCTTAGCTCGTATTCTGCAAGGTTTTTCTGTGGGTGGAGAGTACGCTGGTGCAATGGTATATATCGCAGAATCTTCTCCAGATAATAAGCGTATAAGGTTAGGCAGCGGTTTAGAAATCGGCACATTATCTGGTTATATAGTAGCTTCTGTTTTAGTTACAGTACTTTTCTGGACTTTATCTGATGTTCAAATGAATAGTTGGGGATGGAGAATTCCTTTCTTCTTAAGTATTCCAATAGGATTATTTGGTTTATATTTGAGAAGTCATTTAGATGAATCACCAATCTTTGAAAATGACATCTCTGAAAACCAAGAACAACAACCCGGTTTATTAGAAGTCATTAAAACATATAAAAAAGATATCTTTTTATGTATCGTATTTGTGGCGTTTTTCAATATAACCAATTACCTATTGTTAGGTTATATGCCTTCTTATTTAGATGAGAACCTTGGTATAAGTGATAATATAAGTACACCGGTTACAGCAATTGTATTGATTATTATGGTACCGTTCGCTTTAACTTTCGGTAAACTAGGAGATAAATTAGGAAATAAAAAAGTTATATCAATTGGATTAGTATTAGGAATTGTATTTTCGATTATCTCTTTTCAATTTCTTAATATGGGGAATATAACATTCTTATTTATAGGACTTTTAATGTTAGGTATTGTATTATCTGTATACGAAGGCACTATGCCAGGATCTTTACCTACGTTGTTCCATACTGACATTAGATATCGTACATTATCCTGGACATTCAACTTATCAGTTTCTATTTTTGGTGGAACAACACCTTTAGTTGCTTCTTGGTTAACCCATGTGACAAGAAACAATTTGGCGCCGGGTTTCTATTTATTAGCAGTTAGTTTAATTGGCTTAATAGTTGTGTTAACCTTATTTAAAGATACTTCAGGTAAATCTTTAAAAGGTTCTTACCCAACAGTTGCTTCTAAGGCTGAGTTTCAAGAAGCTGTTGAAAATCCAAAAGATGCACTGTGGTGGAAAATGGAACAAACAGAAAAGGAATGAAAAAAACATCCATTTAATTGACCGGCTACTCGAAATACAGACTCAGAATAAGCTGGGATTATCCGAGCAGCAAGAACTGCAGCTCTTTTATATTCTGGAGGGCTTACTGCTTTGCAAAAGCAGCGTTGCTATTCTCGATCGTCATTATTTTATTGGTTGTGTCCTAATAATAAAACATTGACGCAAGAACGAAGAGATATTAAAAGGTCCGAGCAATACAGCAAAATAAGAAGCAAGAAGCTTTGTTATGCCAGTTCTTCTCCCGAAGGAGAGCTGGCTTTTTATTTTCTATATGGGGTCCAAAGCAGAAAACGAGAACTTGTACGTTAATCACAGTATTTGGTTCTTCTTGTTTTATGGGAGAAGGAAAAAATATCTGTTAAAGGTTTAGGCGAAGAATTATATCTAGACTCCGGAACATTAACTCCAGTTTTAAAACGACTTGAGGAGCGAGGTCTTATTATAAGAGAGCGTTCAAAAGAGGACGAACGAAGTGTAATTATTACGTTAACAACTGAAGGGAATGAGTTTAAAGAAAAAGTCACAATGATACCTAATGCAGTATTTGATAAAACCGGTTGTAATGAAGAAGAAATTAAAAGTTATAACAAGGAAATTCGTAATTTACTTAACATGCTGACAACTGAGCAATAGTTTTATGAATATAGATGGCGGGCCCAGCGGGTGAATAACCCGTGGAGGTTCAAGTCCTCTCGGCCGCATCAATGATACCAAGGGTTTTGACACCCTTGGTATTTTTTGTTTATAGAAACTTATCTGTTACTGTCCACTTACTTATAGTAGGTCGTATGATTTGTCAGTCACCTTCATCCTTCTGCTGACTGCGTGCGGCGGTAGTAAATATGATAATGATTAATGAAGTGATGAAGCAGGAGAAGAAAGTCAGAAAAGAAATGCGAGCAGATTCAGATGAGCACAAAAGAGATAACGCCATAATTCGTGTATATGATGACGGGAAATATATTCAACTTGTGTTTTATCAGCCAGAAGAAAGTTCTCGTAGGCTGACTGCTTATTCTTATTATGAGAAGCTTGGAGATTCTTATGAGGAAATGGCACATATGCCGGGTGATGGTGATGGCGACCGCCTTGGTCTTTATAAGAAAACACCTGATTATAAAGAGGTTAAAGGCAAGGAAACAAAAACAATGTGCTTGTTCATTCCTGATAGGGGAACAATTGTTTTACCGTTAAGTTGTTGTGTGAGAGCCAGTATGTTAAAATGCTACGTAGATTTAATAATAAAGTTTAGATTCTAGGAGATTTATTTATGAAGTTGGATGAATTCACCATCGGGCAGGTTTTTCAAACTAAATCTTTTGAATTAACAAAAGAGAATATAATGAATTTTGCAGAAGTGTATGACCCACAATACATGCATTTAAATGAAGAAAAAGCAAAAATGGGCAGATTTAATGGAATTATTGCTTCTGGAATACAAACGTTATCTATTACTTTTAAGCTTTGGATTGAAGAAGGGCGTCATGAAGACGATATTATTGCTGGGACAGGAATGAATAATATAAAATTCCTAGCACCCGTTTACCCTAATGATAGACTGAACACTATTGTTAAGGTTATTGATAAAAAACCAAATAAAAGCCAGACGGGGATACTTACTGTATTGTTATCTACCTATAATCAGAAAGAGGAAAAAGTGTTTGAAGGTGAGTTATCAGTATTAATTAAACGCTAAATGACCTTTGTGGCATATCATCGTCACCTTTCATTTTTTATAGATGTCTGGATGAAATGAGCAATCATCTTAATTAATTGAGTGGACTTTGAGTCTGCTCTTTTTTATTTGTTCAACCCATGTCAAGAAACAAAGGACTAACAATAACGAAAAAATCATCTCGTAAATACGAATTTAAACATTGCTGCCTTGAAGTTTTTGCATATTCCTCTGTACCATTGCACCGGATGAATATCTATAATGAGCGTTCTATCCTTCGATGTTATGTTTCCTTTTTACTTTTTGGTTTTGTCAGTTCAAAGCTGTACTTTACCATGTCATGGATTTGGTGCTCTGGGAGTCCCTCATCTAAGGTAAGAGTATTCCAATGCTCCTTGTTCATATGGTATCCGGGCTTGATTTCTTCAAAAAGACCACGTAGAAAATCAGCCCTTTCAGGTTCGCATTTAAGGTTGACACATAAGTGTTCGTCGCGAGTGAAGATAAGTGCAAATATTTTCTTATTCCCTTTGTGACGAATTGCAGTCCAACCATCTCCGAAAGGATGGTCTTCATAAGAGTTTGGAAAGGTTAGGCAGTAATCTTTTATTCCATCATAATTCATTATCAATTCACCCCATACCTCATTATTTTTATATACAGAACATATTCGTTCAAACTAAGATTTGCGGTTTCTTTTATACCAATCCGAGATTTCCTCAAGTCTTTGTTTGAACTTAGCTTCTGAACCTTGAGTTGTTGGATAGTAATACTCACGCCCTATTAAAGAATCTGGCATCGTCTGCATTGTCGTTAATTTTTCCTCTGTATCATGAGCATATTTATATCCCTTACCGTAATCTAAATCTTTCATCAAAAGGAGCAGACTTTATGTCTGCTCTTTTTTTGTTCATGAAAAAGCCATTTTTTTATTCCCAGTCTGATAAAAGATTTTCTGTGAAATCATTTAGCAATTATTGGTCAATTTTTCTTTTTCAATAATATCCTTTACCACATCCTCAATTGTGATATGCCCAAGAGCTTTTTCCAAGGCAGATTGGGCGATTTCAAATATTGGACCAATTGTACTTTGAATGTTCCGGCCTACAGGACATTGAGGATTGGGATTTTCATGTATACTAAACAATTCTTTATCTTGAACAACATTAACTGCTCTATAAACATCAAGTAAGGTGATTTCAGTTAAATCCTTCGCTAATTCAGCTCCTGCAATACCTGGCCGAACATTTACTAAACCTGCTTTTTTCAGCATCCCCATAATTTTTCTTATGAAGGCGGGATTTGTATTTACACTTCCAGCTAAAAATTCAGAAGTGCTAATTCCGTCTTCATTTATTTCAATAAGAGCCAATATATGAATTCCTACAGCAAAACGGCTGCTAATAGACATGATTTCTTCACCATCCTAATTACATTACACTCTTTATAGTACACTTGTAACTGAATGTATTACAAGTTCTTTTACTCTAATATGCTCAATTAACAAGATGATAAAAGTATTGACAAATAAATAAGGTGTAACTAAAATTATTACATGTAATCAATATGGTTACATTTAAAATTTTGAATGATTAGGAGGACTTTAAATTGAAAATTGGAATCATTGGTGCAACCGGAAAAGCTGGAAGTCTTATCTTGAAAGAAGCGGTAAGCAGGGGACATGAAGTAACTGCAATTGTAAGAGATGCTGCAAAACTTAAAGAGGAAAAGATTTCAATCATTGAAAAAAATATAATTGATCTTACATCGGATGATCTAAAAAAGTTAGATGTAATAGTTAATGCCTTCGGTGCTCCATTAGGAGAAGAACAGGCACATGTAGATGCTGGCCGGGCATTAATTAGGGCATTAAAAGGAACGGGTACAAGAGCTGTAATTGTAGGTGGAGCAGGGAGTCTTTATGTAGACGAAAATAAAACTGTCAGTGTAATGGATACACCTGATTTCCCGGAGATTTTTATTCCAACAGCTAAAGGGCAAGGTCGTAACTTGCAAGAACTAAAGGAAACTTCTGATATTAACTGGACATTTATCAGTCCTTCAGCGGTATTTGACCCAGACGGGAAAAGAACTGGATTTTATCAGTCGGGAAAAGATCATCTTCTTGTGAATTCGAAAGGCGAAAGTTATATCAGCTATGCAGACTATGCAATTGCAGTATTGGATGAAATCGAAAATCCAAAACATATAAATGAACGCTTTACAGTGGTTGGAGAAGCTGAATAAGTGATTGAGTAGAAACAAAGGGGTACCATTAGTGTCATCGCTAATGGTATTTTCCTTCTAAGAATGTACGGAGACATTGAAAACTTTGCAATCAGAGTAGCGGATTACTTTTATGAAAAAGGGGTATCACGTTTAGAGCTTTTGTAAACCCACTCGTTTTCGTGAGTGGGCTTTTTAAAAATACACCTATCAACATGATTTTTATTATTAAGTACGGTAAGGGGTCAGTCAAAACTTCATAATGTCACTTTCGAATAATATCGATTAAACTTGATTGAATAGATCAAGACATAAATAACGATTAGTGCGGCAAATGTGTTTAGAACAATGGTTTTATAACAGAAAACACAGTTTCACTTTATTGAGGGCCCAGCGGGTGAATAACCCGTGGAGGTTCAAGTCCTCTCGGCCGCATCCCAATGATACCAAGGGTTTTGACACCTTTGGTATTTTTTGTTGTAAGTGCATGTGGCATTAAAAAAGTGCTGACCTCTGCACAAAATCTTTGCGCGAGTCTGCACTTTTATTCTGCAAGATACACTGCCCATTATCATCGATTATGGGCGTTTATTTAATCCGTTCTTACCCGAGCTGATACCTGGCTTTTAGGAAGTTTTTTTTAAGTGGGTAAAACCAACAAATTTTTTGCCTTCTTCATCCCATAGGCGGAACTTTAACGACTTAATACTTGTTGCCAGTGTGATGGTCGGAACGTTTTGCAATGGTTCAGTGTTATTATGCACGATTTCAAGCTTATAGTTTGGGACTCTTGGGCTTAAATGATGAACATGATGGAAACCGATATTGCCTGTTAACCATTGCATGACTTTTGGAAGCTTATAAAAAGAGCTTCCTTCAACGGCTGCTTTTACATATTCCCAATGCTCATCTTCTTCGAAATATGAATCCTCAAACGTATGCTGAATATAAAACATCCAAATTCCGAGGGATCCCGATATCATAAAAATTGGCGTCTGGACCAGCAGAAAGTTTTGCCAGCCGATAGCCCAACATAAAAGTGCTGCCAAAGCGACAATCCCCAGGTTGGTTACATATGTATTCATCCGTTCTTTGCGTTTTGCCCCTTTACGATTAAAACGATTGGTAATCCCGAAGACGTAAATCGGTCCGATAATAAACATAACAAACGGATTTCTGTACAAACGGTACATTATTTTTGTCTTAGTTGAGGCTTCTTTATATTCCTCAACAGTCAGTACCCAAATATCGCCCGTACCGCGTTTGTCCAGGTTGCTGCTTGTCGCATGATGGACAGAATGATCGTGTGCCCAATGATCAAACGGATGCAGAGTCAGAATTCCTGTAATTGTTCCAAGGATTCGATTCGCCTTTCGGTTCTTAAAAAAGGAATAGTGGCAGCAATCATGAAAGATAATGAAGGTTCTCACTAAAAAACCTGCTGCAACGACAGAAATCGCTAATGTAAGGATATAAGAAATCGACAAGCTCTTATAGGCCAAACACCATAACAGGAAAAACGGCACCAATGTGTTAATGATTTGATAAATACTTTTTTGTAAATCGGACTTTTCATAAGGGGTAACCAGTTTTCTCAAAGTCCTTAGGTTTTGTTCATTCATTTTTAAAAGCTTCCCCTTCCCTGATGTTCTTAATCTGCGTATAGAAAACGTTTTATTGCCTTTGAAGTCCCAGCTGTTATACCCCATGTATAATAAGTATCTTTCCTAATCCTGTGTAAAATTATTGAAGGTCAGAAAATGATCTCCATCTCAATTAAATCTTTATTAGCAAGGGCCAGCCGGGATACAAAAAGCGTATGAAGATTATACCCAGCTCTTTATCGGGCCAAACTCTCTCCATGCTCCCCTATGTGAATCAGTTTATTTAGACCGTAAACTTTGATTGTTTGAGGAACAAACATGACAAGTTAATACCGTTAAAATAGGGGTATACCTGAGTGATCGTTTGGAAACATGTGCAGAAACAAAGCTATACCAGTGAACAGCCAAGAATATTTTGTGCTTGAACAAGAAACAGCTGAGCTTTTTAAAGAAACCTTTAACAATCAATATGAAGTACTGGGTTTGAAGGCACTCGTGATTCATTTTCACGGTGTTTTCAAACCATAGCTATTAATAGGCATCTTATTTTGCACTGGTATCGACAGGTTTAACAAATAAAACATGAATGAACACATTATTAATTTGCAGTTATTTCCGTTTCGTGATATGATAAAGGAGAATTATTTTTGTTCGTGTAAAGGATAGTATGAATATCGACTTTTCGTCTTGATGATACTTTGGGCAAGGATAGTAATACAATGTGTAACACACTAGGAGGCAACAAAAATGGAACAAGGTACAGTTAAATGGTTTAATGCAGAAAAAGGTTTTGGATTTATCGAACGTGAAAATGGAGACGATGTATTCGTACACTTTTCTGCAATCCAAAGTGACGGATTCAAATCTTTAGACGAAGGTCAAAAAGTAACGTTTGACGTTGAGCAAGGTGCTCGTGGAGCTCAAGCTGCTAACGTTCAAAAAACTGCTTAATCTTCAATCGTTTATACAAACAGGCTCTTTATATAGGGCCTGTTTTTTTATGTTCTCTGTATCATACTGAATAAAAAAACCCTACTCAACGTTCGAGTAGGGACAGTTGCTACAAGGTAAGAAAAAGGTTTAAAACCTCAAAGGATTGTTTACAGTATAACATACCGGATTGACGATATGTGGAATATATATAAATGATTTGTTTTTATGTTCTCAAGATAACTGTATGTTATTCTTTGTTACAATTCGCATATCTCTTTTATGAAAAGAAGATAAACAACTGCTATTCACTGTGGAAGCAGATGTAAGAAATTTTTAAAGATAAAGAGGGGAGTGGTTGTTTTTTCTTCTGGAAATAATCACTTAGACCTAAAACAATGAAAGCCCTGCCTCTCTTCCATCCTTACGGCTCCTTGTCCGTGCCAGTGTGAATCAGGATTACAAAAATCAAGTGACTATTTCATCGAGAATTCAAGTGTTCGTTGAAGAAAAAAATAAAACAGATTAGATTGTAGGAGTAATAAAAGCGGTTAATGTTTTAAAAGTAAGTTGGAGAAGTTGAACGTCTAATCGTAATATTCAGAAAACTTTCGAATGCTTTTTGGAATGCAAAACATTATTTAAAATTAACCTTAGCAGAAACTTTTTATTTGTTTTTCAGTGATTCCTTTAATGACTTCCAGTTCACTAATCAAAAATTCATATGCATTATCCAACATTTTTTTTTCGCTTGAATTAAGTGCTTTTTCTTTCTTCATTCGCATTAAATCACGTACAACTTCAGCGCCTTCTTGTATTTCACCCGTTTTTATTTTGTTCGTGTTTACTACATACCTTTGCTTCCATGGCAGTAACCTATCTGATTCACCATGCTGAAAAATGTGTATAATGTGTTTTAATGCACGTATATCAGTAACTGGCCGTATACTTGAACTCAATATTTTACGCGTTGGAATCATAACTGTCATATTACTGATTGACATTCTTATGACATAATACTGTTGTTTTTCCTCTAAGAATTGTTTTTCTTCTATGGCTTCAATTGTACCTGCTCCGTGCATTGGATAAACAATGTTATCGCCAATTTGAAACATATAATCCACCTCCATATATGGGAACTTAACTTAAGGTTACCATATATGGAGTGAGATATCAAATTTTTAATGATAACATGGTCATTTATTGGTGTCAATAACTTTTTTTAAAAAACAACATCAAAATAAGAGGGAACCTGTGGGATTCCTAAAAAAGGAAAGGTCAATTGGTCCGTGTATATCTTGGAATCTCGACTAATTAACAGAGATCAGTTTTTCGTTGAAAATGAGTTATTAAATCTCCTTTAGGAGTTCATGCCTTGACATCAATTGTGATTAATCTTTTGGGTTTAACGTAAAACAGGGGATACTAATATTAACTCTTTATAATCATTCTCATGCCGTCTTGAAAATTGACAGTATACCTGTAAGGGTATAATATTGATTCACAAACATTATCTAGTTAATAATGTAGTGTGATAAAGCAGAGTATGAAGTGATAGTTGATAACATGCAAATATATAAATTTCAAAGAAGGAGTTCAACGCATGGAATATGATCAAAAGATTAAAAATCGCTTACGCCGGATAGAAGGACAGATAAAAGGTGTATTGACCATGATGGAACAAGGAAAAGATTGCAGAGAGGTTGTGACCCAATTAGCTGCTTCACGTAATGCGATCGATCGAGCAATGGGTTTGATTGTGAGCACAAACCTTGAACATTGTGTTCGTGAAAGTTTAGAAAAGGGAGAAGACACACAACACTTAGTAAAAGAAGCGGTCGAATTATTGGTAAAGAGCCGATAAAAAAATTCATCAACCTATCATCTTTAAGGTTGACGAATTTTTTTATTTATTATAATATACCCCTACCGGTATTTTGGATTGAATAATAGGAGATCTTTCGAAAAAAATTTTAATTCTAATATACCCCCAGGGGTAATAGTGATTTAGTCAGGAGAATAAACATGACAAAACAAACAAAACGCACAACAATTGTTTTATTTAGCGGCGAATATGACAAAGCAATGGCAGCCTATATTATTGCAAATGGTGCAGCTGCCTACGATCATGAAGTGACGATCTTCCATACGTTTTGGGGATTAAACGCTTTACGTAAAGAAGAGCTGATTCCAGTGAAAAAAGGATTTCTTGAAAAAATGTTTGGAAAGATAATGCCTCGCGGTGCTAATAAGTTGGGTTTATCTAAAATGAACTTTGCAGGTATAGGCCCTAAAATGATTAAAAATGTGATGAAAAAGCATAATGCACTTACGTTGCCTCAGTTGATTGAGATGGCTCAAGAACAAGGTGTAAAGCTCGTAGCTTGTACGATGACAATGGATCTTCTTGGTTTACAGGAAAAAGAACTATTAGATGATATCGACTATGCTGGTGTAGCTGCTTATTTGGCAGATGCTGAAGAAGGCAATGTCAACTTATTTATCTAATGTTATCCATTGCAAATTGAATAAGTGAAGGGGGTTATAACACTATGAATAGCGGAGTAATGTTCAATACTTTACTCATTTTATTTTTACTTTGGATCGTATTTCGACGTTTTTTCCCATTGCATGGTGTTAAACAAATAACAACTGCTGATTTAAAGTCAGAGCTGAAAAATAAAGACAAACAGTTTATAGATGTACGAACACCTTATGAGTTCCGCACAAGGCATATTAAAGGGTTCAAAAATATTCCTTTGTCTATCTTGCCTCGTCAAACTCATCAGCTTTCGAAAGACAAAGACGTCTTTGTGATCTGCCAAAGCGGAATGAGAAGTATAAAGGCAAGTAAAATATTGAAGAAACAAGGGTTTAAAAATATCACAAATATAAAAGGTGGTATGAATACATGGTATTAACATCCAGAGAGTAACTTTTTGCATATTTATATACCCCCACCCCTATATAAGAAAAGGAGGAAAAAATCGTGAAAGCAAATATTGTATTAGACGCTAAAGGCTTGTCATGCCCAATGCCTATCGTAAAAACAAAGAAGAAAATAAAAGAATTAAAAGCTGGTGACATATTAGAAATTCAAGCAACAGATAAAGGATCGGCGACAGATCTGCAAGCATGGGCAAAAAGCTCAGGCCATGAATATCTAGGTACTGAAACAGAGGGAGAAGTCCTTCGTCACTTTCTTCGAAAAGGAGGAGAGCATTCATCAGAAAATGCATCTTCAATTCCTGAGATTTCATTAGAAGCTTTCACACAGAAAGTGGATCGTGATGAGTCTCTTCACATTTTAGATGTACGAGAGATCGAGGAGTATGAAGAAGCCCATATCCCCGGAGCGGTGCATATCCCTCTTGGCGAAGTGGAAAAGCGCTCTAACGCATTAAACAAAAATGATGAAATTTATATTATTTGCCATTCAGGAAGAAGAAGTGAAATGGCAGCTCACACCATGAAAAAACAAGGTTTTAAAAAGGTTATTAATGTTATTCCCGGTATGCGGGATTGGACAGGCAAAACAGAAAAAGGAGGTATGTAAACATGACCGTGCAAGCACTTACCGCAAAAGAAGTCACACAAAAAATCTTTCACAAAGAATCTTTATTTATTTTGGATGTGCGTAATGAAAATGATTTTAGCGATTGGAAGATTGAAGGACATTATTTTGACCATTTAAATGTACCGTATTTCGATCTTTTAGATGGCGTAGAAGATATCTTGGAGAAAATTCCTTCTGATAAAGAAGTGCTGGTCGTTTGTGCAAAAGAAGGTTCATCTGTCATGGTATCCGAAATGCTTTCTGAAGCAGGTCATTCTGTATCCTATCTTAAGGGCGGAATGAAAGCATGGAGCGAACATTTAGAGCCGGTAAAAGTCGGGGATTTAAAAGATGGCGGTGAGATGTATCAGTTTGTTCGAATCGGTAAAGGCTGCCTGTCATACATGGTCATCTCCAATGGTGAAGCAGCGATTATTGATGCGACACGTATGGCGGATATTTTTATAGACTTTGCGAAAGAGAAGGGTGCGGAGATTACTCACGTATTTGATACACATCTTCACGCAGACCATATTTCAGGCGGCAGAGTCATAGCTGAAAAAACAAAAGCAACCTACTGGTTACCACCGAAGGATGCAGAAGAAGCGGTATTTGATTATCAGCCGCTGGAAGAAGGCAACGATATTGTCATTGGAAACACAAAGATTGGCATTCAACCGATTTATTCACCGGGGCACACGATTGGTTCCACTTCTTTCATTGTCGATGATCAGTATCTTCTTTCAGGTGATATCTTGTTTATTGATTCAATCGGAAGACCAGACTTAGCCGGTATGGCAGAAGATTGGGCGGAAGATTTAAGAACAACGCTTTATAGCCGTTACAACGCGTTATCACAGGATTTAATTGTATTACCGGCACACTTTATGATCATTGACGAGCTAAATGATGATGGAAGTGTTGGTAAAAAACTAAGTACATTATTTAGCGAGAACCATGGTTTGAACATTGCGGATGAAAGAGAATTTAGACACCTAGTAACAGATCATTTGCCTCCGCAGCCAAATGCATACCAAGAGATTCGGAAAACAAACATGGGGAAAATCAGCCCGGATGAAGAAAAACAGCGTGAAATGGAGATTGGTCCAAACCGCTGTGCAATACGGTAACACAAGTTTCTATTAAAAAGAGGAGAGATGAACATGAAATCAGATAAAGTATTAGACGCAAAAGGCCTGGCATGCCCAATGCCAATCGTCAGAACAAAGAAAGCGATGAATGAACTGGAATCAGGTCAAATATTAGAAGTGCATGCAACAGATAAGGGAGCTAAAAATGATCTTGCAGCTTGGTCTAAATCAGGCGGGCATGACCTTTTAGAGCAAACTGATGAAGGCGATGTATTGAAATTCTGGATTAAAAAAGGCTAATGAATGTGAAAGGGTATCGAATACAAAGATGCCCTTTTTCTTTGAAAGGAGGAACTAAAATGGATATTGCCTTTATCACAACTCTTTTCATTATAGGGTTTATTGGTGCCTTTATTTCCGGAATGATGGGTATTGGCGGATCAGTTATTAATTATCCAATGCTATTATACATTCCTTCTTTAGTGGGAGTGATGTCATTAACTGCCCATGAAGTTTCAGGGATAGGGGCTATTCAAGTTTTCTTTGCGACACTTGGCGGTGTTTGGGCTTATCGTAAAAGTGGTTTTTTAAATAAAGCGTTAATTATGTACATGGGAAGCAGCATCCTTTTAGGGAGTGTATTGGGGAGTTACTTTTCTCATTATATATCTGAAAAAGGAATTAACTTTATCTACGGAATTCTGGCTATACTAGCAGTTGTTTTAATGTTTATACCTAAAAAAGGACAAGAACATAGCGAAGACGAAGAAGTGATATTTAATAAATGGTTGGCTTCGTCCCTAGCGTTTATCATTGGTGGCGTATCAGGTATTTTAGGAGCTGGCGGCGCTTTTATCCTAGTCCCCATTATGTTATCGATTTTAAATATCCCTGTTAGAATCACAGTCGCTTCATCTCTTGCGATTACATTTCTTTCATCTATTGGCGCAACAGTTGGAAAAGTAATCACGGGCCAGGTTCTTTTTGCACCGGCTCTGGTTCTTATGATTGTCAGTTTAATTGCTTCTCCTATTGGCGCATCAGTTGGGCAAAAAGTAAATACAAAATTCCTGCAATGGATTTTAGCGCTATTAATAAGTGCGACAGCTATTAAAATTTGGTTAGAGCTCCTTTGATATGAGTCAGCGGGTAAAATGAAAGATTAAAAGATTCATCACTCCTTATAAACAAACACTAATATATAAAGGTTTTGTAATAGAAAGCACAGTTTCACTTTATTGAGGGCCCAGCGGGTGAATAACCTCTGGAGGTTCAAGACCTCTCAGCCGCATCACAATGATACCAAGGGTTCTGACACTTTTGGTATTTTTTGTTTACAGCTGCCCCGTTACTTATAGCAAGTCGTCTGGTTTGCCAGCTATCTTTTTTAAAGACCCTTTTTCGATTAATGAAATGATAAAATAGGAGAAGACAGCCAAAATGAAATGAGAGCAGATTCAGATGAGAAACACAAGAATAACTCATCGTGATCGTATTCGTACACATTTTTACAGAGGAGGACAATTATGATTGGAATACTGGCAGGAATGGGGGCAAAATCTACTGGGCCATTTGTAGATAAGGTAGTAGACGAGTGCCAAAAAATATATGGAGCAATACATGACATGGATTTCCCTCATATGATGATTTATTCTTGTCCGACTCCTTTCTATATGAATAAACCTCTCAATCATACGGACATGGAAAAGGCAATTATTGAGGGAGCTGTAAAGCTTGAAAAAACGGGTGTTGATTTTATTGCCATCCCATGTAATACCGCACATATCTATTTTAATCAAATAAAAAAATCGCTTTCAGTCCCTTTACTAAACATGGTTGATGAAACCATAAAAAAAATATCTAAAGGTTCAAAAAAAGCAGCTCTTTTAGCCACCGTTCCTACGGTTCAATCTGGAATATTTCAAGAAGCGTTAAACAGAGAAGGTTATGATTTTTTACATCAAGATAGTTGGCAAATCTATGTCGATCACATAATAGAAAAGATTAAACAAGGTCAAATCAATGAGGCTGGTACATTATATGATGAATTACACCGTGACTTAGCAGAAAAGGTTGATACTGTTATCATTGCATGTACGGATTTAAATATGGTCACGGATCAAAAAAGCAGCGAACTCAACATTGTTGATTCATCAGCTTGTCTCGCTCAAGCCATTGTAAATAAGTATGTATCATTAACAAAATAAGCCGTCTGATTTATCAGCAAATTCAGGGCGCTTTTTTCCGTTAAAGCGCCCGGCTTCGGCAGATATATAATCCTCGATTACTTCTTGAATGTAACTTCCCCGCGTTATTGTTCCTTTAACATTGAATATTTTCGATACGCTTTATAGTAACTGATGCCGAAGACAACAGCCATAAGAGCGGGAAGCGACCTTAAAAGGGCAAATGGAGTTTCAAATAAAAATGCTTTCCAAAACATTGCGCCTTCCATACTCCACAGACCTTCAGCTAAATACAAACCTGAATCCTTGTAAATCAAATAAGAATAAAATAAGCAAAGTAAACCAAAACAAGATGAATAACTCATTAGTCTTTTATAATAACTACTCTTTGATTGGCGATCCGAGAAGATTTCATTTTGACCATCATCTTCTTTCTGCCAATATCGAGTTCCGCTAAGCCATGGGCTGTTTATATAACTCCAGCCGAAGTCTTCATAGATCTCTCTGTAGTCTTTGAACTTTTTCTTTGATAAATAATCATGATAATCCAGTCTCATCACATATCTCTTGTCGGTTTTTTCGAAAGTGTATATTCCTAATCCGCTGATATTTGTACAGCGATAGCCTTTTTGCAATTGCTCGTTCAGCCATTGCTCCTCTTTTTCAATATCAAAAAACATCTTAAATGTCTTCATTCGATTCACTTCCTTCGTACAGGGATAAAATATGCAGTAACCTGTTTTGTTCCATTTTCAAAATGGCGCTTCCTTCCGCAGTTATCATATAAACTTTTCTCCGGCCCGACTCTCCAACAGGTTCAATCCAGCCATGCTTATTCAAGTTTTCAATCGCGCCGTATAATGTGCCGGCTGCTAAAATAACAGTTCCGTTACTCATCTTTTCGATCTTCTGCATGGCGGCATAGCCATGAAGCGGCTCCCGCAAAGCTAATAAAATATAATGCATGGTTTCAGACAGCGGTAATAATTTATGTTTCATATCCTCATCCTCTATTCAGTCTGACTATATAGTTAAACTTAATACAGTCCAACTGAATAGTCAATGGTCTTTTCAAAATTTGTCAAAGGAACTTGAAAATCAAATCTAAAAAGTCGCTTTTCTTACGTAATGGGAAGCGGCTTCTGAGTAGTCCTATTCAATTAAATGGCCCGATTGTTGGGTGTAATGCTTAACTTCAGTGCTTGAAATGCCGGGCGGTAATAAGCTTTCACTTTATCAAATGCCCAGCGTATAATTAACCCGTGAAGGTCCAAACCCTCTCAGCCGCATTAAAAATACCAAGGGTTTTGAGTCCCTTGGTATTTTTTGTTCATTGTTTTAAGATGTGAATTTCCTTAGTGGCTGTCGTTCCAGTTTTTCTCTATAAATGTATTCGCAGGCTGTAAGTTGGTTTTGTTCGCAATTTCAATGACAGCGGGAACCACGGAAGGGTCTGTTTTGGAGAAGTTAGGAATCCGCGGATCTAACCGGAAAAAGCGGTCTCCCAGAAGGTTCGCGCTGACCATAGATTCATAGTAGCCATTTCCGCCGGCGATCATCTGAAGAAATGGCAGTAAAGGTTCATTAGGCGACCTGTCCAAAAGAACTCCCCAATTTGGAGGAAGGTTCTTCAGGTTTTCGGGACGTATGTTATCCGCACTTACCATTCCCCACCCTCTCGTATCTCTTCTTAACCGAGTCGGGGCTTCACCTGTACCGATGGATAGCGCCGCAATTTGATCCAATGGCACGTTGGCTTTACCAACCGCAAACGCGATACTGGCCGTACTGGGGTTCGTTGCCACTACATATCCGTCCACGTAGTTTTGATAGGCTCGCTGCGTCGCGGGGGCACCGCTGCTCCGCAGTATGACATCACTCACTTTCTCATTTAAATAGGGAGAGCCGGGAAAGTTGTGAAATAATACGGGCGTCCAACGATCCAGTGCGGGGGAGTATAATTTGAATGAAGGGACAACAATTCGTTTTCTTACATCTTTAAGACGAAGGCCTGGCGGGAAAAAGTTTCGTACCGCTTTAATAAAACCGGAGTATGGTAATTGCTGATTGAAAACAGGTCCGCCCGGCCGGGAAGTGCTGAATGCGGGCAGGATTTCATCCTCAAAATACTGAAGTGTTTCCTTCGGAGATCTTCCGCTTGCTAATGCAAGGGCAGTAAATGAACCGATTGAGTTTCCCGCAAATACATGGGTTCGGCTTATTAATGCTGGATTTTCTTCAGCCAGTCTGTTCAATAGTTGTAAACTTAAAGCACCTAAGGTACCGCCCCCGTCAAAGGTCATGATCCGATATTTTGCCAAAGCTGATTTCTCCTTTCTGATGAAAACTATCATTCAGTATATGTTCAGCCAGAGTCTATTGTATGGATGAATGAATATCTTCTTATCTTAAATTACCAATCCAGCGAGTCGGGAAAGAATACGTTTTTTATTTAAAGAGGTTTTTTCCGGGAAGAAGGAGAATTATTTAAAAATAAAAGGGGGAAAACACTTGAATACGATTGACCTTATTATTTTAAATTTTGAAGAAGTAAGACGGCGAAGCATCAAGTTATGGACAGCTATACCTGAGGAAAAAATGGACTGGCGCCCGGATTCCGAAGCAATGTCGTGTAAGGAAATGATAAGACATGTATTAGAAGCGGAATTTCTTTATCATCACATTTTACTAAAACAAATGAATGAGTCTTCAGAGGAATCTAAAAACCCATATGAATCAAAAACGTTTACCACAGTAACCGAAGAATTAGAATTTGCAAAACCGTATCGGGCCGAGTTTTTGACATTCATCAAATCGTTAAACGAAACAGATTTAACAAATATAAAGATTGACAGGTCTGATGTTGGATATATTCGCGAACTAGGAGACATGTTATTAAGAATCGCTTACCATGAGTCCGTACATACCGGTCAGCTTTTAGACTATCTCAGAACTGCTGAAGTGGACAGGCCTTTAATTTGGGACTAGTTAAATGATTGTGTTTTACACGGGAAGGGGAAAGAATGGAATATAAACCGATTAATTTCCAAGAGAAATTAGCTGCGTTCCAAGATCAATGGTCTCCAAAAGTAATCGCTGAAATGAATGATTATCAATTTAAACTTGTTAAGGTACAAGGGGATTTTGTTTGGCATAAGCATGACGAAACAGATGAAGTCTTCATTGTCATTAAGGGTAATTTAATCATTGAATTTCGTGATGGAGAAGTAAAATTAAATGAAGGTGAAATGTTTGTCATTCCGAAAAATGTTGAACATAAACCTTATGCAGAATCAGAGTGTCACATTTTGCTTGCAGAACCTAAAGGTGTTGTGAATACCGGGCAGGAAATAACTGATCAAACAGCTGAAAATGATGTCTGGGTCTAGCCTGTAACAAAAAACGATCAAAACTCCGAAAGATTGAATGACGATTAGAGAAAATGATCAGGAAAACCAATTAAGAATGATTTAAGGTTAAATATTGAAAAATTTTGTTAATATTATAATACATTGTTTGGAAATGTAATCATTTTATAAGGAGTTTTCTAATTGCGTTGGAGTAAATGGTTCAATATTTTTTGCATAGCAGCATTGGGATCAATATATGGCTATAAATTGTTTACTAACCAAGAAGTCAGTACGGCTCGTTTGATCATAGCTGCTGCAATTATCTTGTGGAACATTGTCGGACTTTTTAGCAAAGAACCAGTAAAACAAACACAGCAAGCAAACTAAAAGTCAAAAACACAAAAAGTTGGTACAGAAGGATGCTGCAGCGCGCAGCATCCTTTTTCGTAGTCTCCCTTTTACGCTGCTTATAATAATCGTCAAAAAGCATTCAAGTTTCATCAAGCATCCAGAATCTGTTGCATCGATAAATGGAAATTGCCCTAAAATGTGCCGGTTCATCAAAATACCAGTCCAAGCTGCAGTTATTTATTTACATAGTATGTAAAGATTGAAAAATGAGAGAAGGAGTGGCGTAATGTATTATAACGAAGGTGAAGATCAACAGTACGTTCAGAAGAAAAAGCCATACAACGAAGCCTGTGACCTTGGCCATGATTTTGATATGGCGGACGATGAAGCAAGAGCGGAAGCAGCAAGAGAAGCAGAAGCGAGAGCCAGAGCGGAAGAGGCAATAGCAAGAGCGGAAGAAGCAAGAGCCAGAGCAGCAGAAGCAAAGGTAGAAGCGGCAAAATTAGCAGCAAAAGCGAAATGTAAAAAACGTCATAAGAAAGAGAAAAAACAGGATTGCAAACGTAAGCACAAGAAGAAAAAATAAGAGCTTTTCATCATGTAAAAGATAAGATTCAATGTGTATTGATGTTATCCGTACAGGGGTGCAAAAACGATAAAGAATAAGATTCTTGTCGGGGGATCAAGCAGAAAGATTGCTCAGCCGGTGTCTCAGCAGAACCACGCATGGCAGGGCAAACATAATTTTCTATGGACTTCCATAGTTTGGTCGGGATATCACGTCAATAAATGTAAGTGCCTATCATGATAAAAAAGGCAGGAGAGACAAGAGTTTCGGCAGCTTGCCGCTCTTGTCTTTTTTTGTTTTCAAATCATCTTCGCGTATATGTGTCTATTTATAAGTTTGCAGAACATCTGTCTAAGAATTTGTCCAATTCCTACATATACTGGTATCGGAATCAAATGCTTATTGGGAGTGAAATAGATGGGATCAGCACAGTTAACGGGACGCGTCATCTTCAAAGGGGACCCCGGCTATACACAGGCGGTTAAGAATTGGAACCCTTATGTTGATGTCTGTCCGCTTGTCTTTGTTTTTGCACAAAATTCATACGATGTAAGTAATGCTATTAAATGGGCTCGTGAGAAGAATGTGCCTATGCGTGTCAGAAGCGGCCGCCATGCTCTGGATAAAAATCTTTCCACGGTAAGTGATGGGATTGTTATTGATGTGAGTGACATGAATAAAGTTTTCTTAGATGAAAAAAACGCGGTAGCAACCGTTCAAACCGGCATTCACGTCGGCCCGCTTGTAAAAGGTTTAGCTCGGGAAGGTTTTATGGCCCCGTTCGGAGACAGTCCAACCGTCGGAATCGGAGGAATCACAATGGGAGGCGGATTTGGAGTGCTTTCCCGATCGATCGGCCTGATAAGCGATAACCTTCTCGCATTGAAAATGGTAGATGCCAAAGGCAGGATTATTCAAGCAAATCAATCCCGCAATGAAGATTTACTGTGGGCTTCCAGAGGCGGCGGGGGAGGCAATTTCGGATATAACACCCAATATACGTTCAAAGTTCACCGTGCCCCTAAAACCGCAACCGTCTTTAATATTATATGGCCGTGGGAACAGTTAGAAACGGTATTTAAAGCGTGGCAAAAATGGGCGCCGTTTACAGACGAACGATTAGGATGCTACCTTGAGATTTACAGCAAAGTAAATGGCTTGTGCCATGTGGAAGGATTGTTCCTCGGTTCAAAACCAGAGCTGGTTCAATTATTAAAACCTTTATTAAATGCCGGAACGCCGGCACAAACAGTAATCAAAACACTATACTACCCGGATTGTATAGATTTCTTAGATCCTGACGAACCGATTCCCGGCAGATCGGATCAGAGTGTTAAATTCTCCTCGGCGTGGGCGCTCAATCTTTGGCCGGAAGAACCTATTGCAGTAATGAGACAATTTTTAGAAAAAGCGACCGGGACAGAAACCAATTTCTTTTTTATCAATTGGGGCGGCGCGATAAGCAGAGTTCCAAGCAGTGAAACAGCCTTCTATTGGCGCCGGCCATTGTTTTATACGGAATGGACGGCCAGTTGGAAAAATAAATCACAAGAAGCTTCGAATCTTGCATCAGTTGAAAGAGTGCGTCAGCTGATGAAACCATATGTAACAGGTTCATATGTGAATGTTCCGGATCAAAATATCGAGAACTTCGGGAAAGCATATTATGGCTCAAACTTTGCAAGGCTTCAAAGAATAAAGGCGAAATACGATCCCGAAAATGTATTCCGTTTTCCGCAAAGCATCCCGCCATCGTATAAATAGTTTGATCGTTTTGGGAAACAAAATAAAATGCTGCGTTTGCATTCTGTTGGAACACACCAGAACATTCAGGTGTGTTTTTATTGTTGCTTTCATTTCTGAAATGTGGTTATTCACTTATACCCCAGTGCGGATTCCAAACGATTTCCCATAAGTGTCCATCGGGGTCTTGGAAGTGACCGGCATATCCGCCTCAAAAAGTATCATGAGCGGGATCAGTTATCGTTGCTCCTGCCTGTTATGACTTTATCGCCTTCAGCTTTACTGATGACGTTATGTCCTCATGTAAATTCCGCAGTACTGGGAGCAGTTAACGTAACGTTTGATTCATGTGCGATGTTTTTGCGGTCCCAAAGGGCAAGTCCCGTTTGCAAGTCAAAAAAAGCAGCTGTGCGCCATGTTCAAATTCTGTACAGGCTATTCCTTCTGTAGGCAGACCCAAGCCATCCTGATAGAAGTGCAGCGATTTTTCTAAAGTGTCTGCGCCTAAAGTAATTACTGTAATCCGCGGCTTCATACCAATCATTGATTAAGAGCAATATAAAGTATTGGACATTTTCATCAAAAATATTTTGACATTTCAGTAAAGAACCTATATATTCATATATGAGCATATAATCATATATGGTTATTTTTGTGTCCATGTTAGAATGCTTCATAACAGAAAAGAAATAATAAATGCAGTGTATGAGATAAGGAGGAGATTTTTATGGGTCATAATCACAAACACGCTGGCAGATCTAATAAGAAGGTTTTATTGATCTCTTTTATCGTGATTACAGGTTATATGATAATAGAAGCGATAGGCGGATTTTTAACCAATAGTTTAGCGCTTTTATCAGATGCAGGCCATATGCTGAGTGATTCAATCTCATTAATGGTTGCTCTGATTGCTTTTAAATTGGCCGAAAAAAAGGCAAGTCATCATAAGACATTCGGCTACAAACGATTTGAGATTCTTGCAGCTGTGATAAACGGTGTTGCATTAATATTGATTTCCCTTTATATCATTTATGAAGCAATCAAACGTTTCTCTCATCCGCCGGAGGTAGCAACAACCGGAATGCTGACGATTAGTATCATCGGGTTAGCTGTAAATATATTGGTCGCTTGGATTATGCTGAACGGCGGAGATACAAAGAATAACCTGAACATAAGAGGGGCTTACTTACATGTGATAAGTGACATGCTCGGATCTGTAGGTGCCATACTGGCTGCGATCCTTATCATCTTCTTCGGGTGGAGCTGGGCAGATCCAGCGGCCAGTGTCATTGTGGCTATTCTTGTTCTGAGAAGCGGTTACCATGTGACGAAAGACTCCATTCACGTATTAATGGAAGGAACTCCGGAAAATATCGATGTCACTGACATCATTCATACAATTGAAGAGACAGAAGGAATTCAAAGCATTCATGATTTGCACATATGGTCTATCACAAGCGGATTGAATGCTCTTTCCTGCCACGCTGTTGTTAACGATCAACTGACCATTTCAGAAAGCGAAAGTATTTTACGCAAAATTGAACATGAACTTGGAGATAAAGGCATTACACATGTAACCATTCAAATGGAAACAGCAGCGCATAATCACGACAATACGATTCTTTGTCAGGCTCAAACTGAGAATCCGCATGACCATCATCATCATTAATAGGGGACTCACTTTGTCTTCTGACAATTAAGATAAAACCGCGGGGGGGATTCATATGTACGACACAATAGTAATCGGAGCTGGTCAGGCAGGAATCTCAGTAGGATATTATCTAAAGAAGTCGAAACAAAAGTTTATCATTTTGGATAAAAGTCATGAAGTGGGAGAAAGCTGGAAAAACCGGTATGACTCGTTGGTTTTATTTACTTCTCGAATGTACAGCTCTTTGCCTGGAATGCAGCTTGAAGGAGACAAGCATGGACTCCCTTCAAAAAATGAAATTGCTGCTTATTTGAAAAAATATGTTGAAAGATTTGAAATCCCGATCCAATTACGAACAGAAGTAATAAGTGTCCAAAAATTAAAGAACGATTTCTTAATAAGAACAAGCTGGGAAGAATATCAAACGAAGAATCTTGTGATGGCCGCAGGTCCTTTTCATACCCCTAACATTCCATCAATATCAAGGGATGTAGCCGATCATATTCATCAATTACATTCTTCACAATATAAACATTCAAAACAACTGGCGCCTGGGAATGTACTGGTCGTCGGCGGCGGGAATAGCGGGGCTCAGATAGCTGTTGAATTATCCAAAGAAAGAGTTACATATTTGGCTTGCAGTAATAAACCGGCTTATTTCCCTTTATGGATTGGAAAAAGAAGCATCTTTTGGTGGTTTGATAAATTAGGAGTTTTACGTGCAAGTCATACATCAATATTAGGCAAGTTCATTCAAAAGAAAGGCGACCCCATATTTGGGTATGAATTAAAACATGCGATAAGACAGAAGAAGATCATCTTAAAACAAAGAGTCATAGCCGGAAAGCAAAATGAAATCATTTTTAAAGACTCATCTTCATTAGAAGTAAACAATATCATTTGGGCAACTGGTTTTAAGAATCCGCTTTGTTGGATGAAAATAGAAGGTGTTTTGGATAAGGAAGGCCGAATTATACATCACCGGGGTGTTTCAGCTGTGGAAGGATTGTATTTTATTGGTTTGCCTTGGCAGCATAGGCGAGGTTCAGCGCTGCTTCAAGGTGTAGGAAATGATGCTGAATACATTGTAAAACAAATGAACGGTGGATAGACTGAGGAGAGCAGTAACTTACGGGTTTACTGCTCTTTTTTGTGTTGAATAAGTCCGGTTATATGACTGTGTAAAGCCGAAAAAATCTTTTGGCTTAATTAATAAGAAGATCCCTGACTCATTGATTGTGCAACATTCTGACGTACTTCCCGAGCTAACTGCGCGGCACGTAAGGAAGCCTGCCAAATAGCCGGACTCACTGCAGATTGACTGATGGATAATGCCTGTTGTGTAGCTGGAACCATTGGTCTTAGGAGATTTTCCGCCTCGTCTACAGATGACGCGTATTGGTGACCGGCTGCTCTTCGCAGGTCTGCTATCGCTGCGGGGAAGTTTGACCATAGACGAAGTATTGAATTCATGCAGCCAACCATAAGAGGAAAATGAGGAGCACGGCCTTGTCCGGAGGCGAGAAGCTCTGCCGCGCCTAAAGCGGAATAAACGTGATAGCTCAACGGAGTAAGGTATTTCGCGTGTACAATATGAAGTTCTCGTAATCCCCAAGTGTCTGGAAGAAATCTGAATTCTGAACTCATACCGCATCCCAGAGCGAGTGCTCTGCTGACAGCCTGCAAGTGTTTCACTACTGCAGCCATTGATTGTTGAAAGGAGGATGAGTGTATTGGAATTTGTTGAATCGCAGATAAATGGCTTCGCATTTTATGATTTGCCTGACTTAAATCAGGCTGCTGTCTGTAATCATATACATAATACGGATAATAATAATACATATCTAAACTCCCTTTATGAATGACTTTTAGGAGCAGGATATGCACCCAGATTGTTTTTGATAAGGGCATGTGCCTAAATTATCCATCAGTGCAACTATTTTAGTTCGCGCATATTCAGTTTGAACTAAATGGATTCACATGGAGAGCGTGCCTTTACTCCTCGTTCAGACTCACTAATTTAATTCTTTCAAGCAAAAGTCGAAATAGCCCAAATAACAAGCCAGAAAACACACTATCTCTGGTTGTCGGACTGGTGAGTGCATACCCCGGGCAGGTTCAAGTTTCTCGGCTGTAACAGTGTTACCAAGAGTTGCAGACCTTTGGTATTTTTTATGCAAACGGATTTTGTGGCCAAAACGTTTCTGCTAACTTAAGTCTTTTAGGCTGAACAAGGGAATATCTTAGTGTGGCACACTCTCATTACAAAAAGCATAGGATAATATCACAAAAATTTAAAATTGCGGGGATGAAAAATGTATTATATACCTTTTTCGCATCAATGTTATTATTGTGCGAATGTACCGATGTATAGCGATGGAAGATCTGTTTATTGGACTGTTCCAAATAACTATGATCCTTCATACGAAGATAGAAACCTTCTTTTGAAAGATTATGGACCAAAACCATTTGTTGTGAATATCAATAAAGCCGCAAAACAAAACAATACGTTCCGTACGGCCCTATGGACAGGAGAGCATTTTCAAATTACTTTGATGAGTCTTGGTATTGGAGAAGATATCGGTTTGGAGATCCATCCTCACGTAGATCAATTCTTACGGATTGAGCAAGGCCGAGGGATAGTTAAAATGGGCAAGAGTAAAAATAATTTAAGTTTCCGAAGAAATGTCTATGATGATTATGCCATTGTTGTCCCTGCCGGCACTTGGCACAATGTTATTAATACGGGTAATACGCCGTTAAAACTATATTCAATTTATGCTCCTCCCAACCATCCGTTCGGTACAGTTCATGTGACAAAGGCAGATGCAGCGGCTGCGGAAGATTAGTATAGGATTCCAGAGGACTTTGCTGCTGCAAAGACTATAGAAAAAATGGTATTGGGACAGCATGATGAAATGGCTGAAACACAAAATATTAACGTTTCAGCTTGTCATAGTGCAGTTGATGCGATGCTTTATTCCACAACTTTTCAACAGCAAATGTGGTTTTTTGTCTGACCATTTTAATTGATTGGCAGTCAGTGAAAATAGACAATCCGCAGGGAATATGTAATAAATTTATCCTTGCTCCTCCTAATAAGCGGCTTAACTGCGAAGTTTCTGTTCCTCTTCAAACCATTTGCGAAGCTGATGAATATGAGCTTGATGATATCTATTATGGTCTGCCATATGCCATATTCCCCATTGAATGGTTGCTTGTTTTTCTGCTTCATAATCTACTGTATGATTCAGCTGATCGTCAGTTAACTGATAACAAACAGACTTAAACATGCTGAATACTTCTTCATAATCAGTGAGAATTTGTTTTAATGAAACACCGGAAATGAAAGGGATCTTATTGTTCTGATCTAACATTGGTCCATACTTCTCTTCAAGCTGCTTTGGTATCGGTTCACCCTTTATTCTGAATATCCAGTTGAGATCAACATATGCTAAGTGCCTTATTAGCTGAGCTGCACTATTGTATGTTTGATTTGGTCCTTTATAATCGATCTCCTGCTTGTAATTTTCATTAACGGCAGAATACAGCATTCCCACAAGATGATCCATGTGCGTTTCACCTTTTAAATCTAAAATCATTAACCCTACCTCATTAGCATAATTTTTATATTCAGTTTGCCTTATTACTCATATTTGTCAAGTAATCCAGGGAATGGGCCGCTGTAAGACGAAGCTATGAAGCAGGCTCTCTTTGCCTGCTTTTTTTTGTGTGTCGGTCTTTACATCTGACATGCTGAATTATCTGAAACTGTACCTTTTTAAATGTCAGACAGTGTTATATGATACTCTGCAGATATTCAAGAATATGTACTTGGAGGACATTCTCATGCGAAATTTTAATGTTGCTATCCCTACGCCTTTTCATGAAGATGAAAGTTTATATTTAGAAGGATTTGATGCTATTGTCGAACATTTGAAAAACAGCGGTATCCATTCGTTACTCATATGCGGCACGACTGGTGAACAGCATTCACTCAGCATAGATGAGCGTCTTCAGATCATTGAGTATGTTAATCAGCGAAATTTGAAGATGTTGAACTGATGTTCGGTGTTTCAGCCGTAAGAACCAGTGATGCCGTCAAACTGATGAAACACATCGAGAAAACCAATATTGATTCTGTACTGATTGGTTTTCCTCCTTATATAAGACCGACACAGCAGCAAGCCGTTTATTACGTTGACGAACTTCTCAGTCATACCTCTAAAGAGGCTGTGCTTTATAATAACCCCCGGCCGGACCGGTTTTAATCTGAGTGAGAAAGCGCTTAAAGACTTAATAAGCCGGCATCCCGGGATAAGGGGGCTGAAAGAAGGAGGAGACGTTCTGCGTCATAAACAAACAGAGTTCCCTGATCACTTTATTTTGTTTGCGGAAGGAGACGTTGAATTTCCGAAGATGCTGAGTAACGGGTGTAACGGCCTGTCAAGCATGGCCGGAAATGTCTATCCTGAAGAAATCAGAGAAAGCTTCAGCAGCTTATCAGAAAATAAACCGATTAATCTGGATCGAATAAACGATCTGATTGCTGAAGTGACAAATCATCATACTGTCATGAATATAAAAAATCACTATAGGAAGATTGGGATTCAAGCAGGCAGCTGCCGGTCACCCATTATATAAGAAATGTTCCGTCGCGGATAAGTGAAAAATGTGATCAGCGTGCTTTCTGTACTTGGATTAGGCTTAATAAGCAAGTTATATAATACTGTCATTAGCGGGGGCGTAAGCATTTGTTTAGCTTTACATAAGGGAAACCTTATGATATGGTGATTATTGCTAATATTGACAAGAAAGAGGTGAAAGCGATGATAACGATTTATGGAATTTTGTATGGTAAAAACGCAAAAATTGGAAACGTCTTGGCGGATAAAGGGAGCAGTCTGTCCTTTTTTAAGCCAAATCACCATACAAAAACAGTTATCGGTGCTTTTTCTCTATGTCAAATAAACGTAATCCAATGACATAATGTCCTTGTTTATTTGTGCATGATGTTATTTAAGCGTAACACCGATAATTGTGTCGGTGTTTTTTTGTGCCTGATTTTAAAAAAAGGTTAGATGATCACTCCCTTCTATTTACTCAAACAAACCAGAGTATTATGGAAGGATGAGAAAACATGCAACAAAAAAACAAGTATATAAGAATTCAAGAGTTCCTGAAGCAAAAAAAATTTCCTGATTTTAGAATGAATCAAATCAAAAATGCTGTATTCCAAGGGAGAATAAATCATTTCAATGAAATAACGGTTCTTCCTAAATCCTTGAGAAAATTGTTAATAGAGGAGTTCGGAGAGTCAATTTTAAATATTGCTCCTTTAAAAGTGCAGCATTCTGAGCAAGTTACAAAAGTCTTATTTGAAATTTCAGGAGACGAAAAAATAGAAACGGTTAATATGAAATATAAAGCCGGTTGGGAGTCATTTTGTATATCCTCGCAGTGCGGCTGTCATTTCGGCTGTAAATTTTGTGCAACAGGAGATATTGGTTTGAAACGCAATTTAACGTCAGATGAAATGACTGACCAAATTTTGTACTTTCACTTAAAAGGACATTCAATTGACAGTATTTCTTTTATGGGAATGGGAGAAGCATTAGCGAATGTACAAGTTTTTGATGCTTTACATGTGCTTACAAATCCGGAGTTGTTTGCTTTAAGCCCTCGCAGGTTATCTATTTCGACCATAGGTATTATTCCGGGCATAAAAAAAATCACACAGGATTATCCGCAGGTCAACCTGACGTTTTCATTACATTCTCCTTTTAATGAACAGCGAAGCAAGTTAATGCCGATTAATGAACGCTTCCCGTTATTGGAGGTAATGGACACATTAGATGAGCATATACGTGTGACCTCAAGAAAAGTTTATATTGCTTATATTATGCTGCCGGGAGTTAATGATTCTATTGATCATGCGAATGAAGTAGTAAATCTTTTAAGAAGCAGATATAAGAGAGGGAACTTGTTCCATGTAAACATCATTAGATATAACCCGACTGTTAGTTCACCTATGAGATTTGAAGAAGTAAATGAGAAACAAGTTGTAAACTTCTATAAAAAATTAAAGTCAGCAGGAATTAACGTGACCGTCAGAAGTCAATTTGGCATTGATATAGATGCTGCTTGCGGACAATTATATGGAAATTATCAAAAAAATAAGAACCAATAAATCAGGTGCAGAACTCGGTTTGACTTCATATTATTTCATTTGATAACGTAAAATGGTTATCGTGATTTTAAAAAAAGATAACCGTTTTTATAAAAAAAGGAGTCATAACGTTGCTGAAAAGGTTTTTTCTTGTTTTTCTTACGCTGATAATGTCTATATTTGCTGTATTCGCGGCTGCTGAAGAGTCTCCCGGCGATCGTGTCATTTCCTTTGACGAGCCTATGATTTTATTGATCTCGCTCGGAATCATCTTATGTTTGTTCATTCCGCCATTCGTCATGTCCTTTTTTGGCAGTTTGGTTGTGAGAATCATATCCGGAGTCTATCAATGTTTTATCGTCCTCACGTTTGCGGGGCTCGTTCCGATTGGATTTCTGATTCCCAATGGCTTTTTGACAATTCTTGCTGCCGTCCTGGGAACTTTGGTCAGTTCAGCCAGTGTTGCGGCCACCTTATTCGTTGGCAGGACAGAGAACATAAGTAAACTTTCATAAGCGGTTTTGACAACAATAACACGCGTTCCAAAAACACCAAGTGTCACAGACCCTTGGTGTTTTTTAATTCCGGCAGAAAAGAAGGTATAATGGGCGGGGAAGAGGTGTCAGCCAATGAAAATAACCAGAGAGACATTAGAAAAACAGCAAATTTGGATATATGGTGTGACTCTTGTGATCGGAGGAATAGCGGGGATCGCCGGGAAAGATTCAGGACTTCGCTGGGGATGGACGATATCACCGCTTATCGCTGTTCTCATGTATGCCATGTTTGCCCAAATCCCATTCTTGAAGCTGAGGGAAGCCATGTCAAACCTCAAGTTTATGGCGGCTTTACTGATCGGTAATTTCTTAGCTGTACCTGTCGTTGTATGGGTGTTAACCGCCATTTTTCCTCAATCTCCTCCTATATTATTAGGGGTTTGTTTGGTATTACTTACACCTTGTATTGATTACGTCATCGTCTTTACTCAGCTCGGCAAAGGAAATGAGAGATTAATACTGGCTTCCACGCCGGTTTTGTTCGCTCTTCAGATGGTATTGCTTCCGTTATACCTGTGGCTGTTTATCGGGAAAGAAGTGATAGGAGCTGTTCATGCAGAACCGTTTCTGGAAGCATTCTTATGTTTAATAGCGGTGCCGCTGCTCGCGGCGGTGATGACTCAATTATGGGCTGATAAGAAGCCGGCGGGAGAAAAGATGTTAGAGTGGACGGCGTGGCTGCCTGTTCCTTTTATGGCTCTGGTCTTACTGGCGGTCGTCGCCACACAAATCGGCAAGGTCATCAGTGATGCTGACATCATTATACGTGTGATCCCAATCTATCTGTTATTCCTGCTCATTATGCCGTTTGTTTCCCGGTTTATCGCATATGCGTTCCGTCTGGATACAGGCGAAGGAAGAGCATTGATCTTCAGCACGGGCACAAGAAATTCTCTCGCAGTCCTTCCGTTAGCGCTGGCTTTGCCGGATGCTTGGGCCTCATTAGCCGTCGCTGTTATCGTCACACAGACGATTGTTGAGCTGATAGGCGAATTGGTTTATATAAAAGCGGTGCCCGGATGGCTGCTGAAATAAAAAATAATCTGAACAGGAAAAAACATACCAACAAATATTGGTATGTTTTTTATATCGATTATAAAGTTGAAATATCAATGACGAAACGGTAGCGGACATCGCTTCGGAGAACCCGTTCGTACGCTTCGTCGACTTGATTGGCGGGTATCACTTCAATTTTAGGAGCAATGCCGTGCTCGGCGGCGAAATCAAGCATCTCCTGAGTCTGCGGAATACCGCCGACGAGTGAACCCGCAATGCTGCGGCGGCCCGTGATTAAGGAGAACACACTGTATGAGTCCGGCTTAGCTGGCGCTCCCACATTTACCAATGTACCGTCAATTCGAAGCAGAGATAAGTAGGCATCTACGTCAAGGTTCGCGGATACTGTATTTAAAATAAGATCAAAACGTCCGCCCAGTTCAGTAAATGTATCCGGATCGCTTGTTGCAAAGTAATGATCGGCTCCAAATTCAAGCGCTTCGTCTTTTTTGTTCATTGAGCGGCTGAGGACGGTGACCTCTGCGCCTAAAGCGTGCGCGAATTGAACGGCTAAATGTCCGAGCCCGCCCATTCCGACAATCGCCACTTTTTTGCCGGGGCCGGCATTCCAGTGTTTCAGCGGAGAATAGGTGGTAATGCCCGCGCACAATAGCGGGCTGGCAGCATCCAAATCCAGCTGATCCGGAATCCGGACAACGAATCTGTCAGTGACAACTATTTTCTGGCTGTAGCCGCCGTACGTAGGGTTTCCGTCGTAGTCCAGGTTATTATAAGTTTGAACAACGCCTTTTGTGCAATATTGTTCGTCTCCGTTAAGGCAGTATTCACATTCCCCGCAGGAGTCTACAAAACAGCCGACACCCACACGGTCGCCGACGGCAAATGTGGTGACTTCTTCACCCACGGCTTCCACAACTCCGGCAATTTCGTGCCCGGGAACCATCGGAAAGATTCCGCCGCCCCATTCATCGAATGCGCTGTGGATGTCTGAGTGACAAATCCCGCTGTACTTAATATCAATCAGGATATCGTGCGGCCGTAATGCTCTTCTCTCAATCATCGTCCGCTCAAATTTAGCTTTTGCATGCGGAGCGCTTAATACACGAGTCGGATGACTATTACACATGGTTATCTTCCTTTCCAAGATAAAGTGATGAATCCTCTGTTCGATTTTACTTTAAATGTTAAAGCGGACTTTAAGTCAAGGAGTTTGGTTTATTTTTTTATGAAATGATATCCTATAATGGCACGCTTATGAAAGGTATGAAGGACGGGTGGTAAGAATATGAAGATTGTGCAGGCTGCAAAGCAGGTTGAGTTATCAGCCGCAACGCTTAGGTATTATGAAAGTATAGGACTGATTCCTCCGGTAAAACGCGATGAAAGCGGCATCCGCGTTTATGACGAAGATGATGTGAATTGGATTCAATTTATAAAATGCATGAGAAGTGCCGGGCTGTCGATTGAGGCGCTGATTGAATATACCGCTTTATTTATTGAAGGAGCCGATCATACGATCGAACCCCGAAAAAACATCCTGATAAATGAAAGGAAAAGGCTGACGGAGAAACAGAGGGAAATTGATGAAACCATAAAACGATTAAACAGGAAGATTGAGGATTACGAAGATATCCTTGAAAATGAAGCGAAACTTAAAAACAGATTGAAAGCTGAATGTATTTCTGAATGAAGAGAAGGTGTCCCGGACGCCGGGCCGCATGAAATGTACCAAGGGAAACGAGCCTTGGTTTTTTTTATTTTCTAAAGAGAGGAAACAAAACAGCTTTTTCTATCTTATCAATCATTACTTATCCTTTTTTCAGCTTGACTTTTTTACTGCAGACTTTTAAAGTGTGAAATGTTGCTTAGACTGTGATTAGCGACTTTAATGCTGAAAAGAGGTGGTTTACCCAGATGAACAATAAAAAGAACCCTTGGGCGTTATTGCCTTTAGTCTTATTCGTAGGGCTTTTTGTCGGCTCTGGTCTGGTGACCGGAGATTTTTATAAATTGCCGATCTTGATTGCCGCGATCATTGCGTCAGCTTTTGCGCTGTTATTTAACCGGAAGAAATCGCTCAATCAAAAAATAGAATGGTTCGCTTCCGGTGCGGGACATCCTGATATTATCATTATGGTTATGATTTTTATATTGGCAGGTGCCTTTGCTTCAGCGGCTGAAGCGATGGGGGCGGTGCATTCAACTGTCAATCTTGCTTTGAGCGTTATTCCGCAGCAGTTTTTGCTGCCGGGGCTGTTTATCATTGCTTGTTTTATTTCTATATCGATGGGAACATCAATGGGCACGATTGCGGCGGTTGCGCCGATCAGCGCGGGCTTGAGCGGAGAGCTTGGCATCTCCGGCGCGATTACGATGGCGGCTGTGGTCGGCGGAGCTATGTTCGGAGATAATCTTTCTTTTATTTCCGATACGACCATCGCGTCAGTCCGGACGCAAAAAACACAAATGATGGATAAATTCAAAACAAACTTTCTGATTGTTTTGCCTGCTGCCATTGTGACTGTTATTATCTTATTTTTTATTCCGGCAGGCCACGCCGGCCATACGGGTGCTGAATCTTACAACTGGATTAAGGTGCTTCCTTATGTCGCCGTGCTAGTTTTTGCGTTAATAGGTATTAATGTGATGGCTGTCATATTCGGCGGATTGGTTTTGACGGGAATCATCGGATTAGCGGGCGGGAGCCTGACGCTTGACTCTTATTTTAAGGCGATTACGGATGGAATTGCCGGAATGAGCGATCTGATCATCCTGTCCATGCTGATCGGCGGGATGGTCGGCGTGATGAAACAAAACGGCGGGATCGACTTTTTACTGGAGTTCATCACGAAACGAATCCGTTCGAAAAAAGGCGCCGAGGCCGGCATTGCCGGACTGGTCAGCGTGACGAATCTGGCTGCGGCCAATAATACGATCTCGATTATCGCAGCCGGGCCGATTGCAAAGAATATCGCTGATAAATTCAACATCGACAACAGAAAATCGGCAAGTATTCTGGATATCTTTTCTTGCATGATTCAAGGATTGATTCCTTACGGCGCGCAGCTGTTATCAGCCGGGAAATTCGGGAATATTTCACCCGTCAGCATCCTGCCATACTCTTTCTATCCCGTTTTAATCGGAATCTGCGGCATCGCCGCCATCATATTTGGACTGCCGAAATTCACAAGAAATAATAGATAACAAAAGGCGCCGTTCGGCGCCTTTTTTCTTTCATGACAGCCAAGCATTTCTCAAAAGCTGTACGCCCTGTGTGATCTGATCCGTATCGAGATGGGCGAAACCTAGCTTTATGATCGGCGGTTCGGGTTTTTCGGCAACGAAATAAACGGCGGTAGGATATACCTTCACTCCGTACTGAAAAGCGCGTTCGATTAATGTTTCTTCTGTATAATTCAGGTGAACTCTCACCAATATATACAATCCCGACTGCTCGCCGATGATCGTCACATGATCGCCGAACTGCTGCTTTACATGTGAAATCAAGTGCTGCATTTTTCGCCTGTAAACAATGCGCATGCGCTTAATATGGCGGGTCCATTCACCGGCCTTCATCAATTCAGCCATGGTCAGCTGGTTAAGCGAAGAAGCGGTGCTTTCGAAATGAATAAACCGTTTTTTATACCGGTGCAAAAGGCGCTGCGGCAAAACCATATAGCTTATGCGGATGCCCGGAAGAAAGGATTTTGAGAAATTCCCTAAATAAATCACCCGGTCTGATTGAATGGAAGCAAGAGCGGGAAACGGCTGCTGTGTGTAACGGAATTCACTGTCATAATCATCCTCAAGAATATAACCCTCTCTATGATTCACCCAATTGATCAGAGTTTGGCGCTGCTGAATGGACATGCTTACGCCGTAAGGGCTGTGATGGGAGGGGGTCACATAGATTAATTTTTCTTTCATTGCATGTAATTGAGAAAAATCAGCTCCGTTTTCATAGACAGGCATCGTTTCCAGAGAAAGCCCGTGAAATTGAAATGCCGCTCTGGCACCGTCAAATCCGGGGTCTTCAACGATCATTCCCGAAAAATCCTCTTTCAGAATCCGGCTGAGATATATCAGCAACTGCTGGGTGCTGCTGCCGATGATAATGGAATCCGCATCTGTTTTCACTCCGCGGGATTCCAAGAGATAAGCGGCAATTTGTTCACGCAGGTCTCTCTCGCCGAACGGTTCACCGTACAGGAAGCTTTTCTCTGATGTCAAAACTTGATTGTATAATTTTCTCCATGTTTTCAGAGGAAAATGCTTTTGATCGACGGCTCCGGCGCGAAAATCAATCAGAACCGGCTGAGTTGATTCGGATTTTTCAGCGTAAACAACATCGTTTTCTTTTTGAAATATAGAAGGTTCTACTTCATTTACAAAATAACCTTTGCGTGTTTCTCCGCGAATGTATCCCTCCGCTAAAAGAAGATCATAAGCCATCAGCGTTGTATTACGGCTTACCCGCAGGGAATCTGCCAGTTCCCGAATCGAAGGCAGCCGCTCATCTGCCTGAATATTTCCCTGCTCAATCAATGTTTTAAATTGCTCGTAAATTTGTTTGTATTTCGGGGTGTCGCTTCCGAAAGCGAAAATCATATTTTTCATCAGATGTTCTCCTCTGACATGTATATTTATTCAAAACTGTACCTTTTTAAATGTCAGTTGATATCTTATTATAGCGGAAAGCGCTTTATCAATCCATGTTCAGAGAGGAGAGTTTTGTATGTATATTCCCGCTCCATTTCAGCTGAGTGAAGCTGAAGCGTGCGATGTAATCAAAGAGTATGGTTTCGCAGCATTGTTTTCAACAGCGGAAGGCATGCCGTATGCGACCCACCTGCCATTGATGATGAGTAAGAATAACGAATGCTTATACGGTCATTTTGCATTGCCGAACCCCCAATGGAAAGAGATTGATGGCCAAAACGTGTTAGCCGTTTTTCAAGGGCCTCATTGTTATATCTCGCCTAAATGGTATGAGACGAATCAGGCTGTACCCACTTGGAATTATGTGGCGGTTCATGTTTACGGAGAGGCGGAGCTTTTGGATGAGGAAGAAACCGTGCAGTCGATGAGTGATCTCGTATTGAAATACGAAAGCCCCGATAGCCCGTACAAATTAGAGGATGTCGATGCGAAATTGCTGGCAGGCATGAACAAAGGGGTAAAAGGCTTTAAAATCAAAGTCAGCAAAATAGAGGGGAAAGCAAAGCTGAGTCAAAATCATTCAGCTGCAAGACAAGGGCTGGTCGTACAACAGCTCAAACAGATTCCTCATACAAACGAACAGCTCATTTCCGGCTTGATGGAAGAAAACATCAAACGGATCACTGCGAACAACTGACAAGCATATTAAAAACATACCGGCAGCATGCGGTATGTTTTTTCAGGTTATGAAGCTTTTCTCAGGATGAATAACGACTCAAACAGCACATAAATCAACGGCGCCATTAAAATGAAGAAAGAATGAAAAATAGCATATGGTATGAGTAAGTAAACGATAAGTTTCAATAGAATGGTAGACGGTTTATTGAATGTCCAGCGGTTCTTCAAGATATCAGTCATACAAGCTAAAACAAGGCCGACCGTCAAATATCCGGCTGCTATGTACAGATAAATAAAAAGGTAAAACGGGTAAGAAGACAACGGCGGTGTGTCCTCTTGTGTCATTTTTAAACTCACGTAAAAGACTAATAAAAAGCAAACGGACGAAACGAAAGCTAACAAAAGGTGTTTATATAAATACTTCTTCATGTGTTCACCTGCCTATGGCGCAATTATTTCTTAACATATTATGACATGGTTTTACCGCTGCTGAAAGAATTGGAAGTCCGGCTATATGAGCGGGGCGTAAAGAATCAATATTATCTTTTCATGAATCCGGATTTTTTGTTCGGATGGATGTAAAGAAGAATACACCAAAAAAAGCTGTCAGCTTGGTCCTGACGGCTTATTTTTGGGGAAAGGCTTATTTCTCCGTGGTGAAATAAAGCAATGCTATGACCGGAAAAGCGATTCCAATCCATAATGTGATACTCCACCCGCCTGAGGCGTATGCCCATCCTCCGATTGATGATCCTATAGCACCGCCCAGAAAGAAGATTGCCATAAATAATCCGTTTAATCGGCTGCGAAATTCAGGTGCCAACGAAAAAATGGCACGCTGACTGAGTACGAGATTGGCAGATACCCCCATATCCAACAGGATAGCTGCGGCCACCAGAACTGCTATTCCGACGGGGGAGCTGCTCTGAATTATGAGCGGGAGTAATAAAGAAATGATGACAACACCGAGAGCGATTCCGGTGGCAAGCCGGGTCAAGCCGCGATCAGCCAGACGGCCGCCTATCGGTGCAGCCGCTGCACCCGCAATGCCCGCTAATGCATACAGCGCGATTGCCTTTTGAGAAAAATGAAAAGCAGGACCGGACAATAATAAAGGCACAGTCGTCCAGAATAAGCTGAAAGCTCCAAATACAAACGCATGATAAATGGCACGGCGGCGTAAGACCGGAGTCGTGCGCAGCAGCTTCCACATTGAACCGAGTAAGACGGTGTAGCTTGTGTTTGCTGTTGGTTTTCTGGCAGGAAGCACTTTTGATAAGATGATTGCCAGGACAACACTTAACGCGGCGGATAAAGCAAATATGGCATTCCACCCCCATATATCAGCGACCAGGCTGGATATCGGACGGGAAAGCATAATACCGAGCAGCAGGCCGCTCATCACATTGCCGACAACCCGGCCGCGTGCGGCATCTGGTGCAAGGTATGATGCGAACGGAACTAGCACTTGGGCCGCGATTGATCCCAGTCCGATGAAAAACGCAGCAGCTAAAAACAGTGTTCCATGCTTCACAAATGCTGTCAGTGTCAAAGCGGCTGCGCTTAGAAGGAGCGATACAACGACAAGTTTTTTGTTTTCGATAATGTCTCCCAAAGGGACGAGAAACAGTAAGCCGGCAACGTATCCGATTTGAGTCAGCGTGACAATTAATCCGGCGCTGCTTGGAGAAAGCCCGATTGCCGCACTAATGAATCCTGCCAAGGGCTGTGCATAATAAAGATTAGCGACAATGATACCGCATGCCGTTGCGAGAAGAAGGGTTAAACCAGGTGAAATTCCCTGATCTGCTGTTTGTTTGTTTTCTTTAGCCATATGAATGAACTCCTTTTTAAGTGGTTTTTATGATGCTTGATAAATGATTTGCTGATTCATCTCCTTTACGCAGAGGCTTTTGGAGTCTGTGTTTCATCAAGATTTCCCTCAAGTTATTTTGTAAACTAAACGTTTAGTTTTATTATAAGCAAATGATATACTAAACGTTCAGTTTTGTAAATGGGTTTCTGTTTTCTTTTTTTATACAGGTTAAGTATACTGAACGTATCGTTTATAATTCGGGAAGGAATGATTCATGTGCAGAGTAAACGAGGGCGGCCGCGCGATGAAGGAACACATAAGGCAATTCTTTCTGCAGCGTATGACCTATTGTTGGAAAATGGCTTTGACGCGGTGACAGTCGATAAAATTGCTGAGCGTGCCAAAGTGAGTAAGGCAACGATTTATAAATGGTGGTCAAACAAGGCTGCCGTTATCATGGACAGCTTTCTTTCGACCGCTACGGACAGACTGCCTGTGCCCGATACAGGATCAACAGTGCAAGATATATTGACCCACGCCACGAATTTAGCAAGGTTTTTGACGAGCCGGGAAGGAACCGTTATTAAGGAATTAATCGGTGCGGGGCAGCTGGATGCAAAATTGGCGGAAGAATATCGCACGCGATTTTTCAAGCCCCGCCGCCTCCAAGCGAAAGGCCTTCTGGAAAAGGGAATTCAAAAAGGTGAATTAAGAGAGAATCTTGATATTGACGTTAGCATCGATCTCATTTACGGACCGATTTTCTATCGTCTGCTTATTACAGGTGATGAGGTGAATGATTCTTATGTGCATGATCTGGTGATGAGTGCGTTTAAGGGAGTTCAGCCTGCCTGAAAAATACCCGGATCATGTGAAAGAGATGCAGACTTTTGCTGCCTATGGGCGGAACATAATCAAAAGGCCGAACAAGTTCATTGTTCGGCCTTTTCTGATTGATTTGCGAACCGCCGGGCGGCCGCCACGCAAGCGATAACGCCGGCATTCACCGCCGCAAGTTCCCATCCTGCTTTTTCATGGAGAATCATGGCGGCCAGTAACAGTCCGAAGAAAGGCTGCAGAAGCTGCAGCTGTCCGACCGCGGCGATGCCTCCCTGGGCGAGTCCGCGATACCAGAATACGAAGCCGATCAGCATGCTGAATATTGAGACATATGCAAGACTGAGCAGTGCGGGCGCGCCGATGTTTGACCATGAGTCCGGCATGAAGCAGAAAGACAGGATGAACATAAGGGGAAGCGATAAAACGAGTGCCCAAGAGATTACCTGCCAGTTGCCAAGCCGCCGGGAGAGGCGGGCGCCTTCGGCATAACCGAGACCGCACACGATAATCGAAGCGATCATGTACGTATCACCGAGCGGAGAGGATTCTCCTCCTTGCAGCAGAGCATATCCGGCTACGAGGATGCTGCCGGCAGCCGAGAAAATCCAAAAGACCGGCCTGGGCCGTTCGCCTCCGCGCAGGACGCCGAAGATCGCCGTCGCAAGCGGAAGAAGCCCGATGTAGACAATGGCATGAGCGGATGTGACATGCTGAAGCGCTAATGCTGTAAGCAGCGGGAAACCGATCACGACGCCGAGCGCTACTGTTATTAGTGAAATGATGTCGCTTTTGGCAGGGCGTTTCTCCTGAAAAATGAGGAGCAGAGCGCCTGCCAATATACCGGCTATCGCGGCGCGGCATACGGTGAGAAATACCGGATCAAAGTCCGCTACAGCCAAGCGGGTCGCGGGAAGCGAGCCGCTGAAAATGAGCACGCCGATAAACCCGTTAATCCAGCCGTTTGTAGCTTTATTCATTTTCCAATCACTCCAATATATATTTCTAAACCCATTTTCAAAGTTTATAATGACTATAAACTGAAATTGACCTTATACAAATGGCCAGTTTTTATAAAAAGAAGAATGCCAGTTTGGAGGGAGTAAAAATGGATATCACGCCATTTTTAAATAGAGATCTGGATATTCCGCTTTATCAGCAGCTTTATCGGCATTTTAAGGAAAATATGCATCAGGGCCGTCTTCCTAAAGGACTGAAGCTTCCTTCAAAAAGGCTTTTGTCAAGTCAGCTTTCCGTCAGTCAGACGACTGTGGAGCGTGCCTATGAACAGCTTGCCGCCGAAGGCTATATTGTCAGTAAGCCGAGAAGCGGATGGTTTGCCGATTATGACTCGGACGCCGTCTATGTGAAAAAGCCGGGCGCTTCGCCTGTTCAAACAAAGGCGAAGGAAGACCGCCAATGGATTGATTTTCACTACGGCACTGTGGATGCCGCTCATTTTCCTTTTTCGGCATGGCGCAAAAGCATGGTTGCAAGCTTAGATCAATACGGGCATGAGCTTTATCGGCCCGGGGATGATTTGGGCGAGCTTGAACTGAGAACGCTCATTTCAGAGTACTTATATCAGTCGCGCGGCGTGAATTGTCTTCCTGAACAAGTGATAGTCGGCGCCGGGAACCCTGCTCTTTTGCAAATGCTGTGCAAAATATTTGAAGCAAATCTATCCATCGGATATGAAGATCCGGGTTATCCGAGAGCGAGGGAGATTTTTAAAGCCAATCACATGAAGATCATTCCGATACCCGTCGATGATGAAGGAGTCTGTATCCGGAAGCTGAATGAAGAGCGGCCGCGTCTTGTATATGTCACGCCTTCTCATCAATTTACGTTAGGAACGATTATGCCGGTAAACAGAAGGATTCAGCTGCTGAAATGGGCGAAGGAACATCAATCGTTCATTATAGAAGATGATTATGACGGAGAATTCAGATACACCGGCCAGCCGATCCCATCATTGCAGGGGCTTGATCAGCATCACCGTGTCATTTATATGGGAACGTTTTCCCAATCTCTGCTTCCTTCGCTGCGCATCAGCTATATGATTCTTCCTTTGCCGCTTATCGAAAAAGGCAGGGAAATCGCTTCTTTATATAAACAGACCGTCTCCTGCCACAGTCAGCTGACGCTGGCTCAATTTATCAAAAGCGGAGAGTGGCAGAAACATATTAACAGAATGAGAAAGCTGTACCGGAAAAAAAGAGCGGTATTATTAGAGGCCGTGCGGCGCGAGCTGGGACAATACGTCAGGATTCGCGGAGAAAATTCCGGGCTGCGGATTTTACTTGACGTTCATCTGCCTTTCAGCGAAAAAGAGCTGATTGAAAAGGCGGAGGAACAAGGCGTCAAAATCTATCCCGTGTCTCTTACCTATCAAAAACAGGTCCCTGAAAAAACAGTTTCCCTCGGATTCGCGGGGGTTTCTGAAACCGATATACAAGAAGGCATAAAAAAACTGAGAGCTGCCTGGGTGCTGTAAAAGGCAGCTCTCAGTTTGAAATACTGAAGCTTGAGTCAGGGGTGCTGTCTCAGCAGCAAAACGATTTATAGGACGGGCAGGCGGAGCGCAGTATCAATATTTTGCAAATTGAGCCGGACTTGTTCATTTGTGTTCCACGGGTGATACCAGCCTTTTTCCATCATATAGCGTGAGATTTGCTCGTGCATGTCAAGGGCTTCTTCTAAGTGCCGGGTGAGGATCGCTTTCACTTCAGGCGTTCCGGCTTCCGTCGCCGCCATCGCATAGTTCCTGACACCGCTTTTTGCCGAATTCAATAAATCCATTGCGACAATTTGGTCTGTCAGCGCATTCATTCCCGTCAAGTATTCAATAATCGGATTCATTCGTCATTCATCTCCTCATTCATGCTGTGCATCAGATAAAATTGAGGCAAATTCCTGCAATTGCCTTGTTGATGTATCCACATCCTGCTGCATGATTTCTTTCAGCTGCGGATCGGATACGAGCGCTTTCATGGTTTTAGATTTCGTCAGACAAAGTGACTTAAAAGAAGCCATCTCCTGAATTTCGAGTAATTCATGTAAGGCGCTGGTCATTTCTGTAGCCTCCGTTCTTTAAGGTTTGAGTACAACTTTAATACAATCATCTGTTTTCGTGTCAAACATCTCATAGCCGTGCTTCGCTTCACTAAGCGGAATGACATGGCTTACAACATCGCCCGGATCAATTTTGCCGGTTGACACCAGTTCAAACATATACGGCATATAGTGGATGACCGGAGCTTGTCCTGATCGGATATTGACGTTTCGCTGCATGATATCGCCAAGGGGAAACCCGTTGTATCTGCCGCCGTACACACCCGTAATCTGGATCGTTCCGCCTTTTCGCACCGCTTGGGACGCGATGACCAATGCGCTCATCGCCCCGCCCTGAAGTTTTAATCCGCTGGCGAGGAACTCAAGATCCGTCATTTTTCCGTCCATGCCGACGGCGTCAATGACCACATCAGCGCCGCCTTTGGTGATTTCCTTCAGGTAGCTGCCCGTATTTTCGTGGTCTTCGAAGTTCACGATTTCCACTTTATTCGTCCGTTTCGCATGCTGGAGACGGTAGTTGACATAGTCTACGGCTATTACGCGTTTCGCTCCCTTTAACCAGCAGAATTTTTGAGCGAAAAGGCCCACGGGCCCGCAGCCGAGAACGATAACTGTATCGCCTTCTTTTACGCCGGCATTGTCAACGCTCCAAAAGCCGGTTGTCATCGCATCGGAAATAACACTCAGTTTCTCATCCGGTTCTTCGCATGTTTCGGGAACTTTAAAATGAGTAAAGTTCGCAAATGGAACGCGCAAATACTCCGCCTGGCCTCCCGGATAGCCGCCGGCATTTCCTGAATAGCCGAAATAAGCGCCTATATCGCCGTTCTCATTTGATTGATCACATTGGCTTTCCAGGTGATTTTTACAATAAACGCATTCTCCGCAGGCGATATTAAAAGGAATAATGACGCGGTCGCCTTTTTTGACTTTCGTCACGCCGGGACCGGTTTCTTCCACGATGCCCATCGGTTCATGGCCGATGATGTAGTCTTCCTGCAAATTCGGGATGAGTCCGTGGATTAAATGTAAATCTGATCCGCAAATTGCCGTACTTGTGACTTTTATAATCATGTCATCGTGTTTTTCAATCTTCGGATCAGGCACGTCTTTGACAACGACGTTTTTCACTCCTTGATACGTTACGGCCTTCATGCTGTAATACCTCCAGTGTTAGTGTTCATCAGGTGTGCGGTCAAACATCCCTTTTCTGTTTGTTTCAACGGGAAACAGGTTCATGCTTCCGACCATGAGGGTATTTTTCGCAGAGAGCTGATCCAATTTATACTGTTCGCTCAGATCATGCGGGTGAAACCACTTTTTGCTGACCATCAAGTCTGTTATCTCCTGATGCATCGCGATTCCCTGCATGAGCTGTTTGCGCAGCAAAGCTCTTACATCAGGTGAAGCGGTTTCTGTTAAAGCGACGGCGGTATTTCTGACGCCTTCTTTTGCCCGTAAAAGAAAATCCATTGCGAATGTCATATCTGCGAGTTCAGGGACGTGTAATGAATTGATTGGATCTAAATGGTCATGATTCAACGATGCTTACCTTCCTTTCAATTGATGATCGAAGTCGGCCGGTTTTGAGGAACAGGAGCCTGAAAAGATGCCCGTTCATAAACCGCCTGCAGATCAGCCAGGTCTTGCGAGGCTTGCTGAACATCTTTCTCCATTAACGTTTTCAGATCCTGATCAAACACAAGCCCTTGCATGAGCTTGGATTTCGCGACACAAAGCGTCTTGAAGTTAATGATTTCATGTAAGTCCAACGACTCGTGAGCCGCTAATTCACGCTTATCCATAATCGTCTGAAACCTCCCTTTGTAGAAATACGTAGTTAATTTCCCCTGAGAAAAGAGGTCTAGTCTTACAAATTTTGTTTATCAGAAAAGCGGAGAAAAAGCCTGACGGTGCATCAAAAAAGGAGGAAGCACAATCGCTTCCTCTTGTTCACATGGAATGGCTGTTGGTGTCATGAACGTTTTTCTGATGCGCGGGCGGTTTTGCCGCGCGGGAGACGAGACCGCTGAAACCCGGAAAAGGTCATAAAAAAGATATGAACAAAAGCAGCTTGCGCACAATCCCGCAGGCTGTTTTTTCTTTCACCCGTCATGCAGGAACAGAAGGGGAAGGTGAGAAGCAGGCACTTATGGTATGATGACAAATAGAATAAAACCTCGTGAGGCCGGTCGGCTAAAAGGAAGTGAACAGAGATTGTTTGGTACAAAACATCAAGAAGACTATGTCTCCCGTGACAGACGCTCATTGCATATGCTTGCGCTTCGGGTGCCCGGTCTGGCGTTTATTTTTATGGTATATGCCGCATCAGTCTCTTTGCAGTACATTTATGAAAGCTGGACGGTTTTTTTGCTGCTGTTATTCACGATATTGATCGTCATTTTTACCGTGCTGCATTGGCATTCCCATCGCTGGGTCAAGAAAAAAACGTTTCTTTATTTCATCATACAGGGATTTATCATATATACATCGGCTAACTTGATGGCCGGCGGTTATATCGCGGTAGTCGTCGGTCTCTATGCCTTTTTAATCGGGCAGATTATCGGAATGGCGGATAAGGGAAAAACGCTGCTCATACTCTATCTTTTCATTTTAATGTCCATAGCAGCCCTGCACCAGGAGCATCCGCATCATCTGCTGCGTTTCATCGTTATCGCCGCTCCCATCATGATCGTGATTATCACGTATGCGGCAACATTTTTCGCGCAAGTTGATGAAAAAATAAAAACACAGGTGACGCTTGAAAAATTAGAGCTCGCTCACCGGCAAGTGAAACAGCTGACGCTTCAAAACGAAAGGCAGCGGATGGCGAGAGACTTGCACGATACGCTTGCACAAGGGCTGGTCAGCTTGCATATGCAGCTTGAAGCGGTGCAAGTTCATCTTTCGAAAGATAACACTGACAGAGCGAAAGACATCATCAGCCAGTCAATGGACAGAGTGAAGGGCACATTGGCTGATGCGCGCTCGGCCATTGACAACCTTCGCAGCAAATCAGAAGAGATCGGGTTCTTAAAAGAAAGCATCACTGAACAAATCAACCATTTTACAGAAGCCTCCGGGCTGTCTTGTTTTTTAGAGTACAGCGTGCATCATGTGCTTGACGTTCATACGGCGGAGAATTGCCATTACATGATCGGAGAAGGCCTGACAAACGCCGCCAAGCATGCAGAAGCAAAGAATGTCTGGGTATCCGTTCAGGAAGAAGAGGGACAGGTCCGCATAACCGTCAAAGATGACGGGAAAGGCTTTGATGCCGGAACAGAAATGAGAAAAAGCGGACATTACGGGCTGCTTGGGATACAAGAACGCGTCAATATGATGAACGGCATTTTCCGTATAACAAGCGCCAGATCAGCGGGGACTCAAATTGAGATCATCATACCAATTCAAGGAGAGGCAGAACATGTATAAAGTGTTAATAGCAGATGACCATCTTGTCGTCAGAGAAGGTCTGAAGCTTTTGATAGAAACAAATGAACATTACACCATAACGGGAGAGGCGGAAAACGGGAAAACCGCCGTCCGCCTCGCAGAGGAACTAAAGCCCGATGTCATTCTCATGGATCTGTACATGCCGGAAATGAGCGGGCTGGAAGCCATTAAACAGATAAAAGAGCATTCTGATGTGCCGATCATTATTCTGACGACCTATAATGAAGATCATCTGATGATAGAAGGCATCGAATCAGGCGCAAACGGTTATCTGCTGAAAGACACAAGCTCAGAAACCTTATTTCATACGATGGATGCGGCGGTCAGGGGAGAAGTGCTTCTGCAGCCGGACATCTTGCGCCGTTTCCGGGAAATGAAAATGGAACGGGCAAATGCCAATGAAACACAGCTGACGGAAAAGGAAATCATAGTTCTAGAAGCCGTTGCGAAAGGACATAAAAGCAAAGCGATCGCCTTCGATTTAGGAATCTCAGAGCGGACGGTAAAAGCGAGATTAACATCGATTTATAACAAATTAGGCGCTGATTCGCGGACGGAAGCCGTCACCATTGCCATGCAAAAAGGCATTCTGAAACTGAATATATAATGAAAAACTGCCCAAACGTACATGCCCCTATGTACGTTTTTTTTATGTGAATGTGAACTACAATTAGGCAGAAAGTAATGATTGGAGAGGAGTATTCGATGTCTGGATTTTTATATAAATTAGGGGGATGGTCTGCCCGCAACCGATTAAAAATGATCAGTGCGTGGCTCGTGATACTGATCGCTTCGGTTGTGATCGCCATCTCGTTAAAACCTGCTTTTTCTGATGATATGTCAATACCTGACACACCTTCTGAAAAGGCAATGGATATGATTCAAAAAGAATTTTCAAAGGGTCCCGATAAAGGAAGCATACGGGTTATTTTCGGTGCTGAAGATGGGAAAAAACTGACGTCAAAATCAGAAAAACAAGCGATCGAAGAGACATTAAAGAAGATCAAAACAGATCATTCAGTCGCTTCGATTGCAAGTCCTTTTGAGACAGGAACCATTTCTAAAGACGGATCAGTGGCATATGCCGATATTACGTATAAAAAAGCGGCGGATGACATTTCGGCCGCGTCTGTTTCACATATCAAACACAGTCTGTCTGCCGCAGGAGACAAGGGCCTGCAGACGGAGCTCAGCGGTGATGTGCCGGGGGCCGGTGTTGAAGTCGGCGGTGTATCAGAAATTATCGGCGTTGTGCTGGCATTCGTCGTACTGGCTATTACGTTTGGTTCATTAGTCATAGCGGGGCTGCCGATTGTCACGGCCCTGATCGGATTAGGCGTAAGCGTCGCGCTGACGTTAATCGGGACACAGTTCTTTACGATAGCCTCGGTCAGTCTCTCATTATCCGGAATGATCGGCCTGGCCGTCGGGATTGATTATGCGCTGTTTATCTTTACGAAGCATCGTCAGTTTTTGGGCGAAGGTGTACAAAAAAATGAATCGATCGCTAAAGCCGCGGGAACGGCAGGCAGCGCCGTCGTTTTTGCGGGACTGACCGTGATCGTCGCGCTTTGCGGATTGACCGTTGTCGGCATTCCGTTCATGTCTGCGATGGGGTTGACAGCGGCACTCAGTGTGCTGATGGCTGTATTGGCATCAGTAACGCTGGTGCCCGCAGTGTTATCGGTCGCAGAAAAACGGATGATTCCGACATCAAATAAGAAGAAAGAAAAGAAAAGCGCCGACACGAATGCCTGGGGGCGCTTTGTTACAAAGAGGCCTATTCTGTTAAGCATTTTCAGCATTATTCTTTTAGCCGTCATCAGTCTGCCGGCCATGCATTTAGAGCTGGGGCTGCCTGATGCGGGAATGAAAGCGAAAGACAGCCCGGATCGCCGCGCCTATGATCTGTTGTCTAAAGGATTCGGCGAAGGCTTTAACGGCAAGCTGACAATTGTTGCCGATGCAAAAGATGTTAAGGGCAATAAAAATGAAGCATTCCAAGACGCCGTGAAAGAAATGAAGGACTTGCATAATGTGGCGAGCGTCACCCCTGCCATGCCGAACGAAAAAGGGGACTATGCCATCATTACGGCAGTGCCTGAAACCGGGCCGAACGATACGGCAACGAAAGAGTTAGTGCAGGATATACGGAAACTGTCAGACAAAAACGGCATCCGTCTGCTCGTCACCGGGTCAACCGCGGTGAACATTGATATTTCAGATCGGTTAAACGATGCCATTCCGGAATTCGCCATTCTTATTGTCGGGTTTGCATTTGTATTGCTGACCGTCGTTTTCCGTTCTCTTCTCGTGCCGCTTGCGGCCGTTCTTGGCTTTTTGCTGACAATGACCGCAACACTCGGGTTATCGGTATTCGTCCTGCAGGATGGGAATTTCACCGGCTTGCTGAGCATTCCGGAAAAAGGCCCGATTCTTGCCTTCCTGCCTATTTTAGCAATCGGTATTCTTTTCGGACTGGCGATGGATTATCAAGTATTCCTTGTCAGCAGAATGAGAGAAGAATATGTCAAAACAAAAAATCCGGTACAAGCCATCCATGCCGGATTGAAGCATAGCGGGCCTGTCGTAACAGCGGCGGGGCTGATCATGATTTTCGTCTTCGCGGGATTTGTCTTCGCTGGGGACTCTATGATCAAATCCATGGGATTAGCAATGACCTTCGGTGTTCTTTTCGATGCGTTCATTGTAAGAATGACCATCATTCCGAGTGTCATGAAGCTGATGGGACATGCGGCCTGGTACTTGCCGAGGTGGCTGGATAAAATCATTCCGAACGTGGATATCGAAGGCCATAAGCTGACACAAGGCAAAACACCGGAGAAACCGGAAGAATAAAATGAAAAAGCAGATCGTTTTGATCTGCTTTTTTTATGTGCTGACCGCATCCATGAAAAGAGAAAAAAGCTTTTTCATGTCCTCATGTTTTTTTGTCAGCATTTCGGGATGCCATTGCACGCCGACGACAAATAATTCACCCGTCCGTTCAATCGCTTCAATGGCCCCGTCTTTCGCATAAGCCGCGGCTTTAAACGAAGGCGCCGTCTCTTTTATGATCTGGTGATGGAATGAATTCACCCGCGCAGAATCGCCAAACAAAGAATGGAGACGTGTCCCTTTTTCAAAAGAAACATGATGGGTTTTTAACGGCGGATCTTTTTCTTGATCGTGCTTGATTTCAGCAAATGAAGCGTGTGTCAGATCCTGATATAAAGTTCCCCCGTAAGTGACATTTAACATATGCATCCCCCGGCAGATTGCCAGAATCGGCTTCTCTAATGCAACCGCCGTGAGAATCAGCTCCTTCTCGTAGGCGTCCCGATCAGGAAAGGTCTTTCTTAAAGCCTGTAAAGGTTCTTCGCCGTAAAACAGCGGGTCTATATCCTGACCGCCGGACAGAATGATCCCGTCAACATGAGAGACCTGTTCCTTTAAAAGCGCCGTCTCTTGAATCACCGGCAATATAAACGGCACACCGCCGGCCTCAGAAACAGACTGAATATAATCATTATTGACATATGCCCGATTATAACCCGGGAAAGGACCGGATTGATCAGCCATAATGTTTCCCGTAATTCCGATGCGTTTGGCCATTCTTCGTCCCCCTGAACTATGCTCATAATAAATCTGAACGTAGGTTGTACAAATCAGTTTGAAATTATTCTTCATGATACGTGAGCTTTCCAAAACAAAACCCGTGACAATCACGGGTTTTTACATTCATTTCAATTTCTTGATTTCTTCCGTCAGCTCTTTGAATTTTTGATCAAGCTCACGATATTGTTTATCAGCCGGAGTCATGAAGCTGAGTTTTCCGAGGACTTCCTGCCGTTCGGTTTCAAGCTTTAATCGCAGTTCTTCAGCATCGTCCCTGACGGAGGGAGATTCTTTCCATTGTTTTCGGACGCTGCCGTTTGAGATATCAAGCCGGATGTCCGTCGTTTTTTCGACAAAGTAACGATCATGAGATACGATGATGAGCGTTCCGTCGTATCGGGCCAAAGTGTCTTCAAGCTGCTCGCGTGACGGCAGATCAAGGTGGTTTGTCGGCTCATCCAGAATCAGCACATCTTTCTCTTCCAGAATAAACGCCATCAGTTTGCATTTGACCCGCTCTCCCATGCTCATCTTGCCGATGGGTTCCGTCCATTGCGCTGCGGTAAATCCTAAATGCTTCATGAGGGATTGAACATTTCCCCTTGCTTCGAACGTTTCTTTGTAAAAAAGCTGTTCGGGGGTTTTATCAAGCGGAAGGTCGAATACTTCCTGGGTTAAATATCCCACGTTTGCAGACGGAGAAATCCATATGCCGCCCTGCGCTTTTTCCTGACCGAGGATGACCTTCAATAATGTTGTTTTCCCGCTGCCGTTCGGGCCTGTAATCGCGATCTTTTCACCGTGCATCACAGTGAAATTCACATTTTTGAAAAGCGTTCGGCCGTCATATGACTTTGTGACATCACTTACTTCTAAAAAACGCTTTCCCGCTTTTTTGCGATGCTCAATGGAAAAACGGACTTCATACTCCGCTTCAACCGGTTCTGCTTTCGCTTTTTCAAGCTCTTTTTCAAGACGCTTCTGCTTTGATTTAATCTGGGCGTCCGTGCGTTTTGCTTTTACGCGATGGTATTCTTTAAATCCTTCTATTTTCGTTGATTGGGCATGGGCTTTTTTTGACCAGGCGCTCAGCTCGTTCATTTGAGCTTCAATCCGTCTGATCATATGCTGCTGATTCTCATATTCCCGCTGCTGTGTCAGCCTTCTCTGTTTGCGGACCTCCATATAGCTTGAATAATTCCCTTTATGCTCAATGAGTTTCTTTCCTTCGATGGCCCAGATTTTTGTCGCCGCTGCATCTATAAAAGCACGATCATGCGAAACGAAAATAATGGTGCCTTTGTAATTCTTGATCTGATTTAGCAGTATTTCTAAACTGTGCTGATCGAGGTGGTTCGTCGGCTCATCTAATAACAAAAGGCTGCTTGAGGAGGAGAAACCTTTGGCAAGACGGGCTTTCAATTTTTCTCCGCCGCTTAATTGCGAAAAGGCGCGTGCGGGCACGTTCCACTTTTCTAACAAGGCTGCCTCCGCAGGCTCCGGATGGCCGGAATCATAAGCTTCCGTTTCTTGTTCCACCATATATATGTTCACATCTTGCATCATCTGGATCTGTCCTTGTGACGGCGCTTTTTGATTGCAGATCAATTGCAGCAATAACGATTTGCCGGCGCCGTTTTTGCCGATAACGCCGATGATGTCACCTTGCTGAACGCTCGCGCTGATCTGTTCAAAAAGGGGAACGCTGTTGATTTCATAACTGATGCCGCTTAACTTTAACATTTCTTTCATATGTCAATCCCTCGCTTTTAAGGGAGGACAAAAAAATCCTCCCAATTGATTTGGAAGGATTAGCCGTACCTGTGCATGATCAAATAAGCTATTTTTACATAGCTTTCGTATCGTATAGAAAATGGGCAGACTAATCCTATTTTTTCTGATTTGAAATATTTGATTTCAAACGGTCAAAATAAGATTAGTTAATCATTGTCCACCCATCATCCCTTCGTATTTGTTACGAACAGTGTAGCACACACTTATCTGTAAAAGCAAAGGGTATAAGCCTTTTTATTCCAGATTGGAGACTTCCCACTCTTCTTCTAAAACGGCATAATAATATTCATCCCACCATTCATTATCATGGGGGATGCATTTTTTAAAAAAGCCTTCCCGTCTCATCCCGATCTTTTCCATCACCCGGTGCGAAGCCGTGTTTTCCGGCTGACATGTCGCAATGATCCGATGTAATTTCATCTTGTTAAACCCGAATGCCAGCACGGCGCGCGCCGCCTCTGAAGCATATCCTTTGCCCTGGTATTCCGGGTGAAACACCCAGCCGATTTCATACGTATGATCGCCAAAATACTGAAAAAAAACAATGTGGCCAATGACCGTTTCCTCATCCTTCAATAAAACGGGAAACTTCCCGGCATGTTCACCCCTGTTTTCAGTAACGAATTTCCTGGCATCATCTTCGGTAAAGACACCCTCTGGTATATATTTCATGACATTCGGATTTGAGGTGTACGCATAGACATCCTGCCAATCTTCCGGTTCAAATGTGCGAATGACGAGCCTGTCAGTTTTGATATTCATTTTTTATGTTCCTCCATCAAAAAAGGTTTCATTTACTACTTCTACTACTTCGATTGAAAGGTGTAAAAACCTTTGAGCGGGGAAGAGCCGAATAAAAAAAGCCTGCAGCTATACACTGCAGGCGGTTATTTTTCATTTGCGGCGGGCAGGTTTGTAAACCCGAATTGCCCTCCGACAGCTTCTTTTACTTCATGAATAACGATAAATGATTTCGGATCAATTTTTTGAACATGTTTTTTGATTTTCAGCAATTCGTTCTTTTTAATGACGACATAGATAATGCGCTTGTCTTTGCTGCCGTAATACCCGTATCCGTAAAAAATCGTCGCCGCGTTGCCGTACTCGGAGGTGATGGCTTTGGCGATTTCTTCGTATTGGTCAGACATAATGGTGAGGGCTTTTTTATTATGGAAACCCTCAATGACAATATCGACGATTTTGGCGCATAGATAAACGAAGATAAACGTATACAGCATATGATTGAGGCCGATCGCTAAAACGGATGCGAAAATGATGACACAATCCATGTAAAACATGCTTTTCGAGATGTTAAAGCCCTTTGTGTAATTTAATAAATACGCCAAAAGCGTGGTTCCGCCGGTAGATCCGTCAGCGATAAAGATCAATGCCAGCCCCGCTCCCATCAGCAGAGCGCCGAATACAATCCCGAGCACCATGTCGTGCACGCCGAACGGAATAAAGCTGACGATGCTGAGAAAAACAGAAGTCATTCCCGTCCCGAGTATCGTGTATAAAATCGTTTTTTTCGTTAAAAATTTATAAGCCAGCCCGATAAAAATCAAATTTACAACCAGAGTCGTAATACTTGCAGGTATATGAAAAAGATAATATAACACGAGAGCGATTCCCACGGTGCTGCCGTCCCCTAAATGATTCGGGATGACGAAAAATTCCACGGACGCCGCGATAAGAAAGGCTCCGGCCATAATCATCAGTATATCCTTGCAAATGTTCTTCATGTGCAAACCTCCTCCGCAGTCAAAAATATATAAAAAACAAAAACGCCTCAAAAATTATCCAGAAGAACTAAATAATTTTTAAGACGAATCATTCACAATCTCGTTTGTTCATTCAGTAAAGAATGATCAGCTTCAATATCGAAGATTATATAGACACCTTCACATCTTGTCAATGCCGTGAAAATTGATTTTTCTGCAGTGTATATGAGGTTTAAATCAAGTTGAAACGAGGAATTATATCAGAAGAGTTTTCATTTCTGCTCTATCAATAAGAGAAATGTAATGAGAGACAACGAAGAAGGGATGATGACATTGGAACGAATTTTTATCAGTCCGGCCAAATACGTGCAGGGAAAAAACGCAATTGAAACGATCGGCGGACATCTGGAGGGCGTTGGTGAAAAAGCCGTCGTCATCGCGGACAAAACCGTATGGGATATCGCGGGCCACAAGGTGACGGCTGAATTAAAGAAAAGCAATATTTCTTCTGAAGAGGCGGTTTTCAACGGCGAAGCCTCCCAGGAAGAAATGAAAAGAATTGCCGGCATCGCAGAAAAAGCAGGCGCGACTATTGTCATCGGAGTCGGCGGCGGTAAAACGCTTGATACGGCCAAAGCCGTATCAGATGAAATAAACGGCTATACCGTTATCGTGCCGACGGCCGCTTCAACGGATGCTCCGACAAGCGGGCTGTCTGTCGTGTATTCTGAACAAGGCGCGTTCGAAAACTATCGTTTCTATCATAAGAATCCTGACCTGGTTCTGGTCGATACGAAAATCGTCGCGGAAGCTCCGCCGCGCTTTTTAGCATCAGGGATTGCCGATGCGATGGCGACGTGGATAGAGGCGCGCAGTGTCATCGCCAATGGCGGTAAAACGATGGCGGGCGGAATTCCGACAATCGCCGGAGAGGCTATCGCGGAAAAATGTGAAGCGGTATTATTCAAATACGGCCGTCTCGCTTATGAGTCTGTGAAAGCGAAAGCCGTTACGCCCGCATTGGAAGCGGTGGTTGAAGCCAATACACTTCTGAGCGGACTGGGATTTGAAAGCGGCGGCTTAGCTGCGGCGCATGCCATTCATAACGGATTTACCGCGCTTGAAGGTGAAATCCATCACTTGACCCACGGTGAAAAAGTGGCATTCGGCACGCTCGTTCAATTGGCGCTGGAAAAACGCTCGCTTGAGGAAATTGAGCGGTATATCGCGTTTTATATCAGCTTGGGGCTGCCTGTCACACTTGAAGACATCAAATTGAAAGACGCATCTAAAGAGGACATTATGAAAGTGGCAGAAGCCGCGACGATTGAAGAAGAAACAATTCATGCCGCTTTTGACGTGACGGCTGACGACGTGGCGGATGCCATTATAGCGGCTGATCAATACGCAAAAGCATTTAAAGAAAAACACGCGTAAAACCTTTTACCGCGTGACCCGGAACCAAGGGCTGTTACAGCTCTTGGTTTTTTTTATGCCCTTTGAAAACTTTTAAAAATAAAGAAAAAATTATGATACAATATACAAATGTTTTGAGAGATTGACAAAGGAAAGGTGGGAACGATATGCTGCATAATCCGACCGGTAAGGAGCGGCTTGCGCTGGCTTTTCTTCTCGGAATGCTTGCGATACTGGGGCCGCTCAATATAGATATGTATCTGCCGAGTTTCCCTGAAATCGCTGAAGATTTAAGCGCCCGCGCATCGCTTGTCCAACTCAGTTTAACCGCTTGTCTGATCGGACTGACAATCGGACAGGTTGTTGTCGGCCCGTTAAGTGACGCGAAGGGAAGAAGAAAACCGTTATTACTATGTATTTTTTTATTTGCGTTGTTTTCTCTGTTTTGCGCGCTTGCACCGAACATTGTAACATTAGTGATTGCCCGTTTTCTTCAAGGATTCACCGCTTCGGCAGGACTCGTTTTATCCCGTGCAATCGTCAGAGATGTGTTTACGGGAAGAGAGCTTTCTAAATTTTTCTCGCTGCTGATGGTCATTACCGCCGTAGCGCCGATGGTGGCGCCGATGACGGGAGGCGCGATTTTACTGCTTCCGTTTGCATCATGGCATACGATTTTTCTCTTTTTAACGTTTATCGGTTTTTTGCTTGTGTTCATCATTGCGCTCAAGCTGACAGAAACCCTGCCGCCGGAAAAGCGGATTCCGAGCTCCATCGGAAATTCCGTGCGGACAATGGGAAGCCTGCTGAAGGATCGGTCATTTATCGGCTATGCGCTGACGGTCGGTTTTATTCACGGCGGGAGCTTTGCGTATGTCTCCGGAACGCCTTTCGTGTATCAGGATATTTACGGAGTATCGCCTCAGGTATTCAGTGTTTTATTCGGCATAAACGGTCTGGCGATCATTACCGGAAGCTTTATCATCGGGCGTTTCGGCGGGATCATTCACGAAAAAAGCCTGCTGAGAATCGGCGTGATTACAGCGATGGCGGCGACTGCCGTTCTGCTCGTCATGACGAGCATTCACGGGCCGCTTGCGGCACTGGTGATTTCAATTTTTATTTATATGATTACGATCGGCATGACGCTGACAAGCACCTTTACATTGGCGATGGAAAAGCAGGGACACCGCGCGGGAAGCGCAAGCGCACTGCTCGGCATGCTTCCGCTTCTTCTCGGTTCCATCGTGTCGCCGCTTGTGGGGATGAATGAAGCGACGGCCGTGCCGATGGGGGCAATTATGTTCACGACATCCGTTATCGGTTCCATCGCTTTTTTCGCCTTAACAACAAAACCGGAGAAAGCAAAAAAGGAGTGAAATGATTCACTCCTTTTTTTGATGCCCGCTATTCATATTTCTTCAGCACGATCGCCGAATTATGTCCGCCAAAGCCGAATGAGTTGGAAAGGCCGATCGTTAACGATTGCTGGCGGGGCCCGTCTGCTACATAGTCCAAATCACATGCCGAATCAGGGCGCTGCAGATTGATCGTCGGCGGAATGATGCCGTGTCTCAAGCTTTCTGTCAGAGCGATGGCTTCAACGCCGCCTGCCGCGCCAAGCATGTGGCCGAGCATTGATTTGTTGGCCGTGACCGGAATGTCATAGGCAAGCTCCCCGAATAATGTCTTGATGGCCAACGTTTCAGAAAGATCTCCGGCTTTTGTGCTTGTCGCATGAGCGCTTACGACATCAATGTCTTCCGCTGAAACGTTCGCCTTTTTCAAAGCGTTTTTCATCGCCAGGTATGCGCCCGTTCCTTCCGGATGGGAGGCCACCATATGATAGGCGTCAGAGCTCGCGCCATAGCCGAGCACCTCACAAAGGATCGGGGCATTTCTGCCGATTGCGCTATCCAATGATTCCAATACTAAGATGCCCGCGCCTTCACTCATGACAAACCCATCGCGATCCGCGTCAAACGGCCGGCTTGCCGCGGCGGGGTCTTCGTTTCTCGCTGACAGCGCGTGGGCATTGCCGAAGCTGGCTAATGACAAATTCGTAATCGCCGCTTCCGCTCCCCCGGCAAACATGATATCTGCGTCATCATTCCGAATGGCGTTGAATGCTTCCCCGATCGACGTATTGCCGATGGAACACGCGGTGACGGGAGAAAGTGAGGGGCCGAGCGCGCCTAATCTGATGCTGATTTGAGCGGCGGCCGCGTTTGAGATCATCATGGCGACAAGGCTCGGGCTCACTTTTCGCGCTCCCCGTTCATTTAAAGTATGAACGTTCTCAATCAAAGTCGTGATGCCGCCGATTCCCGAGCCGACGTACACGCCGAGGCGTTCACGGTCAATCTGATCGAGCTGAATCCCGGAGCTTTCAAGCGCCTGTTCCGCTGCCGCTAGAGCAAACTGGCTGAAACGGTCAAGCCGTCTCGCTTCTTTTCTGCCCCATCTTTCTTCTGCGTCAAAATCACGGACGGTACCGGCTATTTTTGTCTTTGAGCCGGAGACATCAAACGAATCGATGAAAGAGATTCCCGATTTTCCTTCCGTCAGGTGTTTCCAAAATGTATGCACATCATTGCCGAGAGGTGAAATCACTCCCATTCCGGTGATCACAACTCTTTTCATGGTCATTCCTCCTTCGGTATGTATTTATTGTAACTCGCAATTATCCTATTACAAGTTGTAGATTATCCTAGTATAATGAATACCAGGGTAAGAGAGGAGAGATTCGGTATGATACCAGAAGGAAGATTGCAGGCGCTCTCAGAGTTTTTAAAAACGCAGCGGGCCAAAATTTCTCCGCAGATGGCCGGGCTGCCGATGGGCACACGGAGAAGAACGCCCGGACTCCGAAGAGAAGAGGTCGCGCAATTAGCCGGCGTAAGCACCACGTGGTATACGTGGCTGGAGCAGGGCAGAGACATTAAAGTGTCCGCAGCCGTATTGGACGCCGTTTCCGATGCCCTGCAGCTCAACAAAGATGAGAGAAATTATTTATACGCGCTTGCCATTGAGGAGGGCGTGAAGCAGCCGTTTACCGCGGAGGAAGAAGCGGTTATCAGCCCGTCGCTTTCAAAAATCCTGCAGGAGCTCCGTTATTGCCCCACCATTATCTCGGACAGGCGGTGTCATATCGTGGGATGGAACCAGGCCGCGGCTCACGTGTTTTTAGATTTTGAACAAATTCCTCTTGAAAAGCGGAATCTCATAGAGCTATTGTTTTCCAGAAAAGAATTAAGAAGTTTAGCCGTGAACTGGGAGCACTTTGTGAAAGGATTCATCGCCATTTTCAGAACGTATTACGGCCAGTATGTAGCTGATACGTGGTATTCTCAGTTTATAGAAGAAATGGAGAAAACGTATTCGGAATTTCATACGCTGTGGAATGAGAGCGAAGTCAGCTCGGCACCCGAAGTATTAATTGAGTTCCGCCACGCGAAGGCGGGAAAAATGGTCTTTAACCTGACTTCATTTCAGGTTCAGGGCAACAGTGATCTGCGCTGCAGTGTGTATACGCCGGTAGATCATACCGAAACGGAAGCAAAGCTGAAAAAGCTCTTCGAAAACAGGTGAAGAACAGAAAAAAACGGGAGGCGGCTGCCTCCCGTTTCAGTTTAAAATAAAAGCATGAGACCGGCGATGGCCGGTGTTAAAAAAATGGCTGATTTCAGAATGACTTTCGGCACGAGGTTGGTGAATTTCGCGCCGACATATGCGCCGCACATCGTTCCGATCAGCACTTTGACCAACAGCATATAATCGACAAATCCTTCCGTCACATAACCGAGTCCTCCGCCGACCGCAAGCGGAATAATGACAAGCATGGTGGTGCCGACCGACTGGCGGATGGATAAGCGCAAAAGAATCATTAAGCCGATTTGAATAAAAGGGGCAGAACCGATCCCGAATGTTCCGGACAAGATTCCTGCGATGACACCGAGTACAACGGCTTTCACCCATATGTTCAGATTGCTTTGCCGTCCGGAATCTTCTTGTGTTTCTTTTACAATAAATAACCGGACTAAAATAAGCAGAGCAGATAAAAACAGCATGCCCGCCGTCAAGTAATGCAGCAAATCTGCGGGGATAAGGGAAGTAAGCCTTGCCCCGAAAAACGAACCGAATGCCGCAAAAACGCCGACGATGAGACCGATTTTCATCTGAATATTGCCTTCACGGTAGTGGCTGAAAGCCCCAGATAAACTTGTGAAAGCCATTCCGGCAAGGGAGGTGCCCAACGCCGTATGAATCGGTACGTGAAACAGTATAGTTAAAAGTGCAATGACAAAACCGGCTCCCCCGGCGCCGATAAACCCGAGAATAATCCCGAGAAGAAACATAACGAGTATAATAAACACAATCTTCTCCTCCATTTAGATGCCTGATCACCATGTTCCGCTCCGCTGTATCAGGCTTTTAACAATCGACCGTCGACCGTCGTCTAATATCTTTATGTTACCTCAAATTTAATGTATTGGCAAGAAGCCGAATCGCTTTTATACAGAGGGTTTACAGCTCTTTCACCATCACTTTTTCCCCGTTTGAGTCCAGCTCTCCATTGAATAAGAAGCCGAATTTTTGATAAAGCCGCAATGCGTGCACGTTATCTTCAAACAGGCTTAAATAAATCCGTCTGCAATCATATATTCGAACGAGATGGCGGATAAGGGCATCAAGCAACAGCTTGCCCAATCCCCGTCCCTGATAGCGTTCATCAATAAAAAAACGATCAAGCCACACTCTGCCGTTTTCATTTTCCTCATCATATTCCGGAAACCATCCGTACATGGAAAAGCCGACCAATTCCCCGTTAACATAAAGACCGGCCGGCTGATAATGCCGGCAATCCTCAGCATCTTGTAAGCACTCTTCCGCGGTTTCAATAAATGAAGTCTGGCTTTCCCTTACATGAAGCGCCAGTATATCGGCACGGTTTTTTTCCGTGACTGCTCTGATTTCAATCGTCATACTTGATACTCCTCTTCCGCTTTTTTTGAGACGGTAAAGCTTGCAGTGCGTAAGCCATTTGTGAATCAGCCTTCTCTGATCATCATAAAGGATATGGTTACCGTATAGTCAAGGAGGCATTATGAGCGAAGACGTCAGAAAATACTTCACAACGGGTGAATTTGCAAAACTGTGCCACGTAAAAAAACAAACCCTGTTCCATTATGACGAGATCGGCCTGCTTTCTCCGGAAATCAAAAAAGCGAATGGATACAGATACTATTCCTATCATCAATTCGAACTGTTCCAGGTCATCGGTCTGTTTAAGGAGGCCGGCGTGCCCTTGAAGCAGATCAAACCGCTCTTAACAGACAAAACCCCTGAGGGTATCATCACGCTTTTAAAAGAGAGATCTTCAGAAATCGAAAGCAAAATCAAAAAGCTGGAGCACCTGCAAGGGATGATTCAGACAAAGGTGAAGCTGACCGAACAAGCCTTGGAGACAGACTTTTCCTCCGTCTCATTGCAGCGATTAGATGAAGAGACACTTATGATAGGACGACCCGTACTCCATTTGCCAGAACGGCAATATACTGCCGCCATTTCCGAATTGATCCGCTATATGCGGGTACATGGGCTCGATCAGGGGCATCCGGTCGGCGGACTGTTTGCGCGGGAGCAGATTCTGAAAAAAGAATTCTACAACTACACCCATTTTTATATGAAGACAGATGAAGGCATCGAGAATAGAGACCTCCATATCAAGCCGAAAGGGCTTTATGCCGTCGGGTACCAAATAGGGGATGAAGCGGAAGCGGCTTACCGCAGCATCATGCAGTTTATTGAAGAGTATGGGCTGGAAATGGGCGATTATGCATATGAAGAATATATGCTTGATGAGGTTGTGGCGGACGGGTTTGACAATCAGATCACAAGAATCCAGCTGCAAGTCCGCAATCCATAAAGCCGATGCCGCCGTTCATTTACGTCTTTTAACAAACCTTGTATAATGAGAAAATCAGATTGCAATTGAGGTGAAACACGATATGTTTCTAGCGCCCTTATTTGAACATGATGTACCGGCAGCACTTCTCCGCCCTTAATGGAGGAAAGTGACTGCGCTTCTCTCCGTTAGGGCATATAACGTGACCTAATATGATAACGGAGGGTGCATCAAATTGAAAAATACATTGTTCGGTTCGATTTATTTGGCATTGGCCGCCAGTATCTGGGGCGGTATGTATGTCGTTGTAAAAGTTGTGGTAGCGGTCATTCCGCCGCTTGAACTGGTATGGCTGAGATATGCGGTGGCGCTTCTTTCGCTTTTGATTCTCAGTTTGTTTACACACCAATCCTGGAAAGTTCATAAACGTGATTTATTACTGATCGCTGCGATCGGATTGATCGGCAACACGATTTCGATCGTCACGCAGGAAATCGGCACGAAATTATCAACCGCGCAGATGGGTGCGATTATTACGGCATCCACTCCCGCATTTATGGTTGTATTTGCCCGGCTGATGTTGAAAGAGCGGTTAACGCTGAAAAAAGGAATATCGACAGGGCTGGCGACGATCGGAGTATTGCTCATTGTGGGGAACGGAGATCTCGATATGTCGAGCCAGCTCGGCGGTCTCTCGCTTCTGGCTGCGGCGCTGACATGGGCTTTGATGTCTGTGCTGATGAAACGGGTTCCCGGCCATTACTCACCGCTTGTGGTCACAACGTATTCCATTTGCGTCGCATTTGTCATCCTGACCCCGTTTACAGCGGGCCCGCTTCAGGAGATTCCTTTGTCTCAGCTTGCCCGGCCTGAGATATGGGGCGGACTTTTATATTTGGGTGTGATCTCAACCGCCTGCGCGTTCATGCTTTGGAATCGCGGATTGCAATTGCTGAATGCGGCAAGCGGCGGTCTGTTTTTCTTCTTTCAGCCGCTTTCCGGAACATTGCTCGGCTGGCTGCTGCTGGGAGAGACGATCGGAGGAACCTTCTGGATCGGAGCGGCTCTTATTGTTTCAGGCGTCGTTCTTGTCATGAAAGAAAAATAGAAAATGAAAAAAAGCCATTCAGCAAATGAATGGCTTTTTTCTGTTTTCCCGGCAGGATTCGCCCCTCCATAAACAGAAAACAAGGAGCAGAAACGGATCATGGGCACCGGTACTCTCAAGGTGCAATACCCGGACCCTCAGGGTTTCGTCAATTAACATAACGGGCGGTGAAAAAATGGAGCCAAAATGGCTAGATTGGGCAAAACAGCTTCAATCCGCGGCGCAAGCGGGGCTGGCTTATTCCAAAGACATATATGATATTGAGAGATTTGAAGAAATAAGAAAAATAAGTGTGGATATCATGGCGCATCATACCGGCATCGACAAAAGGGTCATAAAAGACGTATTCGCCGGTGACACGGGCTACCCCACTCCGAAAGTTGATATCAGAGCGGCAGTTTTTAAAGATCAGAGCATATTAATGGTAAGAGAGAAAAGCGACGGCAGATGGGCGCTGCCGGGCGGATGGGCTGATATCGGGTTTTCTCCGGGCGAGACCGCTGTCAAAGAAGTAAAAGAGGAGTCGGGAATCGACGTAAAGCCCGTTAAACTGTTAGCTGTAATGGATAAGAAATGCCATTCGCATCCGCCGTCCGCCGTCCACGTTTACAAAGTGTTTATCAAATGCGAGATCATCGGCGGCCGGCTCAGGGAGGGAACGGAAACAAGCGCGGCAGGCTTTTTTGCGGAGACGGAACTGCCGCCGCTATCTGAAGCCCGCAATACGGAAAGTCAGATTGAAAGGATGTTTGCATATCTCAAACATCCGGACGAACCCGTTTATTTTGATTAAGACAGCAATCAGAAAGAAAAGGGGGTCCGAGTATAATGAAGGATTCAATTAAACAGCAGGCGCAGCGGCAATTTGCCAAAAACGCCGCGAAATATGTGACTAGTCCAGGACACACTGCAGGAGAGGATTTGGCGTATCTCGTTTCAGCTTCCGGTGCCGAAAAGCATATGGACGTGCTGGATATCGCGACGGGAGGCGGACATACGGCTAACGCTCTCGCTCCTCTCGTACGATCTGTTATCGCATATGACCTCACGGAAGAAATGTTAGCCGCCGCTGAAGCATTTATAACCGGAAACGGATGGACGAACGTGTCATTCGAAAAAGGCGATGCTGAAAAGATGCCGTTTTCCGATGCTGCTTTCGATATCGTCACATGCAGAATCGCGGCGCATCATTTTCCCGATGTCAGAGCCTTTGTTCATGAAGCGTTTCGGGTTGTCAAACCGGGCGGCAGACTGCTTCTCATTGACAATACCGCACCTGAAAAGGATGAATATGACCATTTTTATAATGACATTGAAAAGAAACGGGATCAGAGCCACTTTCGGGCGTGGAAAAAAACAGAATGGCTCCGTTTTCTGGAGACAGCCGGCTTCCGGATTGAATCCGCTGTCTGCTTTTTGAAACCATTTCAATTTACCGTCTGGTGTGAACGGGCAGGCCTGACTGAAGAGAAAGCCGCATTACTGGAAAAACAGATGCTGGATGCTCCTCGTGATATACAGCGGTTTTTTTCTGTAGAAAAGAATCAATCAGGCCGTATTGCGGGCTTCACAGGTGAATCGGCCTGTTTCTGCGCGGTCCGTCCCGTCTGAGACGAAAAAAACCGCTGTGCAGTTTTCCTGCCCGCGGTTTTTTCGTATTATCTGTTCTTGATTTGAGAAATAACAGCGGAAGTGACGTCTTCCGCTGAATGTTTTCCGCCGACATCAGGAGTCAGAATGCCGCTGTTTGTGACCGTTTCAATAGATTGTAAGAGGAGATGGCCCAGTTCCTCTTCTCCGAATGAATCGAGCATTAATTTCGCCGTCCATATTTGGCCTATAGGATTGGCAATTCCTTTTCCGACAATATCCGGGGCGGAGCCGTGAACAGGCTCAAACATGGAAGGATATTTGCCGTTTACATTGATGTTGGCTGCGAGAGCGATTCCGATGCTTCCCATAATCGCCGCGCCGATATCTGTCAGCACATCTCCGAACAGATTCGAAGCGACAATGACATCAAAGCGTTCCGGCTGCGTGACAAAGAAGGCCGCCAGTGCATCGATATGCTGGGAATCCGTCTCAATCCCGGCGTACTCCCGGCTGACCTCTTTAAAGATGTCATCCCAGAACGGCATCGAGTGAATAATACCGTTTGATTTCGTCGCGCTTGTGACGTGTTTCCGCCGACTTGCCGCCAGTTCGAAAGCATACCGCATCACTCTTTCCGTACCCCGGCGGGAAAAGACCGCGTTTTGTATGGCGATTTCGTCCTCACCCTGATAGATTCTGCCGCCGACAGAGCTGTACTCGCCCTCACTGTTTTCGCGGACGACTATCAGATCAAAATCCTTCGGGTTAACGAGGGGGGAAGTGATTCCCGGCAGGAGCTTTGCCGGCCGCACATTAATCACCTGTTCAAATTCCCGGCGTATCTTGATGAGCAGCCCCCACAGCGAAACATGATCGGGGACGAGTTTTTGATTCCCCACCGCTCCCAAAAACAAAGCATCAAAGTGCTGTAACGTTTCTAATCCATCATCCGGCATCATAGTCCCGTGCTCCAAATAATACTCGCAGCTCCATGGAAAAGAAGTGAAATCAAAGGCAATGCCTCCATGTAATTCGGCGATTGCGTTCAACACCCGTTCCGCTTGCGGAACTGTTTCTTTCCCTACACCGTCCCCCGGTATGCTGGCAATCTTGTATGTTTTCATGTTTCCGTCACCTCTGAATGAATTGTTTTCGGTTTACGGCAGACCGTCGACTGTCGTTCATCATAATTCCATATTACGCCACATCCGATATGCTGACAAGCTCGGGAATGTTGCTTCCATAGATAAACTGTTATATGATCTTGGTAACAATAAGGCCTAAATTGTATGAAGAGGTAGGAAAGATGGATAATTTTAAATTAGATAAGCCAATCCCGTATTATCTGCAATTTTATTCCCAATTGAAAAAAATGATATTTGACGGGATTTTTAAACCGGGTGAACGGCTGAATGAGACTCAGCTGGCCAAGGATTTCGGAGTCAGCCGGTCGCCGGTCAGAGAAGCCATGCGGCTCCTTGAAAAGGACGGGCTTTTGACGGCAGACGATCGAAACGGCTTTGTCATTTATTCTTTGTCCGTTAAGGATGTTGAAGAGATTTATAAAATCAGAATGTCACTTGAATCACTGGCGGTCGAACTGGTTATTGATGAAGCGGCTGAGAGTGAAATTGACCTCATTGAAAAACAGCTGCGGGAAACGGAAGAAGCCATCAATAAAGGCGTCAAAGAGACTGAGATTATTTCCTTAAACGAGTCGTTTCATCGGCTCCTTGTGGATTTCAGCCGCAACAGCCGGCTGGCCATGCTGCTTGAGCATGTCAATGTGCTGATTCATTTTTGCAGAGTTCTTAATTTTAAAGGCGATGACCGTGCGGAGGTTATCCTGCATGAGCACCGGAAAGTCTTTGAAGAAATAAAAAAGGGCGACAAAACAAAAGCCGTGCAATATATGACGGAGCATCTCAAGCATGATGAAGAACATCTGAAAGGCGTGCTCAAAGAGGGAGAAACAGACGAATCATCACGATAGACAAGGTGAAAAGCCTTGTCTTTTTTTTGCCGATGTCATCGAACCGTCATAAAGACCTGACGGATGTTCCTTGCATGATTTTTTCCGCGTCATTTATGATGGATATGGAAGAGACGCAAAAAAGGTAAAGGAGTTTGAAAAATGGCGAAACATATACTGATGATCAATTTTCCCGCAGAAGGACACGTAAACCCGACTTTGGGTATGACAAAGGCCTTCAGCGAACGGGGCGATCACGTTCATTATATCTCAACGGAAAAATACAAAAGCAGACTGGAAGGAGTAGGGGCGAAAGTTCATCTTCACAGCGATCTGCTCAGAATGACACCCATTGATCCCGGCAGTCCGTCCGGCATACTTGCATTTTTAAAGGTTCATATCAAAACGTCACTGGAGATTTTACATATTGTGCAGCGGCTGGCAGAGGACATTCAATTCGACGCCGTCTATTATGATAAATTCGGTGCGGGAGAGCTGGTGCGGGATTATCTCAACATTCCCGGCATCTCTTCTTCAGCATCCTTCCTGTTCAATGAAGACCGTCTGAAAATACTGCCGCTCCACCCGGAATCGGGCGTGCCGTTTCAGCCGGACAGGGAATGTGAAGAGCTGTTGGCCGAGATGAAAGACAAATACGGTGTCGCCCCTGACAGCATGGTTCAATTTATGAACAACACAGGTGAATTGAACGTCGTCTATACAAGCAGATATTTTCAGCCCGAAAGTGAGACATTCGGAGATGATTATTTATTTATCGGCCCGAGTTTTCCGAAGAGAAAAGGGCGCGTCGACTTCCCGATTGACTCATTAAAGAATGAAAAAGTCATTTATATCTCAATGGGAACGGTGCTCGGGGACACAGAAGCGTTTTTCAATCTGTGCATAGACGCGTTCTCAGATTTTGAAGGAAAAGTAGTCATTGCCGCCGGGGAAAAAGCCGATCTGTCGAAAATCAAACAGGCGCCGGAAAACTTTATCATCGCTCCATACGTGCCGCAGCTTGAAGTGCTGGAGCAGGCCGACGTGTTTGTCACGCATGGCGGAATGAACAGTGTAAATGAAGGCATTCATTATCAAGTGCCGCTGGTGGTCATCCCGCACGATAAAGACCAGCCGATGGTTGCGCGCCGCCTGACTGAATTGGATGCAGGCTATACAGTGCAAAAAGATGAAGTAAGCGCTGAAAAGGTAAGGCTTGCCGCGGAAGAAGTGCTGCATAACGGAAAATACAAACAAGGCATTCAAGCCATTAATGAAAGCTTTAAAGAATGTACGGACATGAAGGATGTCCTTGCCCGGATCGACCGGTTTATTGAACAAAAACATGCTCAATAATACATGGAAAAAGCCTGTTTCCTCTGCCAAAGGGAAACAGGCTTTTTATAATGGCTTTTAGATGATGTGATGTTCTTCATTTGCAAGTTTCACAAGAGTCAGAAGAGATTCTGCCTCACGTGCGTCGAGTGTTTTTGCCAGACGGTTTTTTTCAAAGATCTGCTGGCCGAAGACATTCACTGACGCCTGGTCAACCGCCGTGTGCCAGTTCTTTTGTGAATGATTCTCAGAAAAAGAGAAAACGAACACGGCAAAGACCGCTATAAGCATCGCCATGACCCAAAATTTTTGCCGATTTCCTGCTGCTGACATAGGCCGCCTCCTAAACATTTTACTGGTATTAGATCATATATGAGCTGTTTTTAACAGAGTAAAGAAGTCATTTTTTCATGTAGTCCAAATGAAACGGAGTACAGCCGAAAGCCCGCCAGTCAGGCCGATGAGCCAATTCATATTTTGTTCATATTTTATTAAAAGTTTATCCAAGCCTGTCCTTTACAGTAGATATAACCACAAAATGCTGCTGAAAGGAGCCTTTAAAAAATGCATATTCATATGATCAACAAAAACCAGTTTGAGAGTGACTTGGAGGCGGCCGGCTTCAGCCCTCAGGCAGATGATATTATCGGCAAAATGAAAGAGTACGTAACGGAATACGCGGCTTCATCCGAACGGTTCCTGATTGAAATTCAAACCGTCATGAACGAATACAAAGCCGTCGTCTGCGCGATGTTTTCGACCATGGAAATTGCCGGTGCAAATAAAGACGAGAAGCATGTTGAATTTGAAGCCTGCACAGTATTTTGTGAATAAAAGACATTCATCAAACCTCCGCGGCTGCCTGAACGGCAGTATAACGACTGGTGTTTCGAGAAGGGAAAATATTGAAACTTCTAAAGCGGCCGTTCGTATAAAAGAGTAAATCAGCTTGTATATGGAGGTTCGTGAAATGAACGATAAGAAAAAACAAGCGTTTGAACAGCTTTTCAGCACTTTAGACGAAAGACATGAAATAAACGGCGCTGTATTGGCAGCGGAAAACGGCCGCATCTTATACCAGGGTTCATTCGGCGCTGCAGAACTGAAAACAAAGAGGATGCTGAATGACCAATCGGTCTTTGAATTGGCCTCAGTATCGAAGCCGTTTACAGCTTTGGGCGTTATCATTTTAGAGCAGCAAGGGAAGCTGCGTTATGACGATATGATAGAGCGGTGGCTTCCTGATTTTCCTTATCCGGGCATTACCATTCGGCATTTACTCCATCATACGTCAGGATTGCCGGACTATATGGAGTTGTTCTTAACACATTGGGACCGGGACAGAATTGCCGTTAATCAAGATGTGATCAATATGCTTAAGCAGCATAAGCCGGATGCTTATTTCCCGCCTGGCAAGGAGTGGCTTTACAGTAATACGGGGTATGTGGTGTTAGCGGTTATTATAGAAATTGTATCAGGCATGAGTTTTGCTGAATTTATGAAACAAGCCGTATTTCATCCGCTTCGTATGCACGATACGCGCATTTATAACAGAAGGCTGAGTAAAGAAAACATCCCGAACTATGCATATGGCTATGTGTATGATGTTCATTCCGGAGAATATGTGCTGCCGGATGAACTTGAGGAAACCGATTATGTCGTCTTTCTTGACGGGATTCAAGGTGACGGAACCGTTAACTCCGCTATAAGAGATTTATATCTGTTTGATCAGGCTCTTTATACAGAAGAAATCATCAGCAAAGAGTCTAAAGATCAAGCGTTTACACCGGGCTATTGGAATGAAGAAGAGCAATTCGGATACGGATTTGGCTGGATGATTCAAAACAGCCGGCAAAAAGGGAAGGTTATCAGTCACGACGGAGGCTGGCCGGGCTATTCAACTCTGATGATCCGGTATATTGACCAGAATAAAACATTGATTTATCTAAGCAATATGGAACAATCGTATCAATTTGAACAAGCCGTAATTGCCGCGGCTGTAAACATCTTATTTGATCAGCCATACGTGATTCCGAAACGTCCGGCAGATCAGAAAAAAGCAGATATCGATCCTGCGAATTACAGCAGATTTACCGGCAATTACTCATTTCAGGATGACACACATGCATCGGTGGCGGTAAAAGAAAACCGATTGTATCTTACAATAGACGGGCAGACACCATTCGAATTATTCCCAATGACGGAAACCCGTTATTTTGTCAGGGCGCTGCCGCTTGAAATTGAATTTGCAGGTGATAAAGCACACAGAGCCCCGCATTTTGTTTTATATCAGGACGGCACAGAAGAAACGGCTGTGCGGATAGATTGAGTGACATGCAAAACAAAACCGCCGTCCTGAGAAGACGGCGGTAATAGAAAAGTCAAACCCCTTTGATGACGCGAAATTTTCTTTTCGGCTCTGACATAAATATAGAAGAAAAAATCATAGCTCCGAGCATTGTGATGTATTCCATATAAAGCGAAACTTCTGCCAAAACCAACCCCGCAATCATTAAAACAGCGCCCAATACCACCGCAAAAACCTTCGTTTTCATGATGAGTTCCCCCTATTATCTGATAATTGAATTATACTGCATCTCCATTAATGTGTACATTTTGTGAACAATTTCACCTGATGAAAGGCAATAAAGAGAGATTTGAAGAATTAGGAGAAATGACAGGCCATCTTTTTGTTTTACTGAAGAAACGAAAGGGAAAGTGAAAAATCAAAAAGGCAAAGGAGTTCTTGAAATGAAAGCGAGACTATTTTTATTCAGCATGTTTCTCCTGATCCCCGTTCTGGCGCTTGCCGGATGCAACAGCCAATCTTCAGGAGGAAGCGAAAAAGCGAAAGACAAAGAAACGCACTCTCACGAAGACATGAATCACTCAGGTTCATCCGAGGTGCCGAAAGGTTTAAAGAAGGCCGAAAATCCGACTTATAAAGTCGGCAGTGACGTCATGATTTTAGCTTCTCATATGAAAGGCATGAAAAATGCACAAGGAACCGTAAAAGGTGCTTATGATACAACGGTTTACAGTGTATCTTACACTCCGAAAACGGGAGGAAAGCGCGTCGAAGATCATAAATGGGTCATTCAGGAAGAGCTGAAGGGCGCCGGTGATAAAACGTTAAAACCGGGTGACAAGGCCGTGATCGAGGCATCCCATATGAAAGGCATGAAGGGCGCCGAAGCCGTTATTGATTCAGCCAAAAAGACAACCGTGTATATGGTCGACTATACACCGACTGACGGCGGCCAAAAAGTAACCAATCATAAATGGGTGACAGAAGACGAGCTTGCTGCCGCAAAATAAAAAGACCGCAAAAGCCGAAGGAACTCCTTTGGCTTTTTTGCGGTCTCACATTTATGCGGATTTTCTTTTCAAAGCGGGTCTCGTTAAAGAGAATACAGCTAACGCGACAGCGATAATGACAATCAAACCGCCGCACCAGGCTGTTGCTGTGACAGAACCGGTTTGTCCGATCACTCCGCCGCCGATGGCTGACCCGAGCGCGATGCCGATCTGCAAAGCGGACGTGTTGAAGCTTTGCTGAATATCGGAAGACTCAGGCGCAATTTTGATTAAATAGCTTTGCTGCGCCGGCGCAAGGCTCCAGCTGAGCAATCCCCAGATCACCATCGCAGGCAGGAAAATGATTAAAGAAACCGTTGTCAGCGGAAGAATAAACAGGATCAGAGCGAAAGAAACGGTCACAAGCATGATGCTTTTAAATGCCCCTAAACGGTCATACAGCCAGCCTCCGAACGGGCCGCCGCATACCGCTGACAGACCGAACAAAAAGTAGCATACACTGACCCAAACGGAACTCAAATGAAGCGTTCTTTCCAAAAAAGGCGCAAAGTAGGCATAGAGTGTGTAATGCCCCGCCAATGTAAACAAGGTGACAAGATGTGCGCTGGCAATTTTGGCGGACCCGATCGTCTTGATCTGCTCACGAAACGGAATCATTTTTTCAGCAGGTATTTTTTCAAAAAAGACGCTGATAATCAGCATGGAAATGAGAGATAATACGCCGATTCCCAAGAACAGAACGCGCCATCCGAAGGCATTGCTGATGATAATGCCGACAGGCACGCCTAAAGCGATTGCGGAGCTGAACCCCATGAAAATGATGCCGATCGCCCGCGCTCTGTATTCAGGCGCCACGATTTTAGGAGCAATCGTTAAAGAAAGGACGACAATCAGCCCTGTGCTCATGGAAGCGAGCACCCGTGACACCATAAGTACGGCGAAATTGGGACTGAAATAAGCGACCAGATTACTTAGGAAGAAAATAAACAGTGCGATTAAATAAAGACGCTTTCGTTCAGCCTTTGCCGTCACTGCCAAAAGCAGCGGGCCGGATACCGCGTAACCGAGCGCAAACACGCTGATCAGCTGCCCCGCGCTGACGATGGATATATCTAAGTCGGAAGCGATTTGCGGAAGAATACCGCCCACAATTAATTCAACCAATCCGACTGCGATGGTAGATGCTGCAAGCAGAAATACTTTGAAATTCATGTACAGATACTCCTTTTTTTATTTTTTAGAAAATAAAAAATCCTGATTACAAAAAGTGTACGGGACAATTTTTGTAATCAGGATTTTACGGTTCCTGGTAGACACCCTCAAACCATATCATTGAGGTTATACAATGTATGCAATATTCGGTTGTGTCCGTTTCTGCAAAAAATTCTACCATAATAGTGAGGGATATTCCATAGAAAATTCGAGGAAATCCTTTCAAATTTCAATATCGGCGGCTGTAACGTCATTGATGAAGCAGGGAAAAAAATTTATGATAACCGTAAGGAGTCTATACAGATCAAACATTATACAGCCGGAGGAAACCGATGAATAAGTACGAAAAAATCGCCAACGAAATGAGAAAGAGGATTAAAAGCAGTGTATATGACATAGATCAGCCGATCCCGGATGAAAAGACGCTCGCTGCGGAGTTCGGGTGCAGCCGGATGACGATGAAGCGGGCGCTTGATACACTTGCGGCTGAAGGGATGCTTTTCAGAAAAAGAGGGCACGGCACGTTTATCATTCAATCAGCCATGCAGGATGAGCACGTTCACGTAGTCAGCAACGAAATTCTCGGCCTGAGCAATTTGTTAAAAGGAAAGAATATCAAGAGCAAAGTCATCCGGTTTGAAGTGCAGTTTCCGTCTCAAGATGTCGCCGCACATTTGGCCATCGATGAAAAGACTCCCGTCTATTATGTAGTAAGGCTCAGAATTGTTGAGGGCGAACCGTACGTTCTTGAAAAAACGTACATGCCGGCGAGCCTTATACCCGGCATTAATGACGAGGTGCTCAACCATTCCATCTATGATCATATTACGCGGGAACTGCAGCTCAAAATCGCAGGCTCACACAGAAAAATCAGAGCGTGCAAGTCGGATGATATGGATCAGCAATATCTCGGCTGCCGGCCGGATGACCCGATACTTGAAGTCGAGCATGTAGGCTTTTTGGACAACGGCACTCCCTTTGAATATTCATTTTCCCGCCACCGTCATGACAAGTTTGTCGTGACCTCAGTCAATATAAAACGTTCATAAAAGCGCCGAAGAGTGAGAGAAAAACTCACTCTTTTTTTGTTGCCGCTGATTTACATCTTCGCTTCTTTTATGTTATATTACCCAATGATAGAATCATCCTACAAATTTCAGAGGTGTTTTGATGGAGATATCCAAAACAAGCAGACTGTCGCTCGTAGAACAAGTGGTGACGCAAATTGAATCGTTAATTCAATCGGATAAATGGCCGGTCGGGACGCGCATTCCCCCTGAGCTGGATTTAATGAAGCAATTTGATGTGAGCCGAAACACATTGCGTGAGGCTATTCGGGCGCTCGTACATGCCGGCCTGCTTCAGACAAGGCAGGGGAGCGGTACGTATGTCAGCTCATCCAGTGTTCTCGGCGCGGCATTTTACCGCCATATTAAAAAATCAAATTTGCTTGAAACATTAGAAGTCAGATACGCACTCGAAAGAGAAGCTGCACGATTGGCGGCGGAAAGGCGTAATGACGAAGACCTGAAAGCACTGAAGGCATGCTTGGATGAATGTGAAGCGGCCTTGCAAAATGAAGATCGAAAACGGTATGCCGAAGCCGACATTAAGCTGCACAAAACCATTGTACAGGCGGCCCATAACAACATGCTTTCTGATCTTTACGAGCATATGACGGAGGCGCTTTGTGCGTCAGTCCATAACCTGTTGGAAATCACCCCTGCTATCCGGATCCACACCCAGCTTGCCGCCGCGATTATCGGACAGAAACCGGATCAGGCCATGGAGGCCGTCAACCAATACATCAGAGTATTTAAAGATACAATACACATGGAGGATGAACATGAAAATTAAAGACGAACATCAAATTCTGCAAGCAAGTCAGCGTAAAAAACTGATATTGCTGGTCATCGGAGTCATATTGATAGGGGCCAACCTCAGAGCGCCTCTGACATCGGTCGGACCGCTCGTTTCCTCAATTCGGGACAGCCTTGGCATGACCAATGCGGCTGCCGGCACCATTACGACAGTGCCGCTTTTGGCCTTTGCATGTCTGTCGCCGTTTGTTCCTTTATTGTCCCGGCGCTTCGGGACCGAGATTGTCTTACTGTCATCATTAATTGTCCTGACAGCCGGAACTCTGCTGCGCTCCATCGCCGGAATCGGCACTCTCTTTTTCGGAACGATCCTGTTGGGATTGTCGATCGCCGTATGCAACGTCCTGCTGCCGAGTCTCATTAAACATAAGTTTCCCGGAAATTTAGGCATCATGACCGGCGTCTACTCGGTTTCTATGAATCTGTGCGGCGCGATTGCATCCGGCATCAGCGTGCCGATCGCCTCTTCAGCGGGGTTAGGCTGGAAAGGCGCGCTCGGCTGCTGGGCTATCCTTTCTTTCATTGCGTTTGTCATGTGGATTCCGCAAATGCGAGGACGCGAACTGCCCGTCCGCACGACTGGGACAAACGGAGAGAAGAAAAGCAGTCTGCTGCGGTCTCCGCTTGCTTGGAAGGTGACGATGTTCATGGGGCTGCAATCCCTTATTTTTTACACCGTCATCGCTTGGCTGCCGGAAATTCTTCAGCAGAATGGACTCAGCTCAAGTAAGGCGGGATGGATGCTTTCATTAATGCAATTCTCAGTCCTGCCGATTACTTTTATCGTGCCGATCGCTGCCGCTAAAATGAAAAATCAGCGCGCACTCGCCGGACTGACGGCTTTATTTTTCCTTATCGGCATTGCCGGCGTTCTTTTCGGAAGCCCGGCTCTCACTCCGCTATGGGTCATTTTGATCGGAATTGCGGGAGGATGTGCATTCAGCTTGGCGATGATGTTCTTCAGTCTGCGGACCCGGCATGTTCATGAAGCCGCGGCGCTTTCCGGCATGGCCCAGTCATTCGGATACCTGCTTGCCGCGTTCGGGCCGCTCGTATTCGGTTTGCTGCATGACATCACGCACGGCTGGACGGTTCCGTTATTCATGCTGATCGCAGTCTCCGTTCTGATCTTCATTTTCGGAGTCGGAGCGGGAAAAGCGGAACAGATCAAAACAGCATAAAAAAACAAAGGGCCCGCTTAGGGTCCTTTGTTTTTTATTTGAAAAGCTGTCTCAGGCCGTCACGCTGTCAGTTTTAAGCCGATGACACCGATGAGGATAAGCCCCAGAGACACCAATTGTGACAGATTGAATTTTTCTTTAAACCAAAGTATGCTCACGGCCGAAACGCCGATGCTTCCCATGCCGGTCCAAGCCGCATACGCGACACCTGTGGGAAGAACCTGCATCGCTCCGGAAAGGCAAAAGAATGAAAGCATAAAGCCTGTTACCATGACAATCAGCGGCCACTTTTTTTTAAAACCGTCAATATGTTTCATGGCAACGGCCGCTACAACTTCCTCCGCTCCGGCAATAAATAACAGCAGCCATGCCATTAATGTTCACCCCTTGTTTCAGTTTCTTTCGTAAATACCTTCATTCCTAAAATGCCGGACAACAGCAAAGCCAAAAAGAATATTTGCCCGATTGAAAACGATTCGCCTAAAATGACGCCCGTTACATATGTGCCGACGGTGCCTATTCCGACAAAAACGGTATATGCGGCAGCCATCGGAATTTTTTTATAAGAGCGGATCAGCATCAGAAAGCTGACGGCAATCAGAAGGAAAATACCAATCCAATCAAAAAGCGAATCCGCATGCTTCAGGGCGGACGCCCAAACTACTTCTAACAGTCCGGCTATCAATACAAGCAGCCAATACATGATACAGTCACCTCAGTTAGTTATGAATGAATGTCAGTCATTTTTGCAGCGGTCAAAAATGATCGGTCTCCGCCAATCATTTCTGCAAGCTTCTTTTGAGAAAGCTGAATATTTCTTTTTTATATACTTCAAGATCGACATCCTGTTCACAGCCGATATAAAACCGTTCAGCCGCGTTCTCGACAACGTTGATAATCGTTCTGGCCGTCCATCTGACATGAATGCCGCTGTGGACCTCACCCTGTTCAATGGCCGTATTGATCACGCCTTCCAGCCAGGAATAATAAGGCTGATAAATGGCTTCCCATTTCTCCATCGAATGATCGATGGCAAGACCGGAATAACAGAGAACGATAATATCTTTATGAAGCCGGGTGATGTGAAATGTCTCATCTACCAAAATGTCCAGCAACGTCCAAAAATCTTCAGAACCGTCCGTTTTCCCTTTTATCCTGTCCAGCGTAGTGTCGAGCAGGTTTTCTGCAATCGCGGATATCAGTGCGTTTTTAGAAGAAAAATATAAGTAAAACGTCCCTTGGGCCGTTCCGGCTTTTTTGACGATTTCTGAAATGGATGCTTTGTCTAATCCTTTTTCAGAAATGACTTCAATCGCGGCTTGCAGGATCTTTTCGTATTTTCCCGAGCTTTGTTTTGCCAATAGAGGGGTTCCTCCTTTTATGAATGACTGTCATTCATTTTATCGCACATTCGCTTTTTTGTCATCCCTTAAAATAAAAATACCGGAAAGAAGACCATACTTCTTTCCGGCATTCGTCATTTATCACTGTCGATCATAGCCTTCGGCAGTCCCGTATATTTTGCCCAGTAATAAATACCGAGCGAACCGATGGCGATCAGAATCAGGTCAAGCGGATTGCTGATAATGCCCAATCCGTGGCCGAACGAGCCGAGATAGGAGAAAATCAGCATCATGACATAAAAGCCGACAATCCACCATGCTGATTTCAGCTGCTGGCGTATGCTGACATCATCTTTGGGAGCATATTTACTGAAACAAAGATAGATCAGAAACATGACAATTTGAGAACCGAGAAGCCAGGATACGGTGCGCCATCCGGACCAATATACAATATAAGAGGTAAAAATAAACGACAGCGGTCCGATGATGCTCATCCCTTTTAAATAAAACGGTCTGTTAATATTCTTCGCGTTGACTCTCAGCGCCGCAGAAGAAATCGGCGCAATCGCATAAGACAGAATCAATGCGACGGAGCATACGTTGACAAGAGCGTTCCAAGAAGGGAACGGAAGCGTCCAAAAAACAGCCAGACCGAACGAAAGCCAAAGGGAGGCACGCGGTGTCCCGGTTTCTTTATTGACTTTAGAAAAAATGCTGAATAATGTTCCGTTTCTGGCCCAGGCATAGACGAGACGTGAAGTCGTATTCATAAAGATATTTCCGTTACCGCCCGGTGATAAAATCGCATCTAAAATGACCAATGTCGCCAGCCACCCCAAACCGAGCAAAACGGCGATATCTTTGAACGGAAGGGAGAATTCAGTCCCGATAGCCGGCCATCCGTGCTTCAGGGTATCCGCCGGGATCGCCCCGATAAAAGTGAGCTGCAGCACGGTGTAAATAATAGTAGAAACGATAATACAGACAATCAATGCGATCGGAATGTTTCGCTTCGGATTCTGAACTTCACTCGCGACAGCCACAATCGGATGCAGCCCAAGGTATGCAAACATGACGCCGCCTGTGGAAATCGCGGCCTGAATTCCAGTGAAACCAAAAGGCGCGAATCCGTGAACGGTCATATTGCCCGGGTGAAAATGAAAAATCAGTACCACAATTACCGTAATCGGTACGACATATTTAAAAATCGAAATAATGAAGTTTGCTTTCGCAAAGGTTTTGACACTCCAGTAATTGAGGAGGAAGAACAGGCAGAGCAGCGCAAATTGCAATATCCACCCGGCAATTGTCGGAGAATCGGAGCCTTTTACGGTCAAACCGGGAAACCAATACGCCACGTATTGGCGGACGGCCGTGACTTCTATAGAAATAAGACTCGTGTATGCCACAATGGTGACAAAGGAAATTAAATATCCGACGAGGTGTCCGTGTGAATATACGGGATACCGGATAATTCCCCCGGTCCGCGGCAGCGCGGCGCCCAGTTCCGCATAAACCAAGCCGATCAATAAGATGATTCCCCCGCCGATCAGCCAGGAAAAAACGCCTGATGGGCCCGCTTTAGAGGCGACGTTACTGACGGCAAACAGCCATGCCGAACCGAATATGGCTCCCATGCCGATTAAAATAAGATCAAAAAGTGACATAGTTTTCTGGAAGTTTCCTTGCTTAGACATTCGCTGCCTCCTTAGAAAAGACATTGTTCTCTTTACATAATTCCCATTATCATTCAAACATACCCAGCCGGCCGGCTGGAAAATTAGGACAACTTTCGAAACGAAGTATGTACAGCAATGTGCTCACATTATAATAACGGCCGTATGGCAAGATCTCCCGGCTTATATTCCCCGTTTTAAACACATTCAAACCTCATATTCAGAAAAACAAAAAACGCCCGAAACAGGCGTTTTTTGTTACAAGTTCATATCTTTCAGTCCGGGGCTGTGCTCATTCGGAAGTTCAGGAAGTTCCGGCACGGGGAAACCTTTAGGAGGCTCGGAGACACTTAATTCGCCGCCGTTTCGGCTCGGCGTCGTTCCCTGCAGAATTTCTCCGATCCGTGTCGGATCCAGTCTGAAATTAAATTGGGTATTATGATAACCCATCTCAACGAATTTCCGGCATTCCGGGTATTTTTCAATATCATAATTCGGCACGGGAAATAATTTGCCCCATTCGACACCCAGTGTTTCCAACGCTTTTGTAAATGCATTTTGATGGGCGTTGTCACGGACGATCAGAAAACCGAGTGTTTCTCTGAACGTCTGATTTGAACTCATTTCATAAATGCGCGTCTTTTGCAGCACGCCGGTTGATTCCAGCACGACATTGTCCAATAAATCGGAAATCAGGTTCCCGTGGTTGTATACCCAAGACCCGTTCCATGGATTGCCGCCGGCGTCTACAGGAAGAGAACTTTGCGCCCCGATGATAAAATGGTGCGGATTGGCGTGTTTCACTGCTTCGTCAAGCGGCGCCTGATCTGCTGCCTGATTTCCAGGGCCCTCAGCGCCGCTTTCATCTAGCAGCGCATTGATCGTACTTTGGACGAGTTCAACGTGTGCGATCTCTTCTAAAAATACACCGCGAAGCAGGTCACGGAACTGTTTTTCTTTTCCTCTGAAATTAGAGCTTTGGAAAAAGTATTGCATCATCGTCCGCATTTCTCCGTAGTGCCCGCCTAAAATTTCCTGAAGCACCTTGGCTGCGGCCGGGTCCGGCTTGTCCGGTTTAATGATATTGATCAGCTCTTCTTTGTAATAATACATAAACAGCGCCCCCTGAAAGAAGTTTTCGGTTCTTCTGTTAGTGTCTTTGCAAAGTCAGTTTTTATGTATCGGCATCAAAAAAAGGACGGAAACCGTGTCCGTCCTTTTGTGTTAAGCCTCAACCGTCCCGCGAAGTTTCGTGTTGACAAGCCCGTTCCATCCTTGATCCATCGTACTGTGAATCTCGGAGCTTTTCCGATTGACTTTATTGATAACGGCTTCCGGCTCTTTCCATCCGCCGTGAATGAGAGTGAATTCCGTATCTCCGCTTTCCGTTTCCTTTAAGACAAAAGAAACGATCCAGCCTTCCGTATCCCACGAAAAAGAAAGGCGGTACGGCGCTTCAATATCCAGCAGCTTGCAAGGAGACGGACCGAACGGAGATTCCAGCTGAAACTCACTGTCTTCTTGAGGTGTGAAATCATTCGGCATAAACCAGAGAGACAGGCCGTCCGCAGTGGAGACCGTATCCCAGACAACTTGTATCGGCGCCTTGAAAACGGCGGTATGAATAATGTCCGGTAATGGCTGATTGCTGCTGTTGTTGTTTTTGTTATCTTTGTTTTGTTTATCAGACATGCTGCGTAACCACTCTTTCGCTGTTTTTACTTTTGATCATACTACACGGGGCAGGACATTTGAAATCAAATCAAACTTATTCTATGCTTTTCCAAAGCCATTCAATTCATTTTAAGGAGACGTAGTGATGACAGATCAATTTAAAGCGTTAGTAGTCGATCAACGTGAAGACCGGTTTTCAGTCAGCGTACGGGAGCTGGCGGTTCAGGACCTTCCCGAGGGTGAAGTGCTGATTAAGGTTTGCTATTCAGGGGTGAATTATAAAGACAGCTTGGCTGCCATTCCTGACGGCAAGATTGTAACGTCGTATCCTTTCGTGCCGGGAATTGATTTAGCGGGAATCGTCGTTTCCTCAGATGACGCCCGTTTCAAAGAGGGGGACAAAGTCATTGCGACAAGCTACGGCATAGGTGTTTCCCGCTTTGGCGGTTATAGCGGGATGGCCCGCATTCCGGCAGATTGGATTGTGCCGCTGCCTGAAGGTCTGACACTTAAAGAAGCCATGACGATCGGAACCGCCGGCTTCACTGCCGCATTGTCCGTTCAGCGTCTTGAAGAAAACCATGCCGCTCCTGAAAAAGGGAAGGTGCTGGTCACGGGAGCGACAGGCGGCGTCGGAAGCTTTGCCGTCTCCATTCTTTCAACCTTAGGTTACGAGGTTGAGGCCAGTACGGGAAAAGAAGACGAAAGCGGCTATTTGAAGAGCCTCGGAGCAAAGACGGTCATTCACCGTGATGAAGTGTATAACGGCACGTTAAAACCAATGCAAAAGCAAAAATGGGCAGCGGCCGTCGATCCGGTCGGAGGTGAGCCGCTTGCTTCAGTTCTCAGCCAGATTCAGTACGGCGGATCAGTTGCTGTGAGCGGACTGACAGCGGGAACGAAACTCCCGGCTACAGTCTTTCCGTTTATATTGCGCGGCGTCAGTCTCTTGGGAATCGATTCCGTATTCTGTCCGATGGAGACAAGAAAGAAAACATGGCAGCGTTTAGCTGATGACTTCAAGCCTGCAGATCTGGAGGCCTTTATTCAAAAGGAAATTACACTTGAAGAGCTGCCGAATACGCTTCCTGCCCTTTTAAAAGGAGAAGCGAGAGGAAGAACGATCGTTACAATAAACGAAGAATAAATCAAAAACCCCCAATCAGCAGTTGGGGGTTTTCAATATATAATCAATTATTGATTACAATCGGGGTAATTCGTTGAGCGTGTTACGAAAATGCATTAATGGAAAACGTAAATTGATTATGTGTGGGTATAATATAGGTAAGTTATAAAATTTTCTGAAATATTTATTGACTGAAAGCGCTTTTAAAATTATGATAATAACATAAGTGCCAATAATATCATTATAACTTTACTAAAAAGTAACTATAAAGTAACAATTTGGCGAGAGGGGAGAGCGAATAATCACTATAAATGATAACGCTTTCGGAGTATTTTCTTCTTATATAACTGTTTTGGACAGTCAGAAATTGTATGCAGACGTTATAGGTGTAAACATTGATAACTGAATATTCCGATATTATCTCTGTGTAAAAACTAGGAGGATTTGAAGATGAATAAAAATAGCAGCCAGCATTCATTTTTGAGAACCATCATTTTAGTATCGACATTCGGGGGACTTCTTTTCGGCTACGATACCGGTGTAATTAATGGGGCGCTGCCGTTTATGGCGGAAGCTGACCAGCTTAATCTTACCGCTTTGACTGAAGGGATGGTGGCGAGCTCCTTGCTCTTGGGGGCTGCGATCGGCGCGGTTTTCGGAGGGAGATTGTCGGACTATAACGGCAGACGTAAAAATATCCTTATCCTTGCCGTTTTGTTCTTTGCAGCAACGCTTGGATGTACACTGGCGCCTAACGTATCGGTTATGATCATCTCCCGTTTTCTGCTGGGGCTTGCCGTCGGGGGAGCATCCGTAACCGTTCCGGCATATTTGGCTGAAATGTCGCCGGCGGAAAGCCGAGGGAGAATGGTTACCCAAAATGAATTGATGATTGTAACGGGCCAGCTGCTTGCCTTCACGTGTAATGCTATCATCGGCAATGTGCTTGGTGATACCTCTCACGCTTGGCGTTATATGCTCGTTATCGCGGCCCTTCCGGCGTTATTCTTGTTTTTCGGTATGCTGAAAGTTCCTGAAAGTCCGCGCTGGTTGGTTTCTAAAGGAAGAAAAGAAGATGCTCTGCACGTTCTCCGGCGAATAAGGAATGAAGAGAAAGCGAAGTCTGAGCTCGCTGAGATTGAATCTGCCTTTCATAAGGAAGCTGAGATGGAGCAGGCGACTTTTAAGGATCTTGCCGTTCCGTGGGTGCGCCGCATTGTGTTTATCGGGATCGGAATTGCGGTAGTGCAGCAGCTCACCGGCGTGAATTCAATTATGTATTATGGAACTCAAATTTTAAAAGATGCCGGTTTCGAGACAAAAGCCGCATTAATCGGCAATATCGCTAACGGTGTGATTTCGGTGCTCGCGACTTTTGTGGGAATATGGCTTCTCGGTAAAGTCGGCCGCCGTCCGATGCTGGTGACGGGGCTGATCGGAACGACTGCGGTGCTGCTTTTGATCGGAGTTCTGTCTGTCGTGCTGAAAGGATCGCCTGCTCTTCCTTATGTGGTTCTTTCATTAACAGTCACTTTCCTTGCGTTTCAGCAGGGGGCTGTCTCTCCGGTGACCTGGCTGATGCTGTCGGAGATATTCCCGCTTCGATTGCGGGGACTTGGTATGGGGGTCACTGTCTTCTGCCTCTGGATCGTGAACTTCCTTGTGGGTTTAACTTTTCCGATCCTGCTCGCAAACATCGGATTGTCTGCAACCTTCTTCATTTTTGTCCTGTTAGGGGTAGCGTCCGTTATATTTGTGAAAAGGTTTCTTCCGGAAACGAAAGGTCTGTCGCTCGAACAGCTTGAACAAAACTTCCGTGCTTATGAAAAAACAGATCGTAATAGCGCAGAAGCTGAGGTGAGCGGGTAATCTGAATAGACGCGGGGTTCCTAGGAATCCTGCTTTTTTATTTATTATATAGAAGGGAATAATAAGTGAGAAAAAAGTTTCGTAAAAGTGTTGACCTAATTTGAAGTGCATGGTATATTATTAAACGTCGCTGATGAACAAAGCGATAACGACAAATGAGAAAATGATCTTTTAAAAAAAGACTTTACAAATTCTCAAAAGCGTGTATAATAAATAAGGTCGAGAAAAAGACTTCGAAAAGAAATAAAAAAAACACTTGACATCATAACTGATTGGTAGTATGATAGTTAAGTCGCCTGATAAGCGCCCGTAGCTCAATTGGATAGAGCGTTTGACTACGGATCAAAAGGTTAGGGGTTCGACTCCTCTCGGGCGCGCCAATTCAAATGCGGGTGTAGTTTAGTGGTAAAACCTCAGCCTTCCAAGCTGATGTCGTGAGTTCGATTCTCATCACCCGCTCCATTATAATGATCTTTGAAAACTAAACAAGACAAAACGTACCTGTTAATTCAAAGTTTTAAATAAATCGCACAGCGATGTGCGTAGTCAGTCAAACTACTTTATCGGAGAGTTTGA